>JAVHLL010000034.1 GCA_031082155.1 Thermodesulfovibrionales bacterium | reverse complement strand
ACTCTATCCTTAACGGCCTTGCCATGAGGCTGATTATAGAAAACCAAAGCTTATTTTGTCAAGCTTCAAGGGCTGACCCCTCTTACTTTTAGCTATCTTTCTCATTTTATTGGTGCTAATTATGCAAGGTCCTGCAATCCTGACGTGCTTTCCTTCTCTATCGCTGAAACAGTATTCGGCATAAGGAACTTTCCTCAGTTGAAAGACTTTCTCTCTCCCCTCTCCAGTTGCAGCCCTATCCATCCATACCCAGCTTCCCATAGGTCTAACCCCTACCTTATTGCCGTCACTCGTTGCAAGAAATCCCCAGCCGACTTCTTTCATGAAATTCTTAACTGTTTCGAAGTTCATCGTTGTACTCCTTTCATTGTCTAACATACTAGAATTATTATAGCTTTCCAAGCTCATTTTATAATCAACGGATAAGGCATCTTCTGATTATCTGCATTAGAAGTATCATGTTAAAATGACTAAACACAGGTAATAAATATCATGGAAAACAACAAAATCACAGATGACATTAAGACAGAAGTCCTTAAACACTCCGATACAAACGGGAATGAATACTATATCGAACACTTCGAAGCTACCCTACAGGTATCAGAGATTGATTCTTCTGAAAAATACAAAGTTGCCTGTGAACCATGTAAGAAATATAGCAAGAATTTAGCATGTCCTCCCTACAGCCCTACTCTTTCGGGATACATAAAAGATTGCAGAACAGCTAAAGTGATTTGCGATAGAATCCCTCTCGAACAATTCCCTGAAATCATAACGGAAGACAGATACAATACTGCTTTTAGGAAAGTACGGGGATTGCTCACGGATGAACTTCTACATTACCGTAAGAAGGGGCATATTGTAGCTGGATCTGGAACCTGTCTTGCCTGTGAACAATGTGCAATTGAATTAGGAAAAAATAAGTGTAAGCATCCCTCCAAAAGAATTTATAGCCTTGAGTCTATGGGGGTAAATGTAGTCTCTCTGACGGAGAAAGCTTTCGGTTTTAAGCTTGAATGGAGTGGGTGTGATAGTGCTGCAGATTTTGTGTCGGCAGTAGGGGCTGTTTTTTGTAAGTAGCTGTTGTTCCTCTCGCTATTCTTGAACTACTTTTAGGGGGGGGGATTAGGGGAAGGGGATAGATTGGGTCCCTAAAGGGTATTAATGGCTTATGGCTTGCTCAGAAGTGCTATTAGTCTGTTGGGTAGTGTTGCTATTAATTCATATTCAAATTTTGATTGTTGTTTTTGCCAATCTCTGAATACGAGTTGCTGCAACTCTGCGACATTAAAATAAAAAAAGACTCACAGAAATCCTGCAAGTCCTTGGTTTTATTGGTCGGGGCGACCCGATTTGAACGGGCGACCACTCACACCCCAAGCGAGTGCGCTACCAGGCTGCGCTACGCCCCGATTGTTTCAGATATTAACGAAGCAGACCCAGAATTTCCCTGAGCCTTGTTTTGACATGCTCGATTCCCCGGGCAGGTTGGCGTACTTCCTTTTTGGGCATTTCCTGTTCTGGTACTGGTTCAGCATACCCTGATGAAAGGCCAAGTCTCTTTCTGACACCCTCTATGGTATATCTCTCCTGATAAAGGAGCTTTTTAATGGCGAGCAACAATTCCACATCCTTTTTCACATACACTCTCTGGCCTGATTTATTTTTCCGGGGTTTCAGAAACGAGAATTCGGTCTCCCAGTATCTGAGGACATAGGGTTCAACGCCCACGATTTTGCTGACCTCTCCTATCTTGTAGAAGAGCTTATCAGGAAAGGTGATTTGCGATTTTACAGTTTCAGGTCTGGATTTATACATCTTGTTTTTCCATTACGGCTTTCAGTTGATTGCTGGCTCTGAACGTGATAACTCTTCTCGGGGTTATCTCGAGGTCGTCTCCCGTTTTCGGATTCCGGCCTCTCCGGGCAGTCTTCTGCCTGACATTGAATGTGCCAAACCCTGAGATTTTTACTGACTCGCCTTCAATAAAAGTCTGCTTCATGATGTCAAAGAGAATCTCTATAATCTCCTGGGCTTCTTTTTTCGATAAACCAATTTTTTCGAATATTCTCTCTACCAGATCTGCCTTTGTCATATCGCTACCTCAATTTTTCTTAAGTATATTAAGGACATAGACACTTGTCAAGAAGAATTAGGTGAATATAGTATATCAAATCTATATATAAAGTCAAAAAAAATCTTGCCTTTGCCAGGAGAGAGAGAATATGATGTATAAAATTATATAATTTTACAAACCATTCGATTTATCATGATTTATGGAATTGGCATAGACATAGTCAGGATTTGCCGTGTGCAGGAAGCCTTTGAGAAATGGGGGGAAAGATTCCTTCAGAGGGTATACACCGGAGATGAAATTGCTTACTGCTTCGAAAAAAGAAACCCCCATCTCTCTCTTGCAGCCCGTTTCGCAGCGAAAGAAGCATTCATAAAAGCAGCAGGCGCCGGAGTTTCCATCGCATTCAGTGATATTGAAGTGACACATAGTGATACAGGACAACCTTTTCTGAGGTTAAGGAGAACGCTCCAGGACTTTCTCAGCAATAATCATATCGCAAAGGTGCATCTCAGTCTCAGTCATGAGCAGGAATATGCAGTGGCATGTGTAGTACTCGAACGGCATGCATAAACTACGCACTCTTACCTGTGATTTTTTTCATTGTGTGCATCAATCGGGCAAAAGTTTCACTGTCCGTTTCATCAAGGATTTTCACGGGGAGGCACTGATTCAGGGAGTATTTCAGGTGATTCCTGCAAGGGGAAGACTGCCTTGTCCGTTTCCGTCCCGGGCTGAGAATCATTGCTCGCACTACTCCCTTCAAACATTTCATCATATTCAGGTACTACGATCCCCCTTCTTACCATAATGTTATAAATAAGATTCGATCTGTGCGTAACATACCTGCCGTCACTCAGCGGATTATATTTCCTCGGATTAGGGAGGACCGTTACAAGCCTTGCCGCCTCTTCAGGACTCAGTTCAGCTGCGGGTTTTCCATAGTAATGCCATGAAGCGGTTTCAATCCCGAAAATTCCCCGGTCTCCCCATTCTGCCACGTTCAGATAGAGCTCCAGAATGCGTTTCTTGGTGAGAACCATTTCGATTCTCCATGTGAGTATGGCCTCGCGAATTTTTCTCACCGGGTTTTTTGAGGGAGACAGGAAAAGATTTTTCGCGAGCTGCTGGCTAATGGTGCTTCCTCCAAGTTTGAATTTTTTCGCCTTGATATCTTTTTCGAGAGCCTTTTGAATAGCGTTATAATCGAATCCTTCATGACTCCAGAATTTATCGTCTTCAGCAATGAGCACAGCCTTTATGAGATAGGGTGATACCCTTGAGAGAGGTACCCATTTCTGTTGAATCCGGTATTTCTTCCCCTCCCGCTCCCATTCCTTTTCCCGGTACTCCATAAAAGCAGTTTTCCTGGGATTTTCCTTCTTCAGCGCGGAAACGTCCGGAAAGAAGAGAGAGTACAGAAAAGGAACGGCAAAAATAAGAATGACTAGGAATACAATTTTTTGTTTTATGGACTTCCTCTTCAGCATCCCGGCACAGGAACTACGCCTGTATCTCTGTCCCGATGCCTTCTTTTGTGAAAATCTCGAGCATGATGCAGTGTGGAACCCGGCCGTCTACGATATGTGTCTTGACCACACCTCCCTTAACTGCCATGAGACAGGCCTGCACCTTCGGAAGCATCCCTCCCGAAATGGTTCCGTTCGACAGCATCTTTCTGATTTTTCCTTCTGTAGCAGTTGAGACAACGGCATTCTTCTTATTCATTATCCCGGGGACATCGGTGAGAAGGATAAATTTTTCAGCCTGCAGGGCAGCGGCTACGGCAGCCGCAACATAATCGGCATTGATATTCAGGGTCTCACCTTTCGGTCCAACACCTATAGGCGAAATAACCGGGATGAACCCCCCGTATACGAGTGTATTGAGAATCTGCGGATCGACGTTCACTACCTCCCCCACGAGACCGATATCGACGATCTCCTCCATGCCGGTCCCTATAGAGTTCCTGAGCAGTGTCTTTTTCGCTTTTATGAGCCCTCCATCCTTTCCGCTCAACCCTGCAGCTTTGCCACCATGATTATTTATCAGTGAGACAATCTCTTTGTTGACAAGACCTCCGAGCACCATCTCGACGATATCCATTGTCTCTTTATCGGTAACCCGCTGCCCCTGCACAAAAGACGGTTTCTTACCCATTTTCTGCATCATATCGGATATTTTCGGTCCGCCGCCATGCACAATAACAGTCTTGATACCGATAAAGTTGAGCATTACGATGTCTCTGGCAAAGGATTCTTTGAGTTCTGTCTGCACCTGGGCTGCCCCACCGTATTTGATAACAAATGTCTTGCCGAAGAAATTTCTGATATAGGGAAGCGCTTCAAGTAATATCTCTGCTTTGGTAATGATATCTTTCATCCCGTAGCTCCTGTCGTTCACTGTTTTTTCCGCCTTCTCTTTTGCCTGATATGCTGCACATTACTTCCGCTCCTCTCAAAACACGGAATACAGACGATCTGCCCATCCCTTACCCTCGCCCTTGTTTCCATAACCTTTTCAGTGCAGAGCGAACACCGCAGACTCGTGTATATCCCAGCCTCGTCCGGCAGGGTCATCGTGTCTCTTGATATCTGAAACAGGTCTTCGTCTTTTGCATGCAATATCATGTCTATTTTTTTTGTTTTCCGTGCATGGACTGCGTTTATCACTTTACCGGACCTGTCTCCCTTGTTATACCGCTCCCACATTCTTTTTTCCTCGTCAGTTTCTTCCGGCATAGAGAAATCAATCGAGATTCTGATTCCCCGACCTTTCGGTCTTTTTATAAAGGTATACACCTGTTTTCCGTAATCCCTGAAAATCAGGTTGCCCTTGCCGAAGGTGCATCCCGTAACAACCTGAACCGCATCGACCGCGCAGGAATCGTTCTCGACGATTGCGACCAGTTCCTCATCTGTGGCTCTTTCACCGAGTTCCTTCATCGCAAGAAGTGATACACGGTATCCAAGCGCAAGACCGGGACAGGCATGCCCATGGAATGCAACAATATCCTCGAACGTTTTCATACACATAATTTTACCTCAAAAAAGCATTCTTGTGTATTGTTTGTCTGAACGTTCCGGGTTATTCAATGAAAAACACTGACGTTTCTCTGTTGTGCGTGCTAAAATCAAAAAATGTTAAAAAAAATTGTCTGGACACTGGTTTCATGCGCTGCCGCATTCTCACTTTCGATTGTTACAGGGATAATTCACCCATCTGAGAAAATCAATGCCCTCTGGCTTGTCATCGCCGCCGGATGTGTTTATCTCATCACTTACAGGTTCTATGCATCGTTTCTTGCCGCAAAGGTGCTCGTTCTTGACGAAAAGCGAACAACCCCTGCAAAAAAACTCTTTGACGGTATCGATTATCAACCGACAAACCGCTGGGTTCTTTTCGGTCATCATTTTGCAGCAATCGCAGGCGCCGGCCCACTGATCGGCCCGATGCTCGCTGCCCAGTTCGGCTATCTGCCTGGTTTCCTCTGGATACTCATCGGGGCTGCCCTCGGAGGCGCTGTGCATGATGTGGTAATCCTCTTCGCTTCGATACGAAGGAACGGTCGCTCTCTTGCCGAAATCGCACGGGAAGAGATAGGCCCCGTTGGAGGGTTTGCTGCTGCTGCAGCAATACTTTTCATCCTTATTGTCGCCCTCGCGGGCCTCGGTCTTGCAGTAGTGAATGCGCTCTCACAAAGTCCCTGGGGGACATTCACGATCGCGTTTACAATCCCTATTGCATTCTTTATGGGCATTTATTTGTATCGCATCCGGCCCGGAAAGATTGCCGAAATGAGTGCCATAGGTGTGCTCATGCTCTTTCTTGCCGTATTTGCCGGTCATTACATCCCGGGCTCTTTCCTTGAGCCATTTTTTAATCTCTCAAAAAACAGCCTCGTATTTTCTATCGCAGCGTATGGCTTTATCGCTTCGGTACTTCCTGTATGGATGCTTCTCTGCCCGAGGGATTACCTCTCCACGTATATGAAGATCGGGACCATTTTTCTGCTCGCAATCGGGGTGATCGTCATTGCGCCGGACATCCAGATGCCTGCGGTGACACGGTTTGCAAATGGCGGGGGCCCGATTATACCGGGCACATTGTTCCCCTTCATGTTCATCACGATCGCGTGCGGGGCGATATCGGGATTCCATTCTCTTATTTCCTCAGGCACAACACCGAAGATGCTTATGAATGAGCGGGATATCGTTCCCATCGGGTTCGGAGCCATGCTTATTGAAGGTTTTGTAGCCGTCATGGCGCTTATCGCTGCAACGATCCTCCTCCCCGGAGATTATTTTGCAATCAATACCAATCTCTCCTTTGATACAATTGCGGCACTTGGCTTTCCTGTTGAAAGGGTCGATGAATTTTCAAGAACAGTCGGCACCGATGTTGCCGGAAGACCAGGGGGCGCCGTCTCGCTCGCGGTCGGTATGGCATCCATTCTTTCCGGGATCCCGGGCATGAAAGGGCTTATGCCTTACTGGTACAATTTCGCGCTCATGTTCGAAGCCCTGTTCATTCTCACTACCGTTGATACCGGCACAAGGGTTGCGAGGTTCCTTGTTCAGGAACTCGGAAGTATTGTGTATAAACCTTTAGCAAAGACAGGCTGGCTTCCCGGCAATATCGTTGCGAGTGTTCTTGTTGTCAGTGCATGGTCATACCTCATTTACTCGGGCAACATTTCAACCATATGGCCGATGTTCGGGGTTGCAAACCAGCTCCTTGCAGCCATTGCATTCGGAGTCGGCACTGTCATCATCGTGAAATCCGGAAAGCTAAAGTATGCATGGGTAACATTCATCCCCATGGTATTCATGTTCACCACAACTTTTACGGCATCGTGGAAATTAATGTGGCTCTTTATGAACAAAGCTGCTTCAGCGCTATCACCAACCGAAGCGTTTTCCTTTAAAATCGACGCTTATCTGGTATTCCTGATGGCCTCGCTCGGAGTTGTTGTAGTGATAGATATGCTTCTCAAATTCCACCGGTTCATTGCCGAGGGGGCAGAGACAGCCGGAAGAGATACCTGAACCTTGTATTCAGGTATCTTGCTGCTGCTCCTGTCAGACTGATCTGAACGCATGTTGATAATAATCCAGTGCGTATGCTTTTGCCATTCTCCGTGAACTGAAAAAAGCCCCTGTGCCTTTTATTGCCTCTTTCATCACCTCTGTCCACCCATTTGGTACGCCATCCTCATCAAGAACGTAATATAAAGGCACAATCTCTCGTTCGAGGATATCATACAAAGGCTCAGCGTCCCTATCATCTCCTTTGCCCTCATATGCCCAGCCGTTTTTTCCGTTAAACCCCTCCAGCCACCATCCATCGAGAATGCTCAGCTGCGGAACCCCATTCAATGATGCCTTCATCCCGCTCGTACCGCATGCTTCGAGCGGAGGTATCGGATTATTGAGCCAGAGATCAACCCCATGCACCATGTATTGCGCCAGTTGTTCGTTGTAGTTCTCCACAAAAGCGATCCTTCCACCGAAAGAAGGGTCCTGTGCGAGAGAGAAGATGCGCTGTAGTATTCGTTTCCCTTCATCATCAGAAGGATGAGCTTTACCGGCAAAAATTATCTGTACAGGCTCCCATCTGTTATTCAGAATTTTTGCGAGCCTTTCGATGTTTTTGAAGATAAGGCCTGCCCGTTTATACGATGCAAACCGCCGGGCAAAACCGATCGTCAATGCCAAAGGGTCGAGCAGAACACCCCCGGTAATGACATTGACAGGATTCACCTTGTTATTATTCCACCTTATCCGCGCCTGCTCCCGGATAAAATTTATAAGCTTTATCTTGAGCCAGTAATGGACTGGCCATAATACAGCGTTTGGGATGTCGTCAATAAGTTTCCATATTACCGGGTTGTCGTGATCCTCAAGCCAGTTCTGGCCTAGATATTTGTTGAAAAGAAGTTCCATCTTCGGTTCTATCCACGTCGGAACATGTATTCCATTCGTGATATGACCAATAGGCACCTCCTCCTCTTTCCTGTCGGGCCAGAGCGGTTGCCACATGCGGCGTGTTACCTCGCCGTGCTTTCTGCTCACACCGTTCTTATAGCCGGACAGCCCCAATGCTAAGGAGGTCATATTGAATCCTGCAGAAGGATCCACGGGATGTATCCCCAGTTGAAGAAAATTATCCCGGCTCAGCCCCAGAAAAGGATAGCAGTGACTGAAATATTTATCCATGAAATGAAAGGGGAACACATCATGCCCCGCCGGCACAGGCGTATGAGAGGTAAAAACCGTTGTCGCACGAACCTGTTCAACGGCAGCCTGAAATTTCATCCCTTCCGCTACCCTCTCCCTTATGCGTTCGAGTAATGCAAAGGCCGGATGGCCTTCATTCAGATGAAGGACGGAATGTTTTATTCCGAGGGCGTTCAGCATTGCGATACCACCGATACCGAGGACCATCTCCTGCCGAAGCCGCTGCTCGATGTCCCCGATGTAAAGATGTGCGCTGATTTTCCGGTTCCACGGGTCATTCATATCTATGTCCGTATCCATTAAATAAAGAGGGATCCTGCCTACGTCCACCTTCCATACAGCGACATACACCGGGGGATCTACAAAAGGAACTTTCACAATGAGCTGTTCATCTTTTTCAGTCATGACCCTCCTGATGGGAGCGGCATCCCTGTCGAGCACCTCATCAATATCATCCTGCCATCCGTCCACGCGTATTTTCTGAAGCAAATACCCTTCCGGATACATAAAACCGACAGCAACCATAGGAATACCGAGATCGCTGCATTCTTTGACGTAATCACCCGCCAAAAATCCCAGCCCTCCGGCATAGAAGGGAAGGGAATGATGCAGCCCATATTCGGCAGAAAAATATGCGACGGGCAGACAACTGGGATCAGCAACATTTGCTGCAAACCAGCAGACCTTCGTCTGAATTTCTTCGTGAAAGCGGGCGAGTACAACATCATAATGACGAAGATATTCAGCCTGTTCAGACGCAACATTCAGGGTTCCCCGAGAAAGCTCTCTCAGCATCTGGACCGGATTGTGGCCGCTCTCCTTCCAGGCAATCCTGTTCAGGAATTTAAAGAGCATCCTCGCTGACGGATGCCAGCTCCACCAGAGGTTATATGCAAGGTCGGCGAGTTCTGCTATCTTCTCCGGGATATTGGGGAAGCTGTCTGCTATTCGTTTCATCCCAACATTCTCAGGCAAATTGACTGTCTTTTTTTTCCTTCTCTCATGAGCACAGTTACTCCGACTTCATTTCCTGAAGCCATTCGTTCACAAGGGTCCTTATCCGCACCTGCATTTCCGGAGAGATATTCCGGAAAGGATCATACGATAATTTCTTTACTACCGGCTTCAGAATCATATAACCACCTTCCGACCAGAGAACACCCACCTCTCCAAAAGGGAGATTACTGATCTTGTCCCTGATACGAATATCCATCTCCTGAGACGGGACAATCTGGTATCTCATCATATCCGGATATAACTTATAGATGTCTTCAAAAGACATCCCTTTTTTTGCATTTTCCTGCAGTTCCCGGGCCAGGACGATTTTGGTGTACCTGTTTTCCTCTTCATACGTGACAATGAGTGATTCGATCATTTCTTCCTCAGGCAGGCGCTTCAACCGCTGGTCTATATATTCACTTACGGCAAAAAATCGCTGAAGAGAATTCTGCTGCTTCGCATCAAATTTATGCTGATTGATCAGGTCCTGGAGCTGCTTTGTTTCTCCGGTTATTTTGAGACTTTTTGCCTTTTCATAGAGAAGTCTTTCAGTTTCTGTCTCTTCATGGCTGTTGCCGGTTCTCCATGGCACAGCCTGAATGCCCAGACGGGTGAATACCATTCCCGTGTCGTCACTTGGTGCTTCCGTTTCACTTGTCTTCTTCCCTCCTTGAGCTGCCTTTTGTCCTTCTTTTTGTTCTCCCGCCTCAGTTATTTCCAATTCCTTATTTACAGGAGTAGTCAAAGCAGATGGTTTTTCTTGAGTACCAGCTTTTCCGGATTGCATCGGGAAATCTTCTCTCATTTGCTTCTTTTCTTCGAGCTGAGCTTTCAGGGTATCTCTCTCCTGTATGATGTCTGCGATAAGCTGCTCCTTGTCCTCAAGCTCTTGAATCCTCGCCATGAGCTCCACCGTTTTCTGTTTCTCCTGACCCAGTTCTCTGTGCAGAGATTCTCCCTCATCAATCGACGGAGATGCCTGAGTTACTGTTTTCCCTGCATTCTCCACCTCTTTGATTTTTCTCTCGAGATCTTCCGCCTTCTTTCTTTCCTCTCCAAGCATCCTGCTCAGGGTATCTCTTTCCTGCGTTCTTTGTGCAAGAACCTGATCCTCTGCTATTGCCTTCCCCTGCTCAATCTCAATTTTCAGTTTGCTGTTTTCCTCGCGGAGGTCTTTCAGGATTCCTTCATTTTTCTCAAATTCTGCAACCCGCTTTTCCAGTTCTTCTCTTTTCTCTTTTTCGGAATCCAGTTGATTCTGCAGGGTATTTCGTTCATCGATCATTCGCGCGATCGTCCTGTCTTTGTCCGCAAGCGCTTTGAGGCTTTCCTGTACTTCCCCGATTTTTTTTCTCTGCTCTTCAGCCCCGGTCTTCAGCGCATCTCTCTCTCCAATAAGGTCTTTAATCGTTTCTTCTCTCTTTTCAGATTCTTTATTCTTTGCACGCAGTTCTGCAGTGGTTTTCCGTTCCTCGTCAAGCAGCTTGCTGAGAGACTCCTTCTCTCTTGTCGATTCCGTAAGGTCCTTCTCTCTTGAACGCAACTTCTTTGCATCATCCTGACAGGCTTCTTCTTTTACTTCGAGTTCCTTGACCCTCTTTTTTCCCTCATCGAACTTTCTTTGCAGCGCATCTCTTTCCAGGCTCACTTCGTTCAGCATCTTTTCTTTTTTCTCAAGTTGCGTTACTTTTTCGCGGAGAATGTCTGTTTTTTTCTTTTCCTCATTGAGTTGTATCCTCACCTTGTCCCGTTCTTCAGAGGCTTCCTTCAATGACTTCCCCAATGCTTTTACTTGCTTTTCGGCTTCCTTCAATCTCTTTTCAGGTGGTTCGTTATTCACCCCGGCCCCTGCTGTCGCATCGATATGGGCGTCACCCTCGGTCCTGCTGAGCACTTCCAGTTCCCTTTCCGCATGAGACAGGTACGGGCTCTCCTGGAAATTCTGTCTGATTTCCGAAAAGGCTTTTCTCGCCTCTCTAAAAGACTTCAGCTGCATATATGACTTTCCGAGCCAGTAGAGTGCAGCATCCCGGGCAGAACTCACAGGGAATTCGTTGAGAAACGCATTAAATTCCTGCACAGCCTTTTCCGGCTGATACGACAGATATGATTCATAACCCTTGTTGAAAAGCCCAGCCTCACGGCTTGCCGAATCTTCGCCTGCTGCAGCCAGGAGGAATACCGCGAAGCAGAGCAGGATAATTAATACTGGTTGATTGTAACCGGAGTTTTTTCCCATAACGTTTTTAACCACTCTTTGTATAACTTTTCCTTTTTCTGTTTGAAGAGTATATTCCGTACTTCACTTCTTACCTCATCGAACGTTTTGTATCTTTCGTCTGTTGTATTGACAATCCGCAGTATATATACTCCTTCTGTAACCCATATGGGTTCGCTTGTCTCTCCTCTCTTCATGGCAAAGGCTTTTTCATCCAGGGCGGGGACCAGGGTTCCCCGTCTGAAAGTCCCCAGCACCCCTCCGAGACTTTTCAGCGGCTCATCAGCATATTCTTCCACGAGCATGTCAAAATCTTCGCCAGTTTTCAACCGGGAAACAATATCGAGCGTTCTCCGTTTGAGATCAGTCAATTCTGTAACCGATGCGCCTTCTCTCACCCTCAGGAATATTGCTTTTACTTCTCTTGTCTCAAAGGTAATCAGAAATTCCTTTGCGTGCGAAGCAAAATAACCTTCGGCCTCTTTGTCTGTAACAAATATTTTCGCATCAACCTCTTCATGGACCAGCTTTGAGAGAGTGATAGTCTCTCTCACACTGTTCCTGTACATCTGGAGAGTCATCCCCTCTCCCCTGAGACCTTCTTCAAGATCATAATGTGAGGAATTATTCTTCTGATTGAACTCTTCAATTGCCCTGTCTACTTCTTTTTCGCTTGTCTCGATCCCACGCTTTTTTGCCTCGAAGAAAATCATCTTGTCCTCTATCAAACTCCGGAGCAGACTCTCATCAACCCAATCCTGGTTTGTAAGTTTCATACTATTCCCGGTAAACCTCACATAGTCTGCATAGGTGATAATCTCGCCATTCACCGTTGCAAGTATCCGGTCAACAATCAGGGCAAAAGTGGGTGTAACCTGAACAGAGAAACTCGCGAGGAAAAAGAACAGCAGGGAAAATAACAAGGAAGAATTTTTATTCAGCCTGATGGTCAGCCTCGCTTTCCTCACGGAACAGCATATCCCTTCAAGCAAAATTTTTTTCTGCACAAGCTCACGATACTTCATAGCGCTGTTTTATTCGATTTGACCCCGGCTTTTTCTCCAATGCTCTCCAGTACCATGAGTGCATCGTCCCAGGTGAGCCATTTATCTTTCGGATTGCGCATAAGATATGCCGGATGAAAAGTCGGCATAACCGGAATGCCTTTGTAGTCAAAAAATTTTCCCCGGACTGCTGTTATCTTTAATCCCGGATTTCCCGTAAGAGTTGCAGCGGATATTCTGCCGAGCGAAACAATCACCTTGGGACAGATTATCGCTATCTGCCCCTCCAGGAACCTTCTGCACACCTCGATTTCATCCGTTTCCGGGTCGCGGTTCACCGGGGGTCTGCATTTCACTATGTTCGCAATGTATACATCTTCCCGCTGGAAGCCCATTTTGTTGATCAGACGGGTAAGCACCATGCCTGCATCACCGACAAAAGGCCTCCCCTGAAGGTCCTCTTCTCTTCCTGGGGCTTCTCCGATAAACATAATCCTTGCCCCGGGATCTCCTTCGCCAAAAACTACAGTGGTCCTTTTTTTCGATAGTTTGCACCTGGTACAGTCACCGATCTCATTCCGTAATGCCTCCAGAAGTATTTTCTTATCAGATGCACTCTGTCCGTTTCCCTTTCCCGTCGTTATTGACTGCTGATTGCTTCTTGCCAGCTTAATCGGCAAGCTTTCAAATCCCAATGCCTGATAAAACGACATACTTTTTTTTAGATCATCTAATAAATCTGCTCTCCTTAACTTTTCACTTTTCACTTTCACCGTTCTCCCCACTTCAGCTTTGTCCTCAGAATATGGAAGTAGTCTTTCTCGCAGGGGATGAAAAGATGCGTTTTGCATGAAGATTTCTTGACCATGACTATATCGTTCATCTTTAAGGAAAATCCGACCTGGCCGTCCAGTGTAAGGAATACGTCTTCGTTCGGTGACTTGAGAAATACTTCTATTACGATGTCGTCGGGAAGCACAATCGGTCTGTTGGTCAGTGTATGAGGACAGATGGGAGCAAGAATTATACTGTTCAGGGTCGGATAAAGGATAGGCCCCCCTGCGGACAGTGCATATGCAGTCGAACCCGTCGGTGTAGATACAATAAGCCCGTCGGCCTTGAAAGTTGCGATATAAGTGTGATTGACATAAGTCTCGAGGTCTATAATCCGTGCAAGTGCCCCCTTGTTCACGACAACATCATTCATCACACTATACTCGGCAATACATTCGCTATGCCTGAAAACGCACGCGGAAAGCATCATCCTCTCCTCTACAGGACAGTTGTCGGTTAACACCTTCTTCATCGCGTCACGGAACTCTTCCTTCTGAACGGCGGTGAGAAACCCCATTCCTCCGATATTCACACCGAGGATAGCCACATTTCTATGACCTACAAGCCTCGCCACACTGATCATTGTTCCGTCTCCACCCAGCACGATAATCATATCCACCAACGCAGGTATCTCTGACCGGGGATAACCCTGCATCCCTGCAATGGAAGCGGTCTCGCTGTCAATATACACTTCGCAGCCCTGCTCCAGAAGCCACGGGAGGAACTCCTTGATCATTTCTGCAGGCTCTGTTTTCCCGGTCTTACCGACGATGCCTATCTTTTTCATGCAGCCCTTTCACGGTTATTTCCCTCTCATCTTCACTGAGAGTTTTCAAGGTTATCCGTATCATGTCATCGGGTAGCCACTGAGCGGCCTTTTCCGCCCACTCTATGACTGCAATATTCTGTCCTCCGATCACCTCGCCGAGTCCTATGTGATCGAGTTCCTCATCTGTGTTGATACGGTACAAGTCTATATGGACAAAAGGCGGATTTGTCGGGTATTCCGCAATGAGAGTAAAGCTTGCGCTCACGATATCCCGCTCCCCGATACCAAACGCCTGTGCTATGCCTTTCGTGATAGTCGTTTTTCCCGCTCCCAACTCGCCATAAAGACCGACAATATCCCCTGCGTTCAGGAGTTTTCCTATCCTTAACCCAAGTCCTCTTGTCTCATCAGGCCCTCTCGTCCTGACTTTCATCATAGTATTCCGATAAACCCGCCCTGTCTGCCTCCATAGTCATTATGAAAACGGTAAGAATAGAATTTTTCGGGATTGCAGCAGGTGCATTCTGATGAGCTCCAGATATTCGTAGCAGGGACACCTGCTGACAGGGCCTGAAGCCTGTTTGCATGGGAGAGGTCGACCACGTACTTTTCTCCCCGCACCCTGAAGTAATCACCGTCTCCTGTCGCTCTTACAACGGCTTCCTTGACCTCGGTATCAACAATATAGCAGCAAGCCCTGATACTCGGACCAAGTGCGATGAGCATGCTTTCCGGCGGGGAACCAAAGCACTCTGTCATAAGTGCGATGGTTTTTTTTAAGATTTGTGCAGCAGTGCCACGCCAACCGGCATGCACGGCTCCGACAACCGCCTTCTCCCTGTCGACAAGGAGAGCCGGTACGCAGTCTGCGACCTGAACGCCGATGAGAACGCCTTTCTTATCTGTAATAACCGCATCGGCGGTCTCCGGTGATAAATCCGCATCAAGAACTTTTACGGTATCGGTATGTTTCTGCGTCGGCATATAAAAGCTCACATTTTCAAGCGAGGCCTTACTGCAGATTTTTGCGCGGTCCGTACCGAGTAACTTTGTGGTAAAAAAGGCTTTTACTGCACCGTTCATGTTTTCAGGAACAATAATATTATCCATTGTTTTTCAAGGACAAAAAAGCAGACGATATATGCTCTATTATATCTGTTGCGATCAATGAATGGGGGCCTTTTTCCAATGCAGCGATATCAGCGGCAAGCCCATGGAGGTATACCCCGAGAACACATGCATGGAGGGGAGAAATTTTCTGTCCCACCAGACCGCTTATCATTCCGGTAAGCACATCTCCGGTACCCCCGGAAGCCATTCCCGGGTTCCCCGTCGAATTGAGGAAGACTTTCCCGTCCGGAGCTGCAGTGAGTGTCGGGACGCCTTTCAGGACAAGATACGTCCCTGTCTTTCGTGCAAAAAACTGGGCAATACCGATACGGTCTTCCTCTACTCTCTTTACCGAAACATCTTTCCGCCCGGACAACAGCCTCGCCATTTCACCTGGATGGGGGGTAAGAATCACAGGAGATCTTGCTTTCGAAAAAGCAGGCTTTCTCCCTTTGAGCGAATTGATTCCGTCTGCATCAATAACCATAGGCACTCCCGCGTTCTCTATCAGTGAGACCACGAGTTGCTCTGTTTCATCGCTTACCCCGAGACCGGGACCTATTGCAAGAACATCAGCTTTTTCGTGAACAAAATCAAGGATCTGCTTTGACGCTTTCCGGGAGAGTGTGCCGTCACCCTTATCCGCCAGGAGCAGTGTCATCTCCTCAGTCACACGGGATTGAAAAACGCCTGCAAGCGATGCCGGCACGCCGAGAGTTACAAGCCCTGCGCCGGTTCTCAGGCATGCTTTTGCCGCCATCAGGGCAGCGCCCGTTTTTCCCCTTGAACCGGCTATGACAAGGACATGCCCATAGGTTCCCTTGTGTGAATATTCCGGCCTTTCAGGCACGAGTACAGTTGCTGCTTTCTTCTCGATTAAGTCTGTTGCGATTTTATCTGTTCTGAGCGCGTGCTCAGGGAACCCGATATTTTCGATGAAGAGCTTCCCGGTGTATTCAGCGCCGGGATACAGGAAATGACCTCTTTTCGGAAGGCCGAAGGTCAATGTATAATCCGCCAGGACAGCATTGCCCATAATCTGTCCGGTATCCGACGAGATTCCGGTGGGAATGTCTATGCTGATCACAGGCATCGCTGAGTTATTCGTTACCTCGATAACATCTGAGAGCTCATCGCCGATATTTTTGTCCAGCCCGGTTCCCAACAATGCATCAATAATAAGAGAAGGTTTATTCAGAATCAAAGAATGATGCATGAGAAATTTTTCCAGGGGCTCAATTGATACCCCACATTTCCTGGCAATAGAGTATTGCTGTAGAGCATCTCCCCGCAGGGATTCGTATCTTCCTGAAAGGAAAACCTTCACGTCCCATCCTTCGTTATGGAGAGCGCGTGCGGCCACCATGCCATCGGCGCCGTTATTCCCTCTTCCCGAAAGAACGATGACCCGTCGGCGTCCAAACCGTTCCTTGAGCATCGCAACAACCGCAAGTCCCGCCCTTTCAATAAGGACAAATCCCGGGATGCCTGTTTCCTTAATAGTCTTTCTGTCAATGTCGCGCATCTCTGCTGCAGTAACGACTTTCATTGCGTTTTTCCTTTTGTTTTCAATCGCATTCAAGGAAACCTATGACTTTCTTGTTCAGAATGGACTCGCTTAGTTGCTACACCTTTATCTGCAATTATATCACTCCTGAGTAATTTATACATAATCTTGTTAACTCATTGTTTTTTTTAAATATTTTATTTGACAAACAGAGCAAAACATGGTAATAATTATCACTAATGCCTGTACCGAGTAAAAAGAAACCACCGCTGGGACAGCTTCTTATCGAGAACGGTTTGATCAATTCAAATCAGCTCAAGGAAGCGCTGAAAAAACAGGCTCAGGTCGGCGGACAGCTGGGTTCTATACTGGTGGATATGGAATATATCACCACCGAAAACTTATTGAACTTTCTCAGTCAGCAGCTCGGCATCCCGTCGGTAAACCTTTTGCATACCAATATTCCTCAGGATGTGCTGAAACTCATGCCTCTTGAAAAGATTAAATCCATGAAGGCCCTTCCCCTGAGTGTCGACGAACATTCGATCACTCTCGGCATGGTGAATCCCAGGGATATGCTTTCTATCAGGGATATTGAGTTTTCGATCGGGAAAAAAGTTAACGCCGTTGTAGTCCCTGCCACGCAAATGGAAGCAGCCATTCAGAGTCTGATGCAGAATCCCGGTATCTCGCTTACCGGAGAAGGCATTGCCAAAGAGGTACGCAGATACGAAATGAAAAAAGCGCCACCGCTTATGTCTCTGTTAAAGTATCTGGCCGGATCACCTGCAACTGATATGCTCCTGACCGCAGGCGTCTCTCCGTCCATCAAGCTCGGCAATGATATTAAAAGGGCTGCAATGATTCCTCTCACCCCTGCCGATTGCGAGCGATATGCACGGGAAATAATGTCCGAAAAGGACTGGGGAACATTTAATGAGAGGGGGGACTTCGACCTGGCGGTAACCTATCCGGAGTTAGGCCGTTTCAGGGTGAATCTCTACAGGCAGAGAGGGTCTGTCTCGATCACTCTTCGCCGTATTATTGACATCCTGCCTTCGTTACAGGATCTGAGTCTGCCTGAATGGATAAGGGATTATGTTCTCCTGCCCCAGGGACTGATCCTGGTATCCGGTCCTGCAGGCCATGGGAAAAGCACAACCCTCGCTGCGATGGTTGACATCATTAATTCCCGCAGAAAATGCAATATAGTTACTCTTGAAGACCCGATTGAATACCTCCACAAACACAAAAAAAGCAATGTAAATCAGCGCGAAATCGGCCTGGATACCAAGTCCTTCCATGAAGGATTGAGACATGTCTTCCGGCAGGACCCGGATGTGATTGTAGTGGGGGAAATGAGAGACCCCGACAGTTTCTCTATTGCGTTGCAGGCGGCCGATACCGGCCATCTTGTGATAACTACAGTCCACGCAAGTACCTCAGCATCTACAATCGAACGCGTCATCAATATGTTTCCTCCCTATCAACAGCACCTCATCCGGTCCCGTATTGCAGACAATCTCCTCTTTGTCCTCTCCCAGAGGCTTGTTCCGACCAAATCAGGTGAAGGGAGAGTGCTTGCCATCGAAAAAGTCGTAAACAGTGACCGCGTAAAGAACTTTATCAGGGAAGGGAAAACACATCAGATAAAATCCCAGATGCTTTCAGGAACTGAGGAATTCACTCCTCTTGAGGCATCTCTTGCAAAGCTGTATCAAGCGGGCCTCATTGTATATGAAGACGGGCTCTTCTACGCCGAAAACAAGCCGTTCTTCAAAGATCTCGCAACCCCTTCATAAATCCGTCAATTCTGAAAATCCTTGTTTAATCCCCGGAGAAAATATTAAGATAAATACTCTAAGGAGGTTGCGTACGATTGGAAGAGAAGAAGAATAAGAGTGTCATAGATAAATTCTGGGACCTTCTCGCTTCGGTTCAGCTTGCGATCATCATCTTTGCACTGATTGCCCTCACCTCGATCATCGGGACAATTCTGGAACAGAGGGCTGACGAGGCAAGGAATCTGCAGGTACTTGCAAAACTTTTCGGCGAATCCGTCGCCCCGGCACTCTATACAGTATTTAATAAACTGGGGTTCATGGATATGTACCACTCATGGTGGTTCATTACCTTACTGATCCTTTTTTCCGTCAATCTCATCATCTGCTCGCTGGACAGACTCCCGAAGGTATGGAAGTTGACCACTGAACCTATGGCCCCCTCTCCGGAGGAGAAACTCAGAAAATTCCTCATCACCAGAGAGATCGTCATAAAAGGCCCTGCAGCAACGGTCAGGGATACTGTCACTGACGCACTGAAACAAATTGGCTTTAAAAGCCAGGAGGTGACTGAAGAAAAAGGCTTCCAGTTCTTTTCACAGAAAGGACCTTACAGCAGGCTCGGTGTCTTCATCACTCATTTCAGCATCCTCATCATCCTGTGCGGAGCGATTATCGGCCTGAGGTTCGGGTTTAAAGGCTACGTGAATGTCCCGGAAGGTACTGCAACAAACCTCGCCTTTGCGGACCGGGGGACCAGAAACATCCCTCTCGGGTTTGAGGTCAGGTGCGATAATTTCGATGTTGAATTCTATGGCATGTCGGATATGCCAAAGGAATACAAGAGCTGGCTCACAGTCATAAAGGATGGCCGCGAGGTATTAAAAAAATCGATAGCGGTGAATGACCCGCTCACCTATGAAGGCATCACCTTTTATCAGTCAAGTTATGGTTTTATGAACGAATATATGGACCGGGGCATCTTTCTTTTCAGGCTTGTCTCTGCAAACGGACAGTCCTCCGATGTTCAGTTAAGACCGGGGGACAGCTTCCAGATACAGGGCTCCAACATTTCAGGCAAAATCCTGAATTTCAGCCCTGCCCTGCGCATTGATGAGCATGGACATGCCTTCACCTATGCGAATCAGATGAACAACCCAGCGGTCCTCATTGACTTCTCGGAATCTGGCACCCGCACTCTCACCGGATGGATATTGAAAAGACACCCTGAGACATGGCAGCTCCCGAACGGAGATCGGGTGGAGTTCCTCGATTACTGGGGCGTTGAATTCACCGGATTACAGGTAAGAAAAGATCCCGGCGTCTGGATCGTATATTTCGGCTGTATTGCAATGAGCATCGGCCTCTTCATCGCCTTTTTCATGAGCCACAGGAAGATATGGGTAAAGCTTATCGAAGAAAAAAATTCCACAAAGATTCTTGTCGGCGCCACAGCGAATAAAAACAGGGCTGCGTTCGAGAGGAAGATCGATACCTTGCTCTCCCTTCTCGGCAGGAAGGAAAAAGGAGAAAAATAAATGGATAGTTCTGCATTGTTCGGCATATCCACCATGGCATACATTCTGGCCATGATCATGTATATGACCTATCTCGCCTTCAGGAAAGAACAGATAGGGATTACTGCAACCGTGATCACCATTGCAGGATTGGCAGCACAAACCCTGGCGATTATTCTGCGGTGGAAGGAGTTCGCTGATCTGAGCGGAATGGGTCTCCTCCGTTCTGTCCCGCTCACCAATCTTTATGAGTCCCTGATCTTCTTTGTGTGGTGTCTCATTCTCGGGTATCTCCTCATTGAGTTCCGGTTCAAAAACCGTTCGTTCGGGGCCTTTGTCACCCCCATCGCCGGTATTGCTCTGGCATTTATAGACCTGAGCGGCGTATCAAAAGAGATTCAGCCACTCGTCCCTGCCCTCAAAAGCAACTGGCTTCTCGCCCATGTAACCATGAGTTTTATCGCCTATGCAGCGTTTTCAATCTCTTTCAGCACCGGTCTTATGTATCTTATCGTCACCACTGAAAAGAAAAGGGAACCTTCCTATATCTTCTGGACACTTACCTTCGGTATTTTTATGATTGTGATGATCGCAATGGCAATAGATCTGTTTTCCTTTAAAGTTGCGGTGAAGCCGGACATTTTTATAAAGAGCTACCTTTTCAAAACTACATTCCTGAACTCTTCGCCCGCAGTAAAGCTTCTGAGTTGGATCGTGTCCTGTGTCATACTTTTTCTTGTCTGGCAATTCGGTTCTCTTCTGAAGAAAGTAATTCAGAAGGTCAATATCGATGCTGAGATGCTTGACGAGATCACCTATAAAAGCATCGCAGTCGGGTTCCCGATTTTTACCCTCGGAGGCCTCATCTTCGGCGCCATTTGGGCCGACCAGGCATGGGGTGTGTACTGGAGCTGGGACCCCAAGGAGACATGGTCACTGATAACCTGGTTTATCTATGCCTTCTACCTCCACGGACGGATGATTCGCGGGTGGAGAGGAAAGAAAGTCGCAATCGTTTCAGTAATAGGATTCATGGCCGTGATCTTCACCTATCTCGGGGTTAATCTCCTGCTCTCAGGGCTGCACGCATACGGGTCCCAGTAGAACGACGCCTAAATTCTCTTTGCCTTGAAAACATATCTTGTTTCAGGATAAAATTATTGTTATTAGTACACGCTTAAGACGGAGGGGAACAACACATGAATACCATAAAAACGATGGGTCTCCTCGTGACCCTCACCCTTATCCTGGTATGGGCAGGAGGCGCACTAGGAGGCAAACAGGGGATGACATTCGCCCTGCTTTTCGCATTGGGGATAAACTTTGTCTCCTACTGGTTCAGCGACAAAATAGTCCTCAAGATGTATAGCGCAAAAGAAGTCAGCGAGACACAGGCACCAGAACTCTATGCCATGGTAAGGATGCTCTCCCAGAAAGCAGAGCTGCCCATGCCGAAGGTTTATCTGATGGATCAGGAACAACCAAATGCATTCGCGACAGGGAGAAATCCCCGGCATGCTGCTGTCGCAGTAACAACCGGCATCATGCGTATCCTGAGCAGGGAAGAACTGCAGGGAGTAATAGCCCATGAACTTGCCCATGTAAAACACAGGGATATCCTCATCGGCACTGTTGCCGCTACGATTGCAGGAGCGATAAGCTATCTCGCACAAATGGCGCAATGGGCAATGATCTTCGGCGGTCACAGGGATGACGAAGAGGGGGGAAACCCTATCGCAGCCTTTGCCATGATGATTATCGGACCGATTGCGGCTCTCATCGTACAAATGGCGATCTCAAGGTCGAGGGAATATGCAGCTGATCAGGGCGGTGCAGCCATTGCCGGCAACCCGCGATACCTTGCCGGCGCCCTAAAGAAGCTTCACCGGGCGTCCCAGCAAATCCCCATGAAGGCAAATCCCGCGACCTCCCATATGTTTATTGTAAACCCCTTATCGGGCGGCGGCCTGTTCAAGCTCTTCAGTACTCACCCGCCGATCGAGGAGCGTATTGCAAGGCTGGAGTCCATGGGCCGCTGATTTGGGATTGTCTCTGTATATCTCCAATGCCCAGGACAAGGGTACTCTATGAAAGCACTGGTAACAGGAGCTTCCGGCTTCATAGGAAGCCATCTCTGTGAAGAACTCATCAGGAGGGGATACAGGGTTACCTGTCTGTCCAGGCAATCTTCAACCCTCACCTGGATTGAGAACCTCGATATAGAACTCATAAAAGGCGATTGTACTGAAATCGAAACCCTGAGGAATATCGTCAGCGGGTTTGATTATGTCTTTCATCTTGCCGGCCTCACCAAGGCCAGTTCAGGCGATGCATTTTTCTGTATCAATACAAAAGGCACTGAAAATTTGATTCAGGCAGTTGCAGAAAACAATCCCGGACTGAAACGGTTTGTCTATTTGAGCAGTCTTGCGGCAGCCGGTCCGAGCGTAACGAAGAATCCTATTTGCGAAAACGCTTCTCCCTCGCCGGTTTCAGACTACGGAAGAAGCAAACTTGAGGGAGAAAAAGCGGTGTTGCGCTATGCAAAATCGCTCCCGATAACAATTCTGAGGCCCCCTGCCATTTATGGACCGAGAGACAGGGACATGCTGTTCATATTCAAGATGATCAAAAAAGGCGTTTTTTTTGATCTGGGGAAATGTTATTATTCATTGCTCTACGTAGATGATCTCGTTCAGGGTATAATATTATGCGCCGAGAATACAATAGCAGAAGGGAAAATTTATTTTCTCTGCGATACGAAATTCTATACGGGTGAGGAAATTGCGATGCACATATCTGAAACCCTTGCGGTAAAAGCGTTTCCGCTGAGGGTTCCGAAATTTGTCATGCCGTTCGTTGCATTTATTGGAGAAAAGTTCAACAGGCAGGGTATCATCAACAGGGACAGAATTAAAGACTTCAGGCATACGTATTGGATATGTGATGCAAAAAAGGCACGGGAAGAGATCGGTTTTCTTCCGAAAGTCGATCTCAAGGAAGGGATAAAATGGACAGCAGACTGGTACCGGATTCACAGATGGCTATAAAAAAATCCGCAGATATATTCGAAAAATGCTCCAGGTTTCAGAAGGCGAAGAGACTTATCGCCTATGGTTTATATCCGTATTTCAGGATCATCGAGAGCGCACAGGACCCGGAGATCATCATGAATGGCCGGAGAATGATCATGGTAGGTTCAAACAATTATCTGGGACTCACCAGCCACCCCAAGGTGAAAGAAGCTGCGATAGAAGCAATAAAAAAATATGGGACTGGCTGCGCAGGTTCACGGTTTCTGAACGGCACACTCGATATCCATGTGGAACTCGAGGAAAAACTTGCCAGATTCTCGCGAAAAGAAGCCGCGCTCATTTTCTCAACCGGATTTCAGGTCAATCTCGGCGTCATATCGGCACTTGCAGGCAAGGACGATGTCGTGATTATTGACAAGATGGATCATGCGAGCATTATTGATGGATGCAGGCTCTCTTTCGGTGAAGTCAGAAAGTTCAGGCACAATGAGACAACAGACCTCGAACGGGTGTTGAGAGAGAACGAAGACAAGAATAAAATGGTCGTGGTAGACGGCGTCTTCAGCATGGAGGGTGATATCGCTCAGTTGCCTGAAATCATATCGTTTACAAATAAATACGGCGCGCGGCTTATGGTCGACGATGCGCACGGAATCGGGGTTCTCGGGAAAACGGGACGGGGAACCGCGGAGCATTTCGGCCTTGAAGACCAGGTTGACCTCATTATGGGTACATATAGCAAATCACTTGCCTCTATCGGGGGGTTTATTGCCGGGTCCGCTGATGTCATTCATTTTATAAAACATTGCGCCCGGTCGTTGATCTTCAGCGCAAGCCCACCCCCTGCCTCTGTTGCTTCGGTGAGCGCCGCTCTCGACATTATTGAGTCCGAACCGGAGAGAAGAGAGAAACTCTGGAAAAATACCTCAAAAATGCTGGACGGATTCAAGAATCTGGGTTTCCAGACCGGGAACAGCGAGACACCTATTATTCCGGTTATTGTCGGCGAAGATGAAAAGGCGTTCAAAATGGCCATGCTGCTTCAGGAAGAAGGTATCTTTGCGAATGTAGCGGTTACCCCAGCCGTGCCAAGCGGAATGGCGCTTATCCGGACAAGTTACATGGCAACCCATACCGATGAGCATCTCGATAGAGTCCTGAGCGCTTTTGAAAAGGTAGGGAAAACACTGGGCCTTATCGGATGAGAGAAGTCGTTGAGGTTGCAACAAAGAAAGACCTCGACGATTTCATCCGTTTCCCCTTCACCCTGTATGCGCAAGATCCATACTATGTCACCCCCCTTCCCTCAGAACTCAGAAAACAATTTTCCCGTAAAAACCCCTTTTTCCTCCATGCAACGGTACGGTTTTTCCTTGCCAGAATCAATGGCAGGCAGGCAGGCAGGATCGTCTCGATTGTCAATCACCGGCATATCGAGTTCCATAAAGAACGAACCGGGTTTTTCGGGTTCTTTGAATCGCTGAATGATCAGTCTGTTGCCGACGCCCTTTTGAGCAGGGTTTCGGAAATACTGAATAAAGAAGGTATCGAGATCCTCCGTGGACCCATGAATTTTTCAACAAATGAGGAATGCGGTATGCTCCGCGAAGGGTTTAATCTACATCCGACGCTGATGACCCCCTACAATCCGCCTTACTATAATGAACTGATGGAAAAGCATGGGATGTCAAAGGCAAAGGATCTTTTTGCATACATCTGTGATATCCCGGAAAATTTACCGGAAAAAATCCTCAGGGTTGCCGCAATAGCGGAGAAGAGCGGCATCACCGTGAGACCGGTTGAGAAAAAGCACTTCGTGGATGAAATGCGGATATTCCAGGAAGTGTATAACTCCGCATGGGAGAAGAACTGGGGGTTTATCCCCCTCACGGACGAGGAACTCAGACATCTTGCGGATAATTTAAAACCAATCGTGATTCCCGATATGACTCTCGTTGCAGAAAAGAACAATGAACCAATCGGCTTCCTTGGAATTTTGCCTGACTACAACTTTGTTTTGAAAAAAATGCATGGGAGACTGAACCCATGGACAATCTTGAAGGCCCTTTACTATGCAAAGAGGATAAAAGACATGAGACTGCTCCTCCTTGGCATCAAACCTCATTACAGAAACAGGGGAGTGGATGCCCTGCTCTTCCGGGAAGGGTTCAAGGGGTCGCTCAAGAACGGCTTCCAGCGGGTTGAATTCTCGTGGATACTTGAAGACAATATCCCGACCCAGCGTCTCGTAGAAATGATTGGCGGCAGGTTATACAAAAAGTACAGGATTTATGAAAAAAAGTTGGCATAACGTACAAATCAACCATCAACACCCAAAAGAACGAACCAGGAGACGGAACACCCTTTGATGGGCTCTTTACAAGAAAGATCACCCTTCTTCTGAGAGATCAAGGGCAAGAAATACCTGTGCAACCCTGGGATCAAAGTGTTTGCCTGATTGTTCACGTATATATTCCCTCGCTTTTTCTTCGGTCCATGCAGGCCGATAAGGCCTGGCTGAACATAACGCATCCCAAACATCAACGACTGCAAAAATACGTGCCGCCAGCGGTATATTCTCGCGCTGCAGTCCACGCGGATACCCTGTGCCATCCCATTTTTCATGATGAGAGAAAGGAATATCAAGGGCGTTTCGAAGAAATGGAATGTCCGAGAGCATCTCATGCGCAATAAGAGGATGCCTTTTCATAAGTTCCCATTCTTCTTCCAAAAATTCCTGAGGTTTCAACAGGATGGCGTCAGGAATCCCGATTTTCCCGATATCATGCAATAATGCGCCTCTTCGTACGTGCACCAGTTCATCATCAGTCATCCCCATAATGCATGCTATCTTTACCGCCAGATTTGCAACACGCTGAGAATGCCCTTCTGTTTCTTTGTCCCGGGAGTCAAGAGCCCGAGACAAACCCTGTATCGTAGCGTCATAAGCTAGTGTCAGCTGAACATTGGAATGTTGCAGATTATTAAACAATTCAGCATTGTCTATTGCGATAGCTGCCTGAGACGCAAGGGATTCAAAGAATTCCAACCATTCCGGGTCAGGAGAAAAGGGGAAGCGATAAAATATTTCGAGGACTCCTTTTATCTGGCCCTTTGAAATAAGTGGCGCAGCATGATGTGAGACAAAAACCTCTCCTGCGAGTTGCTGGGCACGCACACAGGGATCGCTGCTCTCATGCACATCTGAGATACTGATAATGCAGTGGTCAAATGCAGCACGGCCCGCGTGTCCCTCACCGATCTTCAAACGGGTCTGCTGGATCGCCCGAGAACGAAATCCACGTCCGGCGGCATATTCAAGGGTATGCGAGCAGGGGTTCAGCAGCAATACCGATGCAGCATGCGCCCCAAGTTGGGAAGAGACCTGATCAAGCAGGACGTTGAGCGTAACACGCAGATCCAAACTTGAAGTAATTGCCATATCAATAGTATGCAAGGCTGCAAGACGGTTTAGCCGCCTGAACGTCTGTTCATGCAAATCAGATCGTTGAATGGCATTTGCAGCAATGTCACCGATAGCCGTCAGCATACGGATCTCATAATCGGCAATCGCAGTTTTTCTGCCTACTGAAAGCACACCGATAGGAATGCCCTGCGAAATAAGGGGAATAGCGGCTATGGCGTTCAGATCACCGGGGACATCGGAAG
>JAVHLL010000033.1:9144-27737 GCA_031082155.1 Thermodesulfovibrionales bacterium | reverse complement strand
GCATGTGTTAGGCACGCCGCCAGCGTTCGTTCTGAGCCAGGATCAAACTCTCAAAATTAACTTACACGGGGCCTACTTTTTTTAGTTTTCAAAGATCATCTCCGCAACCTTGGGGTTACGCTTCCGAGGCTTGCTCATACATGAGTGCTGTGACAGATGCTCAGACTTCCCCTCTCCTTTTCAGGATGTTAGGGCATGCATCACTCCATCTTTACTTCAGCTCCCTTGATATTTAGTGTCCCCTCAACTCGCCTTAGCCCTAAGGTGTTACAGAGAAAAATAATGGCTATACCCAAGTAGTATAGCCATTTTATCAGAAACATCTCCACTACCTGGATGTAAATTAGCCCATAATCAATCCTTTACGGTACATCCTTACTTATAGAATATCATTTTTTAAAAGATAGTCAATAGAGAAATATATGCGATTATACCCGAACAAGTTAAAAAAATACAAATTATTTTCGAAAACAAAGCTCTTTCTCCCCTTTTTAGGGAAAATTTACGAAAATGTCCTGTTAATATATTCCGAATTAACCCTCCAGCGCAAAAAAATTTTTCCGTTTTTCCCTACCTATCGTTGATTCCGGACCATGCCCCGGCAATACCTTTACGATATCAGGCATTGACATAAGCCGGTTGAAGGATCTTCTCAATTCCTGGAAATTTCCTCCATACAGGTCTGTTCTGCCAACCGATCCAGCAAAAAGAGTATCACCGGTTATCAGTAGACCTTCTCCATACAGACATATCCCTCCTGGTGTATGGCCTGGTGTATGGATAACTTCGAACTTCATATTTCCGATTGAAAGTACGCTCCCCTCTTTGACGAGTATATCCGGAGCAGGCAAAGGATCGAGGTCACCCCCCCACATCATCCCCTGTTTTTCTATATGAGTATAGATATCGAGGTCATTCGCATGGATTACAATCTCCGCCGCCCTGATCGCCTCTTTTATCTCCGGGACAGCGCCAACATGGTCATAGTGAGCATGGGTACATACGATATATTTTAACGTAAGATCTTTTTCCTGAATAAAATCCAGAATCCTGTCAGGTTCGTCTCCCGGATCAATGACAAGGGCCTCCCGGCTGCTCTCATCTCCAAGAATGTAACAATTATTTTCCAGCGGTCCGACAACAAATTCCTGAATAATCATGGTCTCCCTCTTTCCTGTTATTGTGTCACGAAATTTTATTCCCGACTTTCCGTTTCACTATTCCCAGCATATATAAGCATTCTTCACTTTTTATTATATAGGTTATCGCGGTGTAGAGAATCACACAAAACAGTATGGTTCCTCCAAGAGAAAATATTTTCAACCCGGTGCTGCCATGGCTGCGCCAAAATTCTCCGTGCAGGAGTGCAGCCCCTGCGACCCCGGTTGCCAGTGATGCAAATGCGGTCTTCAGAAAGGACCGCGCGATTCTCCTGCCGTCCACCCGTGCAAGCCTTTTCCTGAGAAAATAGAACAAGAGGGCGAAATTGAGGCCTGAAGCAAGCGAGTTTGCAAGGGCGAGTCCGCTATGCTTTAGAGGACCCATGAGCGCAATACTGAAAAGTACATTCACCGCTACTGATATTGCCGCGATCTTTACCGGTGTTTTCGTATCCTGCATTGAATAAAAGCTCGCGGTGATGGTCCTCACCCCAACAATTGACCATATCCCGATTGAATAAAAGAGAAGCGCCTGGGCAGTGCCGACTGTGGCTGCATAATCAAACCTGCCTCTCTGGAACAGAAGGTTCACAATCGGCTCTCTCAGGGCGATCAATCCTGCCATCGCCGGGACGGTAATAAAAAAGAGCAGTCTCAATGCAAAAGAAAAATCATTTCTCAGCTCATGATAATTGCCTTTCACCGCATGCTCCGACAGAGTAGGCAGAACCGCCGTCGCCATTGCAACGCCAAAAATCCCGACAGGGAACTGTATAAGGCGCATTGAATAATAGAGGTAAGTAACACTTCCCTCCGGGAGATAGGACGCAAGGATGGTGCTGACAAAAATATTAATCTGTGCGACAGCCATGCCCATGGTCGCCGGCATAATCAGGAGCGCCATTTTTTTCAATCCCGCGTGGCCGAAATCATATGCGGGCTGAAGGGAATATCCATTTTTCCAGTACGCGGGCAGCTGAAAGGCAAACTGCATGAATCCGCCGAGTACAACACCAACTGCTACGGTAATGATAGGCTGTTCCATAAGAGGCGCGATAAAGAGCACCGCTCCGATTATAGAGATGTTGAGCATCACCGGCGCAAGCGAAGGGATAAAAAATACTCTTCGTATATTGAGCGCCCCCATTGCAAGTGATGCGATACTGATAAAGAGCAGGAAAGGAAACATGATCCTGGTAAGCAGTACCGTAAGTGAAAATTTTCCAGGATCTGAGAGGAAGCCGGGTGCAATTACAGAGACAATCGCGGGCGAAAAAATAACCCCTGCAAGGCAGAGGACTCCGACAACTATCAGGAGAAACGTAAAGGTTATTCTGACGAGTCTTCGCGCTTCCTGTTCCCCCTTTTTCGCCTGATACTCTGTAAGTACGGGAATAAAAGCGGAAGACATTGACCCTTCCGCAAAGAGTTCTCTCAGTAGGTTGGGTATTCTGAATGCTACAAAAAAAGTGTCTGCAATACCTGTAGCGCCAAAAAATCCCGCAAGGATCATGTCCTTGATATAGCCGAGGATACGGCTGATCAGGGTTGCTACGGACATGAGGCCGGCTGCCCTGGTTATGTTCTTTTTTTCGTCTCTTCGCTCCATTAGGGATGCCGTCTTATCCGGCAATTTCCTTGATTGCCCTGATGCGTTCAATATTACCGATAAGGATTACTGCGTCTCCATTCACGAGCACTTCATCGTTCGAGGGGCTAAAGATATACGTTTCCCCTTTTCTGACTGCAGCCACCGTGACCCCCTGTTTATCAAGGAGACCCGATGCCTTCAAGGTTTTGTCCCGGAAAGGGGAATCCTTATGGACTATGATGTCTTCAACCCTGTATGCTCCATTTGGGCTTTTCAGCATTTTATCGAGGAATGTTACGGCTTCGGGCCGTACCATTTCGGATGCCATCCTCAGGCCACCGATGAATTCGGTCAGGACAACACCATCTGCCCCGGCTTTTCTCATCTTGTGTTCTGATTCGCCTTCCTCGGCTTTTGCTATGACCTTCAGTCCGGGATTGATTTCTTTTGCGGTCAGGATAAGGAAAAGATTGTCTGCATCGGTGTGCAGCGAACAGAATACCCCTTTTGCCTGTTCGGCGTTCGCAGCCTTGAGGACAGCGCTGTTTGTCGCATCTCCCTTCACCACCAAGACGCCTGTATGTATAAGTCCGATGCATACCTCTTCATCTTTATCTATGGCAGCAAAGGGCCGTTCTGTCTTCATCAGTTCCTCTATGATATGCCTGCCAACTCCTCCGATGCCGCACACGATATAATGTCCCTTCAGCTTTGCAATTCTCTTCTCCATAGTCCGCCTCCTCAGTATTTCATGCAATTCCCCTTCGACCAGAAAGGCAGTAAACGTGGATATTCCGAACAGGAGGACCCCCATACCGAAAATGATCAGGAATATCGTGAACAGTCTCCCTGCGGGAGTAAGCGCATGCACCTCCATGTATCCCACAGAGGCAATGGTAATAACGGTCATATACAGTGAATCGAGGAAGCCCCATTTTTCTATGAGCATGTACCCCGATACACCGCAGAGAAAAACAAAGACCAGCAACAAAAACGCCAGCCTCAGTCTCTTCAGTATCATGCTGTGGATTATAGCAAAAATTGCCTGATTTATTTGCAAAAGACGAGTCTCTTTATATAAAATCCGTTATGGGAATTCTTCAGGAAATTGTCGCGAAAAAGAAACAGAGGGTGAATGTGGCAAAAGCTGCCAGGCCGTTGAGAAATCTCAAGGCTATGATTCATGATGCCTGCCCCCCGGTCGATTTCGGCCAGGCGATCAGGCGTACTCACGGAGAACACATACGCCTGATTGCCGAGATAAAAAAAGCCTCCCCATCGAAGGGGATTATCAGACAGCACTTTGATCATCGCGCAATCGCCCGCGTGTATCAGGAAAAGAATGTCCATGCTGTTTCAGTGCTCACCGAAGAGGATTTCTTCCTCGGAAGCCTTACGTTTATTCCTGACGTAAAAAAATTCCTCACAAAACCTGTTCTGAGGAAAGATTTTATCTTCGATGAATATCAGATTTATGAGGCAAGAGCAAATAGTGCAGACGCGATCCTGCTGATCGCTGCGATTCTCGGCAAAAACCAGGCTGCCGAGTTCCTCCATCTCGCAAAAGAGATCGGGCTCTCCGTGCTCTTTGAAGTGCATACTTTCCAGGAACTCGAAACTGCGCTTTCGATAGAGGCTGATATTATCGGCATTAACAATCGCAATTTGAACACGATGCGCATTGATCCCATGACGACGCTTCAGCTGAGGAGAGAAATTCCGTCCGGCAGGGTTGTGGTAAGCGAGAGCGGCATTCAAACCAGACAAGACGTCCGGAGATTTGACGAAGAAGGGATCGATGCTCTGCTCATAGGCACGTCATTTATGGCGGCGGATGACATCGGGAAAAAGATTGATGAGCTCATGGGTCAGGTATGATACAATGATACTGTGCCGGTCAGAGTCAAGATATGCGGTCTCACCAACTTTGACGATGCGTTTGCAGCAGTTGAGGCAGGTGCTGACGCCTTAGGTTTTGTCTTTTACCAGAACAGTCCCCGTGCCGTATCCCCGCAAAAAGCGGCTGAGCTTATCAGGAAACTCCCCCCGTTCATTACCACTGTTGGGGTCTTTGTGAACGAGGAGCCCGTGAAGATTGAGGAAATAATCGCCTTAACCCATCTTGACGTTGTACAGCTTCATGGCAGTGAACCTCCTGAAGCATGTTTTTTTTCACGGCCTGCAATAAAAGCGATACGCGTCAAATCACTCGACAGCCTCGACCCGCTTGTCCATTACCGGGACAGCGTCACCGCATTCCTGCTCGATACATTTTCCCCTGGTGTGTTAGGGGGGACCGGTCAGATTTTCAACTGGGATATCGCAACCTATGCAAAGCAGTTCGGGCCGATCATCCTTGCCGGAGGGCTGACCCCGGAGAATATTTCCGAAGCAGTAAGACATGTGAGACCATATGGGGTAGATGTAAGCAGCGGGGTAGAATCAGAGAAGGGGAAGAAAGACCATCAGAAGATAAAGTCGTTTATTGACAAGGCGAAAGCAGCATGACGGCTCATGACTCATAGCTCTTTTCTGTCTGATTCAGAGCAGACCCTCACAACCGTTTTTACATTCCCGCGCGGATTGAAATCACCGATTACCTCAAGAAAACGCGGCCTTAGATTCCTTTCAAGCTCTGCATAAATTTTGTTCGTCACCTCTTCATGAGAGACAGAAACACTCCGGAAAGCATTGAGATAAAGTTTCAGCGACTTCAGCTCCACAATCTTCTTATCAGGAATGTACAGAATCTTTAGCGTTGCAAAATCAGGATATCCTGAACGCGGGCAAAGGCAGGTAAACTCAGGGAATTCGATACGAATCTCATAATCTCTTCCTGGCATCGGGTTCTTCCAGAGTTCCAGCACCGCCTTTCTGACTGCTTTCTCACCATACTTCATTGCAGAATCTTGCTCCTTTGCCATTTTCCGTATTGCATAAAGAATTTATGAGATACTTTTAATATACAACAAGTATAGCATGAACCGCCGTTCCCTTGACTTTATTTTCAGCAAGAACCTATAATATATGTTCTAAATTATGGGAACATATACCACATATCAACCACACAATAAAAAACGGAAGAAGACTCACGGCTTTCGGGAGCGCATGAGTTCACCGGGGGGGCGTAAGGTTCTCAAGAGGAGAAGGGCCAAAGGTCGTAAAAGACTGGCTCTTTAATGCAGAGAAACCTTTTACGTTCGCTGGCCAGGAAACGGGATTTTGAATCGCTTTTTCGTGAAGGAGCCAGCCTTTCTTCAAAATATCTAGTCATTTATGCAAGGCTGAACGGATTGGAGTTCAACCGTATTGGTCTTGCTGTTGGCAAAAAGATCGGCATTGCGGTTACAAGAAACCGGGTACGGCGTCTCCTGAAGGAAGCATTGAGAAAGGTTCTCGCTGATATTCCGGTGCATTTTGATTTTATGCTGATTGCAACCCGGCATACAGCAGAAGGAACCTTTGATGATTTTGTTCACGTATTGAAGAAATTTGCAAAACGGGTACTGAATGAAAAAATTCCTGATATTACTCCTCAAACTATATAGGTACTGCATTTCTCCTCTCTTGCCCATGAGTTGCAGATATACCCCATCCTGTTCACAATATTCGGTCGATGCAATAAGCAAGTATGGCGCTTTCAAGGGAACCTGGCTCACTCTCAGGCGGATCTCGCGATGCCATCCCTTTCATTCCGGCGGATATGATCCGGTGAAATAAGATTATGGAAAAAAGAGCTCTCATCGCGGTTGCGATATCGTTTACAATCCTCCTCGTCTATCAGTTCTTCCTTGCGCCCAAGGAGTCACCACAGATTCAGCCGCCTGCACACCTTGAGGAAAAAGAGAAGGCCGCACCTGTACAAACAAACGAGCAGGATGTCCTGGTGTCAATGCCCAAAACCGTCTCTGCTGATGTAAAAGAGATTAAAGTGGAAACAGAGTTCTATACTGCGGTATTCTCTTCGCTCGGTGGTACGATCAAACACTACGAACTCAACGCCTATAAAGAAAAAAATGGCGGGAACGTTGTTCTTTTAAAAGACCCTGGAGTAATCCCGCCATTAGGAATAGGATCGAAAGATGATTTTAATCTCGCAGCCACAAATTTCAGTGTTGCCGGATCAGACTTGATCCTGAATAAAAACAACCCCGACGGTTCTCTCGTTTTTCAATATTCAGGTTCCGGCATCTCTGTCAAAAGGACCTATACCTTTACCAATGGTACATACCGGATCGATATCAAAGACGAGGTGTCAGGGGCACCCGAATACTGGATAACTGTCGGTGCAAACTTCGGCGTGTATGATACAAAGGATGCAACCGTTCATACTGGTCCGGTGGTGCTCAAGGGTACGGACCGCATGGAATTCGACACAAAAAAACTGGCTGAGCCGACCACATTAAAGGGAGACATCAAGTGGGTGGCACAGGAGGACAAGTATTTTTTTGCCTCTCTCGTTCCCCTTTCTCCGGTGGAAGAAGCAAAAGTCTGGCAGTATGCGGACTCCCCGCTGACTGCATTGAAGACAAAGTCCGGCACAAACAGTTTCATCCTCTTTGCAGGCCCGAAAGAATATGAAAGGCTGAAAACCCTGAATGTCGGTCTCGAACATATCGTCGATTTCGGATTCTTCTCGATAATCGCCGTGCCCCTCTTCTGGGTGCTGAAGTTTTTCTACAATCTGACAGGCAACTATGGCTGGGCGATCATCCTCCTCACGCTTATCACACGGATACCGTTTATTCCCCTCATCAACAAAAGCCAGAAGTCGATGAAAAAGATGCAGGAACTGCAGCCCAGGATGGCTGAATTAAGAGAAAAATACAAGAAAGACCCCCAGAAATTGCAGCAGGAGATGATGGGGCTCTACAAATCGCACAAGGTCAATCCTGTCGGTGGATGTCTCCCCATGCTGCTTCAGATTCCGGTTTTCTTTGCACTCTACAAAATACTCCTTATAGCCATAGAACTTCGCAGTGCTCCTTTCATGCTTTGGATACAGGACCTCTCAGCGCCAGACACCCTATTCGGTCATATCCCTGCTGTGCTTCCTCTAATCGGCGGGTTTGCAGTTGGTCCGCTTCCGATTGTTATGGGAATCACAATGGTCATCCAGCAGAAGATGACGCCGACATCACTGGATCCGGCACAAAACAGGATCATGATGCTCATGCCGGTTATTTTCACGTTTCTTTTTCTAAACTTCGCATCCGGCCTTGTGCTTTACTGGCTCATGAACAACATATTCAGCATCGTCCAGCAACTCTATGTAAATAAAAAAGCAGCCAGAGAACAGACGTAACGCCAACTCCGGCATTTTTCATGAATTCTGCCTTTCTTCCTCTCCCTTGTATACTGCAGCAAAAAACGAATATGCTATAAAAGATGATTCATTCGCATGATGATACCATCGCCGCAATCTCCACTCCCCTGGGTGAAGGAGGGATTGGTATTGTGAGAGTAAGCGGCAGGGATTCCGTGCAGATAGCAGAGAAGATATTTTTCTCATCGAGAAATAAATCTCTCACAGAGGCCGCTGCATATAAAGTCACCCATGGCTTCATCGTTGATCCATCAACAAGAAGGAAGATTGACGAAGTGCTGGTCATGATTATGCGTGCTCCGCACTCCTATACAAGAGAAAACGTTGTTGAGATAAACTGCCATGGCGGTATGCTCCCTTTGAGGAATACCCTGGAACTTGTCCTGCACCATGGGGCACGGCTTGCCGAACCAGGGGAATTCACCAGGAGGGCTTTTCTCAACGGACGGATCGACCTGAGCCAGGCAGAGGCAGTTCTCGATCTCATTCGTGCAAAAACCGATGAGAGCAGAAGAATCGCTGTCGAACAGCTTCAGGGAGGCATTTCTGAAAAGATAACCGCGTTAAGGGACAGGGTAACAGAAATATGCACCCATGTCGAAGTCTGCATTGATTTTCCTGAGGATGAGATTGAAATCGCAACAAAACAGGATCTGATGCATTCATTGAACCATATTCTTGAAGACCTCAAAATCCTGGAGAAAACATATGATGACGCGAGGTATTTCAGGGAAGGACTTTCTACTGCTATCGCCGGCAGACCAAATGTCGGAAAATCTTCACTCTTAAACGCTCTCCTGCAAAAAGACAGGGCAATTGTAACGGAGATTCCGGGAACTACGCGAGATATAATCGAAGAATATCTGAATATCAAAGGGCTTCCCTTGCGTATTATGGACACAGCAGGGATCCGTGCCGTACAAGATCTTGCTGAGCAGGAGGGAGTGAGGAGGAGTCTGAAAAGCATCGAAAACGCTGACCTTGTGCTTGCTATTTTTGACGAAAGTCATCCCCTGACAGAAGAAGATTTCGAGGTCCTGGAAAAAGTGAAAGATAAGAATACGATCTATATCCTGAATAAGAACGATTTGCCTGCCGCTGTTGCGAAAGAGGTTTTTTCATCATTCATCCCTCATCATTCATCCCTTCTGAAGATTTCAGCCACAGGAGGAGACGGAATAGACGCGCTCAAAGAGCAGATAGTTGCAGCATCTCTGAAAAACTGGCCGGAAGAGAGAGAAGGGGTCGTAATCTCGAACCTCAGGCATAAGATAGCGATCGAACACGCCCATGGAGCCCTTGAACGGGCTACAACTGCACTGGGGGAAGACCAGCACCTTGAGATTGTTGCGCTCGAATTAAGGGACGGACTTGATAGGCTCGGTGAAATCGTCGGAGCAGTAACCACAGAAGATATTCTGAATAGAATCTTCAGTAATTTCTGCATCGGGAAATAAGCTGCCTGCGCATTTGCATATTCGAAAGACTAACAGGTAAAATTATCAATTCCCGTTTAAATTTGGACCGCTGAATTAGTCCGGTATCATGGACAGTTACAAATCCAGATCCTGGAAAAAATTCAGGGCGGGAAATATTTGAGAGGCACCATGGAATGCATACAGGAAAAATTTAAAAAATTCTGCAATTGTACTTACGAACCATGTGAAAGGAAGAACAAATGCTGTGAATGCCTTCATTATCACAGAAAGAACGGCGAGCTTCCTGCGTGCTTCTTTACAAAAGAAGTTGAACGCACCTATGATCGCTCAATAGCAGCATTCATACGGATACAGAAAAAATAACGTTCAGTTTTTTACTGTTCACTTTTCACTATTAACTTATTACTGTTTTTATGTGCCGGTGTGGTGGAATTGGCAGACGCGCCGGACTCAAAATCCGGTGGGGGCAACTCCGTGTGGGTTCAACTCCCACCACCGGCACCAAAAAAATCAATAAGTTACGCCCTGTCCGACCCATGTGTCAATTCCTCCAAATCCCTAATTGTGCCCAACCGGTATTTTTCTTTGTACTGATTCCCAACGGGAAATACAGACTTTAGTAACTCCAAGTAATTCTCCTAATGCGATTTGAGTCAATTTATGTTTTGCTCTCCATTATTCTTGAGGTGTCATAATTAAAGTTTCCATTGGTAACTTTTGATTGTCAAGAGAAACTTGAGATTTCATTGTCTTATTTATTTGTTTTCCTTCTCTAGCGTGTGTGATGTACTTCCTCATTATACAAACCTGATATAATGGTACATAGTTTAAATAGCAATCCATATCTTACCGGATACATTCGCTTGCAAGATGAACTGATATAGGGCATGAAGATGGATGATCAGTGGAAAACAAAAGAACAACTAATCACTGAATTAAAGGAGTTGCGAGAAGAACTTGCCTTATTTAAAGCATTAAGCTCAGACAAATTTCAAATTGTAAGTGTACTGAGAGACTTCAAGGAGATATATGACAATTTCTATAAATCTAATCCGCATCCTATGTGGATTTATGACCTTAAAACACTCGCTTTTCTTGACGTCAATCATGCAGCCATAAAACATTACGGTTATTCTCAGGAAGAATTTCTTTCAATGACGATCAAAGAAATTCGCCCTCCCGAAGATATTCCAGCGCTTCTTGAAAATGTCTCAAAAGTTACGGAAGGTCTTGATATTGCAGGCCTATGGAGACACATTAAGAAAAACGGGGATTTAATCTATGTAGAAATTATTTCTCACACACTGGCTTTTGCGGGAAGGCAAAGCGAAATTGTCCTTGCAGTTGATATAACCGAGCGTAGAAGGGCAGAAGAGGCAGTTCGTAAAAATGAAGAAAGATTAGAAAGCATCTTTCGGGCATCTCCATCAGGGATCGGACTTTTGAGAGATAGGATACTGCTTGACATTAACCCACGTATTTGTGAAATGACCGGATATGCAAAAGAAGAACTCTTAGGAAAAAGTGCAAGGATATTCTATCCAACCCAAGAAGACTTTGAGTATGTAGGAACCGAAAAATATAGGCAGATTTCTGAAAGAGGAACGGGAGTTGTCGAAACAAAATGGATGAAGAAAGATGGAACCATAATTGATGTATTTCTTTCTTCCACCCCTGTAGATTTACACGATTTATCAAAAGGAGTGACATTTACTGCTCTTGATATCACAGAGCGTAAACATTCAGAGCACGCTTTAAAAGAAACTGAGCAGAAGCTGAGGAATATTATTGAGCATAGCAATGAGCTTTATTATGTTTATGATACCCATCACGTACTTAACTATGTCAGTCCACAGTCATTGCAAGTTCTTGGTTACACTCCTGAGGAAATGATGATTGAATGGACAAAGCTTATGACTGACAACCCGATCAACGTGAAGGGGTTAGAAATTGCAGAAAAAGCCCTGAGGACAGGAGAGAAGCAGACTCCCTATTTATTAGAACTCTGCAAGAAGGATGGAAGTACAGTATTACTTGAAATTGATGAATCTCCTGTCAAAGACGATGATGGAGATGTGATTGCGATAGTCGGTGCAGCAAGAAATGTCACTGAACGCATGAAGGCAGAAGAGGCATTGAAAAAGAGCCAAGAACAAATACGAATGCTGCTTGATTCTACAGCTGAGGCTATATATGGGATAGACCTCAAGGGAAACTGTACTTTTGTCAACGCAGCATGCCTAAGCATCCTGGGATATGATAACGAAAAAAAACTTCTCGGGGAAAATATGCATGAATTGATTCATCATAAGTATCCCGATGGTTCTCCATATCCCCGAGAAAAATGCAAGATTTATCAAGCATATAGAGAAAACAAGAAAATACATAATGATACTGAAGTCTTTTGGCGCAAAGATGGGTCAAGCTTTCCTGTGGAATACAGGTCTTATCCAATAATAGAAAAAGGTGTAGTCATCGGATCAGTTGTAACGTTTCTCGATATTACTGAGCGCAAGAAAGCAGAAAAAGAGATCGAAAATCGGGTAAAAGAACTTGAAGACTTTTATGAGATAGCTGTTGGCAGAGAACTAAGGATGATAGATCTTAAAGAAAAAATCGAGAAGTTGGAAGAAAAGTTAGCAAAATATAAAGAACAGCAAAACAGTTAATCCAACAATGTCATCTTCCGTTGCGTTTTACCACTGTTAATCATTAACTTTTTACCATAGCTCTATTGCGAGGATTTGCAGGTGAACTGTGTAGCCAAAAAGAGGTCAATTTTCAGTGAGAATCTACACGTTCCTCTTCCATTAAAAGGCGAATTGAGTTTTATTCCCCTCTATCTAATCATTCATATTATTGATATCGAGCAGTGTTCTTCTCCCATCCAATAGCTTAAATATTGTCAGAAAATCTAAGGTAATGCTGGCTTGGAGAAAGGCCAAGGCGACGGTAGTGTCCTAACAGGAAAATATAGTATGCCGAGAGACAATTCTTAATATTCCCTACACTGTTATTTCTTCAGGAAAAGCTTTGCCCATCCTTCCGCCACGAGCGTATTGTCATGCTTTTTTATCACTGCTGATGTTTCGATAATCTGCCTCTTCACTCTTCTTATCTCAGCTTCGACAATCGCCCTCTCATTAACAAAGAGAGGATTTCTGAATCTGACCGTAATCTCAGCAGTGACAGCCGGCATGCCCTGCATCAACGAAGCCTTCACCATCGCTTCATCGAGCACAGCCGAAAGCAATCCCCCGTGTACGATATCTTTATATCCCTGGTGAGCCTTGCTGAAAGTGAATTCTGAGCATACCTTGCCATCGAGGAGAGTGAAAGAGAGTCGCAGCCCGTTTTCATTCTCCTCTCCGCATACAAAACAGTACCGGTCATCCTCTAATTGAAGGTCCATCGTTTCAGAAGAAAGAAAATGAAGCAGAGAAGATGCAGAAGCTATTTGTTCATCATCTCAAGGAAATCTTTGTTGGCCTTTGTCCCCGTGAGTTTACCGAGCAGGAACTCCATGCTTTCAACAGTGCTCAATGGGGTAAGGACTTTCCTTAATATCCACATCTTGTTCAGCACATCCTTGTCGACAAGCAGTTCTTCCTTTCTTGTCCCGGACGCATTGATGTCTATGCTCGGGAATATCCTCTTGTCGACGAGTTTCCTGTCAAGATGCAATTCCATATTGCCGGTTCCCTTGAATTCCTCGAAAATGACATCGTCCATTCTGCTCCCTGTATCAACAAGCGCCGTCGCGAGGATCGTAAGGCTTCCTCCGGTTTCAATATTCCGGGCGGTCCCGAAAAATCTTTTTGGCTTCTGGAGCGCATTGGAATCAAGACCGCCTGAGAGGACTTTCCCGCTTGCAGGGCTCACTGCATTATAGGCCCGGGCGAGTCTCGTGATACTGTCAAGGAGTATAACTACATTCCTTTTGCATTCAACAAGGCGCTTTGCCCGTTCCATAACCATCTCTGATACCTGACAGTGCCTCTGGGGTGGCTCATCAAAAGTTGAGCTGATAATCTCGGCTCCGGGAACCTGTCGTTTCCAGTCTGTCACCTCCTCAGGTCTCTCATCGATAAGCAATATAATCAGGTGAATATCCCTGTGGTTCTTCTTGACCGCTTTGGCGATTGATTGAAGCAGCATCGTTTTCCCCGTCCTGGGCGCAGCGACGATCATGCCTCTCTGTCCCATGCCTATGGGAGTGATCAAATCCATTATCCTGGTGGAGTAATCCTGGTGGTCATACTCGAGCTTGATTTTCTCGGTAGGGTAATAAGGGATCAGGTTATCAAACAACGCCCTGGTGATATTATCTTCCGGCGCTTCATGGTTTATTGCTTCGACTTTGAGCAGTGCAAAATACCGCTCACTCTCCTTCGGGGGCCGTATCTGTCCTGAGACAAGGTCACCCGTCCTGAGACTGAAGCGTCTGATCTGCGACGGAGAAACGTAGATATCATCAGGCCCAGGCAGGTAACTGTAATCAGGCGAACGTAAAAACCCGAAACCGTCAGGAAGGATTTCGAGCACCCCCTCTGAAAATACATACCCGGTCTTTTCGGTCTGAGCCTGGAGTATTGCAAAAATAAGGTCCTGTTTCCTCATGCCGCTTGCGCCTTCAACATTGAGCTCCCGTGCAACTTCTGTCAGCGTATCGATTGTCTTGTCCTTCAGTTCTGAAATAGAGATATTATTTTCTGCAACCAGACTCTTCTTTGGATTCTCCATGATCAAACTCCTATAAGGATCTTTTTCGGTGGTTTTTGTTCTACCCGGAAGGACTTTGCCTGTCCAGGGGGGTTTCTAACGTTAATACGTGAAGAATGTGTCTTGAATTTACCATACTAAAACTATGCTGAATTTGTCAATAGCTGAACAGGAGAAATGTGAAATTACAAGGCAGCAGGGTTATTTTGCTTTTTTCTTTTCTTATTTTAGAAATATAATAGAAAGATACGATATGAAAGGAGGAATGATCGGTGGAAGACATGCTTAGAACAGAAGACCTCTGGGTTTCAGTCGGCGACAGACAGGTCCTCAAGGGAGTGAATTTCTCGATGAAATATGGAGAAATCAATGTGCTCTTCGGACCCAACGGCGCCGGGAAAACATCTTTCATGATGACCCTCATGGGATTTCCGCGATACAGAGTAGAACAGGGAAAAATATTCTTTAAGGGAATAGATATAACCGCTCATGATATTTATGAACGTGCCAGGCTCGGTCTCGGCGTCTCATTCCAAAGGCCGCCGACAGTAAGAGGCGTAACGCTTAAAAAAATGATCGAGATAATAAATACCAATGGAGCAGACAGCGCAGGGGTTGATGCAAAAATCGAGAAACTGAACCTGGGAGGCCATTTAGAAAGAGGCCTGAATGACGGATTTTCCGGCGGAGAGATGAAGCGTTCCGAACTACTCCAATTGATGATACAGAGGCCGGACCTTGTGTTGATTGATGAACCGGAATCAGGAGTTGACATCGAGAATATTGCCCTTGTCGGAGAAGCAATCAATGCGCTGATCGGGAAAGATAAGGTGAAAGACCAGAAGAGGGGAGCTCTCATCATAACGCATACCGGATATATTCTTGATTTTGTGAATGCGGACAAAGGCTATATCGTATTTGACGGAAATCTCTTATGCAGAGGAAACCCCAGGGATATTCTCTCAGAGATAAAGAAACATGGCTACAGGAGGTGCGCAGAATGCCGGTAAGAAATGCATATCTTTCAGAAATACAGGCGCTGGCGGAAAAAGCCAGAGATAAGAGGGCGTTGTATGGGCCTGATCTGGACCTTTCACGCTATACACAGCACATTAAAAGGGGGAAGATCGAGAGCCTCGAAAGCCTTTCTCATCAGGTCAAGGAGGCTGCGATCCTGTCCGGCATGAACATGCAGGAAGAAAACCGGTCGGGTTCTTTTCTCCAGATTGATCAATCAGTGGTCTATGAGAGCCTGAATAAAGCATATGAAGGCCAGCTTGAAATCATGAGCACCCCTGCCGCACTGGACAAATATGACTGGATCGAGGAGTATTACTGGAAAGCGATCCCTGCTGATCAGGACAAGTATACTGCCCAGGCCGCCCTGAATATGACTCACGGATATTTCATCCGGGTGTTCGCCCATCAGAAACCGCAGTATCCGGTACAGTCATGTCTGCTCGTAGCAGAAAACTATGTAAGCCAGAATGTTCACAACATGATCATCGTTGAGGAAGGGGCAGAACTCCAGGTCATCACAGGGTGTACCTTGTCAAAGAGCGACGCCGAAGGCATACATCTCGGAATCTCGGAGTTCTATGTCAAGAAGGGCGGCAAACTTATGTTCACCATGATCCATAACTGGGCTGACAATTTCCATGTCAGGCCCCGGACAAAGGTTGTCGTTGAAGAAGACGGCACATTTATCAGCAACTACGTGCTCCTGAAACCGGTAAAATCGATACAGGCATTCCCTGTCGCGCATTTAAAGGGGGACCGGGCATCTGCCAAATTCAATACGGTTGTGTATGGATTAAAAGATTCATACATTGACCTCGGCTCGAGGATAATTCTTGAAGGTGAGGATACACGGGGAGAATCCATTGCCCGGACTATCGCTGCAGACGAGAGCGTTATCTATTCTAGGGGGGATCTCATCGCTGCCACAAGAGGATACTGTCTTGCACATCTCGATTGCCGGGGAATTTTGTTCTCAGAAAAGGCGAAGATATTCGCCATCCCCGAGCTTGCATCCCACGGGTCATTAAAGTCGGAACTCTCCCATGAGGCTTCTATAGGGCCGATATCGGAAGAGCAGGTAGAGTATTTGATGTCGAGAGGCATATCACAGGAAGATGCGGTCTCTGTCATAACCTCCGGGTTCCTGAATCTGGATATCCCTTATATACCCGAGTTCCTCGATAAAAACATCAAGGAAATCATAAAGGCCACAGCCAAAGAAGCGTTATAAGGATGGTTTGAATTTCAGAGACTTCCCATGCTAACATATCGGAATTCTTTTCTTAATTTTCTACGGAAAAATTAAATAATGGCAAAAATTATTCCTTTCAGGGGAATTCTCTATAATACTTCCCGTGTTGCCATGGAGGACGTTCTTGCCCCTCCATACGACGTGATCACCCCGGAATACCGGGAAGCATTATACATGCAAAGTCCTCGTAACGTGGTGAGGATAGATTTCGGCAAGGAGTTCCCGTCTGATACAGAGAGCGAGAACAGATATACAAGGGCACGGAGATGTCTGGATGAATGGATGCGGGAGGGCGTCTTCATAAGAAGTGAAAAGCCTTCATTCTATGCTTATGAAATGGAATACATGGTTGAGAAAAGAAAAAAACGTCTCCTCGGATTCCTCGCTCTCGTAAAACTTGAAGAACTTGGGAAAGGAAGCGTCTATCCTCACGAATGCACCTATTCGAAACCAAAACAGGACAGATTGAACCTCATGAGGGCATGCGAAGGGAACATAAGTCCGATTTTCTCGCTGTACAGAAGTTCCGGAGGGGATATAGCCAGTGTTCTCTCAAAAACATCAGCCGGCAAGCCATATATAGAGGCAACCGACATTGCGGGCGATGTACACCGGCTCTGGCAGATCGATAACCAGGACGAGATAAAGAGCATACAGCGCGAATTTGAAGACAAGGCCGTCTTCATCGCTGACGGACATCATCGGTACGAAACCGCCTTCGAATTCTATAAGGAAATGGCGTCAAAGGAGAGCGCATCACCCGGCAGACCCTTTGATCACGTTTTGATGTTCCTTGCCAATATGATGGATGAGGGGTTAACCATCCTCCCAACGCACAGGTTGCTGAAAGAAGTCCCGGAAGACATACAGGGAATACTTGCTCAATATTTCGAGATAGAACCGGTCAACAACGGATTCGAGATTGTAGGCAGTCTGTCGGGCAAACAGAGTGTTTTCGGGTTTTTCCAGCGAGGAAGTGATACCTGGCATCTACTCACCTATAAGGGGGGAGACTTATCCGAAATCCATACGGATTTGCGAGGGGTAGATGTGATGATCCTTCATGAGCTGGTTCTCAAAAAAATCCTCCACACCACCGATATCGGATATGAGATGAATGTCGGCATAGCCCTTGAGAAGGTTAAAAACGGAGATTTCGATGCAGTATTTTTTCTGAACCCGACAAGAGTTGAAGACGTCGAAAAATCCGCCCTCTCTTCGGTGAGGATGCCCCCGAAATCCACATATTTCTATCCAAAACTTCTCACCGGCCTTGTCATAAATAAGTGGTAATCTCCCGTCTGTTTTCTTTCCTTTTCATGTATAATTTATAAAAAAGGAGGCTTTTATGGCATTACGTGTCGCAATAAATGGCTTCGGCCGGATCGGCAGAAATTTCCTCAGGACGAGTTGGGGATACAAGGAATTCGAGATTGCCGCCCTCAATGATCTTACCGATGCAAAAACCCTCGCACATATCCTGAAATATGATTCCGTGCATGGCATTTTCAGCGCCGAAGTAAAATCAGGGAATGGAAGCATAACCGTCGACGGGAAAGAGATCAAAGTCTTCGCGGTAACAGAGCCGGAAAACCTTCCGTGGAAAGATATGGGGATAGATGTGGTGATCGAATCTACCGGAAGGTTTGTGGACAGGCCCTCCGCTGCGAAACATCTGGACGCAGGAGCAAAATGGGTAATTATTTCGGCTCCTGCGAAAGAGCCTGATGCCACAATATGCATGGGGGTGAATGAGGAAATACTGGATCCGATGAAACACAAGATTATCTCGAATGCATCATGCACCACAAACTGTCTTGCCCCGGTTGCAAAGGTCCTGCATAATGATTTTGGAATCGTGCGCGGATTGATGACGACCATTCATTCATATACCAACGACCAACGGATTCTCGACCTTCCCCATAAAGACCTCAGAAGGGCTCGTGCGGCTGCCCTGAACATGATCCCGACCACCACCGGGGCTGCAAAAGCAGTGGGCATCGTACTCCCTGAACTGAAAGGCAAACTAAACGGCATGTCTATCCGTGTACCGACGCCCAATGTTTCTATCGTAGACCTTATT
>JAVHLL010000033.1:0-9044 GCA_031082155.1 Thermodesulfovibrionales bacterium | reverse complement strand
CTCATCCTCTATATTGCCAAGAGGATCTAACCATGAAAAAAACGAGCGCCATAATCCCTGCGCCAAAGAATAATTTCTTTCACAAACTCTCCGTAGAGGATATTGATATCAAGGGCAAACGGGTCTTTATCCGGGCCGACTTCAATGTGCCGCTCGACGAGAACCTGATGATTACCGATGATACGAGGATCCGCTCCACACTCCCGACGATCAATTATGCCATTGATGAAGGGGCGAAAGTTATTCTTTCCTCTCATCTCGGGAGACCGAAAGGCAAGGTCGATCCTAAATTCAGTCTCGCGCCGGTAGCGAAGAGACTGAAGAGACTGCTCAACAAAGATGTGCTGTTCGCTTCGGACTCCATAGGAAAGCAGGTGGAAGGCATTATTGCAAAGATGAACGGCGGCGATGTCCTTCTGCTCGAAAACCTCAGGTTTCATCCCGGGGAAGAGAGCAACGACGATATGTTTGCGCGCGCCCTGGCTAAACTCGCTGATGTGTATGTAAATGATGCCTTTGGCACCGCACACAGGTCGCATGCATCGACAGTCGGCATGACCAAATATCTTACTGCAGCAGCGGGATTCCTCATGAAGAAAGAGATAGAGTACCTCAAGGGCGCGATCGAGAATCCCGTGAAACCTTTTATTGCGATCCTCGGCGGGGCAAAGGTATCCGGGAAAATCGGGGTGCTTGAACATCTCGTCGGCAAAGTCAATAAAGTCATAGTCGGGGGGGGCATGGCCTTCACTTTCATAAAAGCCATGGGCTACGAGATCGGTGATTCCCTTGTTGAAGACGAGATGCTCGAAACAGCGCAGAGGATCAGAAAGACCCTGAAAGAAAACGGGGTGAAATTCTATCTTCCTGTGGACTGTATCATTGCACAGGATACGGATTCAGGCTCGGTAATCAAGATAGTGCCGACGCTCGAAATCCCGAAGGGATGGAAGGCGCTCGATATCGGTCCGGCTTCAGTGAAACTCTTTTCGATCGCGCTTCAGGACGCCAAGACTATCCTCTGGAACGGACCGATGGGCCTGTTCGAAAAAGATGCCTTTTCACGGGGCACATTCGAAATCGCCCATGCCGTCGCAGAAGCCTATGCGCTCACAATCGTCGGCGGAGGCGACACCAACCTTGCGGTACACCGTGCCGGCGTCTCGGACGCAATATCCTTCATATCCACAGGCGGAGGAGCTTCATTGCAACTCCTCGAAGGGAAAGAGCTTCCGGGTATCGCTGCCCTCACGGACCGCGAAGATGCATAAGTTCTGTCGGCAGCCTTAGCGGGCTATCGTCTCGTACAGTTCGCTGTCAGAATCTGATGCCTGCGAAACTTTATGCGGCAGCTTCTTGTTCTCATGGGAAAGGATGCCGCGTTTCATTTCAACAATCGAAGGGTTTTTACTCTCAAATTGCCGAATAAGATATGATGCTGCCACTTCCGGCTTTATCGTATCACCGCAGGTGAAGATATCAACCGCAGCATAATCATACTCAGGCCATGTATGAATCGTCAGATGTGACTCTGCGATCACTACGACTCCGCTAATGCCAAAGGGATTAAATTCATGGAAGGAGATGTCTACTATGGTCGCCTTGGCCTCTTGTGCTGCCGAGACCAATGCATTTCTTACTTTTTCGAGGCTTTTGAGGCTTTCATGATTGCAGTCTCTCAGTTCAACTAAGAGATGGGTACCTAAAGCATACAATTCTCTACCCCCCTTCTCAACTACCAAATTTTACTTATTTAGAATTTTTAAGATACAGAAAATTGAGCGGGGATGTCAAGAAAAAATGTTATTTATAAAAACAAATATCTGTTTACCAGTTTCTGACGTTATTACAATCGATAGCAAAAATATCTCCAGCTACCCGTGTGCCTGCAATGCCGGTTGCGGTGGCAATAAAACAAGGTTGATTGGCGTCAGCTAAGGCAGCAGATGCTCCTCCGTAAGGGAAAGGTACATTATTGGGTAGTCCAGTGCCATTCTGTTGTCTTACAGCATAATTAAACTGTGTAGCGTTACCGGGTCTAAAGCCCGTTAGAACACCCTGGATGGCGGCTGTTCCATTGAGCGTTACAGGACCAGGCGGTGGCGTTGGAGCATAACTGCCATTTTCAGCAAAAAACTGTTCTTCCAGAAGCCTCAAACTCTGCAAGTTGCTATAAGCCTCTGACCGGGCAGCGCTTTTCTGCTGACCGACATAGGCAGGTATTGCGATCACGGCAAGGATGCCGATAATTGCAATTACTATCAAAAGTTCAATAAGCGTAAACCCCTTTTTATTATCCATACAAACCTCCCAAGAATTGGAACACAAATCGAATAGTATCTCCCTCTTAGTCACTAGATACTGTTTTAGAATAAATAATATTCCCTGCGCCAACAGTTCCCACTGTAGTTCCTGAAATATCTCTTGCGACAATAAATACGGACTGGATTGTGGCATCCTCAGCAGGGGTATAGCAGAGGGTTATCTGCCCTGCTCCAGCCACACCCTCACATGTACCTAAATCTGCTGCAATACCACCATCTAACCAAAGTGCCGCTCCGCCCCATGGTGATTGTTCTGCTGCGTGTACGGCGTGGAGAAGCCATTGTGAAACTACTCCAGCGGTAGCCAATGCACAATTAGTCTCAGCAACCTCGACTAAGCTGTCTCCATCCATATCAACCTCGTAAAGAAGACCTGGTCCCGCACACGGCACTGATCCTCCCTTCTTGGTAGAATTCATCCAAGCCTGAAGTTCAGGTAAATTGGCTTCAGCAACCCTTGTTGCTGCACCCTTTCTGCCTCTTTCCTGCATGCCGAGATAACCAGGGACTGCTATCGCAGCAAGGATACCGATGATCGCCACGACGATCAGGAGTTCAATGAGTGTAAAGCCTTTATCCATCGGTTCGGTATTCCTTAATAATGAAAAGAGGAGGTGAAATAAAACCTCCTCTTTTCATTAACGTAATAAAAGGTTAATCTGCACTTACCGGCTTAGAGAGGAGTATATTCCCTTGGCCAGCAGTTCCCACCACAGTTCCTGAAATATCTCTTGCGACAACAAATATTGACTGGATTGTAGAATCCTCAGCAGGGGTATAGCAGAGGGTTATCTGCCCTGCTCCAGCCACACCCTCACATGTACCTAAATCTGCTGCAATACCACCATCTAACCAAAGTGCCGCTCCGCCCCATGGTGATTGTTCTGCTGCGTGTACGGCGTGGAGAAGCCATTGTGAAACTACTCCAGCGGTAGCCAATGCACAATTAGTCTCAGCAACCTCGACTAAGCTGTCTCCATCCATATCAACCTCGTAAAGAAGACCTGGTCCCGCACACGGCACTGATCCTCCCTTCTTGGTAGAATTCATCCAAGCCTGAAGTTCAGGTAAATTGGCTTCAGCAACCCTTGTTGCTGCACCCTTTCTGCCTCTCTCCTGCATCCCAAGATAGCCGGGGATTGCTATAGCAGCGAGGATACCAATAATCGCCACAACTATGAGGAGTTCTATGAGAGTGAACCCTCTTTCATCCCCTTTCTTCATCTGATACATTGTCTTAAACATTGTGTCCTCCTTTTTGGTTTTTTTGTTTCTCAATCACAAAATGTGACCATTGCTCCATTGCCCTTTAAACTTACTGCCTGTGTATGGTGTTCTACATCACCTCCTTCGAAATTTTCTTGCTTGAAGACATTAAAAGCAACTACCATGCCATCAATTCTGGAGGCGGAGAGGAAAGGTAATAACATGCACAATAAATTTAATTAATTCGATTAGCTACACAGATTTCGCTATCAGGCGGCAGACGATTTTAAAGGGTGACCTTGCGGGGATTTGTCAGTTTGAGGATAACCTGTTTTTGTCGCTCACTGACAAATTTTGTCAGTTGCTGAGGCACCTTTAAACAACATTGGGTACCATTCCAGCTTGATCTGTCCCGAATGCTTTCGGGATTCCCAAAGAAAGATGCTGGACGAGATAGCATGACAGAATAGTAACGAGAAGGTGATTTTGGTTATGATCTTTTTAGTTGTTGTGCGCCGAGGCGATTATTCCCAGCTATTGATGTCTTTGCTTTCCCCTTCGCCGCCAGGGGAACCATCAGACCCATATGAATAGAGATCATAGTCTCCATGGTTGCCCGGTGATTCATAGTGATACGGCCTGCTCCATGGATCGTTCGGTACTGCTTTCTTCAAATATGGGCCGTCCCAGTTGTTCACACCAGGATCGTTAAGGAGCGCATCCAATCCCTCTCCTGTTGTTGGATACCTGCCGGTGTCGAGCCTGAATGTGTCCAGTGCCTGCCCCAGAAGTTCTATCTGGGTCTTGACAGCAGACTGCTTCCCTTTGCCGATCTTTCCGAAAAATTTAGGCGCTACCAGAGCAGCCAGCATTCCAAGGATTACCATAACAACAATCAGTTCAACAAGCGTGAACCCCTGTGTATTCATGATGATATGCCTGCGGTTTGTTCTCTTCATTTTCGCCTCCTCATTAAAATTCTTATTTGTTTCTGTGTATGAAATTGTATTTTGTCATTGTCCGGTCAAGCCGGACAATCCATAACCTAATAAAAAGAGTGGATTCCCCGATCAAGTCGGAGAATGACAGATTATTTGAGTTGCAATATATGAACATCCTCTATATTATTCTCTCTTTAATAATACCCGATGCAGCCGGAATGCATCAAATTATGTTTCCCGTCTTTTCCATATATCTTTAATAGCAAATCAAAGATCATCTTTACCAAAATTATCACAGATGCTAAAATTCCTGCTATCTATGTCTTACAAAAGCATTCGACACTGGCCTGAAAGTGAAAGACCGCGAGAGCGTTTGATAAAATTCGGCGCCGCCCGTCTCTCTGAAGCCCAGCTCCTTGCGATCATACTCCGGACAGGAGGAGGGGGGAAGAGCGCCCTGGATCTTGCTCTGGAGATGCTGAATACTTTCAAAACCCTCAAAAACATCGAGAGCGCCTCTCCGGGTGAGTTTAAACCTCTCAAAGGGATAGGCGCTGCAAAGATTGCCCAGGTCAAGGCCGCACTTGAACTGGGCAGAAGATTTATTGAAGAGCCGAACGAAAAAGGGCCTGCTTTTTCCTCAGCACAGGATGTATTTAAATTCTATAATCAACGGATGAAAACCTTGAAGAAGGAAATTTTCCGGAGTGCGTTACTGGATGCGAAAAACCGAATATTTGCAGACTGTCAATTGTCTGAGGGCACGCTTACCCACTCGCTCATCCATCCACGGGAGGCTTTCCGGGAGGCCATACGGGAGGCAGCGGCAGCGGTGATTTTTGTCCACAACCACCCGAGCGGCGACCCGGCCCCAAGCCGGGAGGATATAAGCATAACCGAGCGCCTCGTCCAGGCCGGCGAGATTGTCGGCATCAAGGTGCTCGATCATGTGATCATCGGAGACGATACGTATACAAGCATGATGGAGAAAGGATACATTAAAATAGGAGATAAATCCGAAATACGAAATCCTAATTTCTAAACAAATCCGTTTAACGGAACAGTTTAGTATTTAGAAATTGTAATTTAGGATTTTAACGTGAGGAGGTTTTATGGCGAAGATTAAAAGGGCGATTCTCAGTGTTTCGAACAAAAAGGGACTTCTTGAGTTCGCGAAGGAACTTTCCGCAATGGGAGTGGAGATACTGTCAACCGGGGGAACTGCCAGTGCCCTGCGGGAAGGGGGTATTCCGGTAAAAGACGTTTCCGAGCATACCGGGTTCCCCGAAATGCTTGACGGGAGAGTGAAAACGCTCCACCCAAAAATTCACGGCGGGCTCCTTTCGAGGAGGAAGAATCCGAAAGATATGGAAGAAATCGAAAAGCACGGGATTGTTCCGATCGATATGGTTGTTGTCAATCTGTACCCGTTTGAAGAAACAATAGCAAAACCGGACGTCACCTTTGAAGACGCAATAGAAAATATTGACATCGGCGGCCCGACGATGCTCCGTTCGGCTTCGAAGAATTTTCAGGACGTTGCAGTGATTGTGGATCCGGCCGATTATGAACCCGTAATCAAAGAGATGAAGGAACGGAACGGAGAGTTGGCATATAAGAGAAAACTGGAGCTCGCGAAGAAGGTCTTCAGCCATACTTCACGGTATGATGCACTCATCACTGAATATCTCGCAAAGGTAATCAGGGAAGGCAGCGAATAATACCTCCATGAAAGTACTGGTTATCGGCAGCGGAGGGAAAGAACATGCGATAACATGGAAACTCTCGCAGAGCAGACATGTCAATAACATCTACTGCGCTCCCGGGAATGCAGGCATCGCAGAGATAGCGGAGTGCATAGATGCAAAGCCCGGTGATTTCAGCACGCTCATCGATTTTGTGAAATACGAATGGATTGACCTCACAATAGTCGACATACCCGAACTCCTTTCACAGGGCATAGTGGACACATTTCAGAGAGAGGGATGCAAGATATTCGGCCCACGGAAAGAAGCTGCGGGGATCGGTGCAAGCAGGGTATTTGCGAAAGAGCTTATACGGCGCTTCGGGGTTCCCTCTGCTGAATACAAGGTGTTCTCATCATACCTCCAGGCCCTGGATTTCGTCAGATTAAAAGGAGCGCCTCTCATTATAAAAACCACCGGTCATGCTCAGGCGCCCGATATCTTTCTGGCCCGCACAGTCGACCGTGCAGCAGAAATACTCAAACTCATCATGAAAGACAACATGCTCGGCGAGGCAGGGAGACAGGTTATTATAGAAGAGCATATCGAGGGCAAACGGGTATCTTTTGTTGCAATAACCGACGGCATTACCATAATGCCTCTCTCCAGCTTGTCTATTTTCAGAGCGCCGGAGGATGCCGGGACGGATTTCCCTCCCGGAGATGCCGGCGCATATAGTTTGGCGCACCATCTATCCCCTGAACTTGAATCTGCAGTTAAGGAAAAAATCCTGAGACCGTTGCTCAAAGCGCTGCGGTCCACGGGCATGATGTATAAAGGCATCCTCTCTATGGATCTCATTATCAGTCACGGGATGCCGTTTGTATTTGACCTGAACAGCGGTTTTCAGAATCTGGAGGCACAGACTATCCTTCCACGGTTGAGAACGGACTATGTCGAACTTATGTCGTTTGCCCTGAAAGAGCGGCTTGCAGAGGCGGCTGTTTCATGGGGAGATGAGACCTCATTCTGCGTAACAGTTTTTTCAAAAAGCGGCGCCGGACTCCATCCGGAGAGCGCGAAGATAAAAGGGCTTGAAAAAATAAAAGATAGGGAAAATATTATGGTATTCCATGAAAATACCTCTTTTGATAATCACGATACAGTTGCCACCGGCAGCAGCGTAATGAGTGTGAACGCGACAGGACCTGATCTTCGGAAAGCCGGGGCAAAAGCATATGATGCGCTGGAGAAGATTCAGTTCAAAGGAAAGTGGCACAGGAAAAATCTGGGGGATTCTGCACACGAATGAACAAACGGGGGCATTTCCGGAGAAAAGGAGATATCATGAAACCAAAAGTTTTGATAGTAATGGGAAGCGATTCAGACTTGCCGGTCATGGAAGCATCGGAAGAGATTCTCAGAAAATTCAATATTTCTTATGACTCAACAATCGCTTCCGCCCATCGGTCACCCATGCGGGCAGTGAAGATCGCTTCGGAGGCTGAAAAAAGAGGGATTGAGGTGATTATAGCAGGCGCCGGCATGGCAGCTCATTTAGCCGGCGTGCTCGCAGCGCATACCATACTCCCGGTTATCGGCGTGCCTATTGATTCTTCATCCTTCCACGGGCTTGATTCTCTGCTCTCCACGGTACAGATGCCACCCGGGGTCCCTGTCGCAACCGTCGCCGTAGGAAAGAACGGCGCAAAAAATGCAGCGATCCTTGCAGCGCAGATACTCGCACGGAAGGACCCCGACCTTGCCAGGCGGTTAAAACGCTACAAAAGGAACCTGGCTGAAGAGGTCGAAAAGAAAGCCGAGGCATTGAGAGGCCGCACGCGATAGGAGATGAAAGTTCACCTCGACTGTTTCCCCTGTTTTCTGCGGCAGTCCCTCATTGCGCTCAGGCTCGGCACAAACGATAAATCTTTCCAGGAGACTGTCCTCAAGAGCGTGCTTGCCGATATCGAGAACGCTGATACCACAAAGCCGCCTGCGCATACGACAACATTTATCCATAGGAGGATAAGGCGCATGCTCGGGAAAGATCCCTTTGAGGAAATAAAATCAGAATACAACAGGAAAGCGCTTGCCCTCTATCCCTCATTGAAAAAGTTGGTTGAAAAGAGTTCCGACCCTCTCTGGACAGCTTCCAGGCTTGCCGTCGCCGGCAATGTAATCGACTTTGGGATATTCACTTCCATAGACATCGAGGGCGCCATTGCGAAAGCATTGAAGAATACATTCGCCGAGGATGCCTACCCCGTATTTACCGCATCCGTTCATGACGCAGACGAAATAATGTATCTCCTTGATAATGCAGGTGAAATAGTTTTCGACAGGCTGTTGATCGAGACGCTGATTCAGTCCGGCAAGAAGATCAGGGCAGTGGTGAAAGGTTCCCCTGTTCTCAACGATGCCACAATTGCAGATGCGCATGAGGCTGGCCTCGGGGAAATATGCGAGGTGATCGAGAACGGCTCCGATGCGGTGGGAACGATCCTTGAATGGACATCTCCGGAGTTCCGGAAAACCTTTGGGGATGCACAATTTATTGTCAGCAAAGGACAGGGCAACTTTGAAACACTTCAGGGTATCGGGAAAAATATTTTTTATCTTTTCCAGTGCAAGTGCGACGTGCTTTCGCAGGAATTAAGCCTTCCTCCCGGCTCAATGCTTCTCAGGAAATCCTGAACTGTCTAATTCAGCTAGCGACTCCCTTTTTGAATGTCCTCGATCGCTTCCTGTACGGTCGTCCTGACGTTCATGTCTTCGTCGTTCAGGAGCTCATTCAGATAGGGGATTGTTTCTTCGCTGCCGATTACGCCAAGAAGATATGCAATATCTCCTCTTATGACAGGGCTCTGTGTCCTGAGGAGCGGAAG
>JAVHLL010000032.1 GCA_031082155.1 Thermodesulfovibrionales bacterium | reverse complement strand
TAAGTAGTACTTATATTAAGCTTGCTCTCGTATGTTATCAGGATTGCAATGATCTAATGTGAGTCTCTTCAAAGATATTTTTCCTATTGCGATTTATTATCGATTAATGATAATATCGTTATATGATATTGTCTTTCATGGATGAGGAAACGGAATTAATATGGCTCGGGAGGTTCTCAAAGAAAATCAAGCTCCCCACTAATCTTCATAACCTGGCAAGACGTAAACTTAGAATGATTGCGGCTGCGGTAACACTTGAAACGTTGAGAGTACCGCCAAACAACAGACTCGAAGTTTTAAAGGGAGATAGGAAAGGGCAGTGGAGCATTCGCATTAACGACCAGTGGCGTATTTGCTTTGAATGGCAAAATGAAAGCGCCTATAAAGTTGAGATAACCGATTATCATTAAAAAGGAGCGCAAAGATGAGACACTTAAAGAACATTCACCCGGGAGAGGTTTTACAGGAAGAATTCCTGTCACCAATGGGAATATCTGTGTACCGGATTGCCAAGGAAACGGGCCTATCCCCGACACGGATCGGGCAGATTATCAGAGGGAACCGTGGCATCACGGTTGAAACTGCTATCAAGATCGGTCGTTTTTTGAATACTGGCCCCGAGTTCTGGATGAACCTGCAATCGCTGTATGATATTGAAGAAGCTAAAAGGCGGTATAGCAAAGAGGTCAAAGCAATATACCCTTATTCCCGGACGGATCGGACAGCCGAAGTGGCCTATAAATAATGAATAGACCAATGATTTGATAGAACCGCTACTCCTATATAAGCACGATATTCAAATATATGTGTTTTGTGAACAGTTATCAGACCTATCAGGACTTGAAAAACCTGGCAGAGGTAATGCCCGAAAAATTCATGAATTATGGCATCTGAAGATGTCATAAAACAACTGAAGGCAGCTCTCGATGAGTGCTCTCGCCTGAGAGAAGAGAACAAAAAGCTCAGGTCGCTTATGGCCATCCCGGAAGAAAAACCCAATGTGCTCGTGGCAGAAAGCTTATCTCCTGAAAACAAGGTTGCTCTCTTTCGCAGTCTCTTTCGTGGACGAGAAGACGTTTATCCTCCCCCCCCTTTTGAAATAGAGTCTGTTTTGTCCAGTGAATACATTAGATGTTACAAATGTAACCTTTAAAATCAAGATGTTACAATTCAGCAGCTGATTGATAAAGTATTCGTAATCAGCTGGCCGGGAGTTCGACTCTCCCCACCGGCTCCAGTATAAACCAGAGGTTTTCTGCACTGAGCAGTATTGCTCACCGCGTTCCCGGAACCCGAACATCGTGAAAAAATGTTTTCACAACATCTGTATTTTCTCTTTAGATTTTTGGGTTAATATAAATAGAGTCGTCCCAATACTGTACAATGAAAGAGAAAGGAGTTCGATGAGAGAAGAGGAAAACAACAGATTGCTGCGACACGGATTTATTCTTGCCATGCTCATTTTCGCCGTACTGGCACCGGGGAACATATCTGCGGGAGATACCCTGCAGCAGATAGAAAAGGAACTCCAGGACAGAGACTGGCAGGTCCGGCTTGCGGCAGTGGAGAAGCTGGGCGGAAGAAATGATGAAACAACGGTTGAACTCCTCATGAAGGTTGCGGGAACGCGGAGTGAGTATTGGCCGGTCCAGATTAAGGCCATACAGCTATTGGGCGAAACAGCGAATCCGAAGACACTCCCGCTCCTGCTTTTGATCTTCAATGATACATTCCGGAACTGGGAATGTCCGTCGATAAAATCACAGACCGCGCGTGCACTTGCAAATTTCAAGGGCGAGGAAAAAGTTATCGAGACGCTTGCGAAAGGAATCAACGACCGCGAACTTCTTACACGGGAAGCGTCCATACAGGCATTGGGGAAAATCGGTGACCCGCGCGCGATACCCTATCTGACAGAGGTATTACGTGACGGGAGTGTCGCCGTCAGGCTGGGTGCGGTAGAAGCCCTCGAAATAATCGGCGATCCGCTTGCGGTTCCTCCCCTGCACTATGTTGCAGAACATGACAGCCTTCCACTTGTGCGAGAGCGTGCACTGACTGCACTGAAAAAATTTCATTAGACCGGAAAACGCACGTATCAAGCTGGGAAAGAAACCATGGGGTGTAAATTCGTTGTGGATTATTTCTTGAGTTTCTTTGCCATATATACCCGGAGGGGACATTGGCAGAAGAAGAGTTCTGCGAAGGGGACCGAAAATTTGCATGCGTTTGCATGATGTTCCAGGCATATGAGGAATGTTTCAAGCCCGATATCCCGTGTCTTGCTCAGCTGCTGCAGGCCGGATTTATAACAGACAAAGTCCTTCGGACACTCTAATCCATTAATGAGTTCTTCGATTGCACTTTTCCAGTCTTCTCCCAATTTCTGCACGCAACCCCTCCCTGAAGGAAGCGCACAACTATACTCCAGGCGAGCGGAGTTTGTAAATAGAAAAATGAACCTGCCTGGTATTCTTGGCTTTTCTTGCTGTTTCTGCCGACTCGCATTGGGAGAACAGACCATGCGTGATTGTGATACAATGATACATGGTTATTCCCTGGAATGAAATATAACCGGTGGTAGAGCCTTGCAAGCCATAGAAGAAATCCTCAATCGTGTAGAAGCGAAGAAAAGTGATTATGAGCGTTATAATTTCGGCCAGACCGAAAATAATGCAATTATGACTTTTTTTGATCTCGCTCAGGAATTCGACGATATCGGGGATTTTTATAATCTCTGCATTACGATTCCAAAGGGCTTTTTCGGTCTTGATGCACGGCTCTATCTCATAGAGTCAAAATCAAACACCCTGCTGCTTGCTGCAAAAACAGATGATCAGGGGCCTCTATTGAATACCCCCCCTCCTGATACCGTACAGCCCGGCGAAAATCCCTCTTATACCGGCGAAGGGAGTCTTATATTGACGATCCGGGGCAAGGAATTCCTGATTGACCAGCTCCCTTTCCAGACCAGGGACAATGTTCTCGGCCTCCTCGAGATATTTCCAATGCATGTCCGGGATACGCATACCGAACTTTTTTTCGAGAAATATGCGAACAGAATGGGCTACAACATGCACAATAAGTTCCTGGCGGTAAAAAATATCGAACACCTGAAGTTTATCAGAACCCTTGTTGCAGACATCGAACATAATGTAATCGTACCGAATATGATATACAGACTCTTTTTAAGGCGGCTGAGGGGAAAGATCATGAAAAATGTCGAGATAGAGACCCTGCTCGCTGAATTTTTCATGCAGAAAAGGAATGACGCAGCGGAAACAGAGCTCCTCCTCCGGGAATTTAATGAGGTCAACCAGGGGTTGACCGGCGAGCTGGAAAATATTGAGAAACATTACAAGAACATGAGCCTTTTCCTTGAAACCCTCCTGCGCCGCAGTCATTTTGACCACGGAAAGCTGACGCTCCGGACAAAGGCATGCAACATGAAGAAGGATCTGGTGCAGCCACAGTTGGAGCGTTTTATGGAAAGATTCCACGCGGCAGGGATTGCAATTGACGACCGTTTGAGCGGTATCCCCGATGAAGAAATTATCAGCGTCGTGGATATAGGATTAATGGCACAAGTGTATGCAAATCTCTTTTCAAATGCCCTCAAGTACACACAGGAAATTATCACTACAAACGGTGAAAGGAAGAAATATGTTGCGTATGGCAGGGAGACGATTAGGGACTTCTTCGGCCAGGGGAAAGACGGCATAAAATACAATGTCTTCAGCACCGGCCTCCATATCCCGGCTGAAGAACGGGGGAAAATCTTCGAAGAGGGATACCGGGGCGCGGGCATACACAATAAGCCGGGGACAGGTCACGGGCTGACTTTTATTAAGAATGCAATCGAAATACACGGAGGAGTGGCAGGGTGCGAGGCGACACAGTACGGCAATAACTTCTATTTTATTCTGCCCGAAACAAGCTGAGCATACCTCTTTCCGCACTTAATTTTTAGCCAAAAATTCAAGTTGACTATTTACCGAATCCCGGTATAATTTACAAAGAACAAGGGGGGATCACGTGCCGGTCTTTTTACGCTACGGAACGATTATTTTACCCATGGTTTTTCCCGGAGACAGCCTGAACCGAAAAGACAAAGGATACGGAGCCGAACTTAATGAATGATGACAAAGCAGAGAAAAGACGGTATGAGAGAATTGCCGTTGACATTCTGGATATCAACGGCAAGATTACCTTTGCCAATACGGTCAAGATACTGAATATCAGTATCGGCGGCGTCCTTCTGAAAGTTGACCGACAACTTCATGTCGACAGGACCTATGAGCTTAGGCTTGGGGGGAAAGGAAAAATGCTGACGGTCGCTTCCAAAGTCGTACGGAGCGAGCTCAGTGAAAGCATGAGCGACACTTCCGGGAATATTATCCCGATCTATTCTATAGGCATGCAGTTTATCGATACGTCCAGCGAAAAGATACAGGAACTCGCAGAGTTCATAAAAGACTATTACCTGGATTATCAACAAGAAGAATTTGAAAAAGCAGAAGATATGACAAGATTAAGCGGGATCAGACTCCATGTGCGGTTTCATATCGATGAGCCGGATAACGCGAGTGTGTTCTCTGAAGATATGTGCAAAGTGAAGAAAATCAGCCTCGGCGGTATGCTTGTTGAGGGTGGGCATGAGCTACCCCTTGAAGACCGGCTCCCTATGGAGATAACCCTCCCGGGGAAGGAAGTGGTAACCCTTATGGGAAGGATCGCAATGTGCACACCTGTTGCCGGAACAGACCCCCGGAAGTATGAAGCAGGGATAGAATTTATCGATATGCCGGAGGAAGACCGGCAGGCATTGCAAAACTTTGTGCATTCGCTGGAAAACCGGTAAGCAGCAACCATCCCATGTTTCTGTAGTACTGATTTTTTGTGTTTTTGCCTATTGCACCCCTCCATGGTAAAATAGCTGCCGATGATCCATACCGAAAGCAACCAGGAAACCTTTCTGCACGACACGCTCAAGACGGTTTTTGGCTTTCAGACATTCCGTCCGAACCAGGAAGCTATCATACGGAGTATTCTTGCCGGGAGTGACGTATTTGCCGTAATGCCTACTGGTGGCGGGAAATCCTTATGTTTCCAGTTGCCTGCAACGGTGATGCAGGGTACGACGGTTGTCATCAGTCCCCTTATCTCATTGATGAAAGATCAGGTGGACGCAGCAGTCGGAAACGGGATACAGGCCGCATTTATGAACAGCTCGATGAGTTTCGATGAGGTCTCCGATGTCTACCGCATGTTGCAATACAACAAGATAAGCCTTCTCTATATTGCCCCCGAAAGATTTGTTATGCCGCATTTTGTTGAAAGGCTGAAGACGGTGAAACTTTCCCTGTTTGCCATCGACGAGGCCCATTGCATATCAGAATGGGGACATGATTTCCGTCCCGATTATCTTGGTCTTTCTCGTATCCCTGAGATGTTTCCCGATGTGCCGGTTGCTGCCTTTACCGCAACTGCGACGCGAAGGGTTCAGGAAGATATCATCAATAAGATCGGCCTCAGAAAACCTCATATTGTTCGGGCATCGTTTAACCGTCCGAACCTCTTCTACGAAGTTAAGGCAAAATCAAGGGTAGACTTGCAGATAATGGAGTTTCTCAGCGACCATCCGGGCGAATCCGGGATTATCTACCGGACCACCCGTGATGCGGTGAGGGAGACAGCCGGTTTTCTGAAAACAAAAGGAATTGCGGTACTTCCTTACCATGCTGGTTTATCTACTGACGAACGAACGAGAAACCAGGAAGCGTTTAACAGGGACGAAGTGCAGGTAATAGTAGCAACCATTGCCTTCGGGATGGGCATCGATAAATCGAATCTGCGTTTTGTTCTCCATGCCGACCTTCCTAAAAATATCGAGGGCTATTATCAGGAGACAGGCCGGGCAGGCCGGGACGGAGATCCCGCCCACTGCCTCCTCTTTTTCGGACGGGGCGATATCCCCAAGATCCGTTATTTCATCAATGAGATAAAGGACGATAAAGAGCGTTTTATATCGATCGAGAAGTTAAATCAGATTGTAGGGTTTGCAACGCACAACGTATGCAGAAGAAGGCAACTCCTGGGATTTTTCGGGGAAGACTACCCCGATGATAATTGCGGTGCCTGTGATATCTGTTCCGGGTCGGTCGAACAGGTCGACATTACCACCGATGCGCAGATACTCCTGTCGGCAATATCAAGAACCGGGCAGCGGTTCGGGACAGGGCATATTATCGATATTGTGACCGGTGCGGATACAAAGCGCATCCGGGAGCTTAGACATAACAGTATCAGGACTTACGGTACGGGAAAAGGCAGGGACAAGAAATACTGGCGTTCTGTTGTCGATGAACTCATAGCACAGAAAACCATTATGCAGGAAGGCGATCCTTACCCTGTGATGAAAATTACCCCGAAGGGCTCTGATATCCTGTTCGGCAGTGAAAGGTTTATGGCGTTGAGGAAAGAGGAGGGAAAGGCGAAGTCTGCGAGGAAAAAAGAAGACGCCGAGGGATATGACAGGACACTTTTCGAGAAGCTTCGCGCTGCCAGAAAAAGGATTGCCGAAGGGCAGGAAGTCCCTCCCTATGTTGTATTTTCAGACAGGACTCTGCGCGAGATGTGCAGGCGCTTTCCTTCGATACTCTCTGAAATGAGGAAAATAAGTGGTGTCGGTGACGCCAAACTTGAACGATATGGCAGGGATTTTGTCCGGGAGATACAAAGCTATCTTGATGAAAATCCCGGAATAGCTATTCCGGAAACGGAGGCAGGGGATGAAGGAAGTGCAGTTCTTCCGCAAAAGAAGAAAAAGGGTGACACAATCGAAGAAACCTTTATGTTTTTCAAGGGCGGGATGTCCCCTGAGGATATTGCCAAACTGCGCAGTCTTGCGCCTTCCACCATAGCGGCCCATCTGGAACGTCTGATTATGGATGGTCGTGATATAGACATGTCCCGGCTTATTGATCCCGGCAAGCGTCTGAAGATAGAGGAATTTTTCAGGACCATCAAGGGATGGGAACTCAATCCTGTTGTGGAACACTTCACCGGTATGGTGAGTTATGAAGAAGCAAGGCTCGTAAGGGCACATCTGCTTCGGAATAAGAAAGCATAGGTTTTATTGGCAGGCGATTCTGGTATCGAACCAGCCGCCTCTTCCGAGTGAAACAACTCAGGACGTAAAAATAACTCACCTCATTCTCCTGCATTCCCGTGTATTCATTAACACAAAAACAACACGATAAAAACCCTTTTAGTGAACAAATTGCAGGATCTCTTTTCCCGGTGAATGACTTTCTGGAATAGTGAAGTTAATACTTTACTTCTTGCTATAACATTACGAATTGACCTCTATAAAAAAGCTTTACACCCTACCTGAGTAGGATTGATTGTTTTTGGAAAACACCACAAAATAAATTCAGATAAAAATGATCTTAACGCATGCAAATATCTTTTCAGGTGATAGGAACCAAATTAAATTCTCAATCTATTGCAGAGGTTGTTTCTCAAGAGGTAGTCATGCGATCTGAGTAAGCTTATTTAATATGAACCACGCAGACCCGAAGATGGCAGGTATGACCGTGGATAAAATAAGGACTGTTAGATTGACGAGCATTGAGGAGGGATAATATTTTGAAAGAAAATAGTCTAACGTTGCACATGGATTCAGTAATTCCCAAGACGACCGATATGCAACAAGATGGATTAATGATGTGTCCTCATTTCAGAGACTGGCATACAGCATGTTGTGTTGCAGGAGAGGGAGGTATTGTTCTCATGCCCTTTATGAGAAAAGAATATTGCAGGAGTGCAAATTTTCGTAATTGTCCTTTGGGGAATTCACAGAAGGAACAACATATCAGCCGGTTGCTGAAGACGTAGCTCCTTCAAGGCCGTCTGCAGAAATATTTCAAGACCACTCATAAATTTGGTCAAGGAGGCTTGGATGCAAACTACAAAGTCACGGGAGAGAAGGGAGCATAAAGTCAGTGTTGCAAGTGGAACGGTAGAGTATTCGGTGATTTCCTCGTCTAACAGTGATTTTTATTACGGCATTTTTACTGATATTAGTGCAGCAGGAATGTGTCTTCTGACGACCAGTCCATTGAAACGTGGAGAAAAGATAGTATTTAGAAGCAACAACCCTACTTCAAAAATAGCGGTAGTACTTTGGAGCGATATAGGTGCTTTTTACTATAAAGCAGGGTTAAAATTCGTATGACAACAAATTTAAACACTCATAACTGATAATTAAAATTATTTGAGCTTATATACGTATTAGGTAATATATTCCGTCATTGATCTTGTACTCACTTTTTCCTGAAGTCCTACCCTTGACACCTCCGTCTTTCTATTTTAGCTGACTTTGGTGTCCACTTTTTCCCTCTTACAGCACTGGTCGGGAATCAGACAGATTAACACATTGAATCTGGAGAAGGATTCCGGACAAGCCGGAATGACATGTTTGATACCTTGTGACTCTGCTGAGGGGCAGTTCATTAAGAAGCGAGAAAAAATACTGCAATGATACTCGATGCATTGTAAGATAGAATATGGCATCCACTGTGAAAAAGGCCATAAAGATAGCTTCTGTTATCCTGATTTGCTGTCTTATTCTTCTCCTCTCCCTTGCCTATATTCACTATCGTGATTTAAAAAAGACTTTAGCCATAACCTTATCTGAAAAAGCAAGCGCGTTCGTCGGGCAGAAGGTAGAGATCGAAGATCTTTCGATAAGTCCCACATCAGGAATCAACCTTTATAACATCAGGATAAAAAACCCTAAAGGCTTTGCCCCCGGAGACCTGCTCACGATAAATAAAGTATTTCTAAAATTGAAATACAACAGGCTCGCATGGGGAAGATTCTATTTTGATGAAATTGCCGTTCATGCCCCTGCACTGACTTTGCAAAGGGATGATAGGGGAAATATGAATATTTCCGCGAAACTACAGGATTTTTTCAAAAGGAAATCTGCCCTAAAATACCAGGTGAACAAATTCAGTATCAAATCAGGATCGCTCGACTTTAATCAGAATACCTATTTCAGGAGTGAAAACATAAATATATCGTTGAAAGACTTCTCTTCAGAACCCGGTCACAAAACGATATTCAAAGGAGACGTGGTATATGCAGGAGGCAGCAACATTGCCGTTGACGGATGGGGGTACCTCAAGGATGAGCCGAAGAAAATGCATGTCAACGTTTCATCAGGGGACCTTGCCCTGTCCCCGCTGCAGGACATACTTGCGCGTTATGGTATAGACACAAAACAGACAAAGGCAGTGTTTGCGCTCAACGTTGACGGCGATACCGGGAAAGGGGTGCAGATTCAATCGACGGGAGAAATCAGAGAGGCAGGGTTCTCTTTTTTTAAAAAAGAGATCAAGTCGGTTCGCCTGGATATGGATGCTTTCCTGAACATCCCTGACAATACGCTTTCTTTCAAAAACATATCGATGCATGCAGGCGGTATTACTGCTGCGACTTTAAAGGGAGAATTGAAAAAGACAGCCGATGACCTGTCCTACACCGCATCGCTCAATCTCAGAAGGCTTGACCTGTCGGCAATCAATTTCCTGAAAGGAATACAGGTGGGCGGAGTTATGAGGTCGGAGAATATGCATATCCGGGGAAGCATAAAAGAGGCCTTCTCAGAGGTAACCGGTGTTGTGCAATTGAATGACGGCAGCTTCATATCAGAAAGCACAAAAATCACCGGGATCAGTACGAAAATAATATTTCTCCCCGGGGGGAAAATGGCTATACACGGAGAAACGACAGCAAGCATTGTGCAGGCATATGGATATCGATTCGACAGGCCGGCAGGTGTGGATGTCCTGCTGGATATCCAGGGGAAGCCTCAGGACATGACCTTGCATTCTTCTGTAAGTCTTTCGTCCGCCGACCTGCATACAAAAGAGGGCAAGGCAGTTTCTTTTGACAGTGTACATCTGAATATTGACGGCAGTTTCAGAGAGAAGATTGCTGACCTGAAGAGCAGGATGGAGATAAAGGGAATACAGTACCACGAGTCTCATCTCCCCTGGCTGATTATTCATTCCGCCATTGTGTATCGCGGCAACAGCATTACTCTCGGGAACCCAGTCATTGAGGCAGGGGATTTCAGAATCACCGCTGATCCGATGACCGTGACCAGGACGGGGGGAAAGGTAACGGTTACCGGCAAGAGACTCAACGCAGCATATCCGGCAAAGAAAACAGAGATCAGAAATGGAGCATTCTCCCTGCAGCTGAATACGGGGGGGAAGAAACTGTCAGGAAATCTGAGCTTTTCGATCGGTGGAGCTGTGTTCAGCGGAGTTCCCTCCAGCCGGATTGCCGGAAGCGGACAGTTCAATGATAAGGCATTTTCCTTTACTATTCCGGGAGCTGAAATCGCGCAAGGAATCCTGAAATGTTCTCTCAGGGGAAAAATGTCCGATGGACCTTTTCCGCTCACCATTCTGCTAAATACAACGAATATGGATATCAGCAGTCTTTCGAAAGAGGCTTTCAGGCTTGCCGGAATTTCTTATTCCCTGACAGGAACCCTCAAGAGCGCGGTCTTTGAAGGGGCAGTCCTTTCTCCTGAGGCTGTGGAGGGGAAAGCAGAAGTCCAGGCGGAAAAAATCTCTCTGATCAGACAGGACAACAGGAAAATAATTCGTGACGCTTCTTTGAGAACCAGCGCCGATTTCAGGCGTGAAGATTCCCTGTTCACTCTACATGCCGGTGCAGGAAAATTATTGGTGAGCATCTCCGGTAAGGCGAACAAATTCATGAAGAACGACAGACTGGTGGAAATGCAGTTACACCTTGCCGAGTTGCAGACAACAGATATCAGGGAAACATTCTGGGACATATTCCCTGACAATCTTTTGTATGCGGGACTGGGAGGTTCCGTTGCTTCTGATCTTTCCCTGTACTATAAAGAAAAGGCATTCAAGGCGGATGGCAACTTCACGCTCAAAGATATTATGCTTGAGGGGGAGAACAGCGAATTTTCGATAGGCCCTGTCAATGGGATTGTACCTATTGTATACAGGAAGACGCTGGAGTCTCCCTCGTCCCCTCGAGAGAGAGCAGGGAAGGACAGGGAAGAATATCAGGATGAGATAAAACTTCAATCACATAACAGTGCGGAATTTGAGAATCTGAGGGGGATCTATTCCCGGGAATTTTCTGGAGAAGGATACAGTGAACTCACCGTAGGCACGTTCAGTTACGGGTTCCAGTTTCTGAAAGATATCCATGTCTGGATAAAACAGGAAGGCGGTGTTTTGAACGTCGGAAGGTTTAATGGTAATATATTTGGAGGAAGGCTGAACGGTTCCGCGGTCGTCAGTCTTGCAGATGGCTTGCACTACAAGGCTGGTTTCCATCTCGAAAAGCTCAGCCTTACGAAGCTCTGTGAGAGCATTGAGCCCATTAAGGGATATATTTCCGGAAAGGTGGACGGAGTGGCAACACTGAAAGGCTCAGGCACGGGAATATCAGGACTGATCGGGAAAGCTGATTTCTGGAGCTCCAGCGCTGACGATGAAAAAACAAAGATCAGCAAAGAATTTCTCAAGAAGATAGGAGGTCCTTCAATAAAGGCCTATCTCGGAGACAGGGACTTCGACAAGGGAATAATGACTCTCTACCTGCAGAAGGGGGATGTCATTTTCGAGGAGCTCGAAATTTCGAATAAAAATCTCATAGGCATACAGGATCTCTCCGTGAAGGTTGCCCCATTCAACAACAGGGTTTCGATAGACCATCTGATGTGGTCCATTGTGGAGGCATCCCAAAGGGCAAAGAAGAAGGAATGATGGCTGTATTCTGTAATTACCGCGTGAACTTCGGAGAATTTTACTGTTGCGTGTATAAACTTTGTCATTCCCGCTTGTCGGGAATCTTTCTTGCACAACCCCCTTTCCCTCATGGGGACTAAGAAGGATTCTGGACAAGCCAGAATGACAGATATCGTTTGTAACTATTGAAATTTGCTGGAAGTGAATAAAAAGGAGGTAAATACAATGAAACGAAAGATTGCTTTCCTTACCGCTGCACTTTTTTTTGTCCTGGTTTCATGTGCTGTTATTACCGTCAACATCTATTTCCCGGAAAAGGACGTAAAGGAAGCTTACAAAACTCTGGAAAAAGAGCTCATGGGGGCTGACCAGAAGAACAATGAAAAGAAACCGGAAGGCAAACCGGAAAGCTCCATACGGTTTGAGCTGGTCCCTTCGGCATATGCTCAGGAAGCAGGAGTTGCGGACAAAATTGCTGAGATCGTAAAAAAGATGCCTGATGTGGTAAACGCATATAAAGATATGGGTATACGGATTGCCGATATAGACAGGCTGCGGGATAGCGGCGTTGTGGGTGAAGGGAACAAGGGACTGCTTGTAGTGCGGGAGGGAACCTTAACTCCGGCTGACAAAAACATTTTTGATACAGAAAACCAGGACAGGAAGACAGTGATGCAAGGTATGACCAAGGCAATTATCCGGATAAACAGGGTCCCGGAAAATGAAGAGAATCTCAAACAGGTGACACCACAGGCTATTGAGCAGTTCGCATCAATCAGGCGCGATTCAGCCAAAAAGGGATGGTGGATCCAGGATGCCAATGGAAACTGGTCTAAGAAATAGATGTTAAAACCGGCAACTCTCGCTATTCTCCTGGTCTTTATTTTATCGGCCGGTATGCCGGCAAAGGTGCCTGCTTCCCTGATTCAGGCCGATAAAGTAGTAGTCCTGAAAAGCAAAAGACTTATGCTCCTTCTGAGTCATGGAGAGATCCTCAGGGCATACAGGGTAGCTCTGGGCAGACAGCCGGTAGGCCGCAAGACTGCAGCCGGGGATAAAAAGACACCTGAAGGGATATATATCCTCGATGCGCGGAAGGCTGACAGCAAATTCCATAAGTCAATTCATATATCATATCCCAGCGAATCTGATGCCAGTTATGCACAAAGGAACGGTGCGTCTCCCGGCAGTGATATCATGATCCACGGGTTACCCGATGATCAGAAGCATATCGGCCCCCTGCACCGGTATATTGACTGGACAGATGGATGTATTGCGGTTACAAACCCGGAGATTGAGGAAATCTGGAAGCTTGTCCCGGACGGAACACTGATAGAGATCAAACCTTAACACAGAGCAGGGCTATTGATCCGGACTTTCTGCTTTGGAAGTTTCCGGCTCAGGAGGTTTTATATCCAGTTCGCGGTAAAGGAGTTCCAGTGCTTCACTCAAGCGGAGTTCAGGATGCCTGACCGTTGCCTCAATCACATGAGCAAGGGGATAATCGATGGAATGACCTTCTGCATAGAGAATCCTGATAAACCTTCTCTTTAACAGGTAACACCGTTTTTTCCGCCCGTCTTTGTCCGTATAGGGAATAATCACGTGCTCCGGATCTTCCTCAAGGCCATACTGTTGAATAAGCTGAGCAATCTCTTCCATAAAAAGCCGATATATATTCTCTGTATTCAGTCGATTAACTCCTTCAGGCTCTCTGCCCGGTCCGCATCAAGTGTTTTGAGTACATTATAATATTCATAGGCCGTGTTTTTTTCCCCCATGAGAGCATTCGTGATTCCCAGATTATAATAGGTGACCGGGTCCTGAGGGTCCAGCGCCCATGCTTTTTCGAATGCTTCGCATGCTGAGGAATAGTTCCCATTGATAAGGTGTGCCGCGCCAAGTTTATTATAGAGTGATGCCGATTGAGGTCCTCTCTGCAGGGCCTGCCTGTATGCATCGATAGCCTTGGCATACTGTCCCTGTTTGGTATAGGTGAATGCCAGTGTGATGAATTCATCGGCAGTCTCCGGTACTTTTTCGACATGGACGCTCTCTTCCTTCTTGACCGGTTTTCTGTAGTTGTCGAGTTGCTTCAGGATCGGTATGAGTGAGGCGGCAGCTGAAGAGGATTTTTTTCTGTCGGGCAGAAAAACAGCGGCGCCGACTACTTCCCCCTTCTTATTAAAAAGGGGACTACCGCTTAGTTTAGGGGTAACCGGCAGGGGAATCCCGTAGAGCCTATTTTTTGCAATCGCCTCTTTTATGGTGATAGCTGAAAAAGGAGTTGTATCTGCTGTTTTTTCTGAAAGGAAAAAGACCTGATCCCCCTGTTCAAGCTGATGTTCCCTCGCGACCACAACGGCGGGAAGCTCGTCCGAATGTATTTTTATAAGCGCAAGATTGTTCTCGCACCTCGAAGAAATAAGTTCTGTAACCGGCAGAACAAGCCTGCCTTCGGTTTCCACCGTAAGCCTGTTCTGAGACTGTTCAAGCCATTTCGCAATGAGAGTGCAATTGGTTGCGATAACGCCGTTCTTGTCCAGAATGAATCCACGTCCCGAGGCAATATGCCGTTTGTCCTTGTCCTGCACCGAAACGGTCACGACAGACTTATTCTGCTCCAGAACCTTTTCGGGTGTTGAGGCGGTGACGGGGATAGGGAACAGGGCGAGAAAAAGAAGGATGCAAATTATTCGCATCAGATCAGGATGAAGGATACCCATGTCACGGACAATAAATTTTCTCACAATATCTGCTTTCGCCCCGAGTATTTCAGAGAAAGAAAAATGTTTCTCATAGCTCTGTTCAGGATATTATAATAAAATATCTGTATCTAAGGGTTTTGAAATGAAAAATAGAGCATAAGGAGAATTTTTGCATGGCCAATGAAGACCTTTCCAAACTGAAGATAGAAAAAACCGCTTTCTCCCTAAAACCGCGAAAGCGTAAAAATATCGTTCTGGCAGCCGGCGTGATAATTGGAGTTGTTATCCTCGTGGTTCTTTTCTCGCAGGGCGTCTTGTCTCCTGCAGTCGAGGTCGAAGCAGTGAGTGTCTCAATGACATACCCTTCACAGACATTCACCATACTGAATTCAAGCGGCTATGTGGTAGCCCAGCGCAAGGCAGCAGTCGCGTCCAAGATTACAGGCCGTATTGTTTCTCTCTCTGTGGAAGAGGGGAATCATGTGAAGGCGGGACAAATAATCGCCAGGCTTGAAAATGATGACGTCATCGCTGCACGGAATCAGGCAGATGCCAACCTGAATGCGACCCGGCACAGCCTCGATCAGACAAAAGCGGAATTGCGTGATGCGAAGCTCTCTTTCGAAAGGAACAGGGAGTTGCTCGCAAAGGAGTTTGTGTCAAAGGCTGAATATGATGCATCAGAAGCACGGTATTCCGGTGCGCAGGCAGCAGTGGCTGCAGCCGAAGCGGCAGTCAACTCAAGCAGGGCAGCGCTTCAGGGTGCACAGGTAGCTGTTGAATATGCGCTGATCCGTGCCCCTTTCAATGCGGTTGTTCTTACAAAAAACGCTGACATAGGGGATATAGTAACGCCGATCGGAGCTGCTGCAGATGCAAAGGCTGCTGTTGTCACTATCGCAGACATGGATTCGCTCCAGGTGGAAACCGACGTCTCTGAATCGAACCTCTACCAGGTAAAAATCGGACAACCCTGCGAGATACAGCTTGATGCCCTGCCTGATTCGCGGTTCCGTGGCGAAGTACACATGATTGTGCCGACTGCCGACAGGAGCAAGGCCACGGTTATGGTCAAGGTGCGGTTTGTCGGCAAAGACCCCCGAATACTTCCTGAGATGAGTGCCAAGGTCGCATTCCTCTTAAGAGAGGTGAAGCCTGAAGAACAGGAACCCCGCATGGCCCTTAATCCGGCTGCCGTGGTAACCCGGAACGGGCAAACAGTTGTTTTTCTTATTCAGGAAAACAGGGTGGTCGAAACACCGGTGAAGATCGGACTTCAGCTTGGAGATATGGTTGAAGTTCACCACGGGGTGAAAGTGGGAGACAGGATCGTCCTGAAGCCGCTCGATAAGATGAAAAACGGGTTGCGGGTGAAGGTCACCGAAAAATAGATGAATAAAAAGCCCGGTATCGTCGAAATCAGAAACCTCTGCAAAGCTTACCAGAGGGGAAACCAGCTTATCACTGTGTTACAAGAGATTGACCTGGATATTGACGAAGGAGAGTTTCTTGCCCTCATGGGACCTTCCGGATCGGGAAAGACAACCCTGTTAAACCTTATTGCCGGTATTGACAAGGCAGACAGCGGTAGTATCAGGATAGGGGGGATTGAAATAACCGCACTTGCCGAGACAGAGCTCGCCGCCTGGCGTGCAAACAATGTCGGCTTTATTTTCCAGTTTTATAACCTCATCCCTGTGCTCACCGCCTTCGAAAATGTTGAATTACCTCTCCTCCTTACCGGCCTTTCAAAAGGGGAACGCAGAACTCATGTGGAAACAGCCCTGCGGGTTGTGAACCTTGCAGACCGGATGGACCATTCTCCGGGGGAACTGTCCGGCGGGCAGCAGCAACGGGTTGCTATCGCCCGGGCGATCGTGACAGACCCCACTATCCTCGTAGCGGATGAGCCGACAGGAGATCTTGACAGAGACTCTGCAAATGATGTGCTCGAGCTTATGGAACGGCTCGTCCATGAACTTGGCAAGACGATCATCATGGTGACCCATGACCCCCGTGCCGCGAACAAGGCGCATCAGATCAAGCATCTCGATAAAGGCGTGTTGAATGCACATCCTCAAGCTGATTTTTAAAAATTCATTCAGACATAAGCTGCGGACGTTCCTTACCATTCTCGGTGTCACGGTTGCCATCCTGGCATTCGGGCTTCTCCGGACAGTTGTCAGTGCGTGGTATGCAGGGGTTGAAGCGTCCTCTGCGACCCGCCTCGTAACCAGAAATTCCGTATCCCTTGTCTTTCCCCTGCCTCTCTCATACAAAGAAAAGATCAGGCAGATAGAAGGGGTGAAGGGTGTTTCTTACGGTACATGGTTCGGCGGGATCTATATTGACGAAAAGAATTTTTTTGCGAATTACTCTATGGAACCCAGGACATATCTGGCAATGTATCCGGAGATTATTATCCAGGAAGACCAATGGAATGTTTTTCTCCGTGACCGCAAAGGTGCGGCAGCGGGGAAGAAGCTCGCTGAACGGTACGGATGGAAAATTGGTGACGTTATTACCTTGAAAGGGACGATTTTCCCCGGCAACTGGGATTTCGTCCTGGACGCGATTTACAAGGGCAGGGATGATACGGTGGACGAAACTGCCTTTTTCTTCCACTGGGACTATCTCAATGAGACATTGAAAAAGGCCGGCCGGGGCTGGACCGACAAGGTCGGATGGTTTCTTATCGAGATAGAAGACCCGGATATCGCAGCAGAGGTATCTCTCCGGATCGACAAAAACTTCAAGAACTCTCTTGCTGAAACACTGACTGAGACCGAAAAGGCCTTTCAGTTAAGTTTCATCTCCATGACCGAGGCGATTGTGATCGCAATCCGGCTTGTGTCGTTTGTAATCATCTTCATTATTATGGCGGTTGTGGCAAATACAATGGCGATGACAGCACGCGAACGCATCGGAGAATACGCGATCTTCAAAACGCTTGGATTCGGCAGCTTCCATATTGCAGGGCTCATACTTGGAGAATCTCTGTTCGTTACCATGATGGGCGCTACACTCGGCATCCTGCTGACATTCCCGGCAGCCGCAATCTTCGGGAAAGAGTTGAGCCAGTATTTCCCGATTTTCAATGTGGCACGTGAGACCATCGTTCTGGATATCATAGCCGCGCTTGTGGTGGCATTTGTCGCGGCGCTGTTCCCGGCATGGAGGGCAATCCATATACGGATCGCAGACGGATTGAGGAGAGTAGGATAAGACTCAGGATGAGTGATGAAAAGAAATAAAGGACATACATGAGGATTCCCTTTTCATATAGTTTCCGAAATCTCTGGACGCGCAGGCTGACTACTTTTCTCACTGCCTCGGGCATGGCATTGGTGGTCTTTGTGTTTGCAGCGGTGCTGATGCTTGCAGAAGGCCTCCAGAAGACGCTTGTCGAAACAGGTTCCTACGAGAATGTCGTTGTGATAAGGAAAGCGGCCGGGTCGGAAGTGCAGAGCGGTGTTGAGCGTTTGCAGGCTTCCATCATCGAAACACAGCCTGAAATCGCCCTTGGACCGGATGGAAAACGTTTGGCTGCAAAAGAGCTGGTTGTGCTCATCGCACTCCCGAAACGCGGGACTGACAAACCTTCAAATGTAGTCATCCGGGGCATCGGAGACGCTTCAATGCCCCTGCGCCCGCAGGTGAAGCTGAGAGAGGGACGATTGCCGCGTCCCGGTTCTTCCGAAATCATGGCTGGGTCGAGTATTGCGGAACGTTTTGAAGGAGGCGGGCTGGGAGAGACGATCCGCTTTGCCATGAGAGACTGGACGGTTGTCGGAGTGTTCGATGCAGGCAATACCAGCTTTGATTCCGAGATATGGGGAGATGTGAACCAGTTCATCCAGGCGTTCAGACGGCCCGCATTTTCCTCGATGATCTTCCGCATGGGCGACCCGTCAGACTTCGAAGAGTTGAGATCGCGGATAGAGAACGACCCGCGCCTGACGATAGAAGCACTGCGGGAACCGGAGTACTATAGAAAACAGTCGGAGGCGATGGCAAAATTTCTCCGGATACTTGGCCTTACTCTCACCATAATATTCTCTCTTGGCGCGATAATCGGCGCGATGATCACCATGTACTCTGCGGTTGCCAACCGGGTGTTTGAGATCGGCACCTTGCGGGCGCTCGGCTTTCAGAGGAGGAGTATCCTTACGGCGTTCCTTATGGAAGCACTTCTCCTCGGTTTTATCGGCGGGATTGTCGGCCTGTTTTTCGCGTCATTCCTTCAGCTTTTCACTGTTTCGACACTCAATTTCCAGACCTTCTCGGAACTCGCCTTCTCGTTCTCGCTCACAGCCGGGATCGTGTATCAGGGACTGCTTTTCTCGATGATAATGGGGTTCGTCGGCGGGGTCCTCCCCGCGTTCAGGGCAGCACGTATGAATATTGTCGAGGCTCTCAGATCGAGTTGAGATATTTAAATCAAACCGAGAAGCGTGAATCCATCCTTGAGGAAGAGCACTGCGAAAATCAGCAGGACAACTCCCAGCAAACGTATAGTATAGACATATACTCTGCTTTTTAGAAAATCCCTGGATTTATCAATCACAAAGGCCACAAATATTTTTGAGCCTACCAGGAAAAGATAAAAGCCCAGTATGAACAAAAAGGCCGACAAGAGGTTTACCTTATAGGCTTTTAATGCCGTTGGAGCGCCAACTGCTATCCAGAAAAGATAAGGATGCGGGCTTAAGAAATTTGCAGTCACCCCTTTCCTCAGAGAATGCGGCTCGACTTTTTGCAGGTTCAGTCCGCTGGTTTTTACCGAGATGCTTTCATACGCCAGATATCCGATAAACAAGGCACCGAGGATCGATATTCCCCCCAGTATAAAGTGAGAGTGAGAAAACTTTGCGAGAAGAAAAACCGATACAAGTACAATCGGTAAATCCGTTACAAGAGGGGCGAGTGCGACCAGAAAACCTGCTTTCCGGCTATGCATGAGAGTCTCAGCAATGACCAGAGCAAGCAGCGGGCCGGGGGATATCCCTGCAACCAGTCCGAACAGGATGCCTGTAAAAAAAAATGGGAAAGAATCGATCATAGAATAATCGATATTATTGTAAAGCATTGCTGTTTAAAATATACAGGCATAGGGATACCGCCCGATTTCCGAATCGAAATAAACTCCCTCAGTTTATATGTGTGAACCTTTCTGAAACCGCCCCGGCTCAGGCACTTTTCAGGGAACTGCTATAATTGTTTATATCACCAGAAAGGACAGTAATTTTTTATGTGCGAATTCTGTACGAAATACGGTGAAGGAAAGAAATGGTATGAGAATATCAAAAATTATACCGAAGAAGTTTTCCATCAGGTCAATTCTGAAGAACACCTGAGGGCCTATTTGAAGGATTTCTCCCGCTCGATCAGGGCCGATACCGTTCATGCCTATTCCTGGAAAAAACGCTTCCCGCGAATATACAATCTTATTGCATACCCTCTTGTCACCAGGCATCTTAAAAAGACCCATTTCGGGCAGATAGTCCCTATAGAGGATATCGAGAATATTCTTGGCCATTGCGCCACAGTTGTCAGGCTGCCATGTGTCTGCCGGAAAGTCACGATTGGTGAGGGCAAACGATATTGCCTCGGCGTCGGCATGGATCTTACAAAGATATTCCGGGACGTTCCGGACGTGAGTGACTTTGAGCGGTTGACCAATGAAGAAGCAAAGACCTTTGTACGACATCTTGATACAGAGGGTCAGACGCACAGCGTCTGGACATTCAATACACCCTTTATCGCGGCTGTCTGCAACTGCGATACGGACTGCATGGCCTACCGGTTCCAGATGACCATGGGCATCGGCAAGGTCATGTGGAAGGGGGAATATGTTGCGCAGATTGACCCTTCGCAATGCATCGGGTGCCAGGAATGCATGGGGCGATGCTATTTCGGCGCACTCGGCTATGACAGAAAGAACGAAAAATGTCTGGTTGACTCCATGAAATGCTACGGGTGCGGCGTATGCCGAACGGTCTGTATGAACGATGCGATCAGGCTAATGGAAAGATCTCACATAGTACAGGCTGCTCATTCCTGGTAATGAATCCGCGCAACCTGCAGAGGCGCAGTGCATTAATTTTATTTCCCCTGCCGGATAAAATAGTCCATCAATTTATGTCCTTCATCAAAAACAAGGATGTCATCCCTCCCGGAGATCGATTCGTCAAACCCTTGTTTCCTGTTCTTCTTCTGCATCCGGCTGTCATATATCACAAAAGGCACAGGTTCATTGGTGTGCGTTCTCATTGCAATCGGAGTTGCATGGTCAGGGAGTATGAGTATTCTGAAGTCACCGAAGGACTCCATCCCTTTCACCACGGTGCCGACGACAAGCTTGTCGAAATCTTCGATTGCCCTGATCTTATCCAGATATTTTCCGGAATGCCCGGCTTCGTCGGGCGCCTCGACATGAATATATGCGACGTCCACCCGTTCGAGGGCTTTCAGCGCAGCCTCAGCTTTCCCGACATAGTTCGTATCAAGATATCCGGTAATGCCGGGGACCTGCAGTATTTCAAATCCGGCAGAAATGCCGAGCCCCCTCATGAGGTCGACAGCTGAAACCAGGGCGCCTTCGAGAGAATATTTCTTCCTGAATGTCGGGAGGTTCAGTTTTTTCCCCTGTCCCCAGAACCAGATGCTGTTCGCAGGTTTTTTCCCGCCTTTCTGCCTTTTTCTGTTGACAGGATGTCCTTCAAGGACGCCTGCTGCCTTCAGCATCAGGTCCCGCAAAACATCTTCATCGTCCCCAACAGGAAGGTAGTCTGCAATTTCTTTCCCCGTGATATCGTGCGGCGGAGTGCATTCGATTTGAGAGGTCCCGGAAGACCATACCATGATATGGCGGTAACTGACTCCCGGATAGAAGCGGATAGCTTCAGAACCTAACTCCTCATTGATATCCAGAATGAGTTCTTTCGCCTCCTCTGTAGTAATGTGATCACTGCTGTAATCCTCCATTACCGCCTTTGTTTTTGCTTTGTTGTATTTGAGCGTCACAAGGTTGCAGCGATACGCGACATCATCATCTTTCAGGGCTATCCCCATGCTGGCAGCTTCAAGAGGAGCCCTGCCGGAATAATATTTTTCAGGATCGTATCCAAGTATGTTCAGGTTTGCCACGTCCGAGCCGGGCTGAAACCCCGGGGGAATAGTGCTGATTTTTCCTATGATACCTTCGCGGACCAGCCTGTCCATGTTCGGGGTTGACGACTGTTGCAGCGGGGTCTTGCCTTTCAGTTCCCTGAGGGGTCTGTCTGCCATTCCGTCGCCAATAATAACAAGATATTTCATGCTATTCCTTCTCTTTCCCTCCTGCAATAATTCCTCTAAAACGTCTCCTTCGATGATCTGATGCTGCTGGAAAGCACCTGTACCATTTTACTGCAAAATAGCCTGAATTGAAAGGAAGGGGTTATCAGGGCAAACTTGCTGTTGCAAGGTCATTGTCCGCATGTCGTGCAGTGGGGATTAATCGGAACGCGTACTTTTCTGAACAAAACCTTCAGCGCATCGTAAATCAGGAGATGGCCTTTCAGGGTCTCTCCCACGCTGAGTATAAGCTTGAATACCTCAGTTGCCTGAAGTGAACCGATTACCCCTGGCAGGGCGCCGAGGACGCCGTCTTCATGAGCAGGAAACGCATCATGCGGCGGAGGGGCCTCGAAGAGGCAGCGGTAGCAGGGGCCTTCTCCGGGGACTACTACTAAAACCTGTCCTTCGAATTTTACTACCGCTCCCGTGACCAGGGGTTTTCTAACCGCAACACAGGAATCGTTGACGAGAAACCGCGTGGGGAAATTGTCGCTGCAGTCAACGATAATATCGTACGACTTTATAAGTTCATGGATGTTCTGTCCCGAGAGTCTTTGCTGTAGGGGAACGACGGTGACGTCCGGATTCAGTGTTTCAAGGGTTTTCTTGGCCGACAGGACTTTGGGCTGCCCGATCGTTTCTGTGCTGTGGACTATCTGACGCTGGAGGTTGCTGAGGTCAACCGTGTCGTCGTCGACAAGGGCAATTGTCCCGACCCCTGCAGCTGCCAGATAATATCCGGCAGCAGAGGCGAGTCCGCCGGCGCCTACAACGAGAACCTTGGCCTGTAAGAGTTTGTGCTGTCCTTCTTCCCCGACTTCGGGCAGGATTATGTGCCTGTGATAACGACGGAGCTGGTCCTCTGAGAGTCTCATGGAAGATTCAGATCAGGTCTCTTCTTTGCCTTCCACCCTGATCATTCCGGTCGGGCCCATTACTGCCTGCAAGGTATCGATTTCTGCAATTGCCTGTCTCACGTCTTTTTCCTTTGCCTCATGGGTAAGCACTACAAGGGGGACCGCTTCTCCGATCCTTCTGCCTTTCTGTATGACCGAGGTGATACTGATATTGTATTTGCCGAGAATGCCTGAAATCTTTGAGAGAACACCCGGCTTGTCGAGGGCGGAGAATCTGAAGTAATACCTGGATACAATGTCATCTATCTTTCTTATCCTGGCTTCTCCGGTCAACTCCGGGATCGTAGGAACCCTGCCGACCGAATTCTTCTGAATATTCCTCGCAATGTCCACGATGTCGCTTACTACGGCGCTTCCGGTGGGGATGGAACCCGCACCTCTCCCGTAGTACATGGTTGAGCCCGTTGCATCTCCTTCAACGTAGATCGCATTAAAGGGACCGTCAACCTTTGCAATCAGATAGTCTTTCGGGAGCATGGTGGGATGGACCCTGAGCTCAATATCCCCGTTCGTTTCTTTTGTGATAGCAAGCAGTTTTACCTTATATCCAAATTCTGTTGCAAAGGCGATGTCCTGAGAAGAGATTTTTGAAATCCCCTCGATGTGGACTGAGTTATACGAGAGAGGAATACCATAGGCAAGGGTGGCGAGGATCGTGAGCTTATGGGCGGTGTCGATCCCTTCTATATCGAATGTCGGATCTGCTTCTGCATATCCCAGTTTCTGGGCCTCTTTGAGCGCATCGGCAAATTCTACATCCTCATCAGTCATCTTCGTGAGGATATAATTCGATGTGCCGTTGATTATCCCGTAGATCGCCTTGATCCTGTTTGCAACGAGCCCTTCCTTCATGACTTTTATGATGGGAATCGCCCCGGCCACTGACGCTTCAAATCCGACCTCAACCCCGGCTTTGCGGGCTGCCTGAAAGATTTCTGTCCCTTCAGTGGCAAGCAGGGCTTTATTGGCTGTTACCACATGCTTCCCGTTCTGGATAGCCTTCAGGATGAAATCCTTGGCCGGTCTTATCCCCCCTATCAGTTCAATAACAATATGAATATCGGGGTCATTGAAGATCATGTTCACATCCGTTGTGAGTACTCCGTCCGGAACCTGAAAGCCCCTGTCTGTCGTGATGTCGAGATCGGCAATCCTTTTCAGATTTATCCCGAATCCTGCCCGCCTCTGAATGACCTCTTTGTTTTCGAGGAGTACCCTGGCGGTACCGCTGCCAACAATCCCAAACCCGATGATACCGACGTTAATCATTTCTTCAGCACCTTTCTTATACTTTTTGAAGCCTGCCTGATTCTCTGTTCATTCTCCTGATTCCCCGCGCAGAACAACCTGCTCTCCATCCAGCCATATTATAACTCTTCGTCCCGGTATTCGTACTCTTAATTATAATACATCTCCTCAGCATTCATTGAACTTCTCACCTGCGGCGCCGAAGCAACAAATCTAAACCCCAGAGAGAGCGCGGTAATGCGGAGGCTCTCGAACATGTCCGGGGATATATATTCAACTACGGGAAGCTGCATTTTTGAAGGACGCAGATACTGGCCGATGGTGAGCAGGTCGCAGCCTGCACTCCGCAGATCTTTGAGGACCTTGATCACTTCATTGATTTCTTCTCCGAGACCGAGCATGAGCCCTGATTTCGTGTATATTCCGGGTGATGTTTTTTTGACATATTCAAGAAGGAACAAGGAGCGTGTATAGTCAGCATGCGGTCTGACAGAAGGATAAAGACGGGGAACTGTTTCGATATTGTGGTTAAAGACATCGGGTTTTGAATGTATGACTACCTCAAGACTGTTCAGGTCTCCCCTGAAATCAGGGGTGAGGATTTCCACTTTCGCCTGTGGCAGACAACGTCTGATATGGGAGACTGTCGCGGCAAAATGGCCTGCCCCGCCGTCATAGAGATCATCCCGGGTTACCGAGGTTATCACCACGTAACGGAGGCCCATCTCTTTTGCGGCCATTGCGACCCTTGCAGGTTCTTCCAGGTCAGGAGGGTCCGGGGCTGCTGATGCAACGGAGCAGAACCCACAGTTCCTTGTGCATTTTGACCCAAGGATCATAAACGCAGCAGTTGGCCGTGAGAAGCATTCCCCAACATTGGGGCATCTTGCCTCTTCACAGACAGTCGAGAGCCCGAAACTTCTCATCAGACGTTTCGTGTTGTGCACTCCCCTATGCCCGCTGTTTTTGAGCCACTCCGGCAGTCTCAAATCTAACTCCATTTCGTGGTTTGGATGGTTTCCACAGTTCACGGTGTTCCCCTGGTCTGTGCGGTTTTTGTAAAGATAAATCAGACACGGCAAACCCTGGAGACAGAGTATGGTCAATTAAAAAATAAAGGATATGCTCTCCTTTGTCAAATAGTGAAGAACTTACATGCCTGTCAATCCCGTACTTTTCTCTTGTGGACTTCCTTTTTTAAATGGTATCCTGTTTTTATGTGCAGGAAACAGCTTTTAATAGTCCTGATTATCCCTTGCGGGAGGGAGTCAGAGAAAATGAAACAGGCAGGATGATACGATGATACAGTTTAAATTGAAACGGCGATTGCCGTACAAGCCAACGGAAAGGATGAATGTCGTAAGCTACCCGATAAGGGATATCGTAATGGAGGCGAAACGCGAAGAGGCGAAGGGCAGGAAGATGATCTATCTCAATATCGGAGATCCTCCCCAGTACGGCTTTAAACCGTTCGGAGTGATCGCTGACAGGGTGAAGAGCGCCCTTGACGAGAATTGTCAGGGGTATGCGCCTTCCGAAGGCGACGAGCAACTCAGAGAGAATGTCGCAAAGATCGAGAAATGCAAGCCTGAGGATGTGTTTGTCGTCGCGGGGTTGACCGAAGGGATAGACTTCTTCTTCCATTCATTCATAGGGTTTGGTGAGAAAGTGCTCCTTCCCAATCCGACATATTCGCTCTATATCAGCAAGGCGAAGCAGTTTGAAGGCGACACGGTATTTTACAGGCATGATGCTCACGGCCAGATAGATGTGGCAAATTTATCGAAAAAAATCGAGGGCGCGAAGGCGATAGTAATAATCAACCCGAACAACCCGCTGGGCGCGGTCTATTCCGAACAGAACCTCGCAGAAGTTATCCACCTCTGCGCTGAATACGACGTCCCCATATTCTATGACGGGTCCTATGACCAGCTCACACTTGAAGGCAAACAGGTTGACTTCAGGAAATTGGTAAAAAAGAGGGTCCCATTTATTTATGGGAGTTCACTTTCGAAGGTTTTCAATTACCCTGGTGCAAGGATAGGGTGGGTGGCGTTTCACGGAGACAAATGGGAGGATGTCAAAAATGCATTCTTCCTTTTATGCAACCAGCGTCTTTCCGTCAATTGGGAGTATCAGAAGGCGGCTGCCGCTGCGATAGTGGACCGCTCATATCCTGCATATCTCGCTGACATAAAAAAGAACCTCCTGGAAAGAAGAGATGCATTCATCAACATCGCCAGGAAACTTCCGATCTCTTTCCCGGTCCCGAAAGGTGCGTTTTACGCATTTATAAAACTGGAGACGAAGAAATGGCAAAAAGATATAGAATTTGTGCGTGCTGCGCTGAAAGAAGGGGTTGTTTTCGTCCCTGGGTCAGGGTTCGGAAGACAGGAGGACGGAGTATACTTCAGGACCACCTTTCTTCCGGAACCAGAAGTTATAGAAGAGGCATTCGAAAAAATCAGTAAGATATTGTAAGAAAGTATCATCTCGCCTTGCTTGCCCCGACCCCGAAGGCTTTCGGGGAACGATGCTGTCCAATCTGCGAAGCTTTACCAAATCTCAAGCCGGAAGGTCTTAAATGACATAATCAATTCGAAATCAATCCTATTGGAGGTAATAACTACTGCACCGTAATTTCTCGCAGTGAGAGCTATAAGAACATCAAAATGCAGATCCCTGAGTTTTTCCGGCTTAAATCCTTTGGCCTTATATATCTTCGACAATATCAAGCCGGATTCCAGCCAGTTCTTCTCCGTAGGTGTAAGAATTGGATGATTTCTTGCCAGCGTTTCAACAAAATTCTCTTCCGCCTCCCTTGTTGCTCCTCGCGACAGTTCGGCGAGAACCACTGAAGAGTTTCTTATAAGCCCATTCACGCCCTGGATGTGACTGCCGTATTTATTGGTTCGCAGGTGGTCGATAAAGATTGAAGTGTCAAAGATTATGATCCTATCAGTCATGGGATTCAAACTTCATCTTTCCGCCATGCTTTGACATCAGTTTCTTGAACTTCCTGAGAGCAACTATTTCTCTTAAGGCAATATGGACGGCCTCGCTTCTGCTTTTTGCGCCAAGGGTCTTCACCGCATCATCTGCGAGCTTAGTGTCGAGCCGTATGGAAGTCATTCTTACCGCTGTCTTCATATATTCACCTCCGGATAATTGTATATACATATCTTATTAATTGTATATATATTTGTCAATTGCACATCATCGGTATCCTGAACTCCATGCAGCCATCGGACAGTAATTATTAGATATTGGACATCCCGGTTTATGGTATCAGAAGGACATCACCCTCTAAAGGGGGCAATTTTGGGTGAGAAGAAGGGTCAGTTTTCGATGAGAATTAGAAGGGGGAGAGGGGAGCATAGTATGCGGTCTCGAAGACCAATCCCCCAAAGGATGTTGTTTCCCCTCCCTTTGTGTCCCCCTTATAAATCAACATAGCAGAAAAGAGAATATAAATCAAATAATAATCCTTATGTGTCCGGGGAAACAGGTGTAGCCTGAAGGGGTTCGATAGACGGTCGCTTACTCCAAACCATTCTCCCCATTTTGGGGAAATCATTCCGATTCATTCCGGCCACCCTCCATCCATGTGCCTTTCCCCCTATAGTTATTGACCGGCTAATTGTGGATATAGCACAGAGGAAGAGAGAGTTTGAGTACCTTCAGAAAAAACTCACCTTCTCACAGTTATACGCAAAAACATCATTTCCTGATATCTATTCAATTCCCAGTCAAGCAAACAAAGCAGGAGGAGTTCATGGTGTTACTTTCCAATTCAATGACACGGCTATTAAAATTGGCAGGGAGTTCAATACGAGGAGAAATACTCGGTTTATGGGGAGAGGCGATAAGATGGAGTGCAAAATAACGATGTCGGTTAATCAGTCCACC
>JAVHLL010000031.1 GCA_031082155.1 Thermodesulfovibrionales bacterium | reverse complement strand
AAGCCGAATTTTCCACTTCTGACCGGCACAGTTTTTGGGGAAAGGTCAATGAAGCCGAATTTTCCACTTCTGACCGGCACAGTTTTTGGGGAAAGGTCAATGAAGCCGAATTTTCCACTTCTGACCGGCACAGTTTTTGGGGAAAGGTCACTATTATGCCAACACTCTATTTACAAGTGGCACTCTTTTCGGGGGGTACCTCCGCCTGCGTTAAGAAAATTTTTTTTCAGGTATAATAGAACAGCTTTTGGGGTTATAAGTTTGAACAACCCTCAGCTGCTTTGAAAGCCCTGGGGGTTTTGTTTTTCGGAAAGAAAAGCAGAGAAAAGCCTGTCTTTCGGGATAGAAAGCGCGGCTTTGAGAGCAAAAAGAATTCAAGCAAAGACTGGAGACCGCTGTTTTGGAAATCAAAGTCCATGGGAATGATATTGAAAGAGCACTGAAAGTCCTCAAGCGTGAACTGCAGAAGGAAGGTCTTTTTAAAGAAATCAAACAGAGAAGTTTTTATGAAAAGCCTTCTGAAAAGGAGAAACGGAAACAAAGGGAAGCAAGAAAGAAAAGGCGAAAAGCTTTACGTTTCAAAAAACCTATTCAGGCAGTGAAGAAATAACAAACAATTTTCTTTGTTCTGGCCCGCTTACAGAATGCATAACTTTGGTGAGTACTCGCAGATAGAACCCCGAAAGCCTTCGGGAGCATTTTATTCTGCGTTCTTCTCCGGATAATAGTATTTCACCAGTTTTTCAGGGTCAAATCCTAACAGGTAGAGTGTCATGAGCGTCCAGTTCCGCAGAGTACAGTAAAGCACACCTTCTCGTTCCCATCGCCGCGGAGAGGTCCGTACCTTTTCGGGGATAATCCGAACCATATAGCCGGTTTTTTTCATCCGTCTCATAAGATCGACGTCTTCCATGATCGGAATTTCGTGATATCCTCCCAGTTTCTCAAAAACTTCTCTCCTCATGAATATAGCCTGGTCGCCGTACGGGATATTCGTAATCTTTGATCTGAAGGATACCATTCGCTCTATCAGGCGGAAAACAGGTCGGTCGGACTTGATGCCGAGGCCAAAGGCACCCCCTCCGAATACTGGTCCATCCAGTACAGCAGAGATGAGCCCCAGGGCATCAGCGGGCAGTTCTGTATCCGCATGAAGAAACAGGAAAACGTCTCCTCCGGCAACGGACGCGCCCTTATTCATCTGGGTTCCCCGGCCTTTCGGAGAAACCACCTTTTTGATCTGTTTCTCCTGAATACACCTGAGCGTAGTTGCCTCAGCATCGCCGTCTACCACAATTATTTCAGAATCATACTGCCGGGAAATCTCCCGCAGATGCTGGATCATATTGTGTATCAGCGATGCCTCGTTCAGTACAGGGATAATAAACGAAAAGGAAAGATTCATCTGATAAGATCAAGATTTTGTGAGAGATATGCCATGGTTCTCGATACCGCAAAAGGAGTATTGATATTTCGCTGGTAGAGTGCTTTCAGGTCTGCAAGCCTGTCCACATCCTGCCATAGGGGGAGGATACGGATGTTATATTTGCTGTCTGTGAATATCTCCATGGTTTTTCCAAAAACTCTTTCCGTACCCCAAGCTATCCCTTCAAATATCTCCGGAAGAAAGGTCTCCTTTTTGAAGCCGATAAGATAATATCCTCCGTCATGCGAGGGGCCAATGACCGCATCATGCCGGGCGAATGCATACGCACTCTCTATCAGCGCATGCGGGAGATCAGGGATATCGCTCCCTATCAGTATAATTTCAGAACAACCCTGTCCGAAAACCTCCTCGATCGCGTTCCTCATCTTTTCGCCAAGATCTCTCCCACACTGGGGCATATAAGAATGCCCGCTGCCGAGCCAGTCTTTCATTCCCCCTCCGGCTTCAGGGGGGGAATAACAGATTTTCAGAGCACGATTGCCCTGGCTGACTGTTTCCAGGAGATCGAGCACAAAGTATTTATAGAGAATCCAGACGTTTTCTTCGCCGATATCCTTTGCAAGGCGGGTCTTCACCCTGCCTTTTTCAGGAAACCTGACGAAAAGGATGATGCTCTGTTCAGGGGACATCACGGTATACCTCGATGAAATCCACAGAGGAAGCTGTTTCGCCTCCTGTGTTATCGGAATCTGCCATAAGTGCGATCCCCGCTGTCTGAGGCGGGTCCTTGCCGAATACCCTGCGGTAATCCTCAAGGATGTTTCTCTCTTCAACCATCCACTTGCCCAATGAACTTTTGCCATTGCGGAGCACAATTATTTTGGCCTTGTCGGTATACGGGCTGTCATACATGGTTGCGGCAGTTTCTGCATATGACCATACATAACTCAGTGTGCGGTGAGGCGGATATTCACCATAGAGTTTTTTTGCAAGACCATACTGGATCTTTTCAAGGAAGGTTGCCTTTTCAGGATCATACCGGAACATGAAATAGACACGGATCGGGTAATCGTCGCCTGATTTCTTCTGTGGGTTGCCCTTCAGTGAGAGTGTATCCACTCTCCACCGCCAGCCTGCTTTCGGATATTCGTACACATGAAACTCATCCTTATAGACCAGTGCGGATGCAGAGGCTTTGCTCTCCGCCCTGAGATACTGTTCCCCGCCGTCTGATTTTGCCGCGTAGGTTGCATGAAGTTTTATCTTTGGAAAATAAAGAGGTCCCCAGTGGTCAATCGAGAGAAACTCTTCACGGAACAGGGTCTGCTTTTCCACGGTATGAACCGGAAGGGCAGAACACACAATAAGGAGAAACAGTATTGCAGAGAGTCTAATCCATTGAGGCGCCATAGGGTATCTTGGCAATAAACGGTTTCACAATACACGCGCATTTACATTTCATTTTGTAAGAACCTGAGAAATGCCTCGGCAGCCTGCGGATCAAACTGCGTACCGCTACACCGCGTTATTTCGGATATAGCGTATTCACGGGAAGGCGCAGGTCTGTATGGCCGGTCTGATGTCATCGAGTCGAATGAATCTGCAATTGCGATGATTCGCGAGAAGAGTGGGATATCTTCGCACGTAAGGCCGTCGGGATAGCCATCCCCGTCAATCCGTTCGTGATGGTGTCTGATTACCGGCAATATATGCTTCAGTTGTTGAACAGGCCTGAGAATCTCTTCCCCTTTTGCCGGATGCTGTTTGATCATGACAAATTCCTCGGGTGAAAGCTTGCCCGGCTTATCAAGGACTGCATCATATGTTCCTATTTTCCCGATATCATGGAGGAGCGCGGCGATTCTGAGGGTCCCGATATCCCGCTCCCCGATACCCAGATTTTTCGCTATTGCGACAGCATAACGGGTAACCCTTTCCGAGTGGCCCTTCGTCCAGGGACTCTTCGCATCTATTGCATTCACAAAAGAATGGATGATCCCGTGGTACAGGTCCTGGAGTTCCTTGTAGGAGGAATCGATCTCTGTGAGCATATTGAGGAACGCGTCGCGGCTTTGGATGAGTTTCTGTTCCTTGTCCCTGCTCTCAGTGATATCAATAAGCAAAAGAATGTAATTCTTCAGGATGGTGTGTTCATGAAATACCGGGGTAACACTCCCGGCAAACGACCTCTTCTGATCAGGCAGGAAATACTCGAATGTTTCAGAATTCAGGACCTGGTGTGCTTGAAACACCTTCCGTCCTTCAGACGCTGTTTTTTCATCATATGCAAGCTCGACAAAACTCTTCCCTCTTATGTCGTGGTAACGCATATTAAATAACTTCGCAATATATTCATTTGCCCTGAGAATACAAAATTCGGGGTCAAGGAGCAGAACGCCGTAGGGCATTGCATCGAACGTCTCCCGCCATTCTTCCGCAGCATTCCTGAGTTTTGCTTCATAGGATTTCCTCTCGGTAATGTCCCGTACAGTCGCCCGGCTTTTGATGAAAGTTCCCTGCCGGTCATATATCGCCGTTGCATTCACCAGAACGGGGATGTATGCTCCGTCTTTCTTCCTGAACTCATATTCTATATTTTCATATGACCCTTGCTGTTTGAAATCCCTGAATATTCTGGAGAATACCTCTGCATTTTCCCCGGCAAGGAATTCCGTGATATGTCTTCCGATAACTTCATCCCGTGTATGACCGAACATCAGGAGCCATGTCTCGTTCACGTCGAGGATTCTCCCGTCAGGGTCGAGCGAGTGGTATCCGTCAGGCGCCTTTTCATAAAGATCGCGGTACTTTTTTTCACTGTCCTCGAGCGCTTGTTCTGTCATACTCTGCTTCGTGATGTCTTCGTACATAACCACAATCCCCTTGTCCTGTAATCTTTCTCCAATCACGGATGCGCTTACCTTGCAGATCATATCCGAGCCGTCTTTTCTCCTGCAGGGGAATACTTCACTATGCGTCCGTCCTCTTTCCATAAGGGGATAGAACCGCCTTCCTATCTCTTCATATTCTTCGTCTGTCCGGTAAAAGATTCGTGTGTTCTGTCCGATCAGTTCTTCAGGCGCCCATCCAAATACTGTTTCTACCGCCTCATTCGCGAAAAATATCGTCCGTTTCTTCAACCCGACTACCGCGTGGGGGATGGTGCTGAGGATGGATGACTCCAGGGTTTCCAGTTTCCGTATTTCCTCCTCCGCCCGTATCCGTTCGGTTATTGCTCTATCGATATTCCGGATCATCTCGTTCGTGACATTCTTCAGGGCCCCGAGCATTTCTATCTGGGAACCTCCGGTGACCTGCGCGGTAAAGTCTCCCTGTGATACCCTGTGGAGGACATCAAAATGTTCTGCGAGGGTCATGGCAAACTCATGGGATTGATCAACAATTTCGCCAATATCACTCGCTGTCAGGTTTACTAAATGTTTCAGTTTCGAGATCAATTCAATCTCTGAGACCTCCGGTATCCGGACTGTTGGATCTCCTGAGGCTATTTTCCTTAATGCCTCAAAAACTTCGCAAAGGCTTATGGCGAGTTCCATACTCAGATGCTTAATCTCTTCTTCATTCTTCTCGAAAAGCCGTTTGTTTTCCCTGAACTGGTCGCGAATAACACTGCAGGTTGTCTTCATTGCCGCTGCGTCGAGGTTCCTTTTATACACCGTGCAATCGAGGCACATCTCCATCTTTTCGAGAAATTTACCCTGCAGCTCTCCCCTGCAACAGGTCCCCGAGATGAGCCAGCATCTGGGATTTCTTGCTTTATAGGCGGGACAGTCTTCTTCCCCGCAACGAAATACTTCCCAGCATTTGGTCTTCGTTTTCTTTTTGATATCCTTTTTTACAATATTTTTTTTCATCATGGTTCACCGGTATATTTTATTCGGAAGCCTCTTCCCTGTGCTCAAGTTTTTCACGCAGGTGTTCAATTTCCTCTTTCAATTCTATCATCCTCAGTTCCCTGCCGATAGCCATGTTATAGAAGTTCTCAAGCTCCTGAATTCTGTCTTTTAATTCTTTTTCTACCCTCTTCCGTTCGGTTACATCACGGACAAAAGCCCACAGCGCTCTGGACTTCCCTTCTTCATCCCTGAGCAGATAGGTCCTCAGTTCGACAGGGAAGACAGTGGTATCTTTCCGGATATATTCTTTTTCGTACACTTCTGAGTATCCTCTCTGCAATACCTGGTTCTGAATGATCTTGTCTTCAGCCGCATTCCACAAATCCGGCGTTACGTCCCTGTATATTTTTTGTCTCAGCTCTTCTTCAGCATATCCAAGCATACCCCTGAAGGTTGAATTCGATTCAATAATCTGTCCCTTCATGTTGACCATTACATAGCCGTCCCTGCTCCCCTCATACAATTCGCGATATCGTCTTTCTGATTCCTGAAGCTTTTTTTCTGACGCTTTTCTCTCAGTTATATCTAAAAGGGACGCTACTCTTTTTTTCGTTCCGGAAATGATTGCAACAGTGACAAAGATATTTTTTACCGTTCCTGCTCTGTCAATGAAATGAAATTCGTATTGTGCAGGTATCAGGTCCGGATCTTTCCCCCTCAGGGCATGGTATTTTCTCATCCGTTCAAGATCTTCCTGTGCGATAAATTCTGTCCACTTTTTCTTGCCTTCGATTTCTCCTTTGGAATAGCCGGAAAGGTTTTCTCCTTCCCTGTTTATGAGCATAACCGTCATCGTTTCATCAAAAATTATCGTTGCAGTTCCCGTGTTCTCGAAGATCGCACGGTAGAGGGTTTCAGACTGCCTGAGCGCTTCAAGTGCCAGCTGGCGTTCATACCGTATCTTCGCCTCCCGCAATTCCCGTGTAACCGCAGGGACAAGTCTTGCGAGGTTTTGTTTCATAATACAGTCGTGCGCTCCGGCCCTCATGACTTTGACTGCTTCCTCCTCGCTGATGGCGCCGGTCACTAGGATAAATGGCAGGTCGAACCCAGTTTCCTGAAGAAGCCTCAACGCATCGAACCCGCTGAACCGGGGCATCGAAAAATCAGAGATTATAATATCCCATGCCTTCTGATGAAGCAGTTCTTTCATTGACTGGGCCGAATCGATGCGCTCGGAAACCGGATGGTAACCTCCCTGCTTTAATTCTCGGAGTATCAGCAATGCGTCGTCTTCGGAATCTTCAACAAGCAAAACTCTGACTGGGGTTTCCATGTTTCCTCCCGGCAATGAGAGACCTCTCAGGACTTCAGGTCCTGTGCTCTCTCAGAGTTATAATTTTGTTCTCTTTGGCAGAGGTTCATTGAATGAACACAAGCCAGTATAATCCGAGTTGTTTGACCGTATGGTCAGATCAACATCATCGGGGTTGTCTTCAACAAGAAGGATGATTTTTTGTTCATAACGCCCCCTTATCCAATAGAAATGATACCAGTATTCTGGAAATAGTCCAGTCTTTTTTGTCTGTCTGAGATCAGGTGCGGTTATTCACTCCCTTTGGAGGGAAGGGTAAAAAAGAAAGCCGCTCCTTTATCAACAGTCCCTTCTGCCCAGAGACGGCCGTTGCGGCGGGGAGGTTCTGCTCAGATAGCGGAAAGCGGATAGAGGAACTGAAAGGGATCGACCCGCAACAGGAGAGCCCCTATAGGCTCGCCCCCCGGTTCTCCGGAAACGATTAAGGGGATCACTATGGTAAGACGGCATCTATGACAAGGCTGTCTTGATTCCTTTTGCGAGACTCTCAAAATCCTTTTTCATAATGGTTCGCGCATCAAGTATCAAGGCATTGTCCTTGATTCGTGCAATGATTGCAGGGTTCCCTTTTCTCAATCGCTCTTCAAATTCGTTCACGGAAATGGTATCAGACTGAATCGCAACTGCATAGGTAGGAAGGTCTATTTCCGGCAGTGCTCCCCCTCCTGCTCTTGACGTATCAGCGATTACCCGTATGTCAGCGTTTTTTATCTCTTTCTTTAATTTGCCGGCAATGGTCTTTGCACGCTTCTTTATCTCGTCCGGTTTCTGGAGGAGCATTCTGAGGGTAGGAATACGATGCATCACCTCTTCTTCATCAATGTATTCCGACAGGGTCGCTTCAAAACCGGCAAGCGTGAGTTTGTCTATCCGCACTGCCCTCGTGATGGGGTTTTTCTGAATCCGCTCAATTTGTTCCTTCTTGCCGACAATAACACCCCCCTGCGGACCGCCAAGCAGTTTGTCCCCGCTGAATGTCGTAAAATCAACACCGGTCTTCACCACTTCCTGCACAGACGGTTCTATATGAACACCATACGGCCGCATGTCAATAAGGCTCCCACTGCCCAAATCGAACATTACCGGTATGTTCCGGTCTTTTCCAAGCTGAACGAGGTCTTCGATAGAAACCTCATCCGTAAACCCCATAAGCCTGAAATTGGAGCGGTGGATTTTTGCGATAAGCGCAGTATGTTCGTTTATCGCTTTTTCATAATCATAGAGGTGTGTCTTGTTCGTCGTCCCCACCTCCCGGAGAATCGCTCCGCTTGCAGTCATCACATCGGGTATCCGGAAAGACCCGCCGATCTCTACAAGCTCGCCCCGCGAGAGGATAACCTCTCTGCCTTTCGCAAAGGTGTTGAGGCACAGGAGAACAGCAGCTGCATTGTTGTTGACGACAAGGGCATCCTCTGCGCCGGTAACCTCTCTGAGGATCCTCTTGACATGGACATACCGTTTGCCGCGCTTTCCTTCGTCGACATCATATTCAAGGTTGGAATAGCTCTCCGAAACCCTCCTGATATTTTCGAGCGCCCGTTCGGAAAGCACTGACCGGCCCAGGTTCGTATGGATGACCACACCCGTCGCATTAATAAGCGGCCTGAGGCTGTATGAGGAGAGGGTATCGAGCATACCCTCTATATCAGCGACCATGGTTTCCCCGGAGAGATCAACCATCTTTCCTTCGATGATATTTTTCCTTCTGATACTGATCCCTTCACGTATTGCCTGGAGGACATACCTGCGGGGAAAATGTTTCACCCATTCAAGACCCTGTTCGCTTTTCAGGAACTCATCCACAGAGGGTAGGGTCGATAAAAGTTTTTGCTTTTCGTCCATGTGTTTTCCTATTATATCAAAACAATACGTTCATTGGACTTCTTTTGTTTCATTTCTCATGTACCATGATATGGTAAAATAAAGAATCTATGTTCCACGATATTCACGAAGAGTGCGGGGTATTCGGCATCTACGGTCATCCCGAGGCTGCCAACCTCACTTATCTCGGGCTCTATGCACTGCAGCATAGAGGGCAGGAGGGCGCGGGAATCTGCTCCTCTGACGGGAGGCAGCTTTTCGTCGAAAAATCCATGGGCCTTGTTGCCGACATCTTCAGTGAAAAGAGGCTCAGGCGTCTTCCCGGATACATGGCGATAGGGCACAACCGTTATTCTACCGCTGGAAGCAGCGTCCTCAAGAATGTTCAGCCCATTGTTGCGAATTTCGCTCTCGGAACGCTCGCTATTGCACACAACGGGAACCTCGTGAGCGCACCTGACCTCAGGGCATCGCTCGAGGCGCAGGGGGCAATCTTCCAGTCATCTTCGGACAGTGAAGTGATTGTACATCTCGTAGCCCAGTCCAAGGGCGCGGATTTCTATGAAAGAATCGCCCATGCGGTAACCCAGATCAGCGGTTCTTTCAGCATGCTGATTCTCAGGGAAAAAGAACTCATTGCCATACGCGATCCCTATGGAGTAAGGCCCCTGAGCCTTGGTATGAAGAACGGTGCGTATGTGGTTGCATCAGAAACCTGCGCCTTTGATCTCATCGGAGCGACGTATATCCGTGATATTGAGCCCGGCGAAGTGCTCATCATTGGTGAACAGGGCCTTGAATCGCTCAAAATCCTGCACAGTCAGAGAAAAGCATTCTGTGTATTTGAGTTCATTTATTTTTCGAGACCTGACAGCAACATCTTCGGCGGACAGAACGTAAACGAAATGAGGAAAGAATTCGGGAGACAGCTCGCACGGGAATCCCGCATTGATGCCGACCTTGTCATCCCGGTCCCTGACTCCGGCGTTCCTGCTGCGCTTGGTTTTTCCGAAGAGAGCGGTATTCCCTTCGACTTCGGGCTGATCAGAAATCATTATGTCGGACGTACGTTCATAGAGCCGAAACACAGCATCCGCCATTTCGGCGTAAAGATCAAACTGAACCCTGTACGGCAACTCCTTGAAGGGAAACGGCTCATCGTCATCGATGACTCAATCGTACGAGGCACAACTAGCAAAAAGATCGTCAAAATGCTCCGGGAAGGAGGACATGCAAAAGAGGTGCATCTGAAAATCAGCTCCCCACCCACCATCGGCCCCTGTTTCTACGGTATTGATACCCCGACCAGAAGTGAACTTATCGCCTCCACCCATCTTCTCGATGAGATCAAGAAATACGTAACGGCTGATTCGCTTGCCTATCTCAGTCTCGACGGACTCAAGAAGATCGTACCGAACTCGCATAATTTTTGTACCGCCTGTTTTGACTGCAATTATCCCATCAGTTTTCCCGGGGAACATCACAAACAGATGGAATTTCTGTTTAAATAAGAACCTATCTCTTGTTCGAACGTATACTCAGAGACATATTTATAGTAAACCTCGGTGTGAAAAAACACGAACGGGTCCTTGTCTTCAACGACAGGGTATCCGGGAACGAAGAAGTGCATGAAGCTGATGGGGAACGAAGAGCAAAGATCAGGAGTCTTGCACTCCTTGCAGCCGAAACAGGAAAACTTTTCTGTAAATCAGTCGTGCATCATGAATATAAGGCTACCGGCAGCCACGGGGCTGAACCTCCCCCAAAACTCTGGGAACTTGCCTTCGGAAAAAAATCTGTTGAACATTTACAACGCGAGCGCCTTCTCGGTCCCCTCCTGAAAAAAACCGCGTCTGATACTGCCATACAAAAGGCGGAGCAGATCATCAGGCGGGACAAGAACCATTCGGTCGACTGTGTGGTTGCGCTCTCAAATTTTTCAACGAGTCATACCAGGTTCAGAGACTTCCTCACAAGGATCTGCGGGTGCAGATATGCGAGCATGCCTCTCTTTGACGTCTCCATGCTTGAAGGCTCTATGAATATCGACTGGAAGGCACTTGCAAGGATAACAAAAACTCTTTCAGGTATCATAGACAAAGCCGAACATATTCATATAAAGACACCGAACGGAACATCCCTCTCTCTCTCGAAAAAAGGCCGGAAAGCCATCCCTGATACCGGAATTCTCACCAGGATGGGCTCCTTTGGAAACCTTCCGGCCGGTGAAGTCTATATTGCACCGGTTGAAGGGACAGCAACAGGAAGATTAGTACTTGAATGGGCCCCGACCAGACAGCTGCTCTCTCCGATAACTCTCCTCATAAAAGACGGTTCTGTTGTCGAGGTAACAGGCGATGAGGTATATGTCACCCATCTTCGCAAGAAGCTTGCCGAAAAAAAGGAGAACGGGAATATCGCAGAGCTTGGTATCGGAACAAACAGTGCTGCAAAGCGGCCTGACAACATTCTTGAATCAGAGAAAATACTCGGCACTATCCATATCGCGCTGGGTGACAACAGTTCCTTCGGCGGAACAGTCAAGACACCGTTTCACCAGGATTTTGTATTTTTTCAACCAACGGTAACCCTTGTGCTTGGAGATGGACGCAAACAAATAGTGCTCAGGAAAGGGAAATTGCTTTAGGGACAAAACCGTCCAAGAACAATGCGCTGCGCAAGAAAGACTGTGCAGCGTACTGCTCTTTCTGCTAAAATGCTCCTGATATGATGCGATATATAATTCTTGGCACCGCAGGCCATATCGACCACGGAAAAAGCGCCCTTGTAAAGGCCCTTACAGGGATCGATCCCGACAGGCTGAAGGAAGAGAAAGAGCGTGGCATCACAATTGACCTCGGGTTTGCAGACCTTACCTATCCCGATGGTCTCACTGTCGGGATCGTGGACGTTCCCGGCCATGAAAGACTTGTGAAGAACATGCTTGCCGGCGCTGGTGGCATCGACCTTGTTATTCTCGTTATCGCTGCCGATGAAGGAATCATGCCGCAAAGCCGTGAACATCTCCACATCTGCAATCTCCTGAGAATCAAATCCGGCCTCATCGCCATCACAAAAGCCGATCTTGTAGAAAACGACTGGCTTGCACTTGTTCAGGATGAAGCAAGAAACTTTGTAAAAGACTCTTTCCTCGAAGACGCTGAGATTATTCCCGTTTCTTCAAAAACTATGATGAACATTGACCTTCTGAAAGAAAAGATCAATCAGCTTGCGCTAACCGTCGAGCCGAAGCCCACCGGGGGTCTCTTCAGGCTGCCGATCGACAGGGTTTTTACCCTGAAAGGATTCGGAACAGTAATTACGGGCACCGCTGTCTCCGGGAGCATATCAGTGAATGACGAAGTGGAAATACTGCCTACGAATATTCAAACCAAGGTGCGGGGGCTTCACAGCCATGGGAGATCAATACAGACAGCATATGCCGGCCAGCGGGTGGCTATAAACCTGCAGGGAGTCGAAAAAGAGGCTTTGAGGAGGGGAGATGCCGTTGTCGTTCCGGGGAGATTCATTTCCACAAGGAAAATAGATGCAAAGGTTGAATTGTTGAAGAATGCTCCGCCCCTGAAAAATAAAAGCCTCGTCCATTTCCATCTCGTTACGTCAGAGACCATAGCACGCGTTATCCTTTACGGGAGAAATGAACTGAAAGCAGGGGAACAGTGTTACTGCCAGTTCAGACTTCAGGAACCTGTCATCACCATGTCCGGGGACCGTTATATCATACGAAGATTTTCTCCAGTCGATACAATCGGCGGCGGGGTGATCATTGATCCCCTCCCTTTCAGGAGAAGCATAAAAGAAGGACTCGAAGACTTGCAGGTCTTCGAAACAGGAACACTGTCCGAGAAGGTCGCCATAAAGGTAAAACGTGCCGGGATGTATGGAATCTCTCTGTCAGTGATAGAAGGCTGGATTCAGGCAGAAATTCCTTCGATCAGGAAATCCGTCAAGTTACTGATAGAACACGGCATCCTGAAACAGTTTGAAGACATTCTTGTTCATACCGATATTTTCGATCAGTCGAGAGAAAAAGCCGTTCGCATTCTCTCCGATTTCCACAAGAAAAACCCCCTGAAACCCGGTATGCCCAAGGAAGAACTCAGGGCACTGCTGAAGATCGAACCGAGACATTTCGGTAATTTTATCACTGCGGTTAAGGAAATAGTGATCGATAAGGAATTATCCCGCCTTCTCACATTCAGGCTTGCCTTGTCCCAGGTTGATGAAACGGTCAAAACAAAAATTCTGGAACTGCTTGAAAAATCCGGTTTCCAGCCGCCAACCAAGGAAGAACTCGGCACGTCACTGAAGATTGACCAGAAACACCTGACGGATATCCTTAAGCTTATGGCAAAGGAAGGAAGCCTCGTCAGGATCATCGATACGGTCTATATCACTGCTTCGGTGCACCAGAAAATTATCGAGCGCCTGAAGAGCTTCTATAGCAAGAAATCCGAGATGACTGTAGCTGAATTCAGGGACATCCTCAACACCACACGCAAATATGCCGTCCCCTTTCTCGAGTACCTTGATTCCAATAAAATTACCCTCCGGGTTGGTGACATAAGAAAATTCCTGCTCAAGGAATAAGAAAGGGTTACCCGACTGCCAGTACTTATAGTTTTTCAGTATACAATGAGCCAGGAAAGCGTTTCAGGAGGCAGACCGCATATGCCACGATGCCTTCACCGTTGCCGACAAACCCCATCCCTTCGTTCGTCTTGGCTTTGATATTGAGTCGCCCCTGAGGAATGCCCCATCGTGACAATTCCTGTTTCATCAATTCTATATAGGGAGAAAGTTTCGGTTCTTCAGCGATGACCGTTGTATCTATCCAGCCTACTTCAAAGCTGTTTGCCGTTGTCAGCTCAAGGATATAATGGAGAAACTCGACACTTGAAGCATCTTTCCATTGCGGATCGGTGTCGGGAAAATGCTGTCCGATGTCTCCGATGCCGAGGGCGCCGATTATTGCATCGGTAATCGCATGGCAGAGGACATCTGCATCAGAGTGACCGAGCAGTCCTTTCCCATAGGGGATCTTCACTCCCCCTATAATGAGATTTCGTCCCTCAACCAGTCTGTGTGAATCATATCCAAAACCGATACGCATTCCTTGCTCCAAATCCTAAATAGTGTCTGTTTATAAACTGTTAAACACCCTCACCCTCGCCTCTCCCTTGAGGGGAGGGGTTGGGGAGGGTTTCAAAATATCGACTTTATACCTTACGCTACAGACTTTAAACAGGATTATTCATGAGTGCTTCTGCAATCTTCAAGTCTTCCGGTGTCGTTATTTTGATATTCCTGTATGATCCCGGACCAATGCAGACTTTCCCCTTGTATTTCTCAACAAGCGCGGCATCGTCTGTCGAGTAATATCCTTCCTGTATGGCTTTTTTATATGCATTATAAATTATTTTGTATGGGAAAATCTGTGGCGTCTGTATGGTCCAGAGCATATTCCGTTTTAAAGTCTTTTTTACAATCCGTCCCGATGCTTCTTTTACGGTATCCTTGGGGGGTATGCCGGGAACGATCCCGTCGCAACAGCCTGATTTGGAAAGATTCCCGATCATCTCCTGAATGAGAGATTCCACGAGACGCTTTTCTATCAGGGGCCTGACTCCGTCATGAATAAGGATTATGCTCTGTTTGTCCCCGACAAGTTCCAGTCCGTTCCATACTGAATCCTGCCGTTCTTTTCCTCCTGTAGCGATCTTTTTGACTTTTGTTATCCGGTACCTGGCAAATATTTCTCTGCCTTGTTCCATATCATCGCGTGCAAGCACAGGGATAATCTCTTGAATACTCTGAATGCTCTGGAATATTTCCAGCGGCCATATGAGGACGGGTTTGCCCTGCAAGGTCTCAAACTGTTTATGGGTTCCGATTCCAAACCGCTTCCCGAGCCCCGCAGCCGGAACGATTGCAATCACATCAGATGGAATGCCGTTGTCTCTGTTCACCCTTACTTTGCCGCCTTCAATTCATCCCTCTCATATTCCTCTTTGAGCTTTGAGAATATCATCCTTCCCGCAGTGGTCTGCAAGACACTCGTAACCGTGACCTCTGCATTCTTGCCGATCACCCTTCTGGCGTTTTCCACAACTACCATGGTGCCATCATCAAGATACGCAACGCCCTGGTTGTACTCTTTCCCTTCCTTCAGAATAAAAACTTTCATGGTTTCTCCCGGAAGGACAACCGGTTTGAGCGAGTTGGCCAGTTCATTGATATTCAATACCGGCACACCCTGGAGTTCTGCAACCTTATTAAGATTAAAATCATTGGTTATGACCTTTGCATGGAGGAGTTTTGCCAGGACAACCAGCTTTGCATCAACTTCCTTCACCTTCGGCAAATCTTCATCAACAATCCTGACGGTTATACGTGACATTTTCTGAATCTTGTGCAGAATATCAAGCCCCCTTCTCCCCCTTGCCCTTTTCATCGGGTCAGGAGCATCTGCTATATGCTGTAATTCCTGAAGAATAAACTGGGGGAGAATGAATACCCCTTCAAGGAACCCTGTCTCGCAGACATCAACAATACGCCCATCTATGATTACACTCGTATCAAGAATCTTGAGGTTCTCCTCTAAGCCCTGTCCTCTGAAAAGCCTGACAATACCCGCAAATGATATCGCCTTGCCCCTGCTAAAACCAAAGAGAAGCCCTCCGTATCCGAGAACCGCCATCAAGGCAAAGGATGCTATCTTTGTCTCTTCTCCAAGAAAGAGTTTCAGGGGGAGTAAGAGAAGGTAAGAAAACAAAAGTCCGCAGGAAAGACCCAACAACCCACCGATGAAAGACCCCAGTTCAATCTTTTTGAGTTTCATTTCTGCAGCAATCGCTGCCAATCCAAAAATGCTCCCTGTCAGGATACCATACCATCCGAAACCATACTGAATTCCAACAAAGTATCCTGAGAGTGCAAAGAGGAGAAAAAATGCGATTCGGGAAAAAATAAACATTCTATCTCACCTCCTTTCCATTGCAAAATTTTGACTTTATTTAAAACGGGCGGTATTCACCCGTCTGACGAAAAACAGATGAGGTGCTGTATCCCTCACGCTATATCGATTTGAGAATGACGTAGAACTTCTTGCCGCCACGATTAATAAACAGCAAAACCGAGGAATTTCTTTTTATATTCGAGGAGATTCTTGTGTAGTCATTCAGATTACCGATCTCTCTTTTATCTATTTCCTTGATGATATCTCCTTTTTTAATTTCGGCCTCATCTGCAGGGCTTCCCGGTTCAACCCGGACAACCACAACACCTCTCTCACCTTTATTGAAACCAAGCTGCCGGATAATTTCTTTCGAAAGATCCATTACGGTAAGTCCTGCAAGGATCGTTGACTCTGTCTCACTGGGCATTTGATCAGTCGTGACTTCGGCAACTTCTCTCGGCAATTCTTTGATGATTATTTTCACGGTAAATTCCTTGCCGGACCTCAATATCTTCATGCTGATTTCAGTGCCCGACTTGCTCTGGGCAACCATATTGCGCAGGCTGCTTACGTCTTTTACTTCCTTCCCGTTGAACTCCAGGATAATATCACCCCTCAGGATCCCTGCCTTTGCGGCAGGGCTGTCTTTTGCGACATCGCTCACCAGAGCGCCATTCGATCTCTTTAATCCAAATTCAGAAGCGAGTTCCGGAGTGAGTTCCTGGATCGTAACCCCAACCCATCCACGGGTAACCTGCCCCTTCTGAATGAGCTGGTCCATAATAAGACGCACCATATTGCTTGGCACGGCAAACCCTATTCCCTGATATCCTCCGGTCCTCGAAAATATTGCCGTGTTGATCCCGATCAGTTCTCCTCGTATATTCACCAGGGGCCCGCCTGAATTTCCCGGGTTTATGGCAGCATCGGTCTGAATAAAGTCCTCGTAGTCAGCAATCCCGACATTGGCCCTTCCCACCGCACTGATGATACCCATGGTTACGGTATTGCTCAACCCGTAAGGACTTCCTATCGCAAGGACGAACTCTCCCACCTGTAATTTGTCCGAATCACCCCACGTCAAGGGGAGAAGGTTGTTTGCGTCTATTTTCAAGATAGCGACATCCGTCTTTGGGTCAGCGCCAACGATCGCTCCCTTGAATGTCCTCCGGTCAAGGAGGGTAACCTTTATTTCGTCCGACTTTTCGACAACATGGTTGTTCGTAATAATATATCCGTCCGCAGAGACAATAACTCCTGACCCGAGGCTTTTCTCCTTCCATTTCCTGGGTGCGTTGAAATCATGAAAGGGATTGAAGAAATCATAAAAAGGATCGTCGGAAAACGGGCCCTGATCGCGTTTAACAACCTTCGTGGTAGAAATATTTACCACTGCCGGCGATACTGCAGTCACAATCTCTGAAAAAGCCTTGCTTGTCTCGATGATCTGGCCCGGAATGTTCGGGGTGCCGCGGTAAGGCATGTATTTATTCTGTCCGGAAACCCTTCCGAGGAGGTAAAATGTGATCCCGCCAAGAAGGAATCCTATTAAAAGAATTGATATACTGATAAAAATTTTCTTTTTCATAGCATTAATTATAATAGCGATTTCAGGATATTGTAAAGAGCCGCCCTTGACCAAAGAACCAGTATTGTGCTAATTTCCAAAGTCTGACTAGTCTTCTCAAAATATTTTCAAATAAGGGTTTTCAGGAGGTTTTTCATGTTAAAACGCTATCTCTTGGCACCAGGTCCTACGCCTGTTCCCCCGGATGTGCTCCTTGCAATGGCAGCGCCGATCATTCACCATCGTTCGACTGATTTTCTCCCCGTTCTTGATGCAGCAAAGAAGGGGCTTCAATGGTTATATCAAACCAGGAATGATGTGCTTATCCTCTGCTCGACCGGAACCGGTGGCATGGTCGGCTCTGTGAATAATTTCTTCAATAAAGGTGATAAGGTTCTCGTAGTAAACGGCGGGAAATTCGGAGAACGCTGGACGAAGATCTGTCAGGCTTACGGTCTTGATGTTGAGGAAATCGTTATTGAATGGGGATATGCGGTAAAGCCTTCCCTTGTTGAGGAAAAACTGAAAAAGAACAGGGACATAAAAGGTGTTTTTGTGCAGGCGTCAGAGACTTCAACCGGGGTCTACCATGATATTCAGGCACTGGGATCTGTGGTAAAACAGTTTGACAATACCCTGTTCATCGTAGATGCAATAAGTGCGCTCGTCGCCCATGACCTGAAAACAGATGCATGGGCCATCGATATCATGATCGGAGGGTCGCAAAAGGGGGTTATGCTGCCGCCCGGTCTTGCCTTTGTGAGTGTAAGCGAAAAGGCATGGGCAAAAGCAGAAACTTCGACAATGCCCAAATTCTATTTTAATTTCAAGAAAGAACGGGAAAACCTTGCAAAAAATCAGACGAATTTCACCTCTCCCGTCACCCTCATCATCGGACTGAATGAAAGCCTAAAGATGCTCCAGGCTGAAGGACTGGAGCAAGTCTTCAGAAGGCATGAATGGCTTGCAAGTGCCACCCGGAAGGCTGTTCAGGCAATCGGACTGGAAATATACCCCAGGGAATCTCCGTCGAATGCAGTGACTGCGATCCTGGCTCCCCAGGGGATCGACGGACAGGCAGTCTACAAAAACCTCAGGGAGAAATACGGCATAACTGCAGCGGGCGGGCAGGACAAAGCAAAAGGAAAAATATTCCGCATCGCTCATTTGGGGTATGCGGACAGATTTGATGTCATCACTGCAATCGCAGGTATAGAGATGGTATTAAAAGGGATGGGTCACCCGGTGAAACTAGGCGCAGGTGTAGCTGCGGCACAGGAATTATTAATGGCGTAAGGAGGCTCCATGAAGGTTCTGATCAGCGACAACATCTCAACAAAATGTGTTGACATACTCAAGACCGCCGGCCTCAAGGTCGACGTGAAAACAGGCATGAGCCCGGATCAACTGAAGGCGTGTATTGGTGATTACCACGGACTTGTCATCCGTTCGGCTACAAAGGTGACCGCTGATATCCTGGAAGCAGCGAAAAATCTCAAAGTCATAGGACGTGCCGGTTCAGGACTCGACAATGTTGACAAAACAGCCGCCACAAAAAAAGGCGTAGTGGTTATGAATACACCCGGCGGGAACACGATTACGACCGCCGAGCATACGATCGCGCTTATGGTATCTCTTGCCCGGCAAATCCCCCAGGCGACCATGTCGATGAAATCGGGGAGATGGGAAAAGAAGAAATTCATGGGTGTTGAGCTGTTTAAGAAGACTCTCGGCGTCGTCGGAATAGGAAACATCGGAAGCCAGGTGGCAAGGAGGATGCAGGCTTTCTCTATGAATATAATCGCATTCGACCCGTTTCTCAGCGAAGAAAAAGCAAAAGACATGGGGGTCGAAAAGGTCTCTCTCAAGGAGTTGTTCAAACGCGCCGACTTTATAACCATACATACCCCGCTCACGCCGGAAACAAAAAATCTGATCAATAAAAAAGTGATAGAGACAATGAAACCCGGCGTACGGATCGTCAACTGCGCACGGGGAGGTATCATCAACGAAAAGGATCTCTACGACGCTCTTGTTGAAGGCAAAGTAGCAGGCGCTGCCCTTGATGTACTCGAAAAAGAACCTCCGGAAAACAATCCTCTCCTGACGCTCGACTCGGTCATAACAACCCCGCATCTCGGTGCATCTACAAGAGAGGCACAGGAAAATGTTGCAGTAGCCGTAGCAGAACAAATTGTTGATTATCTTGTTCACAATACCATACGGAACGCGATCAATTTCCCGTCCATCCCTTCCGACCAAGTTGCAAAACTCAATCCTTATATCAATCTCGCTGAGAGGCTCGGTTGTTTCGCAGCCCAGATGTTCGAAGGCGGGGTAACCGAGATCACAGTCGAATACAAGGGGGATGCTGCGGACATCAACACCGCCCCTGTGACTATTGCTGCCCTGAAAGGATTTCTTACCCCTATCCTCGAGGAAACAGTAAATTTTGTGAATGCACCTCTCATCGCCAGGGAGCGCGGTATCGAGATAAAGGAGATAAAAAGCACGGACCAGGGTGATTATCAGAGCATGATTGCCCTCAGGATAAATGCCAAGAAGAAGACCAGCTATTTTGCAGGTACGCTGTACGGGAAGAAAGACCCCCGCATTGTATTCGTCGACAGCTTCAAGGTCGAGATTATACCCGAGGGAGAACTCCTGTTTATGTACAATAATGATAAACCCGGGGTAATCGGGAACATTGGTTCTCTCCTCGGAAAGAACAAGATCAATATCGCAAGGATGCATTTCGGACGCGAAACACCGGGGGGAACTGCAATTTCCGTTGTCAGCATAGATTCTCCGGCTTCCCCTGCTCTCCTGAAGAAAATCCAGGAGCTTCCGAATATCCTCTCAGTGAAACAAATACGTCTGTAAACGAGGTTCTGACATGCCGAATGTTATTGTTGTCGGGTTGCAGTGGGGAGATGAAGGGAAAGGAAAGATCGTTGATGTTCTTTCTGAAAAGGCGGACGTCGTAGCCCGCTTTCAGGGCGGCCATAATGCAGGCCATACTGTAGTAATCAATAATGAGAAATTCATTCTTCATCTTATTCCCTCCGGGATACTCTATCCAAACAAGGTCTGCCTGATCGGCAATGGTGTTGTGGTTGATCCCGGAGCCCTTATTCAGGAGATCAAGGGGCTTAAAGAACGGGGTGTCGCAATAAAAAACAACCTTTTTTTAAGTAAGAACGCCCACCTCATTATGCCCTATCACGTTGCCATTGACAGGGAGAATGAACGACTCAGGGGCGTGAAGAATATCGGAACCACAGGAAGGGGGATAGGACCTGCGTATTGTGACAAAGCGGGCCGGTCGGGTATACGCGTTGCCGACTTTCTTCAGCCTGAGACTTTTCGGGAGAAACTCGATGCCCATCTCTTTCACGTCAATTTCCTGCTCGAACATCTTTACAAAGCTCCCCGTTTTCAAGTTGAAGACATCTACAGGGAATATATGGTATATGCCGAAGTGCTCTCCGAGTATATCGCCGATACCGACATCATCGTGAATTCAACCATCTCCGCTCATGGGAATGTCCTGTTCGAAGGGGCACAGGGTACGCTCCTTGATATCGACCACGGGACGTACCCCTATGTCACCTCCTCAAATGCTATCGCAGGAGGTGCGTGTACAGGACTCGGCGTTGGTCCGACAAAAATATCGAAGGTCCTCGGTGTGGTAAAAGCCTACACTACGAGAGTCGGCAGCGGACCATTTCCCACCGAGATACTTGACTCCCTTGGAGAACACCTTCGAGAGAGAGGCGGGGAGTACGGCGCTACCACGGGTAGAGCGAGGAGATGCGGCTGGCTGGACATGGTCGTACTCCGTCATTCTGTCCGGATCAACGGCGTGACCGGTCTCGCCATCACAAAACTCGATATTCTCGACGGACTAGACTCTATAAAAATCTGTTCTTCCTACACGCATAAGGGTTCCATATATAATGAGTTTCCAAAAGAAACGCAGATTTTTGAAGGCTGCGAGCCTGTGTATGAAGAAGTAGAAGGTTGGAAAGCAGATACTTCCGGCATAAGGGATTTCAAAAAACTTCCGGAGGCTGCACAGGCTTACCTCAAAAAAATCGAAACTATGCTTGGCGTTGACGTCCACATGATCTCTACAGGCCAGAGGAGGGACGAACTCATACTGCTCAAAGAACAATTTAATGAATCGTGAACGGGGATACCAGCGCCATCCAAGGTTTACCAAAAGGCTTGAGGTAACCTTCCGTTCGGGTGAACTCACCTACCGGGGAATCCTGAGCAACCTCTCAATGAACGGTCTTTTCATCAAAACCAACCGTGGTTTTGCACCCGACACTACGGTCGACATCGAACTGGTCTTGCCTGATAATCAGATATCCCGCCTGAAAGGTGTCGTAAGGCGCACGATCAAAACAGTGGTGTATCCTACCAAAAACGGCATGGGGGTGGAGCTCACCCAAAAAGATGACCAGTTTCTGCGCTTCGCGGAATCATTTCTCCGGGACCACCCTTCTCGAAAATCGGCCTCTCCTGTTCCGCCGCCGTTTCCTGATGAACCATCCTCTCCGTCTGATTTTCAGATCCTTCCCTGCCCGGGTTGCGGAGTGAAGAATAAAGTATCTACGGAAAAACTGCATCTCGGACCAAAATGCGGCAAATGCGGATCACCTCTCCTGTAAGACATGCCCTAATCATTAAGCTTGCCGATCTCTTTTTCCCGACCCTCTGTCCGGTCTGTGGGAAAAACTCCGATCTGTTGAACGAAGCTCCTTTTTGTTCCGGGTGCTGGTCTCTCATCACAAGATATTCAGGCCCGTATTGCAGGGTTTGTTCTCTGCCCCTCCCGTCTGAATATGCCTCAGTATGCGGAACCTGCCTGAAAGAAAAGCCCCCGTTTGCCCGGGCAATGACCTTTGGGGTGTATGAAGGTGTCCTTGCCGAGGCTATTCACCAGTTGAAATTCTACGGTCAAAGAAGACTTGCACAGCCGCTCGGCGAATTACTGTTCACCCTCGATTTCCCCGCAGTGGATGGCATAGTGCCTGTTCCTTTACACAGTAAAAATCTGAGGAAAAGGGGCTTTAACCAGTCTCTGCTTCTGGCACGGATTCTTTCCAGAAAGCTTGCTCTTCCTCTGTTCATGGACATCCTTTCCAAGACACGATTGACAGCGCCACAGGTAGGTCTTTCTGCGAAGGAACGGGTGATGAATATACGCAATGCGTTTGCGGTGGATGGACATATCAAAAACCTGAGGCTTTTACTGGTTGATGACGTTATGACAACAGGAGCTACAGTTTCGGAATGTTCGAAACAGCTGAGAAAAGCCGGGGCAAAAGAAGTTATAGTCCTGACCCTTGCGAGGGCAGGGATACTTTAGCCCGATCACAGGTTAGCCTTATAAAAATTTTAATGACCCCTTTCTTTTTTCCCCTCATTCCCTCTATAATTTTTTTTGCATAATCTTCATATCCTATGATCACTTTGAATATTTAAAGAACTATGCAATGGTTTGAAATACAGACACTCCTGCCTTTGTCGCTGCTAGAATCAACCTACAATTTTCTATGGTCTTTCGTCCATGGGATTACGGTCGAAAAGAGCGAAAAGGATTTTCAGGTCAGGGCCTATCTTTACGCCCCGGATTCCGGAAATATCATGAAGAGACTGAACAATTTTCTCCACATACAGGCAAAGAGCTTTCCGACAAAATACATGCCCCCTATAGCACAGCAAATGGACGAGATTTCCTCCGACACATTCATCATTGTCCCTTCTCCGTCTGCCCATATACCTCCCTCAGGTACTCCCATTTTTATTCAGAGGGGGAGGTCTTTCGGGATAGGCAGTCATCCCTGTACTATCTATTGTCTTGAGGGATTAAAAACTATCTTAAAAAATGATCCTCTACGGGACAGAATTCATACGGTCCTCGATGCCGGCACGGGAACGGGCGTCCTGGCTATTGCTGCGGCGAAAATGGGTGTATCGAACATAACAGGAGTCGAAATAGTTTCTGACGCAGTTATGGAGGCCGTTGAAAATGTACGCTGCAATAAAGTGGAAGATAAAATAAGTATTATCCAAGGCTCTGTGACAGAGATATCCGGACGGTATGATCTCATTCTTGCAAACCTCTATGGCGTCTTCCTGAAGGAGATCGTTACCTCTCTTGTTCAGAGGCTTTCCCCTCATGGGTTTATTGTGCTGGGAGGCATGACCCTCGCACAAATAGAACCCGTGTTTTCGGTATATACACCATACGGACTCAAAGAATTCAGACGCTATGCTGATGAAGAATGGGGCGCTGCCGTTTTACAAAGGTGATTTTTAAAAAGCATTCTGATAGAATAAAATATTTCCCGAACAGGCAGGAACGATGATTGATCTTCATACCCATAGTCTTTTCAGTGACGGTGAACTTGTCCCTTTTGAGTTGATCAGAAGGGCAGAGGCATTTGGCTATACAGCTCTTGCAATCACCGACCATATTGACGCGTCAAATATAGATCTGGTAATCCCGAAGATAGTCCATGCCCTGAAAAAAATCAGGGACCACATATCAATTGAAGCACTCCCCGGTGCAGAGATCACCCATGCTCCCCCCCGGATGATACTTGACCTTGTAAAAGAAGCCCGGCAGCTGGGTGCAAAGATCGTTATTGTCCATGGAGAAACTCTGGTAGAACCGGTTCTGCCCGGAACAAACCGGGCAGCGATCGAGGCCAATGCCGACATCCTGGCACATCCAGGGCTTATATCCGAAGAGGACCTCCTTTTTGCCAAGGAAAAAGGCGTAACGCTTGAGATAACGTCGCGGAAGGGGCATTCCCTTGCGAACGGCCATGTGGCAAAAGAAGCAGTGAAATTCGGTGTTCCGCTCTGCATCAATACCGACGCCCATAGCCCTTCGGATCTAATAACCAAGGAGTTTGCCCGGAGGGTGCTGCTTGCTTCAGGAATAGAAGACAACCGTATTGAATTCGTATTCGAACATTCAAAAGTTCTCGTTGAAAAAACGCGCAGGAGGGAGTAATGCCAAAGCCGATCAAAAAGAGAGTTACAAAAAAAACCGCAACTACCGAAGAAGAGGTGCAAGATAGACTTTCCGGCCTGAAAGAATCGATAAAGGAACGGCAGAAAACCGTTCTCCAGTACGGGGCCGTTGTCCTGGTCATCATATTGGCTGCTGCGAGTTTTTTCCTCTATTCTTTCTATGCTTCGAAAAAAGCCAGGGGTCTCGAATATGAGGGATATACGATCTTCTACAACATTTCCAAAACACCGATGAACACAGAACAGCAGTATCAAAAATCACTCGATATTTTCCAGAAAGCGTATAACACTAAAAAGTCTCCTGTCTCCCTGTTCTATGTGGCGGCTTGTCAATACGAGCTCGGCAGACTTGATGACGCACTGAAGAGCCTGAAGGAGTTTTCCGGGAAATATTCATCCAACGAAGAATTCATTCCACTTGCCTACCAGAAGATGGCAACAATCTATATCAAAAAGGGCGATATGAATGAGGCAAAAAAGACGCTCGATACCCTCTATAATTTAAAGGGGGATATTTACAAGGATTTCGCCCTCCTGGAATACGCCAGACTCCTCGAAAAAGAAGGTAAGCTGGAGGAGGCAAAGAAAAAATATCAGGAACTTACCACAAAATATCCTGATTCGCCATTCCTGGAAAAGGCAAAAGAACAATTATCTGTAACGACCGAGAAGAAAAAAGGTTAGCACAGATTATTTATCGCGAAACGAACTCTGTTCCAATGGTGTTAGATTTTTGAGGATTAATAATATAACTTCAGGGATGAATTATCCAGGTTAGATGTCTTTGCCTCTGGCAGCGGGTGTCTTTTTCTTGTTCTTATAAGAAATCTTTTTTACCGTATTCGCTTTGCTCCGTGATTTTTTCTTCTTCTGTTTGTAAGACGCTTTCTTCACAGACATCCTGTCATCGGTATCGAGAATAAATTTATCCTTCGGGGGGAGTAAAAGATCTGTTCCTGTCTTTAACGGCATAATTTTTTCCATGTCGTTGAGGTCAAGGAGAACCTGAACCGGCACCCCTGTCTTTTTCGATATCTTCTTGAAGGTGTCCCCCTTCTTTACCGTATATCTGTCAACGGAAAACCTTTGCTCTTCGGGTATACGCGAGAGGTTTTCAAGAAATGCGTCCTTTTTCCCTTCGGGTATTCTCAGCGCATACTCAAACATGCCGGGAGGCGTACACCATCTCCGCAGTTCCGGATTTAATTCTTTGATCTTTGCTATAGAAGTTTCTGCGCAGTCGGCTGCAATATCGAGATCAAGGGGCGAGTTGACCGTCACTTGTTCATAGTTCAGCGGAGGATGATATTCAAAGTCATCGAACCCGTACATCTGCGGACTTTGTGCGATCATCTTTGCGGCGATAAACTTCGGGACATAGTTTTTTGTTTCATTCTTGATATATTGTGTGTCCAATAACGCCCAGTAATTATCACTCTTGGACCTGTTCAACGCCCTCATGATTTTCCCTTCGCCTGCATTGTAGGCAGCCATAGCGAGATTCCAGGAACCGAACATTTTATAAAGGTCGCTCAGGTAATTTGCCGCAGCTACAGTCGATTTTACCGGGTCTCTCCTCTCATCCCTCCACCAGTTAATCTCGAGCCCGTACCTTTTTGCGGTAGATGCAATAAACTGCCAGTATCCGGCTGCCCGTGCCGGTGAGTATGCGTAGGGATTGAAGCCGCTCTCAATGAGTGGGAGAAATACTATTTCTTCAGGGACATTCTGTTCTTTCAGGATATCTTTCATCAGATCAAGGTATTTCCCTGACCTGCTGAGCCAGAGAGAGAATCTTTCCCTGATCTTTCCGGAAAAAAGGGTTATATTCCTTTCGATAGCCTCCAGCGCAATTTCGTTATGTACCTTGTCAGGAATAAGACCAAGGCTGTCACGAAGTCTTTCATCAGGTAATGAGGAAATCACCGGTTGTTCATCGGGAAATGTTTCGTCAGGTTCTGAGGCATAAACAGGCAAAAAGGTGCATAAAATAAGAAAAAGAAGAGAGAGGTTTCTGAATATATTCATATTATGAATTTTTAGCCCAAAACGGTTGCTTTTGTCAAGAAAATTGTTTTTTCACAGGGAAAGAATGGTGGGCAGTCGCAGAATCGAACTGCGGACACGAGGCTTTTCAGGCCTCTGCTCTACCGACTGAGCTAACTGCCCGTGAGTTTAAATGTACACTTTTGACTTTTCTGCTGTCAAGTAAAGGACCCGCTTTATTTCAGCACAACCAGTCTTTCTTGAGGTAAAATAGATATCTTAAAAATATTTTTAAGGAAATTTTAAACGGGGACACGGAAAAAAGAATGAACTTAAAGAATACAGGAACGCACTATGGGCCTGCCTTCTTTTCGGGTATTGCGCTTATTTTCTGCTTTCCCACCTTCGACCTGTTTTTTCTTGCATGGATTGCCATGGTACCGTTTTTGCTTTCTCTTTACAGTAAAAAGCCCCGGCAGGCTTTCAAGGCAGGTATTTGTATGGGTATCCCTTACTTTTTCGGAACGCTCTACTGGATCTATCACTCGGTGCATAATTATGGAGGGATCCCCTTTTCCGTAAGTGTTCTTATCGTTATACTGCTCTGTGTTTTTCTCAGTCTTTATACCGGAATTTTTGCAGCCCTCTTCTCGTCAACCATCAGAAATACAAAACTCCCGGCCCTCCTCGTAGCGCCCGCATTCTGGGTAGTCCTTGAATTTCTTCGCTCGTACATCTTCACTGGTTTCCCCTGGTCAAGCATAGGGTACTCACAGTACCAATTCCTTACCGTCATCCAGATTGCTGACATTACGGGTATCTACGGAGTCTCTTTTCTCGTCGTGTCTGTCAACGGTGCGCTCACCGATATTTTCCTCATAAGAAAACGCACCAGGGAAATGCCGCTCTTTCCTCTTTCCCAGACGGTTATCGGCTTTGTTTTCCTTTTGCTCGTTCTTGTGATGACTGTAATTTATGGACAGACGAGACTGACTGAGCAGCGACCAGGAAAAGCGTTCAGGGTTGGCATTATCCAGGGAAATATTGAACAGAGCAAAAAATGGGATGCTTCTTATCAGGATGCTGTTCTGGAAATATATAAGGACCTTTCGCTCAGGGCTGCCTCTTCATCGCCGTCACTGGTTGTATGGCCGGAAACAGCGATTCCCTTCTCTTTTAATGCCGACAAACATTACACCCGGGAGCTCGTCTCATTCCAAAGCCAGCTCAATGCACACCTTCTTTTCGGAAGTATTCTCCTGAAAGAAAAAATCCACGACCGCCATGCCCTTTCCAATAGCGCTGTATTGCTTGACAACGCTGGCAAGGTGGTCTATACCTATGATAAAATACATATGGTACCTTTTGGAGAATACGTTCCCCTGCGTAACGTTCTTTTTTTCATCGATAAGCTCGTTGTGGGTATTGGTGACTATGTGAGTGGTGAACGACTCGTCAGGGCTGAGACTCCTTTTGGAAATTTTGCCACCCTGATCTGTTACGAAGTTATATTCCCCGGGTTAGCAAGGAAATTCTATGCTGATGGCGGGGATTTTATTGTGAATATCACAAACGATGCATGGTTTGGACAGACAACCGGACCATATCAGCACTTCAGTATGGCAGTTTTTCGGGCGGTTGAAAACCGTAAGCCTCTTATCCGGGCTGCAAACACCGGTATATCCGGTCATATTGACAGTAATGGCAGAATACTGGCGAGAACTGCATTATTTGAGAAGACTCTTCTCCTGAGTGATGTCCGTACTGACAGCACGAGAAGTTTTTATTCGAAATACGGTGATCTTTTTCTGTATATATGGATCGTTTTTTCTATAGTTTTGCTGGCGAACGTCTTTGGCAAAGCAAGAACAAGTTAAGGAGGATACTATGCTTTTGCAGAATGAACTAAAAGAGGAGTTGTGTGCCCTCAGGAACAAAATAGAGGCTTTAAGAGGTTATCTTTGATGTAGACCTGCTTCGTGAAGAATTAAAAAAGATCGAAAAAGACCTCATTCAGGAAACCGTCTGGTCATCTCCTGAACTTTCCAGAGTTCTTTTAAAGAAGAAGTCAAAGCTTGCAGATATTACAGGACAGTTTGATGCGCTCTCTGAAAAACTCTCCTATCTGGAAGAATCCATAGGTATTCTCGATGAAGAAAGTGGAAACCTCTTTCTGGGCGACTTGCAAATCGCTATCAGGGAACTCAAAGAAGACCTTGATATCCTCGAAATCCAGAACCTCCTTTCAGGTGAGATGGATAAAAATAATGCTATCGTAATCATTCACCCCGGAGCAGGCGGTACAGAGAGTCAGGATTGGGCCCAAATGCTTATGAGAATGTATCTGAAATGGGCCGAAAAACATAATTATGACACCCAGATTGTTGAATTACAGGCAGGAGAAGAAGCAGGCATTAAGAATGCTACATTAACCATTTCTGGTCCCTACGCATACGGGTATCTGAAAGCAGAGGCAGGGGTACACAGACTGGTCAGGATCTCTCCGTATGATGCAAATAAAAGGAGACATACCTCGTTTGCAGCCCTGCTCGTATATCCCGAGGTTGAAGAAGATATTGAAGTAGAATTAAAAGACGACGATATCAAGATAGATACTTTTAGGGCATCCGGTGCTGGAGGACAGCATGTAAATAAGACTTCTTCCGCAGTGAGGCTTACCCATATTCCTACAGGAATTGTGGTGAGCTGCCAGAATGAACGTTCCCAGTATAAAAATAAGGCAATTGCCATGAAGATCCTCAAATCACGTCTCTATGATCTCAAGATGAAAGAACAGGAAAAAAAGATGGAGGGGTTTGTCGGCGATAAAAAGGGTATTACGTGGGGCAATCAGATACGGTCTTATATTTTACAACCCTATCGCATAGTAAAAGATCACAGGACAGATATAGAGACAAGTAATGTTGACGCCGTTCTGGAGGGGGATATAGATAACTTCATTAAATCTTATCTCAAGAAAAAATAAAAGTATAAGTGAGTGTTTTCTCTACTATAATTTTGCAAAGAAAATAGTAGTAGGAGTTAGTAGGTGCTGTTTAGATGTGAAGAAGTGTGTTTTTCCTGTAAAAAGACATAGGGTTGCACTGTTGAAGGGAAAGTGGAGAAAAAAGTGTTTTTTTCCACTTTCTTACAATGGAGCAAGGAGTACAGAATATTTCACGAACTTATAACATATTTTCTTGTCTTACCACATATCATTGGGATATAATTGAAGACCTCCCCGTGCAACTTATTCACATATGTTAATAAGTTGTTAATGGATTTATCACACAATGACATTAGACGAAATATGGAATAGCGGCATCTCTCAGATAGAA
>JAVHLL010000002.1:50037-200148 GCA_031082155.1 Thermodesulfovibrionales bacterium | reverse complement strand
TTACACAGACGGCGAAGACTTTTCTGAAAAAGGAAAAGGCAGGAAATGTGCTTCGGCAAAAAGTTGCAACCATGAAACCTGCGCTCTCGACTTTAATTCTCTATATAGGTATCAAGGAATCATTTCCAGGGTTACCACAGAAAGGAACTAACATATGGTATCTTCCCCATTACGATCTGGATAAAATTTACTATTACGTGAACCGTTGTGATTTCAGGAAAAGTGGTGGATTTATGCTCAGGGTCGCCCCTGATCAAAAGACTATCCTTGCCTTTTCTCTTGCACCGTTCAGGACAGAAGCATTCTGGAAAAAAAACAAGGAACGTATTGCAAATTCTCTCCTTGAGCATGTGACGAAAATTATTCCTGAACTCGCTCAGCATATTACTTATTTTGATGCTGCAACCCCGCATACTCTTTATCGATACACTCTTAATCATAAGGGGTCTAATTATGGGTGGGCACCACTTCCCTCACAACTTTTTGATCCCGTTTTTCGTCATAAGACAGATATAAAAAGACTTTATTTGACTGGTCATTGGATAACACAGACTCACGGTATCCCCGGTGTCGCCTACCTTGGTTATAATACGGCAAAGTCAATAATGAGAAGAGAAAAGATTCCCCACGGATATTTTCATCCTCCGAGCATACAGCAAACAAATTCATTCAAAAAAGAATAGCGATAGTCTATAATTTCATTGAATGGATAAAGAATCCTTTATAAATCAAGAAATCAATAAATTATGCCAATTCTGGGTTGGGCTCGCTCTCTTCTTCGGTGCTTTGTTTTTCTTATCCCTGTCTCTCATGGATTATATTGCTACGCCCGAAAACTTTTACAACTTCCTGAAATATCGCCTACTTGGAGCCGCCATATTTATTAGTCTTTTTCTTTCAAACAGAAGAAAAATCAGCAAAAGCTATCAACTCTTTCTTACCTATGCTGCTGTGATACTTTCTGCATCTATAATCGAGTATATGATATTACATTTTGGCGGACATTCTTCAACGTATTACGCAGGCATTTTTATCCTCGTCATGGTGGTAGTGGGTTTTATCCCCATGGATATCAAAAATGCTATTATGATATCAACAATAGCATTATCCATTTATATTGTCCCGATTCTTCTCTTTGATACTTCGCTCAAGTTCAGTGTCTTTTCTATGCCGCTCTCGTTTCTTGTGGCTACATTTTCCATAGCAAACGTGTGGAGGTATCTTAGCCAAAAAAGACTTCTGAATGAACTCAGCCTTCAATATGATCTTTCGCGAGATAAAAAACAACTGGAAATCTATTCATCTAAGCTTGAAGACCTCGTTCAGGAACGCACCAGGGAGCTGAGCATTTCGGAAAAATGGCACAAATCAGTCTTCGATAATGCTACCGATGGGGTTATCGTTCAGGACAAGAACGGAAAGATCATAAACGTGAACAAAAAGGCCTGCGAAATCCATGGGTTTGAACGGGAGTCGCTGATAGGGGTAAATATAGAATTGCTGGAAGCACGTGGCGATAAGAAACAGATTGACGACCGGAGAGAGCGGATTCTGCACGGTGACTCCATAATCTATGAGACCGAACATTACAGGAGAGAAGGCGAAAAAGTAGACCTTGAAGTCAGTGCAAAGGCGATAGAGATAGGGGGGGAAATCTTCATCCAATCGTTCTACCGCGATATCACGGAAAAGAAGAGGATACAGGAGCAGCTCATGCACTCGCAAAAGATGGACTCTGTCGGAGCGCTCGCGGGCGGTATAGCCCATAACTTCAATAATATTCTGACGACCATCCTCGGGTATTCAGAATTGCTCATTGAATACAGCGAACTGGACGAGACCTCAAAACTGAGGGTGCGGAACATCGAAAGTTCAGCCCGGAAGGCCGGGGTGATGGTCTCGAAGCTTCTCAGTTTTGCGAGGAGGGAGACCCATGAGATCGTCCCGTTGAATCTCCATGACATCATAAATGACTCGGTGCGGCTTTTTGAAGGCGTTCTGGACAAAAGGATAGGGATAAAAATGGAATTAACCAGCACGCTTCAGAACATCGAGGGTGATCCCAACCAGATCGAACAGATTCTTATGAACCTCATGGTGAATGCACGTGATGCCATGCCTGACGGTGGTCTTATTACCATACGAACTGAGGCGACGGATGTCGGAAAAGACCGATATGAGGCTCCTACATACATTATTCCGGGTAAGTATATAGTGTTAGGAGTATCTGATACCGGCAGCGGGATTTCGAAACAGCTTATGAGCAAGATTTTCGATCCTTTCTTTACTACAAAAGAGAAGGGCAAGGGGACAGGACTCGGCCTTGCTACGGTATACGGAATCGTCAAGGACCATAAAGGATATATATCAGTGGAGAGTGAACCAGGGAAAGGGTCAACTTTTTCGATCTATTTTCCCGCATCCGAAAAATTTATCAGGGGTATCGAAAATCCCGGGATCGTCTCAATACGAGGCTATGAGAACATTATGGTTGTGGATGACGATGTGGACGTGCTCAATTTTGTCAAAGAAATACTGGAAAACCATGGTTACCAGATTATGCCCATAAGCAATTCTCTGAACGCAATCGATATGTTCAAAACCAATTCAGAAACGATCCAGCTTGTCATTACCGACATTATGATGCCGCTCATGGAGGGACACGAACTTATAAAAACCATCAAAAAGATAAAACCGGGGATCAAGATTATCGGCATATCGGGTTACAGTGATGCTTCGGTAAGCAAAGACAAGATGGTTGACATATTTATCAAAAAACCGTTTCAAGGTATGGAATTGCTCGCTGCGGTAAGGCGTCTCCTTGATACAGGGATCAGAAAATTACCACTTTATTAGGGCGGAAGCCCAGGTAAGTCCTCCCCCGAATGCTTCAAGAAGAATGTAGTCTCCCTCCTGTATTCTTCCCGTCTGGACCGCCTCGTCGAGTGCTATCGGGATGGAAGCAGCAGAGGTATTCCCGTACTTGTCAAGATTCATGACAACTTTTTCTTTCGGCAATTTCAGCCGTTCTGCTGTCGCCTGAATGATTCTCTGGTTTGCCTGGTGAGGCACCAGAAGAGCAAGGTCTGAAGCGATGAGACCATTCTGTGCAAGGGTTTTCACCGCAATATCCTCAAGGGTCCTTACCGCGACCTTGAACGTTTCATTCCCTTTCATCTTGATGTAATGAAGCCTCTGATTGATCGAACCGGATGATACCGGATTGCGTGAACCGCCACCGGGGACGGTAATGAGATCCCACATTGTTCCGTCAGAGTGAATATGGACCGAGAGAACACCCCGGTCGTCATGAGACGGCACAAGCACCGCAGCACCGGCGCCATCGCCAAAGAGAACGCAGGTTGTCCTGTCTTCCCAGTCGGTGATTTGTGAAAGTACTTCGGTGCCGACAACGAGAATTTTGTCCTGGAGGCCGGATTTGATGAAACTGTCTGCGATATAGAGGGCATAGAGAAACCCGGAACAGGCTGCATTGACATCAAATGCAACTGCATTCGATGCACCGAGTTTGTTCTGAAGAAAACATGCGGTAGAAGGGAAGGGCATGTCACCGGATATTGTGCCGACAATGATTGCATTCACCTCTCCAGCGCTGATTCCAGCCCTTTCCAGGGCGACTCGTGATGCTTCATATGCGAGATCGGACGCTGCCTGACCAGGACCGGCTATCCGCCGCTCCTTGATCCCGGTTCTCTCTGTGATCCATTCGTCGGATGTGTCAACCAATTTTTCAAGATCGGAATTGGTAAGGACTTTTTCAGGCAGAAAAGAGCCGGTAGAAATGATTCTACTTCTTCGCACTTTTCAATCTTTCATGACGGGAAAGGTCTTTTTCAATTGCAGACGAAATAATCTCGCAGACTTTCTTCCCTGCAAAGTCAGAGGCGACCCCGATGGCGTTCCGGATTGCCTTTGCCGTCGATCTCCCATGACTTATGATGCAGGTGCCGTTAATTCCGAGAAGCGGTGCACCGCCGTATTCGTCATAATCTGTTTTCTTTTTAAAATTCTTTAACGCAGGTTTAATGAGGAGATACCCGATCCTCCCTGAGGTGAGGTTGGCGACCTCTCTCTTCAGCATCTTGATGAGAGTGTCTGCGAGCCCTTCACTTGTCTTGAGTATGACATTGCCGGTGAAACCATCGCATACAATCACATCAATATTTCCGGTAAAGATATCCTTTCCGTCTATATTCCCGATAAAATTTATGTCTGCCTCCTTTAGGAGTTTATAGGTTTCTTTCGTGAGTTCGTTTCCTTTGCTGTCTTCTTCGCCGGTGCTTATCAGCGCAATCCTTGGCTCAGTCCTACCGAGGATAACCCTGCAATAGGTGTTTCCCATGAGTGCAAACTGCAGGAGGTTCTTCGGTTTGCAGTGAATATTGGCGCCTGCATCGATAAGCACAAACGGCGCTTTCAGTGTAGGCATGATTGTAGCTATTGCAGGCCGGTCAACCATATCGGATGTGCCGAGGCATAAGAGTGCGGTGCCCATGACAACACCGGAATGACCTGCGCTTACAAAAGCATCGGCTTCACCACTCCTGACGAGATCTATTCCCCTTCGTATCGAAGAGTCCTTTTTTTTTCTTATCGCAGCCGAAGGAGATTCGTCCATCCCGACAGTCTGAGAGGCATGAAAAATGGTTATACGGTCAGACGAATACCGTTTTCCTTCGAGTCCCTTCCTCAGGACTGATTCTTCACCGACAAGGATGACATGAATATCCGGAAAATCATTTACTGTGTCAAGAGCGCCCTCGATATTGACTGCAGGGGCATAATCACCCCCCATTGCGTCAAGGGCAATCCTCATGCCTCTTTTTCAACGATATCGAGAACCTTGCGGCCATGATAAGAACCGCAATGAGGACATACGTTAAAGGAAATCCTTAATTCATTGCAGTCCGGACAGAGACTCAGGTTCGGCATCTGGCCTTTCCAGTTGGCCCTTCTTTTGTCTCTTCGTGCTTTCGAATGTCTATGCGTTGGATTCGCCAATTTCTTGCTCCTTTCATTCAGGGAAATATTTTTTTAACACTTCAAGCCGTGGATCTACTGTATGCGTGCTGCAGGTACAGGTCCCGGTATTCAAATCTGTCCCGCATTCAGGACATATCCCTTTACATATGTCACTGCAGAGCGGTTTCATGGGTAAAGCGAGCATAACCTGTTCATGGACGAGGCTATGGATATCGAGCTCATCACCGAAGTAAAAATCTATGTTGAGTTCGTCGGATGCGACCTCATGGTTTTCGTCTCCCTTGAGTTCTTCAACAGGATGATATACCGCATCGACCGGGATTGTGAGTAAGGAGTGAAAATCAATGGCACATCTGCTGCATTGCAGATCAGCTTTTGCCGTGAGATTGCCTCTGATCATAACCTCGGTACCGACTTTATCAATCCTCAATTCTATATGAACCGGTGAACGGATGATATCGGATTCAATATTCTCTTCGTTCTCAATATCCAGCCCTTCATCGGGAATTTCTGATATCAGTATTTTCATTATTGGAAAAAAGACTTTTTATGCCCAAAGTATAAAATTATAAAAAGTAAACGAAATAAGTGTCAAGCAGACTATTCTCTCCGTAATGAGGGCATAATTATTCCTTCAGGGAGACAGCACCGTTTTCCGGATTGTATTGATACCGTGAAAGGTCTATTTTCGAAGTCATGAGATCCTTGATATCGTCTAGGGTCTGCGGATAATTACCATAGGTAGCCCGGTAAATTCCCACCGTTTTCTTCACCGCATCGAGATTGGCGGTTTCTCCCCCCTGCTGTCCTCTCTTATATGCTCCAGTGAGCGCGTCCCCATATTCCGCAACCGGATTTTTTGGTCCCTCATTACAGGCGAAAAGAAACGCCAGCCCAAACAAGCAGAGAATAATGCTTCCTGAAGCAATTCCTTTATACATAACATATTTTAGAACTGTTCCCTTATATTTGGCAATCGAATAGTTGAATGCCCGGTGGTTCTGCGATATGATGTTCACAAATGCCGGAATTTTGGCTCGGGAATGTATACGAACTGTTGATACCTGAGGAGATCGACGAATTTTTAAGGAATGTTAAAATTTGATACAGGAATACGGTGCGGGGACTACGTGATATTCAGGGTATCAAGGATTGCATAAAGAGACCGGAGTGATTTCGCATCTGCAGGCAGATGGAAGACGGAATCTCCTTTGAGTCCGAGGTGGAGCAGAAGATCGTCGTGGGGAACGATACCAGCAACCCGAAGGTTTAACCTTTCTGCCAGATTCTGAAGTTCCGTCCCTTCATCCCCTGAGGTTCTGTTGATAAGAAGAACACGGCTTCCAATGTCCAGATCGAGTTCGCTGACAAGGCTATCGATCCTCTTTGCTGTCTGCAACCCGCGTACTGAAGGATCGCTTGCGATTATCAGCAGGTTTACGCGGTGAGTAGTCCGTCTGCTCAGATGTTCCATTCCGGCTTCGTTATCAATCACGACATAGGGGTATGTTTCCGAGAGTTTGTCAGTATATTTCCTGATAATGTTATTTGCCGCACAGTAGCAGCCGGGACCCTCAGGCCTTCCCATGACGATCAGGTCAACTCCTTTTGATTCTATGAGAGCCTGCTGTACCTGATAGTCAAAGAGCTGTTCCATCGACATGCCACCGGGTCTTTCAGCGCCATTTCTGATGATTTGCAGTGAATCCTCCCTTAGTCTCCCGACAGTCGCATGGACATCTACTCCGAGGGCTTCGTTCAGGCAGTTGTTTGAATCGGCGTCAACTGCAAGGACGGGTTTCTTTCTTTTCTCGATCAGATAACGGATGATAATGCCGGCAATGGTGGTTTTTCCTGTTCCGCCTTTTCCGGCAAGGGCAATTGTGTATGCCATGAAATAGTATACCTGAAAGGCATTATTTTCCCTTGTTGCAATTTTTACGGCAATACAAGAAAATAAAAGGAATATGAAACCTTTTCGCATAGTTACTACCGCTTTTTGCCTCCTTGTCTTTTCCGGGTTTTTCATGGTACGTCCCGTACATATTCAAGCCGATGCAAAAAAAAGTATTTCGGTATATGTCGGATCGGATGTCTGTAAAAAGTGTCATAAAAAGGAATATGCCAGTTTTATGAAATATGCAAAGAAAAGCAAGTCCTATGAGAGTATCGAGCGGGTGAAAAAAGGACTGACTGCGGAAGAAATCCGGGGGTGTTATGCATGCCATACGACTGGATACGAAAAGCCGGGCGGATTTGTGAGCATCGAGAAGACGCCCCATCTAAAGAACGCCGGATGCGAAGTCTGCCATGGTCCGGGAGAACTCCATGTGAAGACAATAAATCCGCAGCATATCAAAAGACATCTGAGCGTTGAGGATTGTGAAGTGTGTCATATTGAAGAACGGGTGAGGGCTTTCAGGTACAAGCCGATGATTCATGGGGGGGCTCACTGACAAAAACAGAAAGGAAAGATCAGGCGACCGTGGTGAGGGAATAGAGGATATGCTGAGTTTTATAAAAAAAAGATTGGGCTATAAGATTATGGTGGCGATGCTTGTCATTATAATGTTTGTTCTGGTAGCCGAAATTTACATGCGGATCTATTTCGGCACAAAAGACAGACTGGAAATCGCTTCTTCCATCAGCACCGAACTGGCAGATTCGGTGTATGCAGGAATAAAGTACCCTATGGAAGTGGGTGACAAACAGGCAATTGTAAGAGAGCTGGCAGATATTCGGGAGAAAATGAAAGATGTGGAAGTTTTTATCTGCGATTTCGAACAGGAAATCGTCTATTCAACACATGATCATACAGTCAAGTCAGAACTGAGGAACTATATACAAAATAAGGTAATCATAGAGACTCTTGCTGAGACTTTGAAGACTGGAATTGCTCCCAAAATAGACACGCGTATCCCCTTTGAAGATATTACGAAGGGCAGAAGGCATCTTGTTGTTATGCGCCCTCTCCTGAATGAGAAGAACTGTTATCACTGTCACGGATCTTCGCGGAAAGTTCTTGGCGGTATTGTGGTGAGACTTGATGCGGAACGTACCTATGCCCAAGTTATTGCCCAGCGTAACCGTACGATCATGATCGTTTTATTCCTCATCCCTGTTGTTATTGCTCTTGTTTATATCATGGCCAATAAACTGGTAAGACGACCTGTGGAGAGTCTTGCAGAGAAAGCGAAGAAATTTGCAGAGGGGGACATGACTGTTACCGTCGATGTGAAAACAGAAGACGAAATAGGTATTCTCGGCAACACCTTCAATTATATGGTTGAGAGAGTTTCTTCTACCAGTCAGGCATTGGAGGAAGAGGTACAAAGAAAAACTGACCTGTTGAATGAAAGGACAAGGCTCCTTACACTGATCGAAGTGGCGAACAGGGAGTTGAGAGAGCTTGATAAGCTCAAATCAACTTTTCTCGCAAACATGTCCCACGAACTCCGAACTCCCATGAATGCAATTATGGGATATACCGACCTCCTCATAGATCAGGTTGATGGCCCCGTGAATGAAGAGCAGGAAAAAAGCCTGAGAAAGGTTGCCACAAATGCCCGGCACCTTCTCCAGTTGATCAATGACGTCCTCGATATTTCGAAAATAGAGTCGGGGAAAATGAGCCTGTCACCGAAAGAGATCGATTTTAAATGGCTCATCGAATCGATTATGCCCACCTTTGAGCCTCAAATAAAGCAAAAGAACCTCTCGCTTTCCTATGATATTGCAGAGGGGCTTCCCTTGCTGTATGCAGACGAAGACAAGATAAAACAGGTTCTCATTAATCTGTTTTCAAATGCAATCAAATTTACCCACAAAGGAGGGATTACGGTCAGTGCAAGAATTTCAGATCGCGGCATTTCCCCCGGTGAGGAACAGATCTTCGCGGAAATTTGCGTTGAAGATACAGGGATAGGAATCAAGGAGGAGGATGTCGGGAAAATCTTCGATAAGTTCGTTCAGGTGGATCTTACTACAGTTAGGCAGTATGAGGGCACAGGACTCGGCCTCAGTATTGCGCGGGGACTGGTATCATTGCACAAGGGTGTTATATGGGTAACGAGCAAATATGGCGAAGGGAGCAAGTTCTGTTTCACAATTCCGTTTAAGAAAGAAATTCTCGAAAAGCCTGCACAGCCGGTTGTAGAGCAGCGAATGGCAGAAGGACTTGCCGAATATTTTGGGGTGCCTTTAGAAACCTTACTCAAGGCGCCGGAATATGCAGGGAAACCGATCCGGTGCTGGGAATATGTCCGCTGCGGACAGCCAAGCTGTCCTGCATACGGAAGCAATGAAAGCCGGTGCTGGTTAATCCTCGGAACCCACTGTGCAGGGATGAAGCTTGCAGCATATCCGGAGAAGGTTGACTTCTGCAAGGGATGTGAACTCATCAAGGGACTCATACTCTGTGATGAGGCAAGGGAGAAACTCGCTCCCCGGAAGACAGCAAAAGGCGGGGGCAGCAAAAAGACAATTCTTGCCATAGACGACAACCCCGAAGCGATAGAAATCATCGAAAAATATCTGGGAGACGATTACAGGGTTGTCGGTCTCCTCAGTGGCGAAGGTGCGGTCGAAAAAGCAAAAGAGATCCTTCCTCTCGCAATAACCCTCGATATTATGATGCCAAGAAAAAATGGATGGCAGGTGCTTCAGGAACTGAAAAATACCCCGGAGACTCAGGACATTCCTGTGATAATACTTTCTATCGTAGACGATACGAAATTGGGATTCAGCCTCGGTGCTGCAGAATATCTGATAAAGCCCGTAGAGAAGGGGACGCTCCTCCATAAACTGAGCAATTTGGAAAAATTGAAAAAGATCAAGAGGGTTCTGGTGGTCGATAATGAGCCGGAAACCGTGAGGATGATAGGCGGACTCCTCCGGGAAGTCGAATACCAGGTGTCTACCGCATATAACAGCAGCGATGCAATGCATTCAATGCAGGATTTTAAACCTGATCTTATTGTACTGAATCCAACAGCTCCTGAGGTGGGATTTGATGTCATAGAATATCTGAAAACAGAAGACAAACTAAAAGATATCCCCGTTATCATTGTGACCCATAAAGACCTTACCGAACAGGAGATCGATGAAATGAACGGAAGAATACAGGGGATCCTTAACAAAGGGGTTCTCACCAAAGAGAATTTTCTCACTGAATTGAAGAATACGATCAGTAAAGTGAATACTGGAAAATAAAAATCTGTAAAAATATATAATATTATGCGGAAAAGGTAAGACAGTATGGACGAGACTAAAAAGATTATCCCACGGACGATCCTGGTAGTCGAGGACAATCAGGACAGCCGTGAACTTGTCGTGAAAGTCCTGAAAAACAAGGGCTATCAGATGATCGAAGCAGAAGACGGCGAGGAGGCTATCCAGAAGGCGCTCACTGAAAGACCGAACCTTATCCTCATGGATATTTCAATCCCCAAAATAGACGGCTACGAGGTTGTGAAGCGGCTTAAAAGTATGGAAGAATTCCGGGATACCCCGATCGTCGCACTGACTGCTCATGCAATGAAAGGTGACAGGGAAAAGTTTATCAGCGCAGGATTTGAAGGCTATATCTCGAAGCCGATCAATGTACGGGAGTTTCCTGAACTGGTGAGAAATTATCTGCGGGGAAAATGGGAAAGCGTTCTTGGGAGAGAAGAAGAATAAGATACTGATTGTAGACGATGCTCCTGACACTGTTGAACTGCTCAGGAAGAGGTTCCGTGCCGAAGGGTATGATACCGACCAGGCATATAACGGTGAAGAAGGCCTCCAGAAAGTCTCTGAATATAATCCCGACTTGCTTGTCCTCGACGTCATGATGCCGATAATGGATGGATACGAGGTTTGCAAGAGGATGAAGGCAGACGAAAAGACCAAATATATTCCCATTCTTATGCTCACCGCAAAAGGGGAAATTGAGCACAAGGTAAAAGGGCTTGATATCGGAGCTGATGATTATATGGCCAAGCCCTTTGACTACAAAGAACTCTCTGCGAGGATCCGGTCCCTGCTCTCGATAAAAGCAACCCACGAGAAAAAAGTAGAAACCGAGAAAACCGGTGCTCTCGAACAGATGATCGATGAGGTTGCACACGAGATACGGAACCCGCTTACTTCAATAGGAGGGTTTGCGCGGAAGGTCTTCCAGAAACTTCCTGAAGATGATCCAAACAGAAAATATATGGAGATGATCATAGAAGATGTTGCAGTACTTGAAGAGATGATCAGACAGCTCATCGAACTTAAGTCTATGGAGATATCTCAAAAGGATCCTGTAAATATTAATGAGATCGTTCTTGATTCCCTGAAGGTATTCGAGAAGGAGTTCACAGAAAAGAACATTAAGGTGACGACAGAACTCATGAATGATATTCCTCTTCTGCCAATCGATAAAAAACTTATGAAAAGGTCTTTCTGCAATATGATCAAGAATGCCGTAGAGGCTATGGAGACCACTGAAAAAAATCTCATAATACGTACTATGGATGGCAACGAAAACCTGAAAGTTCAGATTACCGATACCGGAAAAGGAATCGAAAAAGAAAAGATAAAAAATATCTTCGACCCTATGGTCTCTTCAAAGATCTACAGTCCTGGATTGGGACTCACCTTTGCATTGAAAATAGTACAGTATCATAAGGGAACCATCTCTGTGGACAGTGAACCGGGCAAGGGCACAACCTTTACGATAATCCTGCCGGTCAAAGAAACATAAAGCATGGTTCTTTTGTTTCATACAGGAGGAAAAAAGTTCTCATTCAGTGACTTTTATTTCATGGAGGATAAGAATGAAAAAAATAGTGATTCTCTTGACATTATGCGGTTTTCTTCTGAATGCCAATGCAGCATTTGCTGCTTATGATGATGAATTTCTGGTAATCGGTGATCTGGCCATTGCAAGACCTCTCGGTATCGTGGTAACAGTAGCCGGGAGTGCGCTGTTTGTTGTCTCTTTGCCCTTTGCCTTGACAAGCGGGAGCGTCAATAATACGGCAGATAAACTTGTGGGCGAACCTTTCAGGTTCACTTTCAAAAGACCTCTCGGGGATTTTAAACAAAGCAGCCCCCTAAAGCCGGTTAAGACAGAACACAATGACCGGAATACACCGGAGACCATGCCGGCAGAACGGAAATAGACGTATAGTTACGTCTTATTTGATCTTAAAGTCCTCAACCGGGCAATCTCTTCCTGATATCCATAGATGTGGGCTCCAGCGCTGTATGCATACATCGGACCGTTTTCCGTGTTTGTTTCCGAAGCAACGAATTGCTTCAGGAGTTCTATCCCGCCGAGGTTTGTCGGAAAGCCTGCCCATAAATCCCAGGACCTGAAATAGACGCTTACCGTGAGAATAAGCTTATCTCCCGAAGGTATGACCTTGAAATCAATAAGCCTGAGGCAGGGAGGGTCGAGCTTGCCGTCCTTGCCATAGCAGACATCAAGGTCATGGGGAGTTGCGATCTCGACGACTGCCTGGTTTGTAAGCGGTGTCTCCTTAAGCATTCCGATAACCCGGTCAAGTTGTGTGCCGCCATTCGGCATTGAGCTTTGTATCCTGCTTGCATACGTATATGTTTCATTTTCAGCGAGTTCAGGATTCATAAGGTAATTAGCAAAGTAATCTTCGATATATTCCATTGTTGTTGGAGACGGGATACCAAGGGCGGACGGAATAGTCGGCACGATGTCGTAATATGGATGCTCAATAGAGACCGCGATCCCCGGATACTGAAGCCGGTATTGTTCGTTTTCAAACGAGCCTTTTTGTATGTTCTGTGAGTAGGCCTTATCAAACAGATTGTAGATAAGCTGAAACCATGCGTCAGAAATCGTTTTGGCAATGAGACAGAAGGGGGTCATGGCGGCTCTCCTTTCCCTTTTGTTTTTAGTGTATCATTTTTTCCTCTCAAAAGACTTTCCTGCCAGTACCACAAAGAAGATAGAGGTGAACAGGATCACCAGAGCACTGGTCATGAGTGAAAAATCAGGTCCCATGCTTCCCTGTGCAGCCGGGAACAGGACGTGTTTCATGGCATCGATCCCGTAGGTGAGAGGGTTGAGGTGAGCGGCTATCCGGAGAATGTCAGGCAAGAGACGGATAGGATACATCGCACCGGAAAGGAAGAACATTGGCATGATAATGAAGTTCATTATTACGCTGAAGCTCTCATAACTCTCATAGAATGTTGCGAGCACAATTCCAAAGGCTGAAATGCAGAACGACAGGCATGCACAGATAAAGATGACAGAGAGAACTTGCATTCCGTCGAGACTAAACCCGACTACCGGGAAAAAAGCGAGAATAATGACAGACTGTATCAGCGAAACGATTGTTCCGCTTAACGCCTTGCCAATGACAATGGAGAACCGGGATACGGGTGAGACGAGAATCTCTTTCATGAAACCGAATTCTTTATCCCAGATGATCGAAATCGAGGAGAAGATCGAGCTGAACAGTATAGTCATGCCGAGTATACCCGGAAAGATAAACTGGGTATACGGTACTCCGGCTTCCCTCGGAACGAGCCGGGATATGCCGGCACCGACGATGAAAAGCCAGAGAAGAGGGCGTGCTATCGCGGAAAAAAGGCGGCTCTTTTCCCTGACGAATTTCTTCAGTTCCCGTGCGACAATCACATAAATTGCATTGAATTCCATATAACCGTTCAGATCCCAATTATCATTTTTCATTGATAATTGATTATTGCTCATTGATTTTTATTGAGAGTGTCTCCTCCGGTATGCACGGACGGACTCTTTGACGTTGTCCCCTCCGGTTGCTTCTTCATCTCTGATTGCTTTTCCTGTGAGATTGAGAAACACATCATTCAGTGTAGGTCTCTGTATACGGATAGAGAGTACCTTGTCACCGATTGTCCGTATCATTTCCGGAATGCAGGTATCACCCATTGGACAAGTCATTGAGAGTTCACCCTCTTTTTCTGTAACGCGTAGCTTGAGTAGCCTTTCGAGATCCTGTTTTGTGTTCAGGTTATCGGTAGTTTTAATATAAACGACATCTCCTCCTATCGCTTTTTTCAGTTCAGACGGCGTGTCAAGAGCGATGATTTTCCCGTTGTCAATGATAGCGATCCTGCTACATACCTCGGCCTCTTCCATATAATGAGTCGTCATGAAAATAGTCACGTTATGCTTTTTGGGAAGCTCAGAAATAAATTCCCAGAGATTTGCCCTGCTCTGCGGATCAAGGCCAAGCGTTGGTTCATCGAGGAAAAGTATTTTCGGCCTGTGAATAAGACCACGAGCTACTTCAAGCCGTCGTTTCATGCCACCGGAGAATTTTTTGACGAGATCATCTTTTCTCTCATAGATATCGACAAACCGAAGCACGTCTTCAACACGACTTTTCCTTACCTCTTTACCGACATTGTAGAGATATGCGTGGAACATAAGATTCTCATAAGCGGTAAGGTCCTTATCGAGCGTGGTGTCCTGGAACACGATGCCGATTGCTTTTCTGACTTCCGAAGGTTCTCTCACGCAGTCGTGGCCTGCAATAAAAGCCGACCCTGATGTTGGGGTAAGGAGGGTACAGAGGATGTTTATGGTTGTGGTTTTCCCCGCACCGTTCGGGCCAAGGAATCCGAAAATTGCACCTTCTTCAACTTCGAAGGAAACATCGTTGACCGCAGTAATTTTTCCGAACTTCTTTGCTAAGTTACGAACCTGAATGATGGACACATATGAAGTTTACCATGAAAGAATCCAAATCCGCCCCAATAGCATAATGCATGTCAGGCGAATTCAGGGAGAAAGGTCAGGATTTTTTTCTGGGATTGCCCGAATCCCGATGTTTTGTCCTTCAGGTGGGAATCCCTATCTTCGGGAAGACAAAAAACTGCAGAATGAGCCATACTACAAGGACGAGTAAGCCTATAATCCAATCCCAGTCTTTCATTTTCTTATTCTCAACACCTCTTTTCTCTATAGTATCATAGAAACGGCAGGTTTTTTCTCGCATGAAAAGTGGTATTATATTTTTGTGAAAGAAAAAGAAAAGGGGTCATTGCTCGATATCCTCTCTGCAGAAGGGCTGCTCACTGAAGAACAGGCTAAATTAGTCAGGACAAGAGAAACTCTCCAGAGATCAAAAATCCTGAAATCAAAAGCTCCGGGTATACGCCATGCAATCGTTGACCAGTCGATTATTTCCCTGATTGATGTTATCGAATCGCTCAAAATAACCTCTCCTGGGGCAGAGGGTAAGCTGCTCACCGCTGATGTTATCATGATGACAGTTGCCAGACATCTCAATCTTCCCTTTGTGCGGATTGACCCGCTGAAACTGGATTATGAAACGGTCACCAGGATCATTTCACGGCCATATGCGATCCGTCACCAGATTGTTCCCATAGCGCTCACCAATACTACTCTGACTGTTGCCACTGCCGATCCATTCGACAAAGAAGCAGTTGACTGGATAGAGCGCGTTTCCGGATATAAGGTTGATATCGTTGTAGCCACCAAAGAAGACATCATGAAGATTATTACAGAGTTCTTTGGCTTCAAATCCGCTATTACCTCAGCCGATAAAGAAATCGATACGAGGACTGACCTCGGCAATCTCGAGCAGTACATCAAGCTCAAGTCCATAACGGAACTTGAGGCGACCGATCAGCATATTGTCAATGCAGTCGAGTATCTGCTCCATTATGCCTATTCCAGCAGGGCTTCGGATATCCATATCGAACCGAAACGGGAGTTCAGTCTGGTTCGTTTCAGGATAGACGGTATCCTCCACAATATTCATAAAATACCGAAAGCTGTACATCCTCCCATTATTTCCAGGATCAAGATGCTTGCACGGATGGATATCGCAGAAAAAAGAAGGCCTCAGGACGGAAGAATCAAGACTGGCTATGAAGGGAAGGAAGTTGAACTTCGTATCTCCACGCTCCCTGTTGCATTCGGTGAGAAAGTGGTCATAAGGATATTTGATCCCGTGCTGTTGATGAAAGACATCGAAGCGCTGGGCTTTTTTCCGAAAGAGCTCGAATTAGTGAAATCATTCATTACAAATACCCATGGCATCATCCTCGCAACAGGACCGACAGGAAGCGGCAAGACCACCACCCTTTACTCTCTTCTTAAACTGCTCTCCACCTCTGAGGTGAATGTCACGACGATTGAAGACCCCATAGAAATGATCTACGAAGGGTTTAACCAGACCGCGGTACATCCGCAGATTGACGTAACCTTTGCGAGTTCTTTGAGGACGATTTTACGGCAGGACCCCGATATCATCATGGTGGGCGAAATACGCGACATCGAGACCGCTGAGAACGCAATACAGGCGGCACTTACAGGGCACCTGGTTTTTTCTACCCTTCATACCAATGATGCGCCGAGTTCCATAACCAGGCTCATTGACATAGGAGCAAAAGACTTCCTGCTGAATGCCACGCTTCTGGGTGTTATTGCCCAGAGACTTGTCAGAAAGGTATGTCCGTCATGTAAAGAGGAATATCGTCTGACGAAAGACGAGTGCTATATCCTGAGGCTCGATTATGAAAAAGTCAAACAATACACGGTCTCCCTCGGAAGGGGTTGCGAGGAATGCAGAGGGACGGGCTATATGGGAAGAACCGGGATTTTTGAGATTATGGATATGACCGAAAAGATCAGAGAGGAAATTCATGAAAAAACATCGCTGCTTAGTCTGAAAAAAGTTGCCCTGGGACAGGGAATGCGCACCCTGAAGGAGAACGCCATCAAAAAGCTTATTCAGGGGGTAACAACAGTTGATGAAGTGGTACGGGTGACCGGTCTGACCTAAAAGATACTGTGGGAGGATAAGAATGAAAGTACTCGCTTTTAACGGGAGTCCGAGAAAAAATGGGAATACGTATCACGCGATTCAGACTGTCTTCGAGACGCTGAAAAAAGAAGGGATAGAGACTGAACTTATTCAACTCGGCGGTACAGATATCAGGGGATGCAGGGCCTGTTATAAATGTTTTGAGAAGAAAAACAGAAAGTGTATACAAAATGATGTATTTAATCTTTTCATAAAAAAGATGGAAGAGGCTGACGGGATCATTCTTGGTTCTCCGACATATTTTTGCAATGTTTCTACGGAACTGAAGGCTCTTATTGACCGGGCTGGGCTCGTTGCCATTGCGAATGGCTATCTCCTGAGAAGGAAAGTCGGAGCGGCAGTCGTTGCAGTGAGAAGGGCGGGGGCTACCCATGTGTATTCAAGTATCAATTACTTCTTTGGCATTAATCATATGATTATACCAGGGTCCTCATACTGGAATCTGGGGATAGGCATGGAACCCGGTGATATTCTCAAGGATAAAGAAGGGCTTGTGACTTTCAGAGATCTTGGTGAGAATATGGCCTGGCTTCTGGAAAAACTCTCAGCTGGTTCTCAGGGTTAGAGGATTTTCAGGGGAGTCTGAACCGTTGCCTGCTGAGCGCCGTATGAAATGGTAGTAATCAGAACGGCGTCACCCCGCGATATGCTGCCGGGAATTTTGACGGTCAGTGATGAGCGGTGTGTTCCCTGTGATCTCGATACTGTTTTTTCAGACAGAGGGGTTGTACCTTCCTTTTTGGTAAAGAGATCGCGTTTTTCTTTAATTTCTATGGCATCACTTTCCGGTGGCCCGAGAACAGAATACTGAATGTGAGTGGTCGCTTCACCGCCGGTAGCAACCTGCTGTGGATTGACAGATGAATCTCTGATAACCAGTTTCTGTTCATCTTCCTTCAATTTGCGTCTGGAAAGCTCATCGTCTTCGTTTAATGCCTTTCTTGCGTAATAGTCGTCAAGGAATGTGCCCGCCGCAGTGCCGAGCATGCCACCGAGCATCGCTCCGGGAATACTTCCCATTGCGGCTCCGAGCGCTGCTCCTGAAATGCAGCCACCTGCCATGCCGGTTTTCATTTTTGCGCGGTCTGATAAGGAGGCACAAGCGTTGAATGAGAAACAGAAGAAAATAAGGACTATCAGAGTGCCTAATTTACTGTTCATGATCATAGATAGTGTTTTATTTCTACTCTACTATCCCTGTTTCCCTTCTGTCAAATAGTAAGTGTGGTTTTTTTTCATTGTGACGAAATCGGACGCATCTCCTGAAAACGAAAAAATGTTTTACAGTCCGAATTTCCCGAAGAGGTTTACAATTACCGCATTAGAGACAGGAACCCCTTTCCTGGTGAGTCTCATGGAATCCCCGTATATTTCCAAAAATCCTTCGTCGATCAACTCCCTGCATAGTTCTACCCCATTCTCTGGGAAAATGGCTGATTTGTTGAGCCGTATGCCCTGTTTCTTTCTCAACCCAAGGAACAAGAGCTCTCTCAGGGAATCTTCGGGGGTAAGACGGAGAGGTTCTCTTACGGGAATGCTCCCACTTGCTAATTCTTCAATATATTGTCTGATATCGCCTGTATTCTTTGATCGCATATTGTTCAGGAAAGAATGCGCCCCTGCACCGGCGCCAAGGTATTCTCCCCTGTCCCAGTAATTGAGATTATGCCTGCACTCGTAATCCCTGAAAGCAAAATTGGAGATTTCATACTGTGCATATCCACGGCTTTCGAGATAATCGATTCCGAAGGAATACATTGTGAATATCTGGTCATCGTCAGGCATTTCAATACGGTTTGAATTCAGTAAATGAAAGAAAGGCGTGTTTTGTTCGGGCGTAAGTTCATAAGCGGAAATATGCATTGGTGAAAATTCTGCTGCTTTTGCGAGTGATTCAAGCCATGAAGTGAGGTCCTGGCCGGGGATTCCGTACATAAGGTCGATAGAGAAATTCTCAATGCCGGATTTCTGAATCAAAGCGAGCGATCTTTGCGCATCATCTGCAGAATGGACTCTGCCCAGAACGTTTAGTTCATTATCATGGAACGACTGGACGCCGACGCTCAGTCTGTTCACCCCGAATGATAGTATGGTGTCAATTTTTGTGCGGTCGAGAGAGCCGGGATTGGCTTCGACTGTGATTTCTGCATCTGACGACAGAACGTAGTTGTTCCTGACGCATTCGAACAGCTTCCTGAAATGCTTTTCAGAAAGAGTTGTTGGGGTACCGCCTCCGATATAAATGGACCGTAGTATGCCTGATTTGTCTTTTTTCAGCTCCAGTTCCCTGCAGAGGGCGTCGAGATAGTGTCCGGCCGACGACGCATCATAGGGAACAGAGAGAAAATCGCAATAGAGACATTTTCTGAGACAAAAAGGGATGTGGATGTAAAGAAAATCAGCCATGGAGTAAGATTGAATACCTGCGCTGTATACTCTTATTTTACCTTTAAAACAGCCAGAAATGCCTCCTGTGGCAATTCGACTCTTCCGAATTGTTTCATGCGCTTCTTCCCCTCTTTTTGTTTCTCAAGGAGTTTTCTTTTCCGGGTAATGTCTCCGCCGTAACATTTGGCAATAACGTCTTTCCTGAGCGCTTTCACATTTTCCCGTGCAATTATTTTATTCCCGATTGCAGCCTGAATGATCACTTCAAACATTTGCCTCGGAATGATTCCCCGCAGTTTTTCTGTGAGTTCCCTCCCCTTATAAAACGCCTTCTCCTTGTGAACAATGAGAGAGAGTGCATCGACAACTTCCCCATTCAGAAGAATAGAGAGCTTTATCAGATCGGATTCTCTGAACCCTATAAATTCGTAGTCCATCGAAGCATACCCCCTTGATAGAGATTTCAGCTTGTCAAAAAAGTCCCAGAGAATTTCATTGAGCGGAAGTTCATACTCAATCTTTATCTTGTCTTTTCCGATATAAGCAAAAGATTTCTGAATGCCCCTTTTTTCCTGGCAAAGGTCGAGTATAGGGCCGATGAACTCCTGGGGAAGGAAAATCGTGGCGAGCACAAAAGGTTCCTCAATCATTTCATGTTGGTCCGGCAAAAGTGCAGGGTTATCAACAGAGATCACTTTCATGTCCGGACCGGTAACACGGTAGACAACGGTAGGTGCGGTACTGAGAAGCGAGAGGTCAAATTCACGCTCAAGCCGCTCCTTGATGATTTCCATATGGAGCAGGCCGAGAAACCCGCATCTGAAACCAAAACCGAGTGCGAGCGAAGTCTCGGGTTCAAAAGTGAATGAAGCATCATTCAGCCTCAGTTTATTGAGCGCGTCCCTCAGGTTTTCATATTGATGCGATGCGGTAGGGTAAAGGCCGCAGAAGACCATGGGTTTTATGTCTTTATAACCGGGGCAGGGTTCCGCAGCAGGATTATTTGCGTCGGTCACAGTATCACCGATTTTCGTATCTGCTATGCGTTTTATGCCCGCTATGATATACCCGACTTCTCCGGAAACGAGTTCATGAAGCGGTGTTATTTTCGGAGTAAAAATGCCGACTTGCGACACTTCAAATACGTTGTCTACGGCCATAAGCCGTATTTTGTCGCCCTGTTTCACCCTGCCGTCGAAAACTCTGACGAGCACAATGACCCCCTGATAATTGTCAAACCAGGAATCGAAGATGAGCGCTTTCAACGGATTATCGTCATCCCCAGCCGGCGGCGGTACCCTGTTCACAATTGCTTCAAGAATTTCGTGAGTGCCTATTCCCTCCTTCGCACTCGCAAGAACAGCAAAGGAACAGTCCAGACCGATCGCGTCCTCGATATGCTCCTTTGTTTTTTCAGGGTCTGCAGCAGGGAGGTCGATTTTATTGATCACGGGAATGATTTCAAGATTATTCTCAAGGGCAAGATATGCGTTTGCGACTGACTGGGCCTCTACTCCCTGCGAAGCGTCCACTACAAGGAGCGCACCTTCACAGGATGCAAGGCTCCGGGAGACTTCATATGAAAAATCCACATGACCGGGAGTATCGATAAGGTTAAAGATATATTCGTTACCGTCGTCTGCATGATATTTCAGCCTTACCGCATGAGCCTTGATCGTTATGCCCCGTTCACGCTCCAGATCCATGGTATCGAGCACCTGGTCCATCATCTCGCGTTCACTTAACGCACCGGTATATTCGAGTAGCCTGTCCGCAAGGGTTGACTTCCCGTGATCTATATGCGCAACAATCGAAAAGTTCCGTATATTTTTTGCCATTTTCTTAGGGAATCAATAGTGAATTAATATTGTATCATAACCGCACCGTTGTTGTACCCTCCTTCATGATTCTGACCAAGCTGATTGCTTTAGACGGAAGCATCATGTTACACTTATCGAAAGTTTACGGACAATAAAGTATGATCGACGATAGAGTGCAAACAGGCCTGACATTTGATGATGTGCTCCTTCTTCCTGCAAAATCGGAAGTCCTCCCGAAACACACAGACGTGAATACCATGCTCACACGGAACATCAGTATCAACATTCCCATTGTAAGTGCCGCTATGGATACGGTTACGGAGGCAGATCTCGCAATGGCTATGGCCCGTGAAGGAGGCATAGGGATTGTCCATAGGGCTATGAGCCCTGAACGCCAGAAAACAGAAATCGACAAGGTAAAAAAGTCCGAAAGCGGAATGATCATGGACCCGATTACCATAATGCCTGATGCGCCTATTTCAGAAGCGTTGGCGCTTATGAAAAAATACCGTATATCCGGAGTGCCTGTTACCGAGAAAGGAAAGCTCATAGGAATCATCACCAACAGGGATCTGCGGTTTGAAACACAGTTCAACAAAAAAGTTGAGAAGGTAATGACAAGCAAAAACCTGATTACGTCGACCGTTGGTACAACCCTTGAAAAAGCCCAAAAGATACTCCACAAGTATAAGATCGAAAAACTTCCGATCGTTGACAAAAACAACGTCCTCAAAGGGTTGATTACGATCAAGGATATTGAGAAAAGAAAGAAATATCCAAACGCCTGCAAGGACAGCATGGGAAGACTTCGTGTAGGCGCTGCCATTGGGACCGGAGATGATGTGCTTTACCGCGCTGAACTGATTATTAAAGCCGGAGCTGATGTAATCGTTATTGATACTGCCCATGGCCATACGAATCCGGTTCTCAATACCTTGAAGATGTTAAAGAAAAAATTCGACATTGATGTGATTGCGGGCAATATCGCTACTGCAGAGGCGGCCAGAGATCTCATTAAGGCGGGAGCGGATGGAATAAAGGTGGGAATCGGCCCGGGTTCTATTTGTACGACAAGGATAGTGGCTGGCGCGGGTGTCCCACAGATCACTGCCATCAAGAACTGTTTTGCTGTGGCCAAAAAACATAAAATCCCGGTAATCGCCGATGGCGGAATAAAATATTCGGGTGATATCACGAAAGCGCTTGCAGTCGGCGCCCATTCGATAATGATCGGCAGCCTTTTCGCAGGTACCGATGAATCGCCTGGTGAAATAGTCCTTTTTCAGGGTCGCAGTTACAAGGTATACAGGGGAATGGGATCTATCGGAGCAATGGAGCAGGGTTCAAAGGACAGATATTTCCAGTCGGGCGTCAAAGCGATAAAACTTGTACCCGAGGGAGTTGAGGGAAGGGTCCCTTACAAAGGACTGGTTTCCCAAAGCATACATCAACTTATCGGGGGTTTGCGTTCCGGCATGGGTTACTGCGGTTGCAGGAACCTTGAGGAACTAAGAAACAAGGCACGGTTTATCAGGATTACAAGCGCTGGTCTCAGAGAGAGTCATGTCCATGATGTAATAATTACCAAGGAAGCGCCGAACTACAGGCCTGAATGGTAAATGTTCCCAGAGAATGTCCTCGTCCTTGATTTTGGCTCACAATACACGCAACTCATAGCCCGGCGGGTAAGAGAAAACAAAGTCTATTCGGAAATCCTCCCTTTTAACATATCTGTAGAAAAGATTAGGGAGTTCAATCCGAAAGGGATAATCCTGTCGGGCGGCCCATCAAGCGTGTATGACAAGGGCGCTCCTGTTCCTGACCTCGCGGTATTTGACCTCGGCATCCCTGTCCTCGGAATCTGTTATGGAATGCAGCTCATTGCACACTGTCTCGGAGGTAAGGTTGCGAGGGCGCGGAAGAGAGAGTTCGGAAGAGCCGAACTTATCATAGACCGGAAGACGTCTCTTTTTCAGGGCATCCCGAAAAAAACTGTCGTATGGATGAGCCATGGCGACAGAATTGAACAATATCCCCGAGATTTTTTATCCATAGCGCATACGGACAACTCTCCCGTGGCTGTCATGGCTGATAAGGTCAGGAATTTTTATGCGCTTCAATTTCATCCCGAGGTTGCACATACACCACTAGGCGCAAAGATACTCAGGAATTTTCTATTTGAAATCTGCAGGTGCAGACCCCTCTGGACAATGAAATCCTTTATTGAGGCTACGACGAAAGAGATCAGGGAGAAAGTTGGCGATAAAAAAGTTGTCTGTGGTATCAGCGGGGGCGTTGACTCAACAGTGACCGCAGTACTTGTCCACAGAGCGATCGGAAAGCAATTAACCTGTATCTTTGTTGACAACGGCGTCCTGAGAGAAGGCGAGGCAAGAAAGGTCGAAATTACGCTGAGGAAACATTTCCATATGAATCTCGACTGTATCGATGCCTCGGACAGATTCCTGAAAAAACTGAAAGGAATAACCGACCCTGAGAAAAAGAGAAAAATAATCGGCAATGAATTCATCAGGGTATTTGAAGAAGAGGCCGGTAAAATCAAAGGGGTGCAGTTTCTTGCCCAGGGAACATTGTATCCCGATGTCATAGAGAGCGTATCCTTTAAAGGGCCTTCAGCAACAATAAAAAGTCATCACAATGTCGGGGGTCTCCTGAAAAGGATGAAACTGAAATTGGTAGAACCATTGCGCGAACTCTTCAAAGACGAAGTGCGTCTGCTCGGGAAAGACCTTGATATTCCTGATGAGATTATTAACCGCCAGCCTTTTCCGGGGCCAGGTCTGGCGATCAGGGTCATCGGTGAAGTAACGAAAGAGCGGTGCGATATACTGAGACAGGCAGATGCGATTGTGCTCAATGAGATCAAAAAGGCAGGTCTTTATACAAAGCTCTGGCAGGCTTTTGCAGTCCTTCTCCCCGTGAAAAGCGTCGGTGTTATGGGAGACGAAAGGACCTATGAAAATGTGATTGCAGTCAGAGCGGTCAACAGCCTCGACGGCATGACAGCAGACTGGGCCAGGATCCCTTATCCTGTACTCGGTGCTGTCGCGAACCGAATTATCAATGAAGTCAAAGGGGTAAACAGGGTAGTATATGATGTCAGCTCAAAACCGCCGAGCACCATTGAGTGGGAGTAGCATAAAACCCCCTCATAGGGGAGCTTTTCCTTTAAAAAATTATCTCAGCGAAAAACGCACACTTATAGACGCCTATCTCGAGTCATATTTCAGTATCTCATCCCCCCCGCAGATCCTTCACGAAGCGGTTGTCTATTCCCTCTTCGCAGGAGGCAAACGGCTCAGGCCGATTCTCGCGCTCACTTCGCATGAAGTATGCGGAGGAGACCCGCGTAATATCATACCGCAGGCATCTGCCCTTGAACTCATCCACACCTATTCGCTCATTCATGACGATCTTCCTGCAATGGATAATGATGACCTGAGACGGGGAAAACCAACGAACCACAAGGTCTTCGGCGAAGCGATGGCCATACTGGCCGGAGATGCATTGCTTACGGAAGCATTCTCCATGATCGGAGAACCTGCAAACCGCAACACTGGACCTGGAAGGAAGGGAACGAGGCAGCAGAAGGCAACTCTCCGGATCACGCATTCGACAATCGCAAAAGTTATCCATGATGTGGCAAAAGCCGCAGGCCTGCTCGGAATGGTTGCCGGTCAGGCGCAGGATATCATTGCGGAGAATGCAGAACCCAACTCCGATGTGTTACAATTTATTCACTTCCAAAAGACCGCTGCGCTGATAAAGGTATCGGTCAGGATGGGGGCCGTACTTGCAGGCACTAAGAAAGACAGGGTTGACGCATTGACTCGCTATGGTGAACAGATAGGGCTTGCGTTCCAGGTCATTGATGATATCCTCGATATAGAGGGTACTGCAGAAGAACTCGGAAAATCTCCGGGTTCTGACAGCAAGAAGAAGAAAATGACTTATCCTGCGCTCTATGGAACCGAAGGGGCAAGGCAAAAAGCGAAAGAACTTCTGAACGGGGCATTGGATTCCCTTGGAATATTTTCTCGTGAGGCAGATCCCTTACGGCATATCGCCAGATATATTGTGGGGAGGAAAGCATGAGGATGCTCAAAAAGATACAATCACCCTTGGACGTAAAAAAACTTCCAGTCGAAAAACTCAGGGATCTGGCCGAAGAAATGCGGGAAACAATTATAGGGATAGTTGCGCAAAACGGTGGACATCTTGCGTCGAATCTCGGGGTGATCGAACTGACCATTGCGCTCCATTCGGTGTTCGATTCTCCAGTGGACAAAATCATATGGGATGTCGGGCACCAGTCTTACCCGCATAAGCTTCTCACGGGAAGATATGAGAAATTCCCGACCATACGGCAATATAGAGGAATTTCCGGGTTCCCGCGATGCAATGAAAGTGAACATGATGCGTTCGGTACCGGGCACAGTTCCACATCCATTTCAGCGGCATTAGGCATTATAGAGGCGAGAGACAGGAATAAGAAAGATTATAAAGTAGTAGCGGTAATCGGTGACGGGGCCATGACTGGCGGTCTCGCATTCGAAGGACTAAACAATGCAGGACACCTGAAAAAAGATCTTATTGTTATTCTGAACGACAATGAGATGTCCATTTCCCGGAATGTAGGCGCTTTGTCTGCGTATTTTAACCGCATTCTCACTGGAGACTTTTATCAGAAATTGAAAAGAGATTCAAAGATGTTTCTCGAGAGCATTCCCAAGGTAGGGGCACCTGCGACAAAGATAGCGCAAAAGACAGAAGAGATGCTGAAAAAGCTTCTCCTCCCTGGTGTCATATTTGAAGAACTCGGATTCAATTATGTCGGACCGGTAGATGGTCATAATATCGACCTCCTCATCAATACCCTGAAGATGGTGAGAAAAGAAAAAGGGCCGGTACTGCTCCATGTTATCACGAAAAAGGGCAAGGGGTATGAGTTCTCCGAGAAAGATCCCTCCCTTTATCACGGGATAGGGCCTTTCAAGCTCGAAACCGGTTCGCCGCTCCGTGGAACGCAGCTCACCTTCAGTGATGTATTCGGCCAGACCCTTACTGAACTCGCAGGGAAAGATGAACGGATTGTGGCAATAACTGCAGCAATGAAAGAAGGAACAGGGCTTGATTCCTTTGCGCAGAAATATCCTGAGCGTTTTTACGATGTCGGCATCGCAGAACAGCATGCGGTTACTTTTGCAGCGGGACTTGCAACGCAGGGCATCAAGCCTGTTGTTGCAATTTATTCAACATTTCTGCAGAGGGCCTATGATCAGATAATCCATGACGTATGCCTTCAGAATCTTCCTGTCGTTTTTGCCATAGACAGGGGCGGAATTGCAGGAGAGGACGGTCCAACGCATCAGGGCGTTTTCGATATATCATTTTTGCGACCTATCCCGAATATTACAGTCATGGAGCCAAAGAACGATGTTGAATTCAGGATAATGCTCGAACTTGCCCTAAACCATAAGGGACCGGTTGCGATACGGTATCCGAGAGGGAAAATACCAGCTTCTCCATGTAAGGGATCCGAAATCCTTACCGGAGTCCCGGTGCCGTTCAGGATCGGTGAAGCAGAAATCCTGAGAGGCGGAAAGGACATCGCAGTTCTTGCTGTCGGGCGAAACGTTTTTACCGCGCTCTCAGCTGCTGCCAGACTCGAAAAGGATGATGTCGATGTAATGGTTGTCAACGCACGGTTCATCAAACCCATTGACCGGAGGCTTATCTCAAGTGTAGCGTCCCTTGTACCAAAAATACTCACGATAGAAGAAAACGTGTTAAAAGGCGGGTTCGGAAGCGCTGTCCTTGAGTTTTTCAATGAAATAGAACTCAATCAGGTGCGGGTAAGACGGATCGGTATTCCTGACGTATTTATAGAACACGGGCACCAGAACGATTTAAGAAAGAAGTACGGCCTCGACGAAGAGGGAATATACCAGGCTGTGCTGTCACTTCACAAAGAGCCTTTATACAGCCTTTGAAAGAGAGACTGGATATCCTCCTTGTCGCAAGAGGCCTTGTGAAGAGCCGTGAGATGGGAAGAGCTCTAATAATGGAGGGCAAGGTTCTCGTAAACGGTGAGCGCATAACAAAAGCCGGTATATTTGTTCATGGTACTTCACAAATAACGCTCACCGGGGAAGGTATCCCCTTTGTAAGCAGGGGGGGGCTAAAACTTGAAGCTGCATTAAATTATTTTCAGATAGAGGCTGAAGGGAAAGTAGTCATGGACGTCGGGTCATCGACCGGCGGGTTTACAGACTGCCTTTTGAAAAGGGGAGCAAAGAAGGTATTCTGTATCGATGTGGGATACGGACAGCTTGCATGGTCTCTCAGGAACGACCCGAGAGTGGTGGTGATGGAAAGAACCAACATACGGTATCTTGATCAGGAATTCTCCGGAGCAGGTGAATCAGGGACCGGGGTACAGAAGCGGTTTACGGAGAAGGATTTTGAAGAGCTGCAAAATCGCAGTATCGACGCAGTCGTGATTGATGTATCGTTTATTTCCCTCAGCAAGGTTGTCCCTCCGGTAATGACTTTTCACAAAGACCGGGGTGAAATGCTCGCGCTTATAAAACCGCAGTTCGAGGTCGGGAAGGGCGAGGTAGGGAAAGGCGGTATAATAAAAGATAAGGAGAAAAGACTTTCTGCGGTGAACCAGGTCAGAGAAACACTTGAATCATCCGGGCTCGAAACAATCGGCATATTCGAATCTCCTGTTAGAGGGCAAAAAGGAAATATTGAGTATTTCATTTTTATGAAGAAGGGGGCATATGGAGGATAGGATTCTTTTAAGCCTGGACCTGTCGACTGCTTCTGCCATGACGATAGAACTGCTTATTGAGGACGCATCGGATGATTCTGTATTCGAGGAGATTGCGAACGCAAACAAGAACCGTCCGGAAATGCTGAGGATCTTGAATGACCACCCGGAGACTCCAGATACCGTCAGGCAGATGATCTCAGAGATCCTCCATGTTCCCGTGAGACCGAAAACTGAACTAACGAGACCACAGAAGACCCAGGAACAACGCACACAGACCATACTTCAGAAGATCCAGAAACTTACTGTTTCCGAACGCATTCATCTCGCCCTCCGCGGAGGGAAGGAGATACGGACCCTCCTTCTTAGAGATCCGAACAAGGAGGTTTCGCTGACTGTTCTCGAAAACCCAAAAATTACCGATCAGGAAGTTGAAATAATTACCCGGTCCCGTTCTGTTTCTGATGAAGCACTCAGGAAAATAACAAAGAAGAGAGAATGGATGAAAAGTTACAGCATTATTCTCGCCGTCGTAACGAATCCGAAGACTCCGCCGGGAGTCGCCCTCCCACTTTTAAGTGAACTGAAGACAAGAGATCTCTCAATTCTCGAAAAAAACAGGAATGTCTCTGAAGGCGTCAGGAGTACTGCAAAGAAACTCTCCCGTGCGCGAAAAGGGCACTGAGCAGCATCAAAATACTGTTGCAAATTCTCTCCAAATACCGTTAAATAAAAATTCTCATGGTACGGTCATTCAAGATAGAAAAAGTTCATGCAGGCATTATCCCGGAGTCTTCACTGTTCAAGGTGTTGCAGTATCTTGACAAGGAAGAGCGGGAGACGCCCTTTCTTCTTATCGATAAAGATAAGGTGAGACAGAAAATATCCGTGATAGGCCGTGCCATCAGGAACGCGAGGGTTTTTTATGCGGTAAAGGCAAACCCGGATATTCAGATACTGAAGCTGCTGAGCGGACTTGGAACAGGGTTTGAAATTGCGTCCGAGGGTGAACTCGAAATCCTTGCGCAGCTCAATGTAGATCCAGAAAGAATAATATCGAGCAATCCGGTAAAATCGCTGAAATTTCTCAAAATGGCTGCATCATATGGTGTGCGACTGTTTGCGTTCGACTCCGTCGATGAAGTGGAAAAACTCGTACGGTACATCCCGGACTCCAGCGTATATGTCAGGCTCTCGGTTCCCAATGAGGGAAGTGAATGGCCGCTCAGCAATAAATTCGGAGTAGAACTCGATGAAGCGCTCGCGTTATTGTGTTATGCAAAGGAGAAGGGGCTGAAACCAGTGGGAATTACCTTCCACGTCGGTTCGCAATGTACGAATATCTACAACTGGAATATCGCGCTTGATAAAACGAAGAATTTATGGGAAAGGGCCGAAAAGGAAGGGATAACCCTGAAGATGCTGAATATCGGCGGTGGATATCCTATAAAATACCGAAAGAATGTAGTGAGCATCGAAGCGATTGAAAAAAATATAAACGAACTTCTGTACAATAAATTTCCGGAATATACCGACATTTTTATAGAACCGGGAAGGGCGGTAATCGGAGATGCAGGTATTCTGGTGACGTCGGTCATCGGGAAAGCACAGAGAGGTGACGAAGGCTGGTTGTATCTGGACGTTGGCGTATTCAATGGACTCATGGAGAGCGTGGGGGGAATTAAGTACAGCTACCTCGTCGAGAGCCTGAACCAGGCTGTAAACAAGAAACAATGGACAATAGCAGGACCAAGCTGCGATAGCTTTGATGTGGTCGATAAGAATGTCACCCTGATCGAACCGAATATCGGAAATATTGTGCTTATTCTTTCGAGTGGCGCTTATACGATATCGTATGCCTCGGAGTTCAACGGGTTCTCAATACCGAGAACAATTTTAATTTAACAGGGAAATTATTTTCCTGTACTGAAAGGACGAGAAATGATCAGGTTTTTTGAGAAGGCTCCCTATGCCCCGGTCGAATATTGTTACGAAATCGAGGAGATCCTCTATAAGGGAAAAAGCAGTTTTCAGGAAATAATGGTCGTGAGTAACCCTCATTACGGCAAGATGCTTATCCTTGATGAGGTTGTGCAGATGACTGAACGGGACGAGTTCTTTTATCACGAGATGCTCACCCATGTAGTGCTGCATTCGGTACCGAACCCCAGGAAGGTTGTGATTATCGGGGGAGGCGATGGCGGTGTAGTGAGGGAGGTGTTAAAACATAAAAGTGTTGAAAAGATATTCTTTATTGAAATTGACGAAGAGGTGATCAATATCTCGCGGCAGTTCTTCCCGTCTGTTTCATCAGGGGTTGATGACCCACGGGTGGAGATCAGGATTATGGACGGCGCTGAATTTTTAGCGAAACAGAAAGCATCGGGTATAGACGCAGTCATCATCGATTCTACCGATATCATAGGATTTGCACGGAGCCTTTTCACCGCTGAATTTTTCAGAAACGTAAAAAACTGCCTTACCGATCAGGGTATGTTTGTTACACATACGGAATCTCTCCATTTCCATAAGGATATGGTTATCGAAATACAGGAAACACTGAAGGAGATTTTCCCGGTCGTCGATCTCTATACTGCCTCCATTGCCACCTATCCGGGGAACTGGTGGGCCTTTGCTGTTGCAACAAAAGGGATATCACCGCGTGAAACAAGGAATACCTTCCAGATAGACACGAATTATTATGACGATGAGATCCACCGGCAGGCGTTCGTGACCCCAAAGATTTACGAGAAACTGATGCAGGGAAAGCTGAAGTGGTAAAAACAGAACATTCCTGGATTTATTCCTTGAGGTATAATCCGGAAAGACTGACCCACACATTCTTAAGAAAAAGAGCAGGGAAAGAAAACTCGGAGGCCTCGCATATTATGATGCCGAAATGCACCGGTTGTTATTCCTCCTGCCGAAGTGCGTGAAAAAATACCTCTCCTCTCCGTAAAGAAATCTATGTTATAATAAAGCCTGTAATTTCAGGGAGGTTTCTGGATATGCCTATTTATGAATATGAATGTATAAACTGCGGCAAGCATTATGAAGTGATGCAGAAATTCAGTGATGAGCCGCTCACTCTCTGCACCATATGCAAAGGGCCGCTCCATAAGTTGATATCCCAGACCTCATTTGTCCTGAAAGGAACGGGCTGGTATGTTACCGACTACGCGTCTTCTGACCGGAAACAGAAGGAAAAAGAGTCAAGGTCGAAGGGGAAGTCAGCGCCTGTAGTTACCAATGGAGAGTCTAAAGCCCAATCAAAAACAGAAACGAAACCTCAATCGAATACAGAAACGAAACCTGAACCTGCTGCCAAGTCCTGATGATTGCCCCCCAGGTGCATGTGCCTTATCACCGGATAAGGGAGTACCTTCCTTTTATAAAAAAGCACCGGATAAACCTTGAAGTATACTTTTCCGCCGACATTCTCGATGCTCTGTCAGATTCCGACATAAAGAATTTCCGGAGCGAACTCGATTACAATCCTTCCCTGACCATTCACGCACCGTTCATGGATCTTTCGCCAGGTGCAGTGGACGACAAAATCAGGGAAATTACCCTGAAAAGATTTTCACACGTTTTTGATATCGCTGCATTTCTGAAACCCAAAGTCATTGTTTTTCATTCGGGGTATGAGAAGTGGAAGTATGCGCTGAAAGTGGACCTCTGGCTGGAAAAAAGCATTCTCACCTGGAAAGAACTTGTGAAGAGAGCCGAGGATCTGGAAACAAAAATCGCGATAGAAAATATATTCGAGGACAACCCGGATAATCTCAGGCTCCTCATGGAAGCCATAGAATCGGAGCACTTCGGTGTTTGTTTTGATACGGGTCATTTCAATCTGTTTTCGCAATTACCGCTCAAAGAATGGCTCCGGCAGATCAAGCGATATCTTGTTGAACTTCACCTTCACGATAATGTTGGACAGGCAGATGACCATCTTGCAGTAGGAGAGGGAAATTTCGATTTTCCGGCTTTATTTGCCGAACTGAATAACAATAGGCCTGTGTATACTATAGAATCCCACTCAAAAGAAGGCGTGCTGAAAAGCATCAAACGGCTGAATACTATCTATTTTCCTTCCACAGCATAAGAAGTATCCAGAATGGAACTCGTATATGGTTGGATGGGACCGTCAAGAGGGCAATGGTATCAATGAGAAAAAAAGTGGCTGGAGGATTTCTCCTCCAGCCCAAATCATCTGTGTCAACATGGTAAGGGAACCTATTTCTTCTTTGCGGTCTTCTTCGCAGGCTTCTTCGCTGCAGTCTTCTTTACAACTTTCTTTACGGTCTTCTTCGCTGCAGGTTTTTTTGCAGCTGCTTTCTTAACTGCCATTTACTTTTCACCTCCCTTCTCTCTGCATCCCTGGATTCAGGCTATGCAATTATGATTATGCTTCAAACTCATCTATATACATTTAAATAAAAAATAACTCATTTGTAAAGAAGAAAATTATTAAACATATGATGCAAATTTGTAAACGAATCGATTTTATTGTTTCAGCCAGGAAATTATGGCAACTAAATGAGCTTTATGCTGCTACTGATGAAGACACCTTTCTTCAAGGAGTACGATTGCTTTCTCAGCGCAAGAGCAAGCTGGTATTGTATTAGAGGGATACCAGTGCTGCGCTCAGTTCCTTTTCAATAAATCCTACTATGACCTGGTCACCTATAAGAATAGTCGGAAACGTGCATGCGGGATTATATTTCCTGACTTCCGTGAGCACAGCATCTCTCTCTGTTAAAGGAACCAGATCAACATCGGTGAATTCATACTTCACTGCATATTTGTCGAGGAAAGACTTGGTAGCCCTGCAGTGAATGCAGGTGCTCAGCGTGTAAAGCTTAATCGGTTTTTGCATTTATCATTCCTTTTTTTATATGGTTTCTCCCATGTATCAGTAATTCACTTGTCGTGGAAGAAACGTTCACGATTTGCCATAAAATTATTATATATCCTGTAATGGTCTGTTGATTCATACGCTATTTTGCGGATTGGCAAAGCATCGAAACAGAATATATCTGAATCCGGACAGGAAAGAAGGATTGGAGAATGTGTTGCGATAATAAATTGAGCATGACCGGCCTGGCCCATCGAGTGAATTACCCGAAGAAGCGCGATCTGGCTTTTCGGTGAGAGAGATGTTTCAGGTTCATCCATCAGATAGAGCCCTTCTCTTGTATAACGGCTGCTGAAGTATGACATGAGAGACTGACCATGGGATTGCGTCATGAGTGATTTCCCCCCGAAATACCCAAGCACCCGGGAATCAGAGGCTGCCCATTCATCGACGATCTGCACAAAGTCCTGGAAGGTCTGTGATGAGAAAAATGAACCGGCGACTGTTCCATTCGACCATTCGACATCAACGGCCTGATAGAACCTTTCTTCGTAGGGGTTGATCTCAAAACGGGATCTATCAGAGTATTTCCAGATATGAATATCGCACCTGCGGCAGATAGCTTTCAGCAGGGTTGATTTCCCCGCGCCATTTTCTCCGAGGAAGAAGGTTATCGGTAAATCAAATTCAATCTGGCTGGACGTCTGGAATATTGGAAGATTAAAAGGATAGCGATCCATGACCGGATATTTTGCAGTATCGATTTTTACAGTTTTGAGATGCATTATAGTGTAAGGGTCCTTTTTAAGGAAAATCAAATATATCTTTAATAATAGAAGATTTAAATGATATCTTTCAATTCCGCTTCGTGATTTCATCCAGGGAATCATGGTTCCGGGATATGGTTCAATTTCTAAAGCCGGATAAATTCACAGAAATCACTCATGGGAATTGACATTCTCATGACATGATTTTTATTCTATAGCATCTTATCTGGTTAAAAGGAGAAAGCTATGGCAAGGACCCCCGATCCGTTAGTCATTGCGAGAGGGAAAAACGCTGTTGCAATACTCCCGGGCATGGCGAACCGTCACGGACTTATCGCAGGAGCAACGGGTACAGGCAAAACTGTGACCCTTCGTGTTCTCGCAGAGCAGTTCAGCAATATCGGAGTGCCGGTATTTATGGCCGATGTTAAAGGAGATCTTTCCGGGATAGCGCATAAGGGAGGCGAGAACCCAAAAGTGGTTGAGAGAGTAAAGACGCTGGGGCTGGGAGATTTTGTTTTCGAAGGCAGTCCGGTGACATTCTGGGATGTTTTTTCCGAACAGGGACATCCGCTGAGAACCACTGTTTCTGATATGGGACCCCTTCTTTTGGGACGTATTCTTAACCTCAATGAAACCCAGAACGGGGTGCTCAGCATCACGTTCAAGGTAGCTGATGAGAATGGACTCCTGCTCCTTGACCTCAAGGATCTCAGGGCAATGATCCAGTTTGTCGGCGAGAATGCGGAAAAGTTCAGAACAGAATACGGGAATATCTCAACCGCCAGCATTGGCGCTATTCAGAGGAACCTCCTCGTGCTTGAAGAACAGGGTGGAGAAAAACTGTTCGGTGAGCCGGCACTGAACATAGACGACTTTATCCAGACCGATGAAAAGGGAAGGGGCATAATCAATATCATGACCGCTGACAGACTGATCCAGTTTCCAAAGCTTTATGCGACATTTCTTCTCTGGCTTCTCGCAGAGCTATTCGAACAGCTTCCCGAAATCGGTGATCCTGACAAGCCCCGGATAGTGTTCTTTTTCGATGAGGCGCACCTGCTCTTTGAAGAAGTCTCCAAGGCGCTGGAAGAAAAAATAGAACAGGTTGTACGTCTGATACGATCAAAAGGGGTAGGAGTATACTTTGTTACGCAGAATCCTGTCGATCTCCCTGATGAGGTGCTTGGGCAGTTGGGCAATCGCGTTCAACATGCCCTGAGGGCTTTCACTCCGAAAGATCAGAAGGCAGTCAAGGCAGCAGGCGAAACGTTCAGGGCGAACCCGGAGTTTGATGTTACGAAGGTCATAACCGAAATGGGTGTGGGAGAAGCACTGGTTTCTGTGCTTGATCAGAAAGGCGCCCCGACTGTTGTGGAACGTTCACTGATTTATCCTCCCCGAAGCAGACTTGTTCCGCTGTCTCAGGATGAGAGAAACCAGGTAATCACGTCATCACCTCTCTACGGTCATTATCAAAAAATCATAGACCGTGAATCAGCCTATGAGAAACTCAGGGCAAGAGCGGAAGAACTCAGAGGGCAGGCGGAGCAAACCGATGCCAGGGAAGGAAAGATCCCGGAACGTCAAAAAGAAAAAAAGACCCTTTTCCAGGCAGCGGCAAAAAGCGCAGCTCATGCGATCGGCAGCCAGATCGGGCGTCAGATAATCCGGGGTGTTCTCGGTTCTCTCTTCGGAAAAGCCGGAAAATAATGACTATGCAGTTTCTGAATATGATCTGACCGTTCAGACACAAGAAAATTGTGATGAGACAAAAAAAAGACAACAATGATATCTTGCAGGAATTCCGAATACGGCAGAGCCGTCAGTTCCTTGCCATGGCGGTGACGCTAGTACTCATGTTATTCCTCGTTTTGATTTATAAACGGCATGATCTCTTCGGAGAAATACCGAAAGATACTATTTTCACTGGTCAGATACTGATCATTGCTGTGTTTATCGGATTCAGCGCATTAAACTGGAGATGCCCCGTTTGCAATAAATATCTGGGCCCGGATATCAACAGGCGCATATGCAAGAAATGCGGCACAAGATTACGATAACGAAAAACATATTTATTCGAAAAGTCTTTCGGTACAGGACGGGTTCGATATTTAAATGTACTTTTGCCGGGAATGGATGTCTGGATATTGGGAAATAAAAAACGTTTAAAAATCAGGAAACCTCTTCCTAAAAAGCCTGCCGGTGACAAAACAGTGGAAGAGATAGTAAGGGATTTGAAAGCGGTGAGCGCTTCTCCTTCAGATTACCGGGAACAATCCCTGAAAATCCACGGACTGATCTGCGCCAAATGTGGGAGAGAGTTTGAAAACAGGAACCGGCATCTCCTGACTGTACACCATAAAGACGGAAACCACAGGAATAATCCTTCCAATGGTTCCAACTGGGAGAACCTCTGTATTTACTGCCATGACGATGAACATAGCAGAGGCCTTCCCGGAGGTCATCTGAAGTGAGGGGAAGGGCAGATGGCTCAATCCTCCTGTTCAGCTTTCATACTTTTCCCGCAAAGGCTCCAGAATGGTATGTTCTACCATCCTGCATATTTGAGAGGCGGTTTTGTCCCGGTAATCTTCAATAGTTACAGGATCATGGATAAGCAGCTTTAGGTGAATTCTGTCCTGAGAGCATACCTTCATGAAATTATCCCTGAACGATTGCGGTTTTTTCCACGCGATTGCCGCGTCTTCCTTATAATAAATGGTTACCGGCAACAATGAGAGGCCTGGGTTTAGTTCTATTACTTTGAAAATTCCCCGGTTGAAAGGCAACCGATCTGAAATGCCGCTGGTTGTCCCCTGCGGAAAAACCGCAATGACCTGCTTTGTACACCTGCCTGCAATTGCGCTGAGTACCCTCACCCTTTCATGCGAAGCATCACGGTTCAGGAAAATAACACCCATGAGCCAGGCTATCTGCCCGATTACAGGGTAATATTTTATTTCTGATTTGCTCAGGAATACAGTGCCAAACTGGGCGGAAAGCACAAAAATGTCCAGAAAACTGGCATGGTTTGCAAGAATGAGAAGACCTTCCCGGTTTTTGTTTATGATTCCATAATTTATCACCTGCTCGATCTGAACCCGAAAGACGAGGAGACAGATTTTAAAATAGAACTGAACAAGTTTGGGACCAATACAGCAGCGCCACCGGTAAAAAATCAGGAGCAATAAAAAATACCAGGGTGCAAGTATCAGTGTCACTGTTAGAAAAAGAGTGGTTTTAAGCAATAACCTGGAAATATTCATTCCCTTCATCATACTACAAAAGAGTTTGTGTATACACTGTTGTGCGGATAAGCTGTCATTCCACGACCTGATCAGGGATACGGGTTAATAAATAGATGAAGAGTATGGTATATTTTCAGTAAAGGATGAATGAAAATATGACGGTTGAAACAATTCTCCTGATTCTGGAGTCCCTCTTGCTGGGATTCACCATTATTCTTCTCCTCTTCAGCATTAAAGAGGGGAGGGGAAGGAAGAACCTTCTGCTGGAGGTTGAGAAGACAACAAAGGTCCTTACGAGGCAGGAGTATTTTCTCACAGTAATGGATGCGATGCTCGATGCCAGGGAAGAAGTGGCGGGATTCATTACCGGGAGGTTGCCTACCGGTGATGATACAAAAAGGACAAGGGCAATCATGAATAATATCGAACGCCTGTCAAAGGAGGGTGTAAGCGTTAAATACATCATGCCGAAATTCCATGACAGGATACATATCGGCAATCTCTATACAAAAGCAGGTGCCCATGTGAAATACAGTACATGCGCTATTGTGCATGATTTCAGGTATATCGTTGTTGACGACAGGATTGTGGTCATCGGTATGCCGGAGAGCACAGGGGAAAAGGAAGCGACAAGGAAGGGTTACAGGATACCCTCTGAGGGGCTCTCCGCAGTACTGAAAGAATATTTCTATAAATGCTGGGAAGAAAACATCGATCATGCCGACTATGTGAAAGAGGTGATGAAGCAGACCGGAGCATCACTGAAGGTCCTTGCACAGGAACTCCAGATAAGTGAAGAAGATCTGGAGAAAATCGCCTCGGAGGCCAAGTGACACTGTTTTCCCTTGATGAAACTCCGTTTGAGCCAGTGAGCCATGACCCTATGCTCAAAAAGAGGGTTATTACCCTCTCTCCTTTGAGTGCATCAAAAAATCTAATTTTTCAAGAAAACAAACATGACTCGATAGACCAAAATGCTTATTCTTGTAATAAATAAAAATACTTCTGAAGCGATGCAGTGATCCAGAAATGAGAGTGGTATTTCTTATTTATCTTGGAAAGAAAAATGGTTACCATGAACGGCGGAAGATTGTGCGTCTCTCGCGGTTATCAAGCCGGGTATTTCCCTCCTCCTGTGTTGCCTTGAGTGCTTCCTCGTACTCTTCCGGGGTAATTCTCCGGTTGAGCGGTGGGTATCGGTATGCATTGCTGCAAGGGTGGTACTGGTCCATAATATTCACATAGGTGTTGGGAGATATATCTTTGGCGATGAAACGCATAATTTCTCTTGTTCCTGCGGTTCCCCCGGGCATCACCAGATGGCGCACGATAATTCCCTTCAATGCGATACCGCTTTCGTTCAGCACAAGGTCGCCCACCTGCCGGTGCATTTCCCTTAATGCGCTTCTTGCCCTTTCCGGGTAATCCGGCGCTTTGAGATACTTTTTCGCATATTCGGGGTCCCAGAACTTGAAATCGGGCATGTAGATATCAAATATGCCATCGAGGAGTTTCAGGCTCTTTACGCTGTCATATCCGCCAGTATTGTATACCAGCGGCACATGCAAACCTCCTTCGACAGCATGAGAAATGGCTTCCAGTATCTGGGGAACGACATGAGTGGGGGTTACAAAGTTAATATTGTGGCAGCCGCTATTCTGGAGAGAGAGCATCATATCGGAGAGTTTCTTCGGCGTCACCTCTATGCCTTCGCTCTGATGGCTGATTTCCCAGTTCTGACAGAATACGCAGAGGAGGTTGCAGTGTGTCATAAATATCGTGCCTGAACCATAGCTGCCGACCAGAGGGTCTTCCTCGCCGAAATGGGGGTTGAAACTTGAAACCATGGCCGTTTTCCCGTTGCGGCAGAAACCTTTTTCATCCTCCAGCCTGTTGACATGACACTCGCGGGGGCAAAGATGACAGTTTTCCAATATCCCACGTGCGGTCTGAATGCGTTCCTTCAGCTTTCCCGAACGGTGAGTTTCGATATATGAAGGGATAAACATGATCCTCCCGTATTTATTTTAGTGCATGAGGCTATTTCGAGTATCAGGCATGGTCCTTTCTTGTCTGAAGCAGTAGAATCGATGCAATAACCAGGAAGGCCCCTGTGATTTGCAACAACTCCATCTTTTCCCCAAGGAAAGAATATGCGAAGAATCCTGCGAGAACTGGTTCCAAGGTAGCGGTGATGCTCGCACGGGTTGATTGAAGGAGTCTTATGCCTTCGTTGTACAGACCAAAAGGCAAGATAGTACCAAATATTCCGATGTACAGAATCAATACCCAATCAGTGCCCAGGTGGGGATGAATGAACGCTGCAAGCGGTGGATGGAAAATGTTCCAGATGAGGGCGGCAAAAAACAAAGCATAAAATACAACTGTCCATGGGGTATAGATCTGCATGCCGTATTCACTCCTTAGGGTATATGCAGCGAATGCAGCCGCTGACGCAAACCCTGCCAGGATTCCTGTCCTGTTCATGTTCAGGATATCGAGGCTGTAAACCCCTGTCATGAAATAACAACCGGCAAGAGCGCCTGCGAGGGCTATAACGGTTCTCTGATCAAGTTTTTTATAGGCGAAGAGAACAGAATATGCTGCAATAAGCACAGGAGCCATGTATTGTAAAAGGATTGCCACAGCCACCTGAATCCCGCTGATGCTGTAGAGATACGTGAACTGCGTTGCCGCAAGCAACGCACCAAGGACAAGGAAATAGAAGATATCGTTTCTTCCGATCCTTAAAAAATGTTTTCTCCATATGAAGAGAACAAGGAACAAGGAAAATGCCGCGGTTGTTGTGCGTAACTGTACGAGTTGAAAAGGCGTTATTCCGCGATGAAAGAGAAACTTGGATGCAGTGCCTGACGAGGCCCAGAAAAAGGCTGCACAGAATACATACAGATAACCGAGTTTCCTGTTCCGCTTCTGCTCCAATATTTTCTTTTACTTTCCCCCTGAATTCCCTGTGTATTCTACTGAATTACTCTCAGAAATTCTTCCCTGTCAACCCTGTCAGTTCTGAATTTGTTTGCCGGTGATTCCCAGTCCGGATATCCTGCTGAGATTCCGAGGACAAGCCGCTTTGAGTCAGGGATTCCGAGGAACTTTTTGATATGCATGGCATAGTCGGTAAGGAACGCCTGCGGGACCGTTCCGACCCCGTGCGCATGTGCCGCAAGCATGAGGCTCTGAGCAAAGAGTCCGATGTCGAAGAGAGACCATAATGAGAGCGATGCATCCTGGAAGAGGAATATGCCGTGAGGCGCCTTGTAGAAATTAAAGTTCACTATCTTGGCTTTTCTCTTTACTTCAGGGTCGTTCAAGTCTTTTCCCGTCTGTTCGCTCCTTTTTTTCATGAGAGAATCGATCCGTGCTTTTTCAGCAGACGGCCACGACTGTGGTTCCGGGATGTCAGGGCAGGCCGGTTCATTTTTTTCGAGCAGTTCAACAAGCATCTTCGAGAGCATTTCTTTCTTTCCGCCCGAGACTATGGCAACTTCCCATGGCTGGCTGTTTTTGTATGAAGGACTCCATTTTGCCGATTCAATAATTTCAATGAGTATGTCATCCGGGACAGGGTCCGGTTTGAACTTTCTGATGCTCATTCTTGATTTTATGCATTCGATTGCATCCATACTGCCTCCTTTTTAATATAATTTTTATAAGGTATTTTCTTCATATGATAGATACTGTTTCTGGTATGATAAAACAAAAAAGGAGTTGATTTCACGGGAAATGAAATCACGGATACTTCTTGAAAAAAATACCTTATGGAAAGCCGTCCTTCAGACATCGGAGAAAGCCCTTCAGGCAGGAGCTCAATTCCCAATCCCCACCGAATATGAGTTCATTGAAGACGCAGGGATGTGGTTCTTTGTAAGAATTCTCGCGAGTATCAGGAAGAAGGCTGAAGAGAAACAGAAACAGCAGGCCTCTGAAATAGCCGGTACATCGGTGAATCCCTTTCTCCCCTACGACAAAGCCCTTTATGTTACGGATATTTCAGATTCGCATATTGCGCTGCTCAATAAATATAATGTAGTAGATCACCACCTTCTCATAGTCACAAGGCATTTTGAGGACCAGGAAGTATTGCTCACGATATCTGACTTTGAAGCGCTATGGGCATGCATGGACGAATACAACAGCCTGGGGTTTTATAACGGAGGCGAAGCAGCAGGCGCAAGCCAACGCCATAAACACCTGCAGATGGTGCCCCTGCCTCTTGCACCTGAGGGTCCCGAGGTACCCATAGAACCTCTGTTTACCGAAGCACGCTTCAGGGGTATCATGGGTACAATACCTGCGTTCCCTTTCAGGCACGTATTTATCCGTCTCGAAAACGATCCGGTGGATTCACCTTACGAAGCCGCACGGCGTTCGTTCGACCTCTATGCTTCCTCGCTTGTTCATCTTGAAATGACACCCCCAGATAAAGGTCCTCTGAAGCGTCAGTCTGCGCCGTACTGTTTTCTCCTCGCCAGAAAGTGGATGCTCCTTGTTCCGCGGTCAAAGGAATTCTGCGATTCAATCTCGATCAATGCTCTTGGGTTTACGGGCGCACTGCTTGTGAGGAATAAAGAACAGATGGATCTTCTGAAAGAACATGGCCCCATGAATGTGCTGAGAAGCGTAGGGACGCCGATTTAACCTTTTTTCTGTGCATCAATAAGCAGTTTTTCTGCTTTCTTCATCCTGGCTATCAGGAAAAATAAGAGGTAAACTACACCTATGAAGTTCACGATCATAGATTATTCAGACCTGTACTATATAAAGTTCGCCCCGCCCAGGAAGCCGAAAAGAATAGATGGCAAATTTGTACAGATGAGGCATGAAGGGATGGAATATCTTGTATTTTCGCCGAAGGAGTTTTCGAAGTACCATGCTGATATTGTGAAAACATATTGTCAGGGGAAAGGAATAGACGGAGTTTACGACGCGCAGGCAAAACGGTTTGATATAGATGACCCGGCCTGGGTTATCATAGGCGGAGGCAAGTTCGTGATGAACAGGGAAGAGAAGGTCATTCGCCTTTATGACAACTCTATGGCATACGGAAGATTTGAAGCGAGAGGACTCAAAGAAAAGGTCCTCTCAGTAAAAAGGATGTCGGGATACAGGGTCGAGATAGAATAGTTGTCGTGAAAAGGAAGAACCCCTGGCATTTTTAATGTGGCGTAAAAACGGTTATACTGAGATTGACATGCCGGACAAAAGTGTGTAGATTACAAACGAAGGAAAATATTGTACCATGCGTTGTTGCCAAAAATGATTGATACGGCGCTAATTCAGGAATACTGGTGGGCAGGTCTCATGGCCCTTGCGGGAGTATTGGCTCTCCTCACATTTTTTGGTATATACCGCTCGAAAAGAAGATCTGCAGTAAAAGAAATATCCGCGAGAGAAATGCCGTCACAAGCAAAGAGGGATTCGCAGGAACGGATTGAAGAATTGAAAAGGGAAGTGGAAGCTCTCCGGCAGATGACACTAGATCTAGAGAAAGAAATTCACGAGAAAACGGCACAGATGGCCAGACAGATGCGTGAACAGATGAGTATTCTTGAAAAAGCATTCTCAGAGAAGATAGCAGCACAGACAGAACAGTCCAACAGCAGGGATACAAAGAAAGATGAAAAATTGGTTGACAGCATCCATATGCTTTTCCCCCAAATCACTCTCCTCGAGAAAATGGAACAATTCAGGCAGCTCAATTTAACACGGGAAGAGATCAGGAATATTATTTCAGATATTGAGAAGAGAACCGGTTTAGTTCCCGTACCGATTGATCTTCGCACAGGCGAGCGAGAAGAAAAGAGGATGGGATTCTTTGAGAAAGGCATCCTGACGCTCCTTGCCCACAGAATGCACGACATAGAAAAGTATTTCAATGCGCGAGCGGGAGAGGAATCAATATATGTCAGCCTCGGCAATGCCCAATATGAAGAGAGCGAGTATCTTATGGCAAAAGACTATTACGAAAAAGCTCTGAAGGAAAACCCTTCCTATGCGCTTGCGTTATACAATCTGGGGGTTGTATTTATTCAGCAGGGACACTATGAAGAGGCACTGAAAGAATTAGAAGAAGCCCTGAATCTGGACCCACATAATGCGAGGGGATGGTATAGCAAAGGTATAGCTCTCGGCCGGATCGACCGGTATGAAGAAGCCCTTGCAGCTTTTGGAAAGGCGCTGGAACTAAACCCGCATACTGCACGCACCTGGCACAGCACAGGCGTTGTGCTCGCACATCTGGGGCGGCATGAAGAAGCCCTCAAGGCGTACGAAAATGCTATCGAACTGAACCCCGATTCAGCGGATACCTGGTACAATAAAGGCGTTACCCTGATACAGCTCGGTCTCCATGAGAAGGCGCTCAAGGCATATGAAAAAGCAATCAGGATGAAGCCCGGCTCTGCTGATGCATGGTACAATATGGGCATAGCCCTTGGAAGACTCGGCAGGTATGAGGAAGCGCTTAGGGCATATGAGAAAACGCTTGATCTGAAACCCGATTTCGCAAATGCATGGTATAACAAAGCCTGTCTTTATTCATTGCAGGGTGACAAGAACAACGCTCTTGCAGACCTTTCAAAGGCCATAATGATTAATCCTCCCTGCAGGGAAACTGCCAAAGAAGACGAAGACTTCAGAAACCTCCTGGAAGACAAAGATTTTGAAAAAGTTGTAAGCTGACTGCACCCTGTTCCCGCCCTCCCATGATTACCCTGCTCAGACTTTGAGCCCTATTTTGTCAATATCCTCATTTAATCCGACAAGAACGAGGATATCGCTTTCTTTTATAACATCTGTGGGAAGAGGATTCACATTCCATAATTCTTTGACTATTCCTTTTTGAGTCGTAACTTTTCTTTTAATGGCGATAAGATTGACCCCGTATCTGCTTCTGAGTTGACTCTCCGTAAGAGTTTTTCCGATCAGGTAAGAAGGGGTGGGGATTTCGACAATACTGTATTCATCTGATAGATCAAGCTGTTCGAGAACATTCGGATGGGTAAGGCTATGGGCAACACGGACTGCCATATCCCTTTCCGGAAAAATAATCCTCTTGACGCCGAGATTTTCCAGAACTTTTCCATGCAGCGATGTAACAGCCTTTGCGATGATGCTCCGTATTCCCATTTCTTTGAGTATCATAACAACAAGTATGCTCGCCTCAATATTTTCTCCGATACTTACAATTGCAGTGTCGACATTCTGAACACCCACATCAGAGAGTGCTTTATCATCGATAGCATTAAGCTGGACAGCGTGGGATACAAAATCGGACACTTTTTTTACCCTGTCTTCATCAATGTCAATCGCTAACACTTCTGCACCGTTTTTTGCAAGCGTCTTGGCTATATTAAACCCAAATCGTCCTAACCCAATAACAGCAAATTGTTTTTTCATCCTATGATCACCTTTCCTTCCGGATACCTGAACCGCTCTTTGACCTGCCGTGTCATTGCAACAGCGAAGGTAAGCGGTCCAAGCCTTCCGACAAACATTGTACAAACAAGAATGAACTTGCCAAATGAGGTGAAGAGCGCTGCAAAGCTCCTGGTTCCTCCATCTCCAACAGAAAGACCCACAGTACCGAACGCAGAGGTAACTTCGAAAACAGAGGGGAGATATTGAGTATCCTGTGTGCTGATAATGAAATGATTCACGAACGTGCAGAAAAACACTGCCAGGGTCATGAGAAGGAATGCCCTGGTGACAATGTCGGAAGGAACCCTCCTTTTAAAGAGTACGGTATCCTTCTTGCCACGGATTGTTGCGTAGAGGCTTGCGACGATAACGGCTATAGTGGATGTCTTGACACCGCCGCCGGTACTGCCGGGAGAAGCGCCGATAAACATGAGGGTTATAGTCAGAAAAAGAGTTTCTGTGTGCAGGAGAGAATAATCAATGGTATTAAATCCGGCTGTTCTTGCAGTGACGGAAGAGAAATAGGATACAAGTATCTTTTCTTTCAGCGGGAAGATTCCAAAAGTTCCGGAGTTTGAGTATTCCATGAGAAATATTAAAATAGCTCCCGTCATAATGAGAATCGCTGTCGACAGGAGGACAATTTTTGAATGCTGGGTGAGTCTGGTCACTTCCTTTCTTATGAATTTATGGATATCCATCATCACAATGAATCCGATTCCCCCAACGATAACCAGTGTGGTGATGGTAAGATTCACGGTGATATCGCCGCGATACCGTATAAGATTGTCTGAAAAGAGACTGAAACCGGCATTATTGAAAGCAGATACAGCGTGAAATAGACCGTAAAGAAAAGCATCGCTCAAAGGATATTCTCTGAGGAAGCGCGTGGTGAGAACAAGAGCACCGGCAAGCTCAATAACAGCGGTAAAGAGCGCTACCTTCTTTATAAAACGGACAATTCCTTCAACCGTTTCGACATTAAGTCCTTCTTTTATGGCAATCCTTTCAGTAATGCCGATATTTTTCCCGGTCATGAGAAAGATGATTGTTGCAGAGGTCATATATCCGAGGCCTCCTATCTGTATAAGAAGCATAATTACGATATGACCAAAAAGTGTGAAATCAACCGGAGTGTCCTTAACAATCAGACCTGTAACGCAGACAGCAGAGGTTGAGGTAAACAGGGCGTCAATAAAAGAACACCCGTTCGTATTCGAGACAGGGAGCATCAGGAGCACAGAGCCTGTCAAAATAACGGCCAAGAATCCAAGTGCAAGAATTTGCGGTGAAGTAAGTTTCAGCTTCATCGGAAGGTTACAAAGAAAGAGAATGGATTCCCATCATTAGCCTCCATTAGGGCAAGGATGGGAAATAAAAAACCGCTGATCAGGCAGTGGTCGGAATTTCTGTCCTTTGCCCTTCCAAATGCCCACGAGGTTAGCTGCCGGACTCGGACTTGGAAGTATCCTATCACTGATTGTGCCAGTGAATTCGCCCCATATTTGGTTCCCCCGCATCCATCCCTTGAATGGATTTAGGCTGCTCTTTGATTCTACTTTATTACTGACAAGGCAAATTGTCAAGGGATTCTGCTGTGAGATAGGTTCTTCGGTATGGTATTATCTTTACTCGAACAGTTCTGTGCTTAGATAACGCTCACCTGTGCTCGGAAGGATTACAACGATCTGCTTGCCCCTGCTTTCAGGGCGTCTGGCAATTTCAAGGGCAGCCCAAAGCGCAGCTCCCGAAGATATCCCGCAGAGGATCCCTTCTTTTTTTGCAGCGGACCGCGCCGTTTCAAATGCCTGTTCGTTCAGTACTGTCACCACTTCGTCGATAATGCCGGTATTCAGCACTTTCGGGATGAACCCTGCACCGATCCCCTGTATTTTGTGAGGGCCGGGCTTTCCTCCGGAGAGGACAGGTGATGCAGCGGGTTCGACCGCAACCGTTTTGAAGGATGGTTTCCGTGCTTTTATTACTTCAGAGATTCCAGTTATGGTCCCTCCTGTGCCGACTCCAGCTACGAGAACATCAACATTCCCGTCAGAGTCTTTCCATATCTCTTCGGCTGTAGTTTTGCGGTGAATTTCCGGGTTTGCGGGATTACTGAACTGATCCGGCATGAATGCATGAGGGGTCTGTGTAAGTATTTCCCGAGCTTTTGCGATTGCACCTTTCATTCCCTCTGAACCAGGGGTCAAAACCAGTTCAGCGCCGAGGTGCCTCAGGAGTTTTTTCCTCTCCATGCTCATGGTTTCAGGCATGGTAAGCATTAGACGATAACCCTTGACCGCACAGACAAAGGCAAGCGCAATACCGGTATTTCCGCTCGTCGGTTCGACTATAAGAGTGTCCTTATGGATGAGTCCTCTGGCCTCTGCATCAGCAATCATGGAACTTCCAATCCTGTCCTTTACGCTGCCAAGAGGGTTCATGCATTCAAGCTTTGCGAGAAGAGTGGCATCAAGCCCTGCTGACAGTGCATTCAGCCGGACCAGAGGAGTGTCGCCGATGGTATGGGTAATATCGGAACAGACACGGGCAATGTTCATTTCTCTTTCTCCCTGAAAATCAGTTCAGCTTTCTTTGTGAGGACCCTGGTGTCAGGAGGCACGGACTCTGTGATCCAGACATTGCCGCCGATTACCGAACGCGCGCCTATAACGGTTTCACCGCCAAGTATAGTGACCCCCGAGTAGAGAATTACATCGTCCTCTATCGTCGGATGACGCTTCTGATATCGCAGTTCTTCGACTTTTTCCTTGGGCAGGGAAAGGGCTCCGAGCGTGACACCCTGATAGATCCTTACGTGCTTCCCTATATCTGTCGTCTCACCGATTACTACGCCTGTTCCATGATCGATGAAGAAGCTTTCGCCAATCCGGGCGCCCGGATGAATGTCGATGCCGGTAAGGCTGTGGGCATATTCTGTCATTATGCGCGGGACCAGGGACACCTTCATTCCAAACAAAGCATGGGCAATGCGGTAAATATTGATAGCAAAGAGACCAGGATAGCTGAATATGATCTCGTCATACCCTTTTGCCGCCGGGTCTCCTTCGAATGCTGCACGGACATCGGTAGCGAGGATTTTCCGCAGGTTCGTGAGGTTGCGGATGAAATCAGTTGCGATCTCCTGCCCCCGTTCTCCGCAATGAATGCATGGCAGGTTGTGCCTGAGGCATTCATGTCGGATTGCAAGAGTCGCCTGTTCTGAAAGGGACTCAAATAATAAAGTTACCTCCTGTCCCAGATAGTAGTGAAGATTGGTTTTGTCAACACGGATTTTTGTGAAATAACCGGGATAAAGTATCCTGAGGGCCATATGAATAATATCTATAATAGCATCACGGGAAGGGATGGGTTCGGTGTCAACATGATCAAAACATGCTTCAGTGTTGCAGGACTGCACGAGATCGTTTACGACTGCGGGTATCGCTTCACGAAACTGCTCAGTCGATGTTTCTCTGAATTGACATTGTTCGAGTTTTGATGGATCCATGGCAACCCTTTCTTTATTTAGTGAGCATGGCGACTCACGATGCTTGGTTTCTCTAAAATCATCCACTCTCTGTTTCGCGCTTCAGTATCAATTCTATCCCATTTAAACAAAGGATGTATAGCCCGATTCAACCGGAACAGGATGGAGCCCAACCCAGGACTTTCTCCTTTTACCTGATGCTAATTCTCACCTAAGGCTTATGGTGCGCATATATTGAATTGCTCAGGTATAATTTGAGAAAATCAGAACGCTATGAGCAAAAGAATGGCAGCAGGCTTGATTATATTCTTTCTTGGAATCGGTATGCTACTTATAGCATTGCCGCTTGCTACAGAGTTTGACAGACAGGACAGCCTGCTCGGAAACCTTATGCGAAATTTTGTTATGGGAGAAATCATAATCCGGGAAGGGGTAATTGAGGTTGTTTCCGACAAGAACGAGAGAATCTCCCGGGAGTATCAGGAGTATCTGTCCCTGCATCCGGAGATTGAAACCTTGCCTGAAAGCGATGCGATTGATGCATTCTATGAAGCACGGTATAAAAAAAGAATGTACCGGAACGAATTTAGGCTGAAGATGGAAAAAAAGAAGGTGATAACGAAGCAGGAAAACATAGCAGTCCCTTATAGGTACATTGCAATAATTGGTGTCGTGACATTTATGGGAGGAGTTGTTTTTCTCATACTGCCCAAAAAGAAAAAGCCCCAGGGAACAAGATAAGAACACAAAAGACCTCTTCTTAAGAGACGGGCTTGAGAATGTATCATTCAATACATACTGACCAAGAAATGATAAAATTAAAAATATGAACAAGAAGGTATTCCTGTCAGGCATGATTTTGGCGATCAGCATATTTCTCTGCGGTTGTCCATTGGAGTCTGAATTTCCTCTTTCAATTCCTGAGACTGCTCAGATTGACCGGGAGCTGATCGGGAACTGGAAGTTCATCAACCCGGAGAAGGAGGAAGTTGCAACAATTGCAATATCCCCCTTCAATGAGCATGAACTCATTCTCATTAGCCTTGAAGTAAATAAGAATATTTCTGCATACCGTGCTTTTGTCACCTGTTTGAATGGCGAGAAGTTCCTGAATGTGAAAGAAATTGACCAGTCAGAAGATGAGAGGCATTGGTTGTTTTTGAACTATTCAATCAGAGGAAACCGTTTGACCCTGAGGATCCTGGAAGACACACTGCTGAAAAACGAGAAGATAGATACTCCCCAGGCTCTTTCCAGGCTCATCGAGAAAAATCTCGAAGGCAAAGGCCTTTACGGCAGGGATAGTGAGATGCTGTTTGAGCGATTATAAAAAACGGGGCATGAATAAAAGTACAGGGAAATAATAAGAGGAGAAAATGTAAGGGAGATATAAAAAGATTGCTCTTGTAACATATGATAACCTGAAAAAAGATTTGATCGAACAGATAGAGTGGAATTGCCGCATATTCATCAACTGTGTTTTGTTCTGATATTGCCATAAATTGAAGGGCGGGAAATTTTCCCGCCCTTTATTCTGTGAACATGGAGACAGCAGGCTGGAACGTAGTACAGGTGGATATCAGTAATTATATTTTTTGTATTTCACCTTTTCCCCTTTATTCCAGAGTTTCTTCTGCTGGCCATAGGGGATGAACCTTTTTTCATGATAATCCCTATCCCTGTATGTATGATCGCGAAAATAAGAATGGCGGGGTAGGTTGCGAACTTCAACAGGTACTTTCCATTGTGAAATATGTATCCAGGGACCTGAATATGAAGATGCCCTGAGCCAGTAGCCATCTGAAGGGACATACCAGTACCCTGAATAAAAGAAGAGCGGTGCTTCAAGGTGAGGTGCATACGAGACAGGGGCTTGAGGTATCAGGTAACCCTGGGGTGGCGCAACAACCCTGATAGGAGTGGGTGGAGAGGGTGGGGGAGGAAACCCAATGCCCATCCCGATATAGAAATCGACGTCTGAAGCTTCTGCGCTGGAGTGAAATACAAAACCGAATGAGACAAATAAAACGAGGCCTGCAATAACTATTCCCTGAAATTTTTCTCTTTTCATTTTTACCTCCTTTTTTTAATTAAAGAATATTCATTTTTTATGAAGACCTGATGAATGAAATATGAAAAACTAATGGATTTTCCAGAACTGTTTGTTCGTTGTGTTTTTACGGACATTCTGGATCACTGTGTGATTCAAATCACAGACAAACATTCGGTGATTCCATAAGGTAAAACAAGAATGATAAAAATGTAAGAGGAGCGAGAATGATAGCAAACATGATAAATTTCGTCCATGAAAACACCTATATGGTTATCGCACTCATAGTGCTGGCACTTCTATTTTTCTACCGGAGGCCTAAAGTTTTTCTCACTATTTTCCTCTTCATTTTAATCATCACGGTAACTTTTACCTTAATTTTTAATATTTCCGACACTGCTGTTGCACTCAAAAAAGATCTGATCAGGCAACCTGCCGATTCATTATTTTAAAAGTCTCTCCGGTATTGTAGTTTGAACGTGATCATTCCCTGTTCGCTAGCTGCAGAGTTTCCTTGATTTCCCGCATGGTACTCATTTTGCCTTGAACATATACGCTTTTCTTTTAGGTTAGTAAAGCAGAGTGATTCTGAAATGTTCTGCAAGAATGCAGAGACAGTAAAATCCGTGGAGAAAATTAGTGGAGAGAATGCACAAATTCAATATACTGAACCGGAGGGTCGATGACTTCAAGTCCGATACTGTCTGCCAGATCATCCGGAGGAGTCTTCGGGTGAGCCCATCTTACCCTGCAGTGAAGGTTGAACGATTTTCCCGATGTAAGACAGAAATTGAGGTCGATCTCTCTGCCCGGCAAATATACCTTGTTTGCCTGTGAATGTGTGGTGAGAATATGTATGCCGGTTTCGGATATGTTTTCTATGAACACTCCGTAATTCTTATTGATGGATATGCGCTCGGCTTTCAGGCTTATCCGGTGTCTTTTAAAGCGCCGTTTTTCCATGTCGATATTGTAATGATTCTTCCCGGTGAGCGCAATAGAGAAAATTACCGGAGACGCATGAACACGGTAAGATAGTAGAAAACATTATAAAAACTTATAATAAGAATGGACAGAAATGCTCCAGGAAACAAAAACCGGGAGGATCGAGTGGAAAGGCTGACGATAAAAGAAGCGCTGAAAGAAGATTATATAGGACAGAAGATCACAGTGTGCGGCTGGATACGAACCAGGAGGGAATCTAAAGGGTTTGTATTCATCGTGCTCAGTGACGGTTCTGCTCAGGAAACGATGCAGCTCGTTATTTCAGGGGTACTATCCGCAAAAAATTATATCCACAGATGCAATACCGGGGCAGCAATCAAAGCTACAGGAGTATTAAGAGAATCTCCTGCAAAGGGACAGCAGTATGAAATGGACGTTTCTGACATTGAGGTGTTCGGTGAAAGCGACCAGGACCTCTATCCCCTTCAGAAAAAAGGGCATACCTTTGAATTCCTCCGGGAAATAGGGCATCTCAGGGCGAGGACAAATACCTTTGGCGCAATTTTCAGGATAAGAAATATTCTCGCTGATTCTGTCCATCAATTCTTTCGGGAAAGAGGGTTTGTATGGGTTCATACTCCGATAATTACCTCAGGAGATTGCGAAGGAGCAGGGGAACTTTTCACGGTAACCTCGCTTGATTTCAGTAATCTTCCTCGTTCCGGAGATGCTTCTGTAGATTTTTCCCGGGACTTTTTCGGAAGAAAAACATACCTTACCGTGAGCGGGCAGCTGGAGGCCGAGTTTCTCGCAATGTCACTCGGAAAAGTCTACACATTCGGACCTACTTTTAGGGCTGAAAATTCGAATACGACGAGACATCTTTCGGAATTCTGGATGGTAGAGCCGGAAATGGCGTTTGCAGATCTCAGTGATGATATGAAACTCGCAGAAGATTTCATCCGGTTTCTCTGTGCCAGGGTACTTGAAGGAGGGGAGAATGAACTTGCCTTTCTTGAAGCCCATTACAAAAGGATTTCGCGGGAAGAAATCCGCAGGTTGGCCGAAACTGAATTTATCCATATTCCCTACACTGACGCAATCAGGGAATTACAGAATGCTCCAGTGATCTTTGAATTCCCTGTCTCATGGGGTTCAGATTTGCAGTCGGAGCATGAAAAGTATCTCACCGATGAAGTGATGAAAGGTCCTGTGATTGTAACGGATTACCCAAAAGAGCTGAAAGCGTTTTACATGCGCATGAACGATGACGGGAAAACAGTTGCGGCAATGGATGTGCTTGCGCCAAGAATAGGGGAAATTATAGGAGGAAGCCAGCGTGAGGAAAGGCTGTCTGTGCTTAAAGACAGAATGCGGGAAATGAGAATACCTATGGAAAGCCTCCAATGGTACCTTGATCTCCGCAGGTTCGGATCAGCCCCGCATGCAGGGTTTGGTCTTGGCTTCGAAAGATTGGTGCAGTACCTTACAGGAATGGTGAATATCCGTGATGTGATTCCCTGCCCAAGAGCACCCGGAAACATATAAATAACCCAAATCCAGTGGTTAGAATTTTAATTGTGAGTGTAACGAAGCAATCTCGTCTTCCCATGGGAGATTGCCACACACCTTTCGGGTAATCGCATTGACACATTAAGATACTTACCTCTATAATTTTGAAATAATTAATTAAAACGATGCAATATGATTATAACTTAAACATATTCTTCAGCAATGTCATGTTATATTACGAACAGAAAATGTATATTGGTTTGGTATAGTAATGAAGACAAGGAGGAAATACCAATGGATCCGAAAGAGCTTTTAGGAAAAGCACAGGTACTGTTTGTTGAGGGCAATGAAGAAGAAAGCATCAAAGTGTTTACCCAGGCATTGGATGCAGGTGCAGACCCTTTTATCGTGTATTTAAGCCTTGGGGTCGCACACATGAAATTAAAAAAACCGGATAATGCTCTGGAAGATTTCAAAAAAGCGATAGAGGTAAACAGTAAGAATCCCAGGCCATATTATTACCGTGCCATGCTATATATGGATAGGGATGAATATGATAAGGCGATAACAGATCTCACGAGTGCGCTTGAACTGAAACCAGACCTTCATTTTGCTAAATTCGCACGTGCTACTGCACATGGACGGTTGGGAAATATCGATGAGTCGGCAGCCGATTTCAAGACCGTTATACCGCTTATGGAAGAAAATATGCAGAGTTTTGCCGACCAGTATGGTATGGTGAGAACACAGATGGGGAAGGTTATGGCGCAGTTTTCGGGAGAAAGTGAGACACCAACGGTACAATTAAACGAACAAGAGATGGGAACTCTTAAAAAATGGCTCGATGAGGAGAAGTGAAATTAAGAAAGGTTCTTAACTTTAATCAGGAAGCGGTTTGTTGTCTCTTTGAGTAATCAGGAGCTGTGGATGAAAAGGAAGATATCCCTTTCAAGTGATAAACAGGGGGGAAACCTGAACATGGCTCTCTTTATTTTCAGAAATCTCTTCTTCCCTGAATGGCTTTGCTGAGTGTGGCCTCGTCTGCAAATTCAATGTCTCCACCGATTGGCAGGCCGTATGCTATGCGGGTGACTTTCACGAAGAAAGGTTTCAAAAGCTCACGGACGTATTGAGCCGTCATCTCTCCCTTGGTATTCGGATTGGTTGCGAGAATGACCTCCTGCACAGAATTCTTCCTGACTCTCTCGATCAGCTCATGAATCTTGAGCCGGTCGGGTGTCATACCGTCGATAGGGGACAGAGAACCGAGGAGAACATGGTAGACGCCGTCAAAACTCTTTGAACGCTCTACAACGAAAATGTTGCTCGGTTCCTCAACAACGCATATTCTGCTCCTGTCTCTTGAGGGGTTGCTGCAAATTGAACATACCTCATCCTCGGTGATGTTAAAACATTCCCTGCAGAACCTTGCGTTGTTCTTCACCTCATCTATTGCACGGGATATCCCCTTTGCCTCTTCATCCGGCATCGCGAGGATAAAAAAGGCAAGTCTCTGTGCCGTCCTTCTCCCGATACCCGGAAGCTTGGTAAGTTCTGCGATAAGATTTTCTATAATTCCCTGTTTCATGTCTTACAATTCCGTACTCTCTCTTACTATACTTAAACAAAAAAAATCCTGCCAGGGAGAAATATGAAATGGTTCAAGATAGTTGAGAGCGCTTTAAGTTTTTTGTCTGTCATGCCGGCAGGGGATATGCTATGGTACGCAGCTTTTTAATTTCTTCAGAATTAAATCTGTTGAAGGAAGAATGCCTTGATGAGAATACTCGACGGTGCATCTTCCCTTTGAGGTCTTTCTGACTATGAGTGTATAAGGAACACGGGGATTGCCGAGGGTTTTATGGACATCAAAATCGTAATCTGTCAGGACTGGGTAGAGAATCTTCCGTTCTTTTTTGTAATTCTCGGCTTCTGTCCTGTTATTGCCTATTGCAATACTAAAAACCCTGACATTTTCTCTGAGACCGGGATCGTTCTTTAAGGAGGAGTATGTTTCGTTGATAACTGGAACGTCCTTAGGACAACCAATACAGTATGTGCTGAATACTTCTATTACAAAAATTGTCCCTTTCATGTCACTGATTCTAAATACGTTTTTCCCGGTAATGCCAAGATATTGCTGTTCTTCCGCAGGAAGCGTATCGTTAAATCTCAGTTTCAAGAGAGAATCGCAGAAATCGGGTGGTTTGGAAAGAGAATCTGCAGGAAGACAGAAAATAGCAAGGGTGAAAAGTGACATGGATATACTTGTTAAGATGAGTAATCCTTTGGGACGGATACCTTTCAAGAACACTAACAGCATTTTCTCCTCTTCCACTTACTTCTTAAGTCTTTCAATCTCTTTCAAGAGAATTTCAAGATTCGGTCTTGTATTGATATCATGCACATCAATATAGCGGATGATCCCTTTTTTGTCTATCACGAACAAAGCCCGTTCAGACACGCCGTTTGAGCGGAGAACGCCGTATTTCTTCGAGACCGCGCCGTGAGGCCAGAAATCAGAGAGGACCGGGAACCAGAGTTCCCCCATTTCTCTTGTCCATGCATAGAGCGTAGGGATATTGTCAACCGTAATGCCGATTAAGATCGTATCGTGCCGGCCAAAGATCTCTTCCATGAGGTTGTATCCGGGCCATTGATCGGAACATACCGGTGTCCATGCAGCAGGAACAAAAGAAAGAACAATATTCTTTTTATTCCTGTATTCATTCAGCGCGACAACGTTCCCTGAAAGTGAAGGCAAGGAGAAATCAGGGGCCTTCATACCTGCTTTCAGTTTGGTTTTGCTGTCTACCGGTTTCAACATACCTGGGTCAAATATCTTGCCCTGAAATTGTTCCGAGACTCCGAATGCAGGAGAGCTTGACAGAAACAGCACAAAAAAGAACAAACATGAAATGAAACCATATGTATAGTCATTTCTCATGGCGTTTTCCCCCTATTGAAGTCCAGATTCTTTCAATAGGATTTCAAGAAACTGTCCGGCGTCCTCAATGCTCCCAAGTTTTGAATACACTAACGTATTGGAGCCATCCGGCTTCATTTTCAACACGAAAAAGAACGGTGTCCTGACTTCTCCTGTTTTTTTGTGTATGGCAAAGGATTCATCAGGGAAGAGAGGAAACTCGATATTGTATTGTTTTCTGAAAATCCCGACTTCGAAAGGTGTATTCCCTACGCCAATGCCGATTAACTTAACCTTTTCTTTTAAATCCTTTTCCTTTGCAATCAGTTCATAGAGGCTGTTTACTATCGGCGCCTCCTTCTGGCAGTATGGACAGTACATGCTGTAGATTTCGATAATGAGCAGCTCGGTTTTTATCTCGGATACCGGAAAGGACCCCGTTCCCTTTAATCCGAGGTAGTCCAGTTCCGCCTTGTTTGCCGGTTTTTGCAGAGTTATCGGAGGGAAGGATTCCCCTTTTGCGGGGGTGTGTCCTGCAGCATGAAGAGACGCTGACACGCATAGAAAATATACGAGTACGCCTATTAAAAAAACTCCTTTTTCTCTCATATGTTACCTCCTTTGCACTTTATACTCTTATCTTTTATTGTCTTGCATAATCGAAGGTATGTCAAGAAATATATCGGATCTGATCAGCATTGAATTTCTTCATTCCGTGAGGTATGCTATAAGGCAAAAATTGAATCGGGAGGGCATTCGATGGCAAAAAAGGTAGGCAAGAAATACGTTTACTTTTTCGGTAGCGGGAAGGCCGATGGAAAAGGGGATATGAAAGACCTTCTCGGTGGAAAAGGAGCAGGACTTGCAGAAATGACAAACCTGAAGATACCTGTCCCTTCCGGTTTCACGATAACGACAGAAGCATGTAATGCTTTTTTCAAGGCCGGGAAAAAACATCCCCCCGGCATGTGGGAGCAGGTTCTTGAAAACCTGAAGAAAGTCGAAAAAGCAATGGGAATGAAATTCGGTGACCCTGTCAACCCCCTCCTGGTATCGGTACGGTCAGGGGCTAAATTTTCAATGCCCGGGATGATGGATACCGTACTTAACCTTGGTCTGAATGAATCAACAATAAATGCGCTCATACGGAAAACCGGAAACGAGAGGTTTGTATATGATGCCTACAGAAGATTGATCACAATGTTCGGCAGTATCGTTATGGGCATGGACAGACAGAGATTCGAACACGCCCTCGATGAATTAAAAAAGCGGAAAGGGGTAAAACTCGATACTGAAATCAATGCGAAAGACTTGCAATCGCTTGTTGAAGAATACAAAATTATTTATAGGAGAGGAACCGGAGAAGAATTTCCTGCAGATCCTCTCGATCAACTCAAAAAGGCTATCAGCGCGGTGTTCGGGTCATGGTTCGGTGATAGGGCGGTCAAATACAGGAAGCTGAACGAAATACCTGACAACCTGGGCACAGCATGCAACATCCAGTCTATGGTATATGGAAATCTTGGTGACAATTCAGGAACGGGGGTCGGATTTACAAGAGACCCTTCCACAGGTAAGAAAGCGTTTTTTGCTGAATGCCTTATCAATGCCCAGGGTGAAGATGTCGTTGCAGGGATCAGAACACCACTCAAGATAGAGGAACTGAAGAAACGCCTGCCGAAAGCATATAAAGAACTCGAAAGCATCTATAAGAAACTGGAGATACATTACAGAGACATGCTTGATATAGAGTTTACGATACAGGAAGGTAAGCTCTATATGCTTCAGACGAGAGTAGGAAAAAGGACGGCTGCGGCAGCGCTCAGGATTGCGATAGATATGGTAAAGGAAAGGCTCATTGATAAGAAGACGGCTGTTCTCAGAATCGATCCCCAACAGCTTGACCAGCTGCTCCACCCTACAATAGATCCAAAGGCACCGGTAAAGGTTGTTGCGAAAGGCCTCCCGGCTTCTCCGGGCGCGGCTGTCGGAAAAGTAGTATTTACGGCAGAAGATGCGGAACGGGCGGCAGAAAAGGGAGAAAAGGTTATTCTCGTGAGGACAGAGACCTCTCCTGAAGATATCGGCGGAATGAATGCGGCACAGGGAATCCTCACCGCACGAGGCGGGATGACCTCACATGCTGCAGTCGTTGCGCGCGGTATGGGGAAATGCTGTATCGCCGGTTGCGGCGCAATAAATATTAATGAGGTGCAGAAATACTTCACGGTCAATGACTTAGTGGTTAAGGAAGGGGATTTTCTCACGCTCAATGGGACAACAGGCGAAGTGATGCTTGGAAAGGCGCAGCTGATAACACCGGAACTTACCGCAGATTTCGGCATCTTCATGAAGTGGGTCGATGAATTCAGAAAGATTGGTGTGAGAACCAATGCAGATACGCCTCATGATTCAGAGGTCGCAAGGAGATTCGGCGCGGAAGGCATAGGACTCTGCAGGACAGAACATATGTTTTTTGACCCTGAGAGGATCAGCGCGGTAAGAGAGATGATACTTGCCGATGACACCGAGGGAAGGAAAAAAGCCCTAAAAAAACTCTTGCCGATGCAGAAGAGCGATTTTATCGGGATATTCAAAGTCATGAAAGGACTGCCGGTTACGATCCGGCTCCTTGACCCTCCGCTCCATGAATTCCTTCCCCATACTGATCAGGAATTAAAAACGTTAGCCTCATCGATGGATGTGTCGTTCGAGAAGCTGAGGGCAAGGAATAAGGCCCTCCATGAGTTTAATCCCATGCTTGGCCACCGAGGTTGCAGGCTTGGCATCACCTATCCCGAAATCTACGAAATGCAGGTGCAAGCCATCATGGAAGCTGTCTGTGAACTGTCAAAGAAGAAAATAAGGGTGATTCCGGAGATCATGATCCCGCTTGTCGGTCACGTCAAGGAACTCCAGATGATGAGAGAACTTACGGTAAATATTGCAGAGAAGGTCCAGAGGGAGTATGGGATCAAAGTCCATTATGCAGTGGGCACGATGATTGAACTCCCGAGAGCTGTGATAACCTCGGATGAAATTGCAGCGCAGGCAGACTTCTTTTCGTTCGGGACGAATGACCTGACACAAACTGCTTTTGGATTGTCGCGGGATGATGCCGGCAGATTCCTCCCTTACTATGTTGAAAGGGGCATACTCGAAAATGATCCGTTTATTACCCTGGATCAGGCAGGGATCGGAGCGCTCCTGAAAATCGGGGTTGACAAGGGAAGGAAAGTGAGGAAAAATCTGAAGATAGGGATCTGCGGAGAACATGGCGGTGACCCGAAGTCAATAGACTTCTGTTACAGAATCGGGCTTGACTACGTAAGCTGTTCACCATATAGAGTTCCCATAGCGCGCCTCGCAGCAGCCCAGTCATCTCTCAAAGGGAAGGGAAAACAGGATTTAAGTAAATCTACGGTATAAGAGAATAAAAAAACCAAATCCCCCTTGCCACCTTTACCGCACAGGTGAGGGGGATTTTTTACGTCCCTCTGTCGGGAGATATTCCGGAAAATATTCTTTCGAAAAAAAGGAATCATCCGGAAATTCTGAAAGCCTCTGTTGGCAAAAATGACCGCACACGCTGTCTTTACAGAAGAAACAGTTCTATGGTATTGTAAAGTTTACTATTTCCCGAAAGGTGGTGAATTATGGCTATCGACAAGTCACAGAAACAGTCTATCATTGACGACTACAGGACTCACGAAACCGACACCGGTTCGCCTGAGGTACAAATAGCACTGTTAAGTACACGAATCACTTATCTTACAGAACATTTCAAAACACACCAAAAGGACCACCATTCACGGAGAGGTCTCTTGAAACTCGTAAGTCAAAGGAGGAAATTGCTGAATTACCTGAAACAATCGGACAAAGAGCGATATGAAAAGGTTATTGAGCGGTTAGAAATAAGGAAATAATGAAAAAAGTTGAAATTGAAGTTCGCGGCAGGAAGCTCACGATCGAGACCGGCAAGATGGCAAGACAGGCAGATGGCGCAGTGGTGGCACAATATGGGGATACAGTAGTTCTCGCGACTGCGGTATCCGACAAGGTCCCGAAGGAAGGCCTGGATTTTTTCCCCCTTACGGTAGATTATCTGGAGAAGGCATATTCAGCAGGAAAAATCCCCGGCGGTTTTTTTAAAAGGGAAGGGAGGCCGAGTGAAAAAGAAATTCTTACCTCACGCCTTATCGACAGGCCGATCAGACCGCTTTTTCCCAAGGGGTTCTATTATGAGACCCAGGGCATTGTAAATGTGCTCTCCTATGGCGATGAGAACATCGCGGATATCCTCGGTATCATCAGCATATCAGCAGCCATGGTCATCTCGGACATCCCTTTTAAAGCGCCGGTAAGCGCTGTACGGATAGGGAGGGTTTCAGGATCATTCGTAATCAACCCGGATGTGAGGGAGGTCGAAGAGTGTGACCTGAACCTTATTGTCGCAGGCACAGAGGAAGCGGTGATGATGGTGGAAGGCGAGGCTCATGAAATATCAGAGGCTGAACTCCTTGAGGCGCTTGATATTGCACACCAGGAGATAAAACGCATCTGTGCAGTGCAGAATGAATTCAGATCCCTGGCAGGAAGGGAAAAACGTATGGTAACAGAGCCTGTTACCGATGAGCGCCTGAAGAGCGCTGTCACAGAGCTTTCCCTCGAAAAAATGAAGGATGTGATTACGATCTCTGACAAACTTATGCGTCAGAGGGCCCTTGACGAGGTTTTGAAATATGTCGTTGAGCAGTTAAACACCGGCGAAAAAGACATCACAAGGGATATTGCGGCGGTCTTTAATGACATCGAGAGAAACCTTGTGAGGGGAATGATTCTCAATGAAAATAAAAGGGCCGACGGACGGGCAAACACCACGGTTAGGACGATCAGCGGGGAGGTAGGTATGCTGCCGAGAGCCCACGGGTCCGCGCTTTTTATACGGGGAGAGACGCAGTGTCTCGCGGTGGTGACCCTCGGCACTTCTGAAGATGAGCAGAAGATCGATTCCCTTGACGGAGAATCCTACAAAACATTTATGCTCCATTATAATTTCCCCCCGTTCAGCGTGGGTGAAGTAAAACACCTGAGGTCTCCGGGCAGGAGGGAAATAGGCCACGGGATGCTTGCAGAAAGAGCATTGAAAGCGGTCATCCCCCAGAAGGATGAATTTCCTTATACGATAAGGATTGTTTCCGATATCCTCGAATCGAACGGCTCCTCATCAATGGCATCGGTATGCGGCGGGACTCTCGCATTGATGGATGCAGGCGTTCCGATAAAATCCCCTGTTGCAGGAATTGCCATGGGACTCATTAAGGAAGAAGAAAGAGTTGTTGTTCTCACTGACATTCTTGGACTGGAAGACCATCTCGGAGATATGGATTTTAAAGTAACGGGCACTGCAAAGGGCATCACCGCATTCCAGCTTGATACAAAAATAGCCGGGATATCCCGTGAGATCATGGAGAAGGCGCTTGACCAGGCACGACAGGGCAGGCTCGGTATCATCGACAAAATGAATGAAACTCTCAGCGCGCCGAGAGAAAGCATTGCAAAGTATGCTCCGAGGATATTTACCCTGCAGATCAAACAGGAAAAGATCCGTGATGTAATCGGCACAGGAGGAAAGGTCATCAGGGGAATCGTGGAACAGACAGGCGTCAAAATAAATATAGAAGACAGCGGTATTATCAGCATCGCTTCCCCTGACGGTGAATCAGCGCAAAAGGCGATAGATATCATTAACAGTATTACCGCAGAAGCTGAACTCGGCAGGATATATCTTGGCAAGGTCAAACGGATTATGGATTTCGGCGCTTTTGTAGAAATTCTTACAGGGACCGAAGGATTGCTGCATATCTCCCAGATATCCGAGAACAGGATCGCAACCGTCACCGATGAGATCAATGAAGGCGATGAGGTTCTTGTCAAGGTCATTGAGATAGACAAGATGGGCAGGATAAGGCTTTCGAGAAAAGAAGCGCTCCGGGAAAAAGATACCGGGAAAAGCGAAACCATAAGAAAAAAATAAAGATAGGATTGCCAGGGAGGAAAATAAAAGGGGATGAAGTGTGAATATCCCCTTTTTTAGTGTATTCCTTCCTATGGTAACCTTAGGGGTGGTGACAAACGGAATAAACCGTGTCATTATGAAAAAATATGTTTAAAAAAGAATATCTGGAAAACGGACTGCCGGTAGTCATGGAGTCGCTCAAGAATATGCGGTCAGTCGTTATCGGCATATGGGTAAAGGTAGGTTCGAGGAGCGAAAAGGCGGAAAAGAACGGCATATCTCATTTTCTCGAACATATGTTTTTTAAAGGGACAAAGAAGCGGTCGGCAAAGGATATTTGCTTTGAAATCGATTCCCTCGGAGGAGAATTGAATGCTTTTACCTCGCGGGAGAACACGACATTCTATATAAAGATGCTCGATGAATACCTCGAACAAGGGCTTGAATTGCTGTCTGATATTTTTCTCAACTCAACGTTCCCGGAGGAAGATATCGAAAAAGAAAAGACTGTGATCAAAGAAGAAATCAAAATGGTGGAGGACACGCCTGACGATTATATCCATGATCTTTCAAATCAGACCATCTGGGGATCTACTGGTCTTGGACAGTCTGTGCTCGGGCGCCGGGAGACCATAAAGTCATTTACCAGGGAAGACCTGCTGTCTCATATACGAAAATACTATGGGACGAAGGACACCGTAATATCCTGCGCGGGCAATATTGAACATGACAGGATAATTCCCCTGCTCAGTAAAAATCTCGGCAACCTGAGAAGAGGCTCGGAACCTGAACTGGGTGATACCCCGGAATTCAGAAGCAAGGTTGAGGTATACCATAAAGAGCTTTCCGAGGCACATCTTTGTCTTGGGATCCGGGGGCTCCCTCAGTCGTTCAAGGAAAGGTATGTTTTTTTCCTCCTGAATACTATTCTAGGGGCAGGGGTAAGCTCACGTCTGTTTCAGGAGATAAGGGAAAAGAGAGGGCTCGCGTACTCTATCTATTCTTTTGTCGCCTCTTATCATGACACAGGCGTCTGGGGCGTCTACGCAGGGGTGAGCAGAAAAAAGGTGAAAGAAGTTCTGGAATTGGTTCTCAGCGAGCTTTATGATCTCAAGGATACTGTTACCGAAACCGAGCTTGCCCGTGCAAAAAACCAACTGAAAGGGAACATTATCCTCGGGCTTGAGTCATCGAACGGGAGGATGAACAACATTGCGCGGCAGGAAATCTATTACGGCAAGTATTACTCACCGAAAGAAATAATCAACGGAATTGAATCAATTACGCTTGATCAGGTAAGGAATCTTGCAGAGAGACTCATCCAGAGAGAATATTTCTCTGTCACGATACACGGGCCGGTCAAGGCTGAAGACATCAAAGGAATCCTCTAGGCATGCCCTTCTTGATTTGTGGTGCTTTTTATGGTAAATAAAAGGATACATTCCAAGAATATCACAATCTTTTTTTTCAGAGAGGGAGGGAAAGATGCCGGCATATGAATATATCTGCAAAGATTGCAAAAAGGATTTTTCGGTTTTTCTGTCAATGAAAGAATTCGAGACACGGCCTAAGATTGCATGCCCCTCGTGCAACGGAGACAACGTGGAGAAGAAGTTTACGTCTTTTTACGTTAAAACCAGCAAGAAGTCGTAGCGAAACATTTTTCCAGAGCAGATGACCGTGATGCAGGGAATGGAGGATCAATTCCTGACTTATGGCACTGTTACGACCGCAGAGATTGACCTGTAGCTTGACGCTTACTGAGAAGAAGCTCCCAGCACCTCACTCACTTTCCTGATAACATCCTGAATAGTAAAGGGCTTGGTAATATAGTAGTCTGCGCCATATTCATGTGCCTTCTTCTTGTCGATTTCCTGGCCTTTCGCGGTAAGCATGATGATATACAGGTGTTTCAAAGAAAGATCGTTTTTGATGATACTGCAAACTTCAAACCCGTCCATTTGCGGAAGCATAACGTCAAGGAAGATAATATCCGGTTCTTCACGCTTGATGAGTTCAAGCGCAGTAAGGCCGTTGTCAGCAGTGGATATCTGGATGCCCTTTGCATTGAAATCGGTTAATATCTCCTCGAGGAGAAGGCGGATAAGCGGGTCATCGTCAACGATAAGAATTTTCTGCATGGCAAATAACCTCTGTTTTTTTATAATTGAATTTCGCTCTCTTCATAGTGCAAGAATCCTGCTTTCCCTTTTGTCGGGGGAAGAGCCGAAAGAACCGGAAGGCTGAATGAAAATATACTTCCCTTTTCAGGTTGGCTCTCTGCCCATATCTTTCCCCCATGATATTCGATGATCTGCCTGCATATCGGCAGCCCGAGGCCCGTGCCCCTCGGCTTATCAGTGAGTGTATCGCCGGCCTGCTTGAATTTCTCAAAGACTGATGACAAGTCCCCTTCCATGATGCCAAAACCTGTATCTGCAATACTCACCACGACCTCGTTGTCCGATTTGGTAGCCTGACAAAGAATATGCCCCTGTTCAGTAAATTTTACCGCATTCGAAAAGAGATTAATCAGTACCTGTATAAGTCTGCCCCTGTCACCGATAATTTCAGGAAGTCCGGGTTCCATATATTGCCTGAATTCGAGTTTCTTCTGTTCAAAGAGCGAAGAAGTGGCAAAGCGCGCATGCTCAATAAGATCCTGCACCTGAATTCTTTCCATCTTCCATTCAACTTTGCCTGCCTCAAGTTTTGAGATATCGAGAACATCATTAATCAACGCGGTGAGCCGTTCTCCTTCGGAAAGGATGATTTTTATGTTGTTCCGTATCCGCTTGATGGTTGCAATTACCCCCTGGTCCATGGGTTTTAAAAGGGGAAATATGTTTTCTTCGAGTCTTTTCTCAATAATTTCGGTAAATCCGAGCACGGACGTGAGCGGTGTTCTCAGTTCATGGGATACGGTAGATATAAAATCAGTCTTCATTTGATCGATCTCTTTTTCAGCAGTGATGTCCCTTATGAGTATTACAGAACCGATTCCTTTTTCATGTACATCCTCTGCTTCCAGAGAATCCTTATGTATTCCTGTAGCTACGGCCTGTCCAAACTTCCCACCGGCGAGTTTGATTCCAGTAGTGAATGCCTCGTCAGGATGTTTTCTGCTCTTTTCGACAAGTTCGAAAAGTTCGATTCCGAAAATATCCCTGCAGTTCTTCCCGATCATGTCAGCTTCACGCATATGAAACATGAGAGAGAGCGCAGGGTTTACATGGTTGATAATTCCGTCTGTGTCGGTGACAAGCAGACCATCGGCCATATTATCGATAACAGCGGTAAGATATGCGAGGGTGTCCTGCAGTTCTACGATGGCGTCTTTCAGCGCCAGTTCATACCGTTCAAAAACCTCGCTCAGGTCCATTGCCATCGATTTCATAGTTTCTGCGAGCATGCCTATTTCATCCTGTGATTTTATGTCAACTGTTGCGGTAAAGTCATGAGATGCAAGCTTTCTCGAGTAGTCGGTAAGTTTATTCAACGGCTGCGAAATCTTGTTCACGAACATATAGGCAAATACCACGCTGATAATAAAAATTATGGTGAGAAGAGAAAGCTGCCTGAACATTCCGGCCCGGAGTTGTGAAAAAATTATTCCTTTGTCCATTCCCACATGCACAACCCCGACGGTTCCCTCCACAATGGGAAACGATATGTCAATAAACTCTCCTTTGCCTTCAATGCTCACATCGCGGGATGTGTCCAGTGTCGAGTTTTTTATCTGAATGATTTCCCGGGGAATCATCGGAACGAAGGTATGGGAAATAATTTCCCCCTGGTTGTCTACAACAAAAACATAGGATACTCCCAGAATCTCGGTAAACTGGTCTATCATGGCCTGAACGGTGGACGGTTCCCTATTGAGGAGGGTCTCAACGCTAGAACTTGCGATGCTCCTTGCAATTGCAGAGCCTTTGCTTTTATACTCGGCGATAAGATCGTTATAGAGATTCCATCCTGTTGATACCGCGGTAGTCATTGCGATAATCGCAAAGAGGACGATCATGATGATAAGGGTTCTCTTGAAAAGTTTAGACATGGTTGATTATTTCTTCCACTCCGACCAGTCCCGTATAGGAACAGATTGTCCGTTCTTGACAGTTGTATAATATACTTTGTCTAGTCCCTGATGTTTCTCCGGACCAAATGATACAAGGGAATCAATGCCGATATCGAGGTTCCTTATTGCTTCGACCGTAGCCCTGATGTCAGCGCGTTCAGGATTCTTCCCCATTATGCTGAGAATCTCAACCAGCAATTTTGCATTGAGAAACCCTTCGAAACTCACAAAGCTGTAACGCAGCGGCCTGTATTCCTCTTCCAATAGATGAAGGGGAGGGCTCGTATTATATTTGTCCATGAGCATCCTGTATTCCCTTACCGCATTTAGCGAGGTGTCCTCATAACTTGGCACTACCTGAGAATTGATGAGGTTTACCGTATAGTCCTTCCCTGATTTCCTGCCCTCTTCCAAAAGGAGATTGATAAGAAATTCAGTCCCTACGAACGACACATTCGCTATCGGCATATTCAGCCCGGAATTCCTCGCATCGCGAATAAAGGCGGCGCAGGCAGCATATGCGCCTATGGAAATAATTGCATCGGGATCAGTTGCTTTGAGGATTTCAACCTGCTGTTGCATGCTGTCGGAATAAGTGGTGCCCCTGCGATAGGTAGTTTCTCCCACTATCCTGAGTCCGTACCGGGCAAGTGTCTTTTGCACACCATCCCAGCCGCTTCTCCCGTATGCATCGACCTGATAGAAGACCGCGATTCTCTTTCTCCCTTCACGCACGAAATTGTCTACCAGACCCCCTGTCTCCTGCTGATATGAGGCGCGCAGATTAAATACAAATTCGCCATACGGCTGCTGCCTGTGAGGCTGTGCGCCGGTGAACGGGAAAAACAGATAGATATGCTTCTGTGCGTTACTTTTCAGAATGGGAAGCATCCTCGTAACGGTAGGCGTCCCTACATAATCGAAAAGGAGGAATATGTCCTCATCGATCAGCCTGATAGTATTCTTAATGGCAGGGACAGGATTATATCCGTCATCATATGCGATTATTCTGAGTTTTTTCCCGTGTATACCGCCGTTCCGGTTCACATGTTCTATATATGCCATGGAACCCCTGTAGAGTTCGCTCCCGAGACCTCCCGTGGCGCCCTTGAATGCGGCGGACATTCCGACGGTGATCTCTTCAGCAAAAGAAACGCCGGTAAAGGCAAAGACGATCAGAAAACAGAAGAGAAGGGATGAAACCGCAGGGATGCATGCTATATATTTTTGATTCAGCCGCAAAGACGGTATCCTGAATAAGATATTAAACAAAAGAGATTCATGCTGTTAAAACTGGACCTGGCAACGCTTCACGCTGTTCCCTTCATCATTGATCCAGAGAAGGGTTTTCTTGTTCCTGCGGCACCAGTTCTTTACATCATTTTCGAAGGTTGAACAGTCCGCGATAACTTCCAGAACATCATCTTGTTTCAGCTTCAGTGCTTTGATCGTCATCTGTATCGTTGGCTGCGGGCATTTGAGGCCTTTTGCATCAAGAATAACAATTGACACTGTTCCCTCCTTAATGTTTTCATTCTATTATATCTAATTTCAATGAATTACGATATTATTCATGTCGCCCGTTCTTTTTGTTCCGCTTGTCTTCATACATGGATTGGTCAGCCCTGGCGAGGAGGGTATCAATTGGCAAGGGGTTCTGCGGATCGAAATATGTCATGCCGATGCTCAGTGAGAGCTGAAAATTACGGCAACCCGTTTTATTATAATCCTCAATTTTCCTCTCCAGGCGGTCAATCAGTGTCTTTGCTTCGGTATCGTTTGACCCGATTGACATGACCACAAATTCGTCCCCGCCTATGCGGGCGATGATATCAGACTCGCGGAAATTGTCTTTCAGCATTTTTGCTGCATCAGTGAGCGCCTGGTCTCCCTTCTGATGGCCAAGCGTATCGTTCACGACCTTCAGGTTATCGAGGTCTGTATAGAGCATGAAGATCTTTTTGCCCTGTCGCTTTGCCACCTTTAACAGATGGTCAACCAGGGTGAAGAACCCCCGTCTGTTATAGAGGCCTGTAAGCTCATCTGTGTAGGAAATCGTGCGCATGTATTCATGCATTTTTACATGCTCTATCCGCGCAATAAGTTCTTTCAGGGTGAAGGGCTTCTTGATGAAATCAGAAGCGCCTGCCTCAATTGCACTGTCATATGAGAAATTATCAATATGCCCTGTCATGATAATAATTGCAGTGTTGGGGTTTGAGCGCTTTGCGTGCATGGCAAGTTCGAACCCTTTCATGCCGGGCATTGCTATGTCTGACAGCAAGAGGTCAAAGGCGTTTTGCCGGATACGTTCGAGGGCAGAAGCGGCATTTGTTGCTGTTTCACACCGGTATCCTTCAAGAGTGAGGCCGTTTTCCAGCATCTCAAGAAACACAGAGTCATCATCAACGATGAGAAGAGAACTTTTTTTCTGTATATCCACAGCTATAAGTATATACGAAATAATGTCAGAATATAAGGGCGTTCAGAAATATGTGCGGCATTTAAGCCTGTGCTTGAAAAAACACTTCCCTGGTTTCTTGACAGCACGGGCGCCGGGAAGATAAAATCATGTGTTTTCCCCCAATAAAAATACCGTATTCACAAGAGGATAGTATATGGAAACCATAGTGTTAAAAACCGAGATGCCTGACGTTGCATTTGTGAAGAGCGGGAAGGTCCGTGATATCTATGAGACGGACCTTCACCTGCTTCTTATTGCCACTGACAGAATATCTGCATTTGATGTGGTATTGCCTGACGGGATCCCAGGGAAGGGCAGGGTGCTCACCCAGATATCTCTTTACTGGTTCGAACAGATGAAGGACATTGTCCCAAACCATCTCGTATCGTCGGAAATGAAAACCTTTCCTGTGTACTTACAGCAATACGCTGATATCCTGGAAGGGAGAAGCATGCTGGTAAAAAAGACTCAACCTGTCCCGGTCGAATGCGTTGTGAGGGGATATCTTACGGGAAGCGGATGGAAGGAATACAGGAAATCACAATCTGTCTGCGGTATCAGGCTGCCTGAAGGACTTCCTGAGTCTGGACGGCTCGATGAACCGATATTCACTCCGACCACAAAGGAAGAACATGGTCATGATATGAACATCACCTATGAAGAAGTGGTCGAAAGGGTAGGAACGGAGATTGCCGTTCAACTGAGAGATACAAGCCTGAACATATATCGCAAGGCAAGAGATCTGGCTGAAAAGAAAGGGTTTATTATCGCAGATACTAAGTTTGAGTTCGGCATCTTCAACGGCAAGCTTATTCTCATTGATGAACTGCTTACGCCCGACTCATCACGCTTCTGGTCGCTTCAGACTTACAGCCCCGGCAGAAGCCAGGACAGCTATGATAAACAGATCGTAAGGGACTATCTGCTTACGTTGGACTGGGATAAGACCTATCCGGGACCGGCGCTTCCCGGCGAGATTATCAAAAAGACGGCACAAAGGTACAGGGAGATTCTGCGCATTATAGCGGGCAGGGATTAACCAAGGCCGAGTTTCTTCTGAAGGGCTATGAGAGTTTTTAAGGCGTCTCCCTGTGACATGCTTTTCACGTCGAGACGCCGGATTTCCGCAATGACCGACTCGTTTATTGACGAGAAGAGGTCAAGCTGCACAGTGCCTTTCTTTATTTTCCGCTCAGCGAACCTCGGAGCCCCTGTTTCGTTCAGTTCCTCTTTTTCGAGATTTGCAAGCACCTCTTTGGCGCGGACAAGTATGGTGTCAGGTATGCCAGCGAGGCGCGCCACCTGTATTCCGTAACTCTTGTCAGCGGGCCCCTTCTCAATTTTCCTGAGAAAGATGATCTCATCGCCCCATTCCTTTACCGAGACATTATAATTCCTGACTCCTTCGTGGGTGAGGGCCAGTTCGGTGAGTTCATGGTAATGGGTTGCGAAGAGCGTCCTCGCGTTTATGGTATTCAGTATGTGTTCGGCAACTGCCCATGCGATACTTATCCCGTCAAATGTGCTCGTCCCTCTTCCCACCTCATCGAGGAGAACAAGGCTTTTTGTCGTTGCGTTATGCGTGATATTCGCAACTTCTATCATCTCTACCATAAAGGTGCTTTGTCCTCTGGTGAGAAAGTCGGACGCGCCGATCCTTGTGAAAATACGGTCCGCTATGCCTATTTTGGCCGCAGATGCCGGGACAAAACTTCCCATCTGCGCAAGGATTACAATAAGGGCTGCCTGTCTCATAAAGGTGGATTTGCCTGCCATATTCGGCCCGGTGATGATGAGAAGCCGGTCATCATCCGTATCGAGACAGACACTATTCGGGATGAATTTCGTATCTGAGGGAAGTCTTTCCAGAACAGCATGGCGACCGTCGGTAATTTCAATTGTTCCGCTCTCATCTATTGCCGGTTTGACATAATTATACCTCTTGGCCAGGACCGCAAGCGATGCAAGGAAATCGACCAGCGCCAGTGTCAGTGCTGTTTTCGAAAGGACCGGAGTTACATGCTGTATGAGTTCAAGTATATTCTGAAAAAGCTGATATTCAAGATTTTTCAGCGTTTCCTCAGAACCAAGCACCTTTGCTTCATATTCCTTCAGTTCGGGGGTAATAAACCGCTCACCACCGACAAGGGTCTGTTTTCTGATATACTCTTCCGGAACCATATGCAGGTTTGATTTAGTCACTTCGATGTAATACCCGAAGACCCGGTTGTAGCCGACTTTCAGGGATGATATCCCGCTCCTCTCCTTCTCTTTTCGTTCGAGTTCTGCGATGAATCCTTTGCTTTTCTGGGAGATCGATCTCAGTTCGTCGACATCCGGGTTATATCCTTTTTTAAGAATGCCGCCGTCCTTCAGGCCGACCGGTGGCGAATCAACGATACTCTGATCGATCAGGTTTCTGAGGGCAGAAAAATCAGCAATATCCTGTGCAAGGGCAGAAAGGTAAGAATTTTTCGTGGACGCGAGAGTTTTTGCAATTTTCGGAAGGGATTCAATCGAATTTCTTATCGCAACAAGATCCCTGGCGTTTGCTGTCCTTGACGAGACACGTGAAGAAAGACGCTCAAGGTCCTGGACTTTTCTCAGCGATGTTCTCAGTTCCTCGATCAGGACAAAATCTTCGACGAGATATTCAACCGCACCCTGGCGCTTTTTTATTTCCTGAAGATTGACAAGGGGCTTCAGGAGTGAAGACCTCAGCATTCTGCCCCCCATCGGAGTCAGCGTCTCATCAAGAACCCAAAGAAGGGTCCCCTCATTCGACCCGTCTCTGAGATTATGAACGAGTTCGAGGTTCCGCTGGGTTGCAGCATCGAGAAACATGAATGTATCAGACCGCAGCGCGGATATTTTCTTCAGAATGAACGAGTCTTTTTGTGTCTCTTCAAGATAACTCACGAGTGCGCCTGCAGCGGAGATAGCTGCAGTCATGCCGTCACAGCCGTATCCTTCGAGTGAAGAGACTTTCAGGTGATGGAGCAGGACTTTATACGCCTCGGGATAATCATAGAACCAGTCATCGTATGAAGAGAGATAAAAATCGTTGAGTGATTCTTTATAGTGGATATTCTCTTTGATACTATTGGGGATCAGGATTTCTCTGGGTTCGAAGCGGTATACTTCATCCTGAATGTTCTTATCCGTCTCAAAGACGATGAATTCTCCGGTAGAAATGTCTGCGACCGCTATCCCGTGCCTGTCCCCTGAAGGGAACAGACTCATGATATAGGTATTTTCCTTTGGTTTTTCCGGTGCGTGCGTTCCCGGAGTAATCACCCGCACAATATCTCTCTCTACAATGCCCTTTGCTTCTTTTGCGTCCTCCATTTGTTCGCATATCGCAACCTTATGCCCGGCCTTTACGAGTTTCAGTATGTATGATTCTGCGGCGAAATAGGGGATGCCGCACATCGGCATAGGGTCTTCTTTGGTCTTGTCTCTTGTAGTCAATGCTATCTGAAGAATTCTCGAAGCCTTCTCAGCGTCTTCTCCGAACATTTCATAAAAATCACCGAGCCTGAAAAAGACGATGGCGTCCTGATGTTTTTCTTTGATGCTGAAATATTGTTTCATTAAGGGGGTAAGTTCAGGCATACAGAATATTTAATACTATCTTCCGGAGAAAGTTCAATACGAAAGAGGAGAGAAGAAAAATTATCTAAAAAAATATGAGAGAGAAGTTTTTCCTTACCGGCGATACATGGAACGCGGAGCATAACGGCCATAACGAAGTTCGCGAATCAAATCTTCAGAAGAAAAAATATCCTTTTCAAAAACAGTTACTGCGCGGCCTAGTTCATCAGCTGTATGTGCGTCGCTTCCGCCGATTGTTCGTGTTCCATTCCCCTGTTGTTCGATCCAGACCCTGCATGCGTCGTTTTCTGACGGTTGATTCCTTCCGTTCAGCAGTTCAATGATGCCGAAGGATTTGAGGATGCTCGTATCTGACGGCCGGCTTTTCCTGAAAGGATGGGCAGGAATAGCTATGCAGCCCTCCTTTTCAGTCCAGCGCAGGAGATCCTCTGCATCGGAGCCTTTTAGGATAAATTCGACAGGACCAAAGACGAGGAAATCCCCCTGTTTTGTGGTATATTCTATCCCGACAATAACAAAGACCCCGTACTCATCCTGTATGTTTCGAAGCGCAGATGAAGAGCCGGTCGTGTCGTGATCAGTGATGCACACGCCGTTCAGTCCCTTTTTCTTTGCGCTCTGCAATAGTTGGGTTATGCGCATAACACTGCAGGGCGAAAAACGGGTATGGACATGCATATCGATGATCATTATTTATAATATAATTGTGATTTTTCCCTGTCAAATAGTGAAAGCATATAAAAAACGCCGGTAATATAGTAAATATCTATGATAAAAATGAATGTCTTTATGGTTAAATAAAAAATGCGGTGTATTCTCGTCATACTGGATGGTCTGGGGGACAGGGGACAGGACTGTTTTGAAGGAAGGACTCCCCTTTATGCGGCATATACTCCCCATATGGATTATCTTGCATCGATCGGGATGAACGGGCTGTACCACAGCTTTTACCAGGGCGTTCCCATGTCGAGCGAGACCGCGCACTTTTTAATCTTCGGGTATGAAGGGGAAGAGTTCCCGGGAAGAGGGTATATCGAAGCAAAGGGAGCAGGCATCCCGGTGGGAGAGAAAAATGTAGCGCTCCTCTGTCATTTATGTTCTGTTGAAGAACGCGGAGACAATCTTGTCCTGACCTATGGGTGTCCTGAACTCGGGAACGAAGAGGGGCGTGTGCTGAAGGAATCGATACGGAGTTTTCAGAAGAACGGAATCCACTTTGAACTGTTTCATGCGAAGGGTATACGCGGGTTTCTTCTCCTGAAAGGGAATGTATCTGAAAAAATAACCGATTCTGACCCTATATATGAGGGAAGGGAAGTTATAAAGGTTTTTCCGGTCCAGCAGAAGCGTTTTACACAGTCTTCGAAAAATACGGCAGCGACGTTAAATGAATACCTCGTATGGTGTTATCGGGTATTGTCGGGCCATGATATCAATAAACAGAGAAGAACAGCGAATCTCCTCCCTGTCAATGCCCTTGTTACCCAGAGAGCCGGGAGAAAGAAAAAACAGATCCCTTTCAGGGAAAAGTGGGGTATGAAGGCCTTGTCCATTTCATCCGGACCGATTTACTGGGGGCTCTGCAATGAATTGGGGATGGACCTCATGAAAGTCAAGGATACAGGGAACGTTGAGGAAGACCTAAAATATCGCCTCCGGCTTGCAAAAGATGCATATGAGTATGATTTTATTCATGTTCATACAAAAATGCCTGATGAAGCAGGCCATACAAAAAACCCGTGGTACAAAAAAGAGGTAATAGAGGCGATTGACCGTGCAATGTCTGTTGCAGTAGGCGAAATCGCACCGGACAAGGAGAACCTGCTGGTCATCACTGCTGACCATTCTACTGCAAGCTCCGGTGCCATGATCCATACCGGTGAGACAGTGCCGCTCACAATGGTCGGGAAATATGTCCGGAAAGACGATGTCACTCACTACAATGAAATAAGCTGCGCGAAAGGGGCTCTCGGTATCGTAAAGGGGAAGGAATTATTGTATCTAATCCTTAATTTCCTTGACAGGTCAAAACTCCAGGGGCTTATGGATACCCCGGTCGATCAACCGTATTATCCCGGAGATTACACCTCTTTAACCCTATGAACAAAGAGAATGAACTTTTAGAAATCCTGGCAAACAAACCTGAACTTGTGGCAGAGTTTCCCGAATGGATGTTTTCTGATGAAACGAGAGCAGAAATACGGGGAATAGAGAATGTTGCGATTGCAGAAATAGCCGGGAGAGACAGTGTCGCAGCAGTCATCAGGGCCTGCAGGGTTCGAGACATCAGGGCTATTGTTCCGACTATCGCATTTACCGGAACGGAATACGGCAACTGGAAAATTCCTTTCGGGAAGACAGAACTTATGAAGGAGAAGCTTGAAAAAGAGGACATAAGGGTATTCAGCGCAATTGTGCTCGGTTCTCCGCGATTCTGGTGGAAACTCTGCGGTAGATATACCACGGAACTGTTTAAAAAATACGGTTATTTTACTCCTTGTTTAGGATGCCATCTGTATTTTCATGCCATCAGGATCCCTTTAGCAAAACTGCTGAATTGTACTGTTGTAATTGGAGGTGAAAGGGAGTCTCACGACGGCAAGGTGAAAGTCAACCAGACAGGGGTTGCCCTGGATGCCTATAGCGAATTTCTGAAAAGCTTTGATCTGGAACTTTTCATGCCACTCCGGAACGTGCATTCAGGAAAGGAAATAGAGGATATCCTAGGCCAGAACTGGAAAGAAGGAGAAGAACAGCTTGCATGTGTGTTAAGTAAAAATTATCAGGACAAAGACGGAAAAGCAATATTTGATGAAGCGGCTTTAAAAAGATATTATCATGAATTTGCATTCAAAACTGCCGAGGATGAAATAAAAGGGTATCTCTCTCATAACTCAGAGAGGTTCTGATTCGCCTTTTTTTGCCTTGTAACGTCTGTAAACATAAGGAAGTAACAAAACCAGCACAATAAGACCAACCCCTATAAGGAAAATAGGGGATATCTTCCCTTTCAAGATGTCCAGAAGAGAACTCGAGAAGACTATAAAAGCAATGCAGGCCGGCAGCATAAAGAGAAATGTTGTGACGGCATAGTGCAGAAATGGTATCTTTGTAAGTCCGAATGCATAGTTCAGAAGATTAAAAGGAAATATTGGTATGAGGCGCGTAAACGCAACAATTTTCCAGCCGTGCTTCTCAACACCTTTGTCAAGTCTTCTCCATCTGGGGCTTCTGCATTTGTTTGCTAACCATTCCCTGGCAACATATCGTGATATAAGAAAAGCCACGCAGGCGCCCAGAGTGGCGCCTGTAATAGTATAGACAACTCCCCATAAGGGTCCGAAGAGGATGCCTCCTGCAATAGTGAGGGGAAGTCCGGGTAAAAACAAGGCAGGCGCCACAGTATATATCAGCATATAGATAACCGGAGCCAGTACACCATAACCCTGAATCAGGCCTCTGAGGGTGTCCTGTTCAAGGTACTGGGTTGCATCGGTAAACCGTATGGCAAGGATAGCAGACAGAATGATGAAAAGAATTATTATACGCTTTAACCATTGTACTTTCCCCTTTTCTTCACCTGCAAAGAATGTTCTCTCTCTCGTTTTTGTAGCAAGGAGTGTGTTTTTAAAATGCTTTTTTAGCCTGAGACGGTTGAAGTATGTGAATGGAGCTTTGGAAACCTTCACTGTTCCTGCAACAGCGTTTTCCGGTTCAAAGGTGAGGTCCAGAATATGGCTCGTGGGGGTGATCGAATTGAGGAGGTTGGCGCATCCCGCACAATATGCAACCATTTTTCTCCCGTCCGCTTCAGTTTTTCTCAGGAAACTCCATTTCCTGGATAGGTCAGGATTCAGGAAACCGACTGACCCTCCTTCCCCGCAGCAGAGCGTTTTTTTCCCGCTGTGCTTCATTTCGTCGATCTGCAAGCCTCTTTTCTTTACTATGTTTCGTACCGATTCGTGAATATTTTCTTCGAATCTTACTCCGCAGGAGTCATGAACAGTAATACTTCCCGCCACCTGGCCGGTTTCAGGAAGACCTTTTTCTGCCATAACTTCATAAACGGTAACAACAGAAAGTTCATCTCTCCCATATTGTTGAAAAATCTTATAACAGTTCGGGCAGGCTACAATGACAGTGCGTATGCCATTTCTTGCCAGATACCCCTTCATCTCCTGGAACATTGCCTGAAAGAACCGCTCTCTTCCAAGGTCATGCGAGGGCTTTGTGCAACAATCAAGCACAATGCCAAGAGAAGGTATAGTTTTCTTCAGATGTTCATAAAGTTTCAGCACCTGATTGGGACGGGTACCCGGTAGAGTGCAGCCGGGGAAGAAGACAGTGTCACAGCTATCCGGAAGCGCATAGTATGAATACCGTTTCGAGGCGCCACGCTTTTCATATCCAAGAATGACGCTATGTTCAGGATAATCGCCTTTTCCTTTTCTGACGGTTTCACGTCTCATTTCAAGAAACATGCGTGCCGGGTTGATCTTTACCGGACAGACAGATGCGCAGAGCTGACAGAGACTGCATTCAAACGGCATTCCCTGATGTGCAGTGTTTCCGGGATCGTACGAATCGGTGATATCCTTTGGTTTTCCATATTTGCCGAGGAACGCGCACTCTTTCTGACAAAGCTTGCATTGTATGCATTTTCCGGAAATGACCGAAAACTCAGTCTTGAGGTTCTCGTGTATATTGAGATGACTGAAATCCTTGGCGATAACCTTCTTTTTTTCTGTCTGGATATCCGGAGAATCTTCCATAATAGATGCCTGATATATCTTAAGGTATTAATGCATAGTCAATTATTGGACAATAGATGCAACAGGCTGTAAGCCTCTTGCATCTATCTGTGTTTCACAAAATCCTTCAGCGCCTCTATTGCACTGTCAATTTCCTCTTTCGTATTAAAAAATGAAAAAGAAAACCTGATTGTTCCTCCTGAAAACGTGCCCAGTGTTTTATGCGCTTCCGGAGCGCAATGGAGACCGGATCTTGCACATATGCCCCATTCCCTGTCCAGAAAATACGCAACATCAGAAGGAGGTGTGCCCTGAATATTAAACGATACCGTGGCAACACGGTCTGCATCGGGTGCATATAGTTGTATCTCCTCGATATCTGCCAGTTTTCCGAGAAGATATTCTGTCAGCTCATGTTCATATCCAACGATTTTCTCCAGGCCTTCATCAAGAATGAACCGTATCCCTGCAACCAGACCTGCGTATCCAGGAGTATTCAGAGTTCCTGCCTCATATTTGTCGGGTGGAAAATCAGGATGTATTGTCATTTCCGACTGACTTCCGGTGCCGCCTCGCATGAAGGAGTCCAGATCATCTGCATTCTTTATAATCAGGGCGCCGGTGCCCTGAGGGCCGAAGAGATGCTTGTGTCCAGTAACCGCAAGAAAATCGAATGGTGTTTCTTTCAGATCTATTCTCAGTGCTCCGGCTCCCTGTGCGCCGTCAACAAGCATTTTTACTCCGGCTTCTTGTGCAGCGTGATATATACCCTGCAAATCCATCTTTGTACCGGTGACATTAGAGGCAGAAGTGACGACAATGAGACTTGTGTCTTCAGTAATGGCTTCCTTTATCTGCTTCGGATGGACCACACCATTTCCATCAGCACTTAAGATATATAAACGGATGATGCCCTTGTTGTGCAGATGATTCAGGGGCCTCAGCACAGAATTGTGTTCCATCGAGGTGGTTATGACTTCACAGCCGTTCTTCAGCCCGCCATAGAGGGCGAGATTCAATGCTTCGGTTGCATTTTTTGTCAGGACTATATTTTCTGTTTTAGGGAAGTTGAATAATTCACCAAGAATTTCACGGCACGAATAAATTATCTCGGCAGCCTTCACCGAAAGGGAATGTCCTGATCTCCCGGGATTCGCGTTTGCGTGTTTGAGGCAGTCGCATATGGCGTGCGAAACCGTTACAGGTTTCCTGCCGGATGTTGCAGCATTGTCAAAGTAGATAACTTTTGTACCCATAACCCAGCTTGGCATAGACCCTATAGGGTTATTACTTTAGAAGACTTCAGCATGGTTTCCGATATATCGTACATATTGGATATTTTTCCGACGCCGATTTGTTCTTTGAGGTTAAAGTAACTGAGACAGGTACCGCAAACCAGCATTTCTATCCCTTTCTCTTCTAATTCTTTCAGATAGGGAAGGGTTGCCGCCTCTTTCACCGTCAGCTTTACCCCGCTGTTCATGAAACAGATGGTTTTCGGTTGAACAGAGAGGTCTTTTATTGTCGTGATAAAAGCCTTCATAAGGTTTGTTCCCAGTTCATCGCTCCCATGTCCGATACGGTCCTTATTAATGAAAAGAGCAGATCCGGCTCCCGAGGGAACTGCACATGGATAGTCTTCAGGTTTAATCCCGGACGAGACACTGTATGCTGTTTCCTTTGTATGAATAAAAAAATCATTTCCTCTGGTCTCGACTTTCTCAAGAGTAACTCCGGAATTCTCAAGAAATCTTATAACATTATCCCTTGAGGCCTCATTGTCGATAATAACAATCAAAGATGACCCTTTTGCCCGCCCAAGGGCTTCCTTTGTTTTTAAAACAGGCTGAGGACAGGGCAATCCTCTTGCATCAATCTGATAAGCCATACCTTGCCTCCTCTTTTATACAAACGTAAATTTATTTTTCCTCTCTTTATCATCGTCTCTTTCCCAGCGGTAGATATGTTCTACTTGTACATCATGCTCCCTGAGAATTTTATCAGCCATATCTCTCTCGTCCCACGGTACCTTACAGCAGAACCCGCACTCTGAACTGAATTCACGGGGAACGGGGATTGTCTCGACGGTTTTTCCGTTTTTTTCGAGGACTTTTTTAGCCTTGAGCGCAAAATGCGTGTTATGAAAGGTTATGACTGCATATACTGTCATGAATATTTACCGTATCTGGATGACTCCTGACGGTCCAGAGATCACCTCTCCTATAACGTGGGCTGCGGGAGTTTCCCTTTCAAGAAGTCCCTGGACAAGAGTATGAATTTTTTGTGCAGGAACAGAGATGAGAAGACCGCCTGATGTCTGCGCATCCGAAAAGAGATCCAAAAGAATAGGATTTATAGAAGGGCTGATGTCGAGATGATGAGCACAGAATTTACGGTTCAGATGACTTCCGGCCGGAATCATTCCCATCGCGGCAAAGCTTTTGGCCTCCGGGATAACCGGGACTTTATCGGCATAAATGCGCATACCGACGTTGCTGGCCTTGGCCATTTCGAGCGCATGTCCGATAAGGCCGAACCCCGTTATATCGGTACAGGCATTTACGCCTGTTTCAGACATAACTTCCGCTGCATCTTTGTTCAGGGTTGCCATCAAATCAGTCAGTACGCTGGTCGTCCGATCATCAAGGAGACGTCCCTTCAATGCTGTAGCAAGCACACCGGTGCCCAAAGGTTTGGTAAGAACAAGCATATCTCCCGGTCTGGCTCCGGAATTTTTCAGGAAATGCTCAGGATGAACAACACCAGTTACGGAGAGTCCGTATTTAAGTTCCGGATCTTCCACGCTATGCCCGCCAACCATAACGGCCCCGGATTTATGAATGACCTCAAGTCCTCCTTCAAGAATTGACCGGAGAACCGACTTGTCCATTTCTTTGATAGGAAAGCAGACGATATTCATCGCTGTAAGGGGCTTCCCTCCCATAGAATATACATCGCTTAATGAATTGGCTGCAGCGATACGACCAAAATCATAGGGATCATTCACTATCGGCGTGAAGAAATCAAGGGTCTGTATCAGGGCTATCTCAGGGGTGAGGCGGTATACTCCTGCGTCGTCCGATGTTTCAATCCCGACAAGAAGATTCGGATCCTTGCTGGCAGGCAAGCCGTCGAGTATATCTGATAAGTCCGACGGACTTATCTTTGAAGCTCAACCTGCAGCACGCGCTTTTTCTGCTAATTTTGGTGAAATCTCCATTGCAATTATATATCCGCATAGAGCGCCGCGCCATACGCAGCGTGCATATAGGGATTTTCATGAACATAAAGCGTTTTTTGTAATCGTTCTTCCAGTATCCTCCTGAGACATGGGTTCCGGGCGCATCCTCCTGCGAAAACAATGTCATCCTGAATATCTATCCGCTTTACCATAGAGATGACTTTACTCGCAATCGAATCATGGATGGAATACGCAATTACTTCTCTCTTTTCACCTTTCGCAATAAGACTGATAACCTCTGATTCAGCAAAGACCGTACACATGCTGTTTATTTTAACATTACCGGACCTGCTGTTGCAGGAAGCCCCGAAATGATCGAGATCATAACCGAGCGCTCTGGACATGATCTCGATAAATCTCCCCGTTCCTGCTGCACAACGATCGTTCATCTCAAAATTCACGACTGATCCCTGATCTGACAGACTGATTACCTTCGTGTCCTGTCCCCCTATATCGATAATTGTCCTGCAAAGGGGAAAAATTGCCTTTACCCCTTTTGCTACCGCTTTTATTTCCGTTATCGTCCTGATATCACCGAATACTTCAAGCAAATATCTTCCATACCCTGTGGCGACAATTTTTTCCGGACGGTTTACTGTAAGGAGTTCTTTACATACCGACAACGGATTATGTCCTGTCTCCCTCTTTTTGAAATCGAGGATTGAATTACCCTCAAGGAGCACATATTTGATGTACCTTGAGCCAATATCAATACCGCCAATTCTCACACTCTTGTGCCGTTCCCTATCATCTCAAGGAATGCTTCAATCCTTGTTTTGAGCTGTCCCATGTCTTCCATACTATAGTCTGTTTCAATACGAAGAAAAGGCATTTTCATTTTGTCTGTAACTTTCTTCACTTTTGTCGCTTCAATCATGTAAGGCGTGCAGAACTGTATGGCATAGTGAAGAATGCCGTCTGCTTTTACTCTTTTCGCAATGGTTTCGATATCAGTGAGCCGCTCGTCATTAGGAGTAAAGCAGGCGCAGTTTATGGTGAGATAGCGGTCTGCGATATTCCGCATTCCCTCATTCAGAGAGGAAAAGTTTTCATCCATGAGTGACGCAAAGTTCCTCTCCCCTACGCATGACTCTTCACCGACAATCGTTGCGCCGCTTCCTTCAACAATTGCATGTATCTTCCAGTTCGGAATCGCCATAGGCGAACCGGAGATTAGAATTCGGGGACTTCCCTTCGCCGAAACTCCTTTGCCTGTTTTGACCCTTTCCGTCAGTTCATCACAGAGTTCATTCGCCTTTGCAGTAAAACGCAACGGATCATCATAGAAGGCAACCTGATTCACAAGCAGGGCATCAAGCCCTGAAATGGGAGAAGGGTCTGCCGAACGGAGAGAAGCCAGACGTTGAAGGGCTTTCCTCTTTTCATTTACAACCTTTGATGCTTCTTTGAGCTTTTCGGGAGTTATCTTTTTGCCGCTTATTCCTTCAAGTTTTGCAGCGAATCGTTGAACCTCGTTCAACCAGAGGGTTTTGCCGTCTTCTCCCTTTTTATTCGGAATTTCCATTACATAAACTTTACCTTTCGTCATTTCATTAAACAGTTCATAGGCCTTTTTCTTTCCGTCGCAGGTTGTCTCGCCAACGATAAGATCGGCAGTCTGGACATAGGGGCAGAGTCCGGCGAGCTTGAAACCCATGAATGCCTTGATGAGCGCACAGGTATTCCTGGGGATGTATTTCTCTGCCTCGTCAGTACCTACATCGGCGCCGGCACAGAGACCGATATCGACCCCGTCCACCGCTAGAATCAGTTCCTCCGGCACATAAACACAAAAAGTACCGATAACCTTTCTACCCTGTTTCTTTGCCTCGACAATCTCTTCTATCCTGAGGCCATGCACTTCAGAAATGACAAAATCGAAGTATTTCATCCCTTCCGGACGGTTTTTTTGTGAAAGATAAATGTTCGTATACGCATCCGAGAGAACACCCAGTAGCCCGTCATGGGCATCAAGGTTTATCTCAAGATCACTCCACATCTGCTTATAATCCTTGGACATATAAATCCTCCTTTGAAGTTGTTGTTTAAGTATGGTTGCTTTAAATTCTGATATTGTATTTTAAACATAATTAATCATCATAATTAAAATAGATAATAACTATATATTAGAAAATATACATAGAATTAAGGGATGACATTAATGAATTAAATATATTATTCGTATTATATTGAATTAATCTATTTGACATATTGTAATAATAAATATAATAATTCAACTGGAGGGTAGGGGGCTGGGGCCTCACCTGGTCTGCAAAACCAGTGCATGAGTGAAGAAAAGCTCATGGTGGGTTCGATTCCCACTTCCCTTCTCCAAAAAACATTTCTTCCAAAAGAAAAACATGCATTACAGAATTCTCGGAACAGCAGGACATATCGATCATGGCAAGAGTGCCCTTGTAAAAGCCCTCACCGGGATAGATCCCGACCGTCTCAAGGAAGAAAAAGAACGAGGTATAACGATTGATCTCGGTTTTGCTGATTTGAGATATCCTGATGGCCTTACCGTGGGCATAGTTGATGTGCCGGGACATGAACGCCTGATCAGGAATATGCTTGCAGGAGCGAGCGGAATTGATATGGTTCTTCTCGTTATCGATGCGGACGAAGGAGTCATGCCGCAAAGCAGGGAACACCTTCATATCTGTAATTTACTGGGAATCAAAACGGGTATTATCGCTATAACAAAGGTAGATATTGTAGACGATGAATGGCTCGATCTGGTAAAGGAAGATGTCAGGGCCTTTGTTGCGGGCTCATTCCTTGAAAATGCACAGATTGTTCCTGTCTCTTCGAAGACCATGCTGAATATTGACATCCTCAAAGATAAGATCAGGGCAGTTGCTTTCACAGTTGATCCAAAGTCTGTAAAGGGCATTTTCCGCTTACCCATAGACAGGGTTTTTACCTTAAAAGGGTTTGGAACTGTGGTAACAGGTACTGCTGTTTCAGGATTCATCTCCTTAAATGATGAAGTAAATATTCTTCCGAGCAATATTAAAAGTAAAGTGCGAGGCCTGCATAGTCATGGCAAGTCCATAGAAAAAGCCTGTGCGGGGCAAAGAGTTGCAATTAACCTTCAGGGTGTTGAGAAAGAGGCATTAAAAAGGGGGGATGCAGTAGTTATGCCCGGTAGGTTCATCCCTTCAGCTGTGATTGATGCAAAATTGAAACTCCTTCCCAATGCGCCGGAGTTGAAGAACAGGGATATTGTGCATCTCCATATCGGAACCACGGAAAACATGGCGAGGGTTATTTTATACGAAAAGAAAAAGATGGCGCCGGGTGAATCATGGTATTGCCAGTTCAGGCTTCAGGAACCGGTTATAGTCATGTCAGGCGACAGATTTATAATCAGAAGATTTTCACCGCTTGATACCATAGGCGGCGGAGTGGTCCTTGATTCTACTTCTTATAAAATGAGCCATAGAAAAAATCTTGAAAGCCTGCCTGTTCTGGAGCGCGGTTCACTGACAGAAAAAATCGAAGCAAAAGTAATGCGTTCAGGTATCCAAGGAATATCTGCTCCTTTCATTGAAGGCTGGATTCATGCAGATATCCCGGTTATTCACAATGCTATTACAGAACTCAGGAAAAATGGTAGTATTCTCATGAACGGCGATTTGTTGATGCATAAAAATATTTTTCACCGTATTGGAGAGCTCGCGAAAAGTGCGCTGATATATTTCCATAAAAGAAATCCCCTCAAAGCCGGAATGCCGAAAGAGGAACTCAGAAGTTGCCTGAATATGCAACCAAAGTTCTTTGACTTCATCGTTGCCAAATTACCGGAATTAATTATAGAGAGAGATATTGCAAGGCTTTCCTCATTCAATACCTTATTATCACAGGAGGACAATGAACTTAAAAACAGAGTCCTTGCAATTATTGAGAAGGCAGGATGTCGTCCTCCACTAAGAGAAGAAATCTGTCGGTCACTCCTTATTGAACCGGGCAAGTCATCGGATATTATGAAAATTCTCACAAAACAGGGATTACTGATAAGAATTAACGATTCACTCTATCTCGCATCATCGGTATTCAAGAAAATAGTAGAACAATTAAAATTATTCTTTGGTACGAAATCCGGGATGACTGTTAAGGAATTCAAACAGTGTTGCGGAGTTGGAAGTAAATATGCCATCCACTTTCTCAACTATCTCGATTTTGTTCAGGTTACACGACGGGTAGGGGATATAAGGATACTACTGAAAAATGAGACCGAGCAGGAAGAATATATTACCGAGCACGTTTTGCATTAACATGTTCTGTCTTACTTGTTCGGTTGAATTACATGACCAGCAACGTCAACTCTTTCAGACCTTTCACCTATGATAATATTTTATGTGGTTATCTTTATCTGTATTTCTGGTTATACTGTATAAAAATACAGGGAGGTGCTCGCTGTGTTTGTACTTGACATACCGGGATACGGTCTTCTTGAACTCGAACATTTTGTCTCGGACTTTTCGGGAACTCTTTCCGAGGATGGAATCGTTCTGGAAGGGGTTAAGGAAAAACTCAATGAACTTGCCCAACACCTGAAGATTCATATATTAACCTCGGATACGTTTGGACGCGCCAGGGAAGAACTGCAGGGAATAAATTGCATAGTCCAAGTGCTTGAAGGCGAAGATCACACATCACAAAAGGAAAATTATGTGAAGGGCCTTGGCGCCGAAAGAGTAGCAGCGCTTGGAAACGGAAACAATGATTCACGGATGCTGAGAGCAGCAAAGCTCGGTATTGTTGTATGTCTCAGGGAGGGCTGTTCACGAAAGACATTCTGTGCATCGCAAATCTTTGTAGCGTCTCCCATCGATGCGATTGAACTGTTTCTCCATCCTAAAAGGCTTACTGCAACCCTGAGAGTATAGCCTGGTTAATCATGAATTCCCAAGTAAATACGGCGGATACAGTATTTATTATCAGATATGAATGATCAGGCTCGACGGGAGAGCTTACAGGAAAAGGCCTGACTTCATCAGAGAAATTCCCCCGGTCAATGTAACGCGTAAACAACCGGAACAGTAATCTCCGCCTTGACCGGAGGAGGAGGGAAGGGTGAGGCCCTCTTGACTGTTTCCACTGCATTTTTGTCGAGAATGTCTTTCCCCGAGCTTTGTTTGACCTTGATGTCACTGATACGTCCGTCACTCAGAATGAGGAATGAAACGGTCACTTTCCCCTGCCAGCCCATATGGCGTGCAAGCATGGGATACGTAATGTTTTTCTGGATTAAATCACGGATATAGAGAAAGTTATTCTTCACATAAAGCGTATATGGGGGGACCGGCATATCCTGTGAAGCTGATTTTTCCCCTTCATCATTCCTTGAGAGAAGAACTCCGCTTGCGAATGCAGAGAAATCGGCAGAGTGAGGCAGTTTGCTGGTCGACCCATTCTCTGGTTTTTCCTCCGGGGAAGTTACAGGCAGTGTTTCTCTGCTTGGCGATTTTGTATATTCCACGACTGTTTTTTGTGGAATACCTTGCAGTGGCAGTTCAGGCCTTGATGGTTGTATGAGATTTTTCTGCCTAGTGTTTGCTGCGTTCCTGAGTATTTCTTCTGAAGGAAGATGCATATGGTCCTGAGTCTCTTTCTCCAAAACATCCAGAGTTGATAAGTTAATGACCATTACTGTTTCCCTTGTCATCAGACGGGTGCTGACGGTGAGCAGAGAAAGGATAATCAGAATATGCACAAGGAGGGAAAGCTGGAATGCCTTGATGTGATTTTTCATATCTTTCAAGTCAGGTAATTTGACTGCTCTTCTTATTGTAGCAAACGGAGGCTAAAATATAAATTGGTATAAGTTTCTTGAGGGGGAAAAACAGGGAGGGGGTGGTCACTTTCTGTGAACACCCCCTCCCTGTTTTTTAAATGAAATGGAGGAGTTTATTTTGCTTTGTCTACCGGATAACCAGCCTCTTTCCATGCTTTTATCCCGCCAGGATAGCGGTAGACATTCTTGTATCCGAGTTTCACTGCCCACATTGCGCCATTATGACTGCGTGTGCATTTCACAAACCCGCAGTAAATGACTATGGTACGGTCTTTATCCGGACCAAGCATTTTGAGGAATGCTTCTTTGGTCTTGTCATCAAGCGAGGTGACTTCCGGGATAGGGAATTCGAACTGAACTGCGCCTGGTACATGCTCCTTTTTGTAACTGTCTTCATAGGGCATAGTATCGATGATTAGCATTCTTTTTTTCTCATCAGTCCACTTTTTCAATTCTTCGGTCGAAACGATACCATATCCTCCGCGTGTCACTTCTCTTGATAGTTTCACCGCGGATTTTTCCGTATCCAGTTCTTTTGTACCCCATAACGCATGACTATTCACCGCAGTTGTCGCAAGAAAGATACTGGTGACGAGCAACATAAGAATAACCCTGAATTTCAACATAACAGGTACTACCTCCTTAGAGTATTTTTAAGAGCCATGAACTATGGCTTAATCTTCGCTGTGACTGTGTATACCGATAAAGATACATATAGAGGACAGCTCCAATCATGACCAGGTCACGGTACAAAGCTTTTTGCAGGCTGTTCTGCTCGAAAATTTCTTCAGGAGTGAAACATCCGCAGTCTATGTTCATATCCTTAAGAATGCCGTACCAAAGGACGACGACAAACATGACGAGCATGCCGAAAATCACCGTGAGGCTGCCCCGGATATTGAATATAAGGCCGATTCCTGCGAGGACTTCCAGTGCGGGAAGACCGATTGCTACCGGCGCGAGAAGAATTTCAGGAACAAGCCCATAGCTCGATATTGAATGTGCAAACGTTTTCGGATCAATGAGTTTCACTGAGCCTGCATAGATGAATATCGCTCCGATAATGAAACGGACAATCCTGTACGACCATGGAGAAGCAATCATTCTCTTCATAATGATGTTTGTTTTAAAAATAGCAAGCAATATCATCCCTCGCATCTTTTTTATTATCGGCAATTAAAAACCTATAAATCCAATAGATAATCTGGATAAAAAAGGCGTGATATATAGATATTTTCTTGATACCTTCCATAAAGAAAGTAATGGCACAATAGAGTATTTGATGTGTTATACTAATAAAAGTAAGAAAATGATTTTATCGGGGGGTAGTGAATATGTGTCTGGGAATTCCGTCAAAGATCATTCAAATTGATGACTCAAGGGCTACAATCGACGTATACGGCGCACAGCGTGAGATTAGCCTCCTTCTTATCGAGGAGCCTTTGAAGATCGGAGACTATGTGCTTGTGCATGCCGGCTTTGCAATCCAGAAACTTCAGGAAGATGTCGCAAAAGAGACGCTTAAGCTTTTCGATCAGTATCTCGAAATATTGAATGAACAGGAGTCAGGTCTTCCAGTGGCGGAAAAGAAGACCAAAAAGAGAACACGGAAAAAAGTCACAGCGTCCTGATATTTTACTCATGTTGCCTTAAATAACAACTGCCAGCTTTTTAATCACTGAGGGAGTACAATCAAAAAGTGTGCAAATAGATGAAAGGCGGTGTATCCTTTTAAGTTGAACTCGAAATCAACAAAGAAAAGGAGACACCACCATGAGAAAGAGTATCACCGAGACGGCAAAACCGTCAAGAGCAACGTATGAGGTATTGGAGGAGATGGTTCGGCTAAAGGTTCAGGAATACATTCAGGACATACTGGAGGAAGAAGTCGAGACATTTCTGGGAAGGAAGAAATCCGAGAGGCTTACGATGGTCGATGGAACGCCTGGATATTGGAGCGGCCACGGGAAACCGAAGAAGTTCTCCGTAATGAATGGAACGATCACCGTCCGTCGCCCTCGTGTCAGGGGGTCGGAGGATCGGTTTGAAAGCAAGATAATCCCTTTTTTCAAGCGCCGGTCGAAAGAAGTAGGGCAACTCTTACCCGAGTTATACCTGCACGGCTTGGCAAAAGGAGATTTTGAATTGGCGCTCAGGGGCTTATTGGGAGATGGAGCGCCGTTGTCGGCCTCATCAATAGATCGGCTGAAGGCGAAATGGCAGCGGGAGTATGCAGAATGGAAACAACTGGATATGTCGAGACTTGAAGTAGTCTATCAGTGGGCAGACGGGATATACGTGAAAGCCGGCCTTGAAAAAGACAAGGCGGCGCTTCTTGTCATTATCGGAGGGCTCACAAATGGGAAGAAAGTCTTTCTTGCCTGTGAGAGCGGCTACCGGGAGAGCAAGGAATCCTGGAGTGGAGTTTTGAGAAACCTGACGGCTCGGGGACTGAAACTTGGCAGACTGACAATTGCCGATGGACACCTCGGAATATGGTCTGCTCTTGGAGAACTCCATCCAGAGGGAAAGGAACAGCGATGCTGGAACCATAAAATCAGGAATGTTCTTAACTGTTTCCCCAAGAGGATACGCTCCGAGGCCGGGGAATATCTCAAGCGCATTCCTTATGCAGAGACTCTTTCGGAGTGCGAGCGGCTCAGGGATGCATTCGTCGACCGGTACCGGAAGGATTATCCGAAGGCAGCGGAGAAGCTCCTCTCTGATTGGGATCGGATGATCACCTTCTATTCATTCCCGAAGGAGCACTGGGTACATATTCGGACAACGAACGTGGTGGAATCTCCCTTCAGTTCGGTAAGACTAAGGACTGATGCTGCAAAGCGTTTCAAGAAAGTACAAAACGCAACGGCAATGATTTGGAAACTCCTTCAGGTAGCGGAGAAGAACTTCCGTACCTTAAAAGGATACTGGTTATTGTCTGATGTCTATACAGGGAAAAGGTTTGTCGATGGCGTTATGAAGCATGAAACAAACGTGCTTGAAAGGATGGCCGCCTAAATGCTTTTTACACACCTATTGACAAGACTCCATCACTGAGTTTTCCGATACATTCTTGTCTTGGGCTGTGCTTTTATGGTAATCTCCTTCATGCAATATCTTTCAAAAAGTTCAGGAATTTATCTTGTGAAGACCCTATGGCAGATACTGCAGAGTACCTGAAAACATACAGATATTTTCAATGTCATTCCCGCTTGTCGGGAATCCTTCCTGATGTTTTAGTATTACAAGAAAGATTCTGGACAAGCCAGAATGACAGCAATATGCAACTAAAGTAATTATCATATGTGAAATAATCATAAAATGTAAGGGAACATAAGATGCTGAAGAACGATCGATGGATAAGAGAGATGGCTGAAAAGGGGATGATCCAACCTTTTCAAAAGGATCAGACAGGAAAGGGTATTATTTCGTATGGGATCAGTTCCTACGGGTATGATATGCGTGTCGCAGACGAATTCAAGATATTCTCAGGGTCGAATTCCGGGGTTATCGACCCGAAGAACCTCGATCAGGGCAGTTTCACCGACTTCAAAGGCAGCGTTTGTATCATCCCCCCGAACTCCTTTGTCCTCGGACGCTCAGTCGAATATTTCAAGATCCCCAGAGATGTTCTGGTGATATGTCTCGGAAAATCTACCTATGCGAGATGCGGGGTTGTGGTGAATGTCACCCCCCTGGAGCCTGAATGGGAAGGGTATGTGACTATAGAGATATCGAATACCGCACCGCTGCCTGTCAAGATCTATGCACACGAAGGAATAGCACAAGTGCTTTTCCTCAGGGGCGCTGAAGTGTGTGAAAAATCTTATGCAGACAAGGCGGGGAAATATCAGGCGCAAAAAGGCATAACAACGGCAAAAATATGAGCGATTCGGCTGATGGAAAAGGAAAACTGATACTTGCGCTTGATGTTCACGAATACGAACATGCGCTTGATCTTGTAGATAAATTTCATGATCATATCAGCATCTTCAAGGTAGGACTCGAACTCTTTCTTTCAGCCGGCCCCAGGATTGTCGAGGAGATTCACAGGAGGGGCAGGAAAGTTTTCCTCGACCTCAAATTCCATGATATTCCAACCACTGTTTCGAAAGCCGCTATTATGGCAACCAGGATGGGAGTATATATGTTCAACGTTCATGCCTCGGGCGGTTTTGATATGATGAAAAAATGCAGTGACAGTGTTGTCCAGACGTGCCTGAAAGAGAATATTGAACGTCCGAAGATCCTTGGGGTAACAGTACTGACCAGTCTCTCAAGGGAGATGCTCAAAGATGAACTCGGAATTCAATACGGCATAAGGACTCACGTCAAACATCTTGCCGCACTCTCCCAGAAGGCAGGTCTCGATGGTGTTGTATCCTCTGCGAGGGAAGTTGAGGCAATAAGGAACTCCTGCGGCAGCGGGTTTCTCATCGTAACGCCCGGAATCAGGCCTTCATGGTCGCCGCCTGATGATCAGAACAGGACTATGACACCGAAAGAGGCAATCAGGGAAGGTGCGGATTATCTTGTTATGGGAAGGGCTATACTCCAGCAGAAGAACCCCTTGAATGTTATAGAGTTGATCAACCTTGAAATACTTTCAGCCTGACTTCAAAAAAAAGAATTCGTAGTCTGTTCCAGTATTCTGAATCCGGCCATGGACATATCAGAAAGAGGATTCACCCACATGACCCGTGCCTTACCGTGAAAAGAACGAATATTGAGGTCAACAATATCTCCGATTGAAAGGGCTGGTTTGCCGGATATTCTCAGGGAAAGTCCCTGCTTGGAGAAATTTGCAATAGTCGCAGTAAGGTCTAAACCCATATGAGAGAAGACAAAGGGTATATTTTTTGTTGTCCGGGATTCTTTCCTTTTATCCAGGCACGAAATACCGCTGAAAAGAATTCCACAATAAGGGCAGGGCCTGAAAGATTCTACCGATGCGGTATAAGAGTCTTTTTTACATACCGGACACTCCAACCTTATCATCAAACGGTCTCCTTTCTCATGCGTAAAAAATTAAAGTCTTTATTTGATAAATTTGTCTCTAACAATTACCTTCTCTATAAAAATTAACACAAGAATTGAAAAACTGTCTATTAGTCAAATACCAATTATTGTGTAATAATTCATAAGGTTGCACTGTAGTAATATTACTACGAAAATATACGGAAACTCGGTAAAAAAGCCTCCAGAAACCTGACTCCGTTTGCCGGCTGCTGGTTAAGGGTCAATGTACGCATAGGGGGGAACAACATCCTTTCTGCCTTGCGAAGAAGGGAGTATTCCTACAGTGAAGAATAAATGATATATAATAGGCCTATCGGTTCCATATTGGAATCCCCGTATTTATGGTAAATCCCTCTAAAAAAGATTTTCTCGAAAATATCAGGCAAGGGAGTATCTATCCCCTTTACAGGGAACTGCCGTATTCTGCGCCATATGAAGTGTATGAGACATTGTACTCGGAGAACAGCTTCTTGCTGGAAAGCGTAAAAGGTCCGGCAAAGATTGCACGGTATTCTTTTATCGGCCTCGATCCATGTCTGGTTTTCCGCGCAAAGAACGGAGTAAGTGAACTGTCGTCTTCTGTAAACAAAAAGGAATATCGGGGCGACCCACTGAGCATACTCAAAATGCTAGTTTCTTCGTACAGTCAGAAGATGTGGGTGCATCTTCCTCCGTTCCAGGGAGGAATTACCGGGCTTCTCAGTTACGATTTCGTGCAGTACCTCGAGCAACTCCCCACACATGCAGTGGACGATACTCACCTTCCCGATGCTCATTTTTTTGTCTGTAACAAGCTTCTCGCATTTGACCATGAAGAGAAAAAATGCTGGATTATAGTATGTCCCGGTGTTTACGAAATGCTTTTCCATACACTCTCAATAGACTGGAATGAACAATACGAGAAAGCGGAAGATGAAGTAGAGGATATTTTCAATAAAATATCCCGCTTCACGGTATTGACGTCGGAAAAAGAGGACAGGAAAGACATCATAAGATGCGATCCACCGGAATTACAGAAGAGAATACATCGCAGAAATGGTATCGAGATCATCTGTGAAATGAAAAAACGCGTATACATGGATATGGTTTGCAGGGCCAAGGAATATATAGCCGCGGGCGATATTTTTCAGGCAAACCTCTCACAGAGAGTATCTGCTCAGGTCAGGGGCATGAATCCGTGGGAATTATATAAAATACTGAGGACGATCAATCCTTCTCCTTTTGCAGCATTTATGCATTTCGGTGATTACCAGATAGTAAGTTCTTCTCCGGAAAGACTCGTGAGAACAAAGAACAACCTGATTGAAACACGGCCTATCGCAGGCACCCGTCCCCGTGGACGAGACAGGAAAGAAGATGATAACTTACGCAGGGAACTGCTTCTCAATGAGAAGGAGAGGGCAGAGCATATCATGCTCATTGATCTCGAAAGGAATGACATCGGGAGGGTATCGGAGTACGGAAGTGTACGAGTTGACGAACTCATGATCACAGAAGATTATTCCCATGTCATTCATATAGTCTCAAACATTACGGGGAATTTCGCTGCGAAAAAAGATTGCTTCGATGTGATTCAGGCTACTTTTCCCGGAGGAACGATAACAGGAGTGCCGAAAGTAAGGTGTATGGAAATCATTGATGAACTCGAGCCAGTGCGGCGGGGGCCATACACCGGTTCGATAGGATATATCGGTTTTTCAGGCAATATGGATTTGAACATTGTCATCCGGTCAGTTGTCATACAGAAGGGGAAAGCCTTTGTGCAGGCAGGCGCAGGAATTGTTGCGGATTCAGACCCTGAGAGGGAATATGAAGAAACGCTGAAAAAAGCAGAGGCTTTGATTAAAGCGCTGGAGATGATATAAGTCTATGAAAAGCGGAACCAGCTTTTCTTTTCCTTGATATTCTCAAGGCTGGTCCGGATATCCCTGAGGATATCGGTCGACGCTTTCTGGTCCTTCCTGAGTTCCTTGATTTCGGCGAGAATATTTGATGCCGGACCGGCGATTTCACTCCTCATGTCCTTCATTTCGACATTCATTCCGGAGAACGTTCCTGACAGTTCTTTGAGTGACTGAGATACACCCTGTAGCCCGTTGATCATTTTATCCAGTTTTTCCACAAGGATAAGGGGCACCTCTACGATCTCTTTCACCACAACCTCTCTCGGGATGAAAGGTTCGTCCTTCGTTTCAGGGATGAGGGGCTTCTCTTTCAGAAAACGTTCCTGGATAGCGGTGAAATCCTCTTTTGCATTGGGCTCAGATTCCTGGTCTCTTATTGATATATCGAATGCAGCTTCAACGGCTTCACGGGTATCCTGTGCTGCATGGCTTGTCGGTTCGACTAAAGGAGTCTGGGTTGCAAATTCACCCGATGGAGAGAACGAAGCGATCGCTTCTTTGGGAGGGACCGCGGCATCCTCTTTAGGCTGAATGGTAATTTTATGTCTTCTGGAAATATTCTGTATCACCAGCCTGGTGATATGCTGAAAAGTTTCCTCGACTCCAGCGCCGTCTATTGCAATAGCATCCTTAATATCATATGTATTGTCCTGATTCAGATCTCTGTTAAGTTCATCGATCGAAAGGACGTTGCTGAGGTCTCTCTTGTTATATTGAAGGATTATGGGAATATCATCGGGATTGATATTGTTAGCCGTGAGGTTTTCCCGCATGTTGATGAAACTTTCAATATTCTGTTCCTTCATTTCGCGCTGGGAGTCTGCGACAAATATAACCGCATCAGCGCCTTTCAGGACAAGTCTCCGGGTTGCATTATACCGGACTTGCCCAGGTACCGTGTATAATTGAAAGCGAATAGAGAAATCGCTTATCTTGCCGAGTTCGACAGGGAGGAAATCGAAGAAGAGAGTCCTGTCCGCCTCGGTTGCCAGCGACAGGAGCTTCCCCCGTTTTGCCGGATCAAAAACCGAATGGAGATATTGCAGATTTGTTGTTTTTCCGCTAAGTCCGGGGCCATAATAGACAATCTTGATTGTGATCTCTTTTGTTGCATAATTAAAGAGCGCCATAATTTTTTATACTATAGCATAAACAGCATTTCTTGTCTGGTATTTTACCCGGTACATTGCTTCGTCCGCAAAGCGTATGAGTTCATCCTTCGATTGCGCGCTTTCCGGGAATGACGCAACACCAAAACTAGCAGTGAGCTTGAGAGCATATCCTTCCTTCTTGAGGAAGGTGAAAAGTTCAACCGACTTTCTCATCCTTTCGGCGATATGTGCTGCCGACTGCGGAGGTGTCTGGGGGAGTACTATAACAAATTCATCGCCCCCGTACCTGGCCACGATATCTATTGTCCTGAGGCTCTTTAAAAGGAGTTGTCCCATCTCAACGAGCACCTTGCTGCCGATAAGGTGGCCATAGCGGTCATTAATAACTTTAAAATGGTCAATATCCATGAATATGAGAGATACCGATGTTTTATATCTGCTCGCGCGCTGTATTTCGACCTCGATGGTTCTGTTCAGGTATCGTGTATTGAACAGTTTCGTCAGGTCATCGGTTATCGCAAGCTCGGTCATCTTTTGATAGAGGGATGTCCTCTCGATAGCAATAGCGATTTCATCGACTAACCTTAACAAAAGATCAAGGTCTTCTTTTTTGAAAGGTTCACCCGTGGTTTTATTCACGATTTCGATAACGCCGAGGATCTGTTCGTTGCTCTTGATCGGAACGCACATAAGTGACTTGGTTTTAAAATGAATGGCGATATCGATTTTTCCGAGGAACCTTGAGTCTTTCGAAACATCAGGGACGATAACTGGGATTCCCTCCTGCGCGACCCAGCCGGCTATCCCTTCACCCACCTTGAGCCTGAATTTCTGTATCCGTTTTGACCTTCTGCCCGCTGTTTTTTCGAACACAAGTTCACCAGTATCTTCATCCAGCAGGAGAATGGACCACGCTTCTGCTTTCGTCATGTCCTTGACTTTTTCCATGATTTTTACCAGGATGTCCTGGAGGTCGAGAGACGAGGTTAATGCTTTGCTGATCTCCTCATAAAAATTGAGTTCACGCCTTATCTGTGAAAGGTCATTTTTCAGCTTGCTGTTCTCGATGACCATACCGGTTTCTTTCAGGACTCTCTTGATGAAAAACAGGAACTCGTTTTTCCCGGGCACATAGATCGGATATGACAGAGGTTCTTTCAGCCATTGGAGCATGCCTTTCGTCTGGCTGGAATCAGCAAGGATTATTTTGGGAACGGACCTGGAGATTTGCAGGAATTTCCTGAATGCAGGCGAACTGCTTACTTTCTTGTCGACAACGAAGAGGTCAATCCTATCACTGATATTTGCGCATGCCTTGTCAAGAGAGTCAAACTTGCTGATACTGAATCCGTTCGTTGCAAGCACGTTCTCATAATCGCTCCTGAGGGCGCTCTGTCCGATCAGAAATACTTTAGGCATTGGTTCCGCAGCATTTTTTATATTTTTTCCCACTTCCGCACGGGCAGGGGTCATTGCGACCGACCTTTTTGACCCGCCTTACCGTCTGGACCGGCGCTGCACCTTCACCCCTGTTGTAATTCATCCGTACTGTATTCATGGGTTCTCTTTTTATCGCCTCTTTTTTTTGAACCTGTATCTTGAAGAGGCGAGTGACTATGTCATGGGTGATCCTGGATATCATATCGGCAAACATATCGAATGCCTCTTTTTTATACTCAACCAATGGATCCTTCTGTCCGTATCCTCTGAGGCCGATGCCTTCCTTCAGGTGGTCCATACCGAGAAGATGATCTTTCCATTGTGTATCGATAACCTGAAGCATTACAATCCGTTCAATATAGCGAAGCATATCAGCGCCTATCTCTTCCTCTTTCTTTTCATAAGTGTTCTTTAAATCATTGATCAGGGCGCTTCTTAGTTCGGTAATATTTGCCGGATCATATTCAGTTGCTCTGTTGAACATTCCATAGAGGGTATCGCCGAGTCCTTTCATGTCCCAGTTTTCACGGTATTTGTCCTCGGGACAGTAACGGGAGAGGAGATCGTCAACAAGCTCTTCTGTCATGGAGAGGGCACGATCCTTAAGGGAATCACTCTGAAGGATCTCTTTTCTGAAGGAGTAAATCTCTGTCCGCTGTTTGTTCATGACATCATCATATTCGATAAGGTGTTTTCTGATATCAAAATTATGGGCTTCAACGCGTTTCTGCGCATTTTCGATTGCCTTGGATACCACCTTGTTCTCTATCGGGACGTCTTCTTCCATTCCGAGTTTATCCATGAATCCCGATATTTTGTCGGAACCGAAAATTCTCATAAGGTCGTCTTCGAGGGAAAGATAGAACCGTGAAGACCCTGGGTCTCCCTGACGTCCTGAACGTCCCCGGAGCTGATTATCTATCCTCCTTGCTTCATGTCTTTCCGTCCCGAGGATATGAAGTCCCCCTGCGGATACCACTTCATCACGCTCTTTCCGGCATATCTCTTCTGCTTGTGCGAGAGACTTTCTGAAATCTTCCTCTGAAGGGTTGTTCTTGTCCTTGAGGAGATCTGTTGCAAGTCCTTCAGGGTTGCCTCCGAGGACGATATCGGTCCCTCTTCCCGCCATGTTCGTTGCAATAGTGACCGCACCGCTTCTCCCGGCCTGTGCCACTATCTCTGCTTCTCTCTCATGGTATTTGGCATTGAGCACAGAATGAGATATGCCCTTTTTCCGGAGGAGATGGCTGAGGAATTCCGATTTTTCAATCGATATGGTTCCCACGAGCACAGGCTGTCCCCGCGTATGAATTTCTTCGATTTCCCCGACGACAGCGTGAAACTTTCCCTGTTGTGTTTTATAAATAAGATCGGAGTGGTCTCCCCTTACCATAGGCATATTCGTGGGGATTACCACAACCTCAAGATTGTAAATTTTTGAAAATTCCGCCGCTTCCGTATCAGCGGTTCCGGTCATCCCTGAAAGCTTGGAATACATCCTGAAATAATTCTGGAAAGTAATAGTTGCGAGTGTCTGGTTCTCGCTTGCGATCTTGACCTTCTCTTTGGCTTCAATCGCCTGGTGGAGTCCATCGGACCAGCGTCTGCCCGGCATAAGTCTCCCGGTAAATTCATCGACGATAAGAACCTCGCCGTCTTTTACAACATAGTCTACATCCCTTTTAAAGAGAGTATGCGATTTCAGTCCCTGTAATACATGGTGGACGAGCTCTATGTTTGCCGGGTCATAGAGATTGCCGGCACCGAGGAGCCGTTCGACTTTAATATTGCCTTCCTCGGTGAGAATTGCTGTTTTTGCCTTTTCGTCTATCGTATAATCCGTATCCTTCCGGAGGCGGGGAATAATAGCGTCTATTTTGTAATATTTATCAGTTGATTCTTCCGAAGGCCCTGAGATAATAAGCGGTGTCCGCGCCTCGTCAATGAGGATACTGTCAACTTCGTCAACAATTGCAAAATGGAGCTCCCTTTGACAGTAGTCGGATATCTCATACTTCATGTTGTCTCTGAGATAGTCAAACCCGAATTCATTGTTTGTTCCGTAAGTGATGTCAGCTGAATATGCCTCTTTCCGTGAGCAGGGCCTGAGGAAATCGAGCCCCTGCTCCGTAGACTGATAGGAAGGATCATAGAGAAATGAACTGTCGTGCTGAATTACACCGACAGAGAGACCGAGAAAATGATAGAGGGGACTCATCCATTGAGCGTCCCTCTTGGCAAGGTAATCATTCACCGTAATGACATGTGTCCCTTTCCCTCCAAGGGCATTCAGATACACGGGCAGGGTGGCAACAAGGGTTTTTCCTTCACCGGTCTTCATTTCTGCTATCTTGCCTTCGTGGAGCACAATACCTCCAAGAATCTGAACGTCGAAGTGCCTCATTAAGAGCTTGCGTTTAGAAACTTCACGGACTACCGCAAAGGCTTCCGGCAGAATGCTGTCAACTGTTGCTCCTGATTCAAGGCTTCTCCTGAATGATTCAGTTTTCTCCTTTACTTCGTTATCATCCAGAACTGATATGGACGATTCAAAGGAATTAACTTGTTCAACAAGAGGCCAGAGCCTTTTGAGTTCACGTTCGTTTTTCGTACCGAAGACTTTACTGAGAAGCGAACCAATCATGTTTTTATAATATAGTGAACATTATAATATTTCAAGGAACGTATCACTGTATCTCATCTGCAAATTAAAAGTGAACCGTTTTTAAAGAATAACGGGATTGCTGCCTTATGCCTTGCCACTATGGATTTCCAAATGTTACATTTTAATTATGGCTAAAACTGTATACATCCGTACTTTCGGATGCCAGATGAACGTGCACGACTCCGAAAAAATTCTGGGGGTTCTCGATGCTGAGGGGTATAAAGCGACAAACGATCCGCTCACTGCGGAACTTATAATCCTGAATACCTGCAGCATCCGGCAGAAAGCCGAACAGAAATTCTACAGTGAACTTGGCCGGTTCAGGGCCCTTAAGAAGAAAAAACCCGGGGTACGGATAGCGATAGCCGGTTGCATAGCCCAGCAGGAAGGCATGAAGATTACGAGGAGAGCACCCTATGTAGATTTTGTATTCGGTCCCCAAAACGTACACCTGTTAAGGAATTTTCTGAGGGAAAATGGTCACCGCATAGCTACGGAAGACAATCCTGATATCGCACTTCACGAACTACCGGTGATAAGAAACGACAGGATAAAAGCATGGGTAACGATTATGTATGGATGCAATAACTTCTGCAGTTATTGTGTCGTACCCTATACAAGAGGGAGAGAGAGATCACGACCGGTTCATGCTATTCTGAAAGAAGCAGCAGGCCTTGCCGAAAGCGGATGCAGGGAAATAACACTACTCGGGCAGAATGTGAATTCTTACAGGAGTCATCTCGATTTTCCGGGTCTCTTGCGGGAGATCGACAAGATAGAGGGAATCGAGAGGATACGCTTTGTGACCTCTCATCCCAAAGACCTTTCTGATGCTCTTGTGGACGCAATTGCGGAACTCCCCAAGGTATGTGAACATATCCACCTCCCACTGCAATCAGGATCGGATATAGTATTGAACCGTATGAACAGGGGGTATACTTATAAGGAGTACAGGGAAAAAGTGGAAAAGCTCAGGAAAAAAGTTCCCGCCATAGCGATTACAAGCGACATTATCGCCGGGTTTCCAGGAGAAACTGTGAAAGACCACATAAATACAGTCAATGCATTGCATGAGATGGAATACGATGGTATATTCGCATTCAGTTTTTCTCCGAGACCCGACACAGGCGCCGCAGAAATGGACGACAGCCTTCCTCAGCACATAAAATCTTCACGTCTTTCCGAAATACTTGCAGTACAGGAAAAAATAACTGCAAGGAAGAACAAGAGCCTCGAAGGGACACGACAGGAGATTCTCGTTGAGGGAAAGAGTAGGGCAGGCGGGAAACAGATTTCAGGAAGGACAAGAACAAACAAAATAGTGACTGTTGAGACTTCAGGCTGCACGGACGGCACGTTCATGACCGTAGAGATTATAAGAGCCAGGCAGCATTCTCTTGAAGGAAAAACCCTGAAAGAATGAAAATAACAGTCCTCACGCTTGGTTGCAAGGTGAACCAATCAGAAAGCACAGTAATCGAAGGGAATTTACAAAAAAACGGACATTCTCTTGTAAAACTGTCCGAACATCCTGATATATGCATAATAAACACCTGCACTGTTACCGCAAAGAGTGACTATCAGTCACGACAGCTTATCAGGAGAGCCCTACGGGAGAGCAGTCAGGTTTATGTTACCGGATGCTATGCTGAAATGAACCGTGAGGAGATACAAAGTATAGATGGGAAAATACTGATTTTTGATAACAACAATAAATATAGCATGATCAATGCGATTGATAATAATTCAGAAAGTATTACCTTTAATTATTCATTAAGGGCGCGACCATCTATAAAAATACAGGACGGTTGTAATATGACCTGTAGCTATTGTATCGTTCCTTTGGCAAGGGGAAAATCACAAAGCGTTCAGCCATATGAGATAATTGAAAGAATCAGGAGTCTGGAAGATGAAGGATATAACGAAGTTGTCTTAACAGGAATTCATATTGGATCATATGGTTATGACCTTAATCCTAAATTAAAACTTTCGGATATGATGAAAATGATCCTTAGGAAAACGATGATAAAACGAATACGGATTAGTTCTCTCGAAGCACACGAAATAAATGAAGAATTGCTCGATAATTTCAGCGAAGAGAGGATATGCAGGCATATACACCTTCCACTTCAGAGCGGAGATGACAAGATCTTGAAATTCATGAACAGAAAATATACCGTCAGGGAGTATAGGAAGGTTGTTGAACAAATTATGCACAATATCCCTGGAATCGCTTTGGGTACTGATATAATCGCCGGGTTTCCAGGAGAAAGTGAGAATGAGTTCAAGAATACCATGATTTTTCTCGAAGAGCTGCCTTTTTCTTATCTTCACGTTTTTCCATATTCAAACAGACCAAACACGATCGCCTCGCAAATGCAAGGTCAGGTGGCTTCGTCTGTAAAAAAGGAGAGGTGTGTGGTGCTTAATCACTTGAACAGAGCCATAAAGAAAAGATATGCTGAATCACAAATCGGGAGAAAGCTTGCTATTGTTATAGAAGAACGTGGTAACGACGGGACGGCATCAGGAACTTCAAGTAATTACCTTAAGGTAAGGGTATCCTCAAATAGTTGTCCGGTGAAATCGCTTGTCCACGTAGGGATTAAGAGAAGAGAAGAATATACCCTTATTGGAAACCCCTTGCAAAACCAATAACTCATTGTAAATACTAATTATTTTTACTGCCTAAAACCTAATCACAGACGTTTAAACCCATTGTTTTCTAAGCGTAGAAGAATTTTCAAGCAAGGTTAGTAACAGGTTATCAACACGGAGTGTTTATATATTATGTCTGATAAGATATATTATGTTAAATTAGATATCATTTATTTACTTCGTGCTAATTCAGGGTAATTCTGTTTTATATACTTCCTCGCCTGCTCTTCTGATCTGATTTCATCAAGGAATTCCGCTTTTCTTACTTCTCTTATTATTTTCCCAAGGACCATGCCGCTTTCAACGTCCAACATGTTTTTAATCAAATCTGTTTTTATACTTCTGCCCTTCCATAGAGAGATATAGTGCCTGTAATGTTTCAAATCAGCGGTCATGCTTTTCGCAAGAAGAACGTCTGGAGACGCCTCTTTCGTGTGGTAGAATAAATGAAACAGTTGTTCTTTATCACTGGTTCTTTTTTGCTCCAGATATTCGAGTCCTTTGGAGAAGCATGTTAATCTTTTCAGTATCTTTCTGCTCATTCTGAGACATGATTGTTCGACAGATTTGGTATTGAATGGTAAGAGCATGAGTTCGAGGCATAATAATCCTTTATAAATAAGGACTTGCGAATAAGTTTTTTTAAGCGATGCTTTAAATATGCGATAGGAATCCTTCTTTGTCCTTCGTTCAAAGTCAGAAACTGATTGAATGTTATTCTTCAAACATTTTGATTTATAAGGGAATATATCTGTCAATACCATATCATCCAAAGCATTTTTCAGGTATTTTGCGGAGTTATTTTGGTTTAACAATTGGAAGAGTTCTAAAGTAATTCTTTCAGGAGAAGCATCTTTTATCTTATAATGCGCTGATTTTATTATGTTTCTTGTCGTTTTCTCTATTGTGCCGTTCATTTCTGCTGCAAAACGGTATGCTCTGAGTATCCTTAAGGGATCTGAGAGAATATTCTGTTTTGAAATCGCACGCACTATTCTCTGTCCGATATCTTGTATCCCATCGTGTAAGTCAATAACTCCTTTCTCGGGTGACCATGCAAGAGCATTTATGCTGAAGTCCCGTTGTGAAAGGTCATGCTTCAGAGTACCATGAAGAGGGGTGAAATCAAAAAATGTCCCTTTTTTTACTACAAATCTTGCAACCTTCCCTTTTTTGAAGGTGATGATGGTGCCGGGAATTTTTATATTCATCTTTGCAAGAAATGCATCGAAATCATTCCCGACAGTGAAATCTCTGTCCTGTGCACGGAAACCTCTCAGCAGGTCGCGTATATATCCACCCACAAGAAAAATATCGTGATCTTTCCCTGTTTGAAAAACCAGTGCATTATAGCGGTCAGAGAGGATCTTTTTTTTCAGCAGCGCCTGCGAAACCATATTTTCATACTATCGTAGTAAATGCTCCTTGAAGAATATTTCGATCTCCGCTGCCGACAGAGGCTTGCTGAAATAGTACCCCTGCCCCATATGACATCTGAGAAGCCGCAGGATCTTCCACTGCTCTTCTGTCTCAACGCCTTCCGCAATCGTATTCAGGTTCAGTGTATGCGCCATAGCTATGATTGCTGTTACGATTGAAGCGGTGTCCGGATCTGTTGCTATCTCTCTGATAAAGGACATATCGATTTTTAGGTTGTCGACCGGGAACCTCTTCAGATAAGCCAGGGATGAGTACCCTGTCCCGAAATCGTCAATCGATACCGAAACACCGATCTTCTTGAGGTTTGCCAGAACCGAATAGGTAAAGTCTATATCATGCATAAAGGCACTTTCTGTTATTTCAAGGGTAAGCAGCGACGGATAACAGCCTGTTTCCCTGATAATCTTTTCGATCATTTCCGATAAATCCTTCTGCCTGAATTGAATTAAGGAGAGGTTAACCGAGACAGGCACCACTGGATATCCCTTATTCTGCCATTCCTTAACCTGTCTGATTGCGGTCCTGAGAATCCATTCCCCCACCTCTATGATCATTCGCGTATCTTCAAGAACCGGAATGAATTTCCCGGGGGAAATCAATCCCGATTCCGGACTTTCCCACCGTATCAGAGCTTCCACGCCGACAATTTTTTTTGTGTTGATATCCCAGTAGGGCTGATAGTGCAGGATGAACTCCTGATTGCGCATTGCGTTGAAGAGGTCCTTTTCCATCTGTACAAACTCGGCAGCCTTTACATCCATGTCCTGGGTATAAAACTGGTAGTTTTTCCTGCCCTGCTGCTTTGCTATTGCAATGGCACGATCCGCATTCTTTATGTGTGAGGAAGGATCCTTTCCGTCATCAGGATATACCGAGATACCCGCGCTGAGGGTCAGCATAATCTCCTTCCCATGAAATTGTATGGGGTGAGAAACGTTTTTCATGATCTTTTCTATGATGAGGATAATATCAGAAGAATCGGCAATATCAATGAGAAGCACCCCGAAATCATCGTTTCCAAGGCGCGCTACGGTATCCCCATCGCGGACCGAAGAAAGGAGCCTTTTCGATACCTCCTGCAACACGGCATCTCCGGCATCAAGGCCATAGGTATCATTTATGAATTTGAATCTGTCGATATCAACAGCCATAACCGCAACGAGTTTCTTTCTGTATTCGGCTCTCGCTATTCCCTGGGTCAACCTGTCCAGGAACAGGTTCCTGTTGGGCAGACCTGTCAGGGCATCAAAGTAGGCAAAATACTCTATCCTTTCTTCTGCTTTTTTCCGCATAATGATTCCTGCCAGCGTGTCGGCAATGGCATTCAGGAAATCTTCTTCTTTTTTCTTTCTGATGTGCCCTTCGTTCAGATAGAGATTGAGCACACCCAGTGTCCTGCGGCTAAACACAATGGGCACTGCATAATGACCATGGGGAGAGATTTCATCGCAGCAGATTTCATGCTGCTCATCTATGTGGTCGGCAAACTGTATTTCCTGGCTTTGTGCCGCTTTTCCGCACAGACATTGTCCAAATGAAATATGACCACATAAGTTTTCCAGTTTTTCGGGGATACTGCTATGGGTTTTCATCACTAAGGCATCCATATCATCTTCCACAAGCGATATGCTGCCAATTGGTTGCAGCGCGATCCAGGGAATCGAGAATATCATATGGAGAGATTTCTGTAAAAATTCTTTCAACGGTATATTGTTCAATGATTCGCTCAATATCATGTTGATCACGGCCTCGGAAAAGTAGGCATCGTGAAGCTCTGCATCCGATTGCTCCAATGCAATCTCTGCCTTCCTGTGCTCGGAGATGTCCATTATGAAGCCTTCCAGCCACTGTCCCTCTCCCCCGGGGTCAGTTACAAGCTGGCCCTGTTCCCACACGTGTTTCTCATCTCCCTGTTTTGTAGTAATACGGTATTCCAGATGAAATCTGCGCCCAAGTCGTACATGTTCCTGAACCTTGTCATATACCTCTTTCCGGTCTTCCGGGTGAATAATGTCTTCAAACAGGATTGCATCCTTTCCCAATAATTCCTCCGGTTTGTACCCAGTCAGCGCACTACATCCCTGACTGACGAATTCCAGCGGCCAGCCGGGAGCATTCAGGCATTGATAGGCCATGCCCGGGAGGTTGCTCATCAGAACACGTAAGCGTTCTTCGCTCTTACGCAACGACCTTTCAGCAGATCTTCGCTCAGAAATATCCCGGCATACGCAAAATACCAGTTTTTGCCCCCCCAACAGGGCCCCATTGGTGCTTATGTCCACTTCATAAATGCTGCCGTCCTTGCGACGGTGACGGGTCTCGAAATGATCTCCAGCGGCATCGACAAGGCGGATCATTTCAATGAGTTGTTCGGCGGTCCATTGGTAATCCCAGTCCCATACATGGAGATGACGAACTTGCTCGGTGGAATACCCAAGCATGTCGGCGAATGCTTTGTTTGCTTCGTATACCTTGCCGTTTTGATCGAGAATAACGATCCCGTCCCTGGATTGCTCCATCAGAATTTGACGCCGGTTCGCTTCATCTTTCAGGGCCTCTTCAGCCTTTATCTTCTCCAGGCGTATCTTCTTCTCTTCAAGGGCATGGAGAACAGCGGGCCCAAGTCGCTTCAGAGACTGTTTTATCACATAATTGGTTGCTCCTTCCTTCATGCAGTTAACCGCGGTGTCTTCATTCATCGAACCGGTAACGATTATAAAGGGAATAAGGGGCGTTCTTTCCAGTGTTAATTTCAGGGCAGTCATGCCGTCAAAAGAGGGCATTATGTAATCCGAAATGATGATATCCGGTTTAAACTCATCAAGGGCCCTCAGAAAAGCTTCTTCAGTTTCTACCCTTTTGAAAACACACGGGGTCAATACCTCTTGTATTGCCCTTTCGTTCAATTCAGCATCTGTGGGGACATCCTCAACAATCAGAACACGATATGGTGTTTCCATAAAGACTCCTTGAAACGAGAAGCATAAGGCAATAGTATCCGGTACCATTTGATTTTGAATATTTTCACTTGTTCACTATTGCCTGTTGTCTATTGCCTATTCACTATTGTCTTCTTTCCCCGGTATCGAAAAACAGAATGCCGCTCCTTTATCCACTTCTCCCTCCGCCCATACTTTCCCGCCATGCCGGTGAATAACACGCTGCACAATCGCAAGCCCCACTCCGGTGCCTTCAAACTCTTTTTCGCTGTGCAGTCGGTGAAAAACCTTGAAGAGTTTATCCGCATATTGCATGTCAAACCCTGCGCCGTTATCCTGAACACAATAGATCACCTGGTCTTCTTCCTTTTTGCAGGTAACGGAAATGACCGCCCGCTCACGGTGTGAAGTGAATTTTATCGCATTCCCTATCAGATTCATCCATACCTGTCTTATTAATGTTAGATCGCCGGTGGCTTTATATAAATCACCGGGCTGAAAATCGATCAGCTGACGCATCTCTGGTGTGGTAAGTTCATCATATACTGTATTTGCCAAGTCATTCATGTCAATTGAAGCAAAATGCATCTCAGCACGACCAAGACGCGATAACGACAGAAGTTCGTCAATGAGCTGCCCCATCTTCTTCGAGTTCCTGATGATTATGGAGCAGATCCTTTTCCCTTCATCATCCATCTTCGTACTGTATTCTTTCAGAAGAATTTCTGTGAATCCGTCAATTGCCCTCAAGGGTGCACGCAGGTCGTGAGAGACAGAGTAGGAAAAAGCTTCGAGTTCTTTGTTTGCATAGGAAAATTCATCCAAGCTCTGCTGAAGCTCTTTATTAAGGGTTTTAATAAGTTTTTCGGCTCGTATACGGGCTAAGGCTTCAACAAAAGCAACAGCCAGCATTTCAATGGCTTGCTGGTCGTCTGCGTCATACCCAGACTCTTTGTTTGCCAGACCGATTAATCCGATGACTTTCTTCCCCTGTTTCAGTGGAACTCCAAGGAATGTTGTAATTTGAGGATGCCCTTCAGGTACACCAACTCTGTCAGGGTGAGAACCAGGGTCATTGATAATCAGAGATATACCTTTTTTTATGACGTCAGCATATATGCCACGAACCGGAATTTTTTTCAACAGAATTGCAGCATCAGTGTGCAGCATTTTGCAGACCTCCCAGCCGGGGTTGCTTAATGTCATGCTGTCCATTGTGCCTGCTTCATTCAATTCATCTATAAACCCGAATCTGCTTCCGGTCAATCCCTCAGCAATAGCAAGACATTGACCTGATACTTCTTCCTCGGTTTCAACAGTTAATGCCTCCCTTACGATCCAGTTGATCCCTTCCAGAAGGCTATTTTGTCTCTGAATCCTTTCTTCTTTTTGTATACGTTCCATGATTTCATTTTCAAGTTTCCTGTTAGAAGCTTCAAGCTGTTCGGTGCGTTCTGCCACGCGCTGTTCAAGCTCGGCATTCAGCTTTCTTATTTCATCTTCCGCCAGCTTGCGCTCGGTGATATCTCGCGCAGAAGAAAGCGCGCCGGTCACATTTCCCGCTGCATTTTTGAGTACCCTGCACCACCAGGCCAACAGGCGCTTTTCGCCATCTTTTCTGCGCTGCCAGCTCTCGACATAGATTACGTGTTCATTGCCGTTAAAGAGCGGCTGGACTGTTTTATAGGTTTCCTGCTCTTCTTCAAAGTAAAAAGCAGCTTCCTTTCCGATCACATCCTCACCGAAAAACTCTTTGCCCGTCTGATTCGCCCAGGTGTATACTTTGTTTGCGCCCACTTCCATTATAATGTCCGGTACTGCGGCAAGAATGGCTTCCTGTTTCGAGGATAAAGCGTGGAGCTCTTCCTCCGCCAGCTTACGATCGGTGATATCAGTTGCTATGTGAATTATTTTTTGAAGATTGCCTTTTTCATCAAATACAGGAGTGCATGAGACAAGGAAGATTCCACCAAGGACTTCCACCTCCATTTCACTCTCCTCAAGTTTTTCTGATGCAAGCATTTTTTGGAGCGGGCAGTCCTTAGGCGGCTTGCTGGCATTGTGAAATATTTCATAGCATTTTTCCCCAATAAGTTCTTCTTCGGAATTTGCTCCAACTGCTTTCACCGTAGCCTTGTTTGCCGATAGAATAGTGTGTTGTACATCAAGTATTATTGTCGGATTTCCTATGGCCTGAAAGATATCCTCCCAGTCCCGGTGGACTCTTCGGAATTCTTCACGCTCTTCCTCAAGTTCCCGCACCTTTTTGTCTAATTTCCGGGACAGAGCTTCTCCCTGCATCCTGTCCAGATCCGGCATATCCGTAAGTTGCCGGTCCGCAACAGGAAGAGCCCGTGCCCGGTCCTCTTCGATTACTCCTCTGATGGCATTGAAAAAAGCCTCCGGTTCCATCGGTTTTATAAGAAAACGTGACGCACCAAGCGCCATCGCCAGCTTCTCATCTTTCTCTTCGATATAGGTGGCCGTATAAAAAACAAAGGGGATGGTGTAGAGCCGTTCATCCGTCTTTACCCTGCGGCAGAGTTCAAAACCATCCATTTCCGGCATCATGATATCCGATATAATCAGATCAGGAGGCGACAGAACGGCTTTTTCCAGCGCCTGGATGCCATCAGCAGCGTTCTCAACAGTGTATCCCTGGCTCAGGAGCGCACGCTCAAGAAAAACCCTTGAGTTGTCATCATCCTCTACGATCAGTATCTTCATGCTGTTTCACCGGTCAGTTGCCTGATCTGGGATATGACCCATTCCGGGTCGATGGGTTTCTCGATATAACCGTCTTCAATGCTCAGTGCTGTTTTCATCGGTTATCCTCTATTTTATTATTGTCAGAAATCTGATGCAAGCCTCATGGAATTCTTAAGATAAACGTGCTTCCCTGCCCATTCCGGATTTACCTGAGAATGCGTCATAAGTATTATTTGTCCAATAGTGAGACAGTATTCATATGCTCGTATAGTGAAGGCTGGTTGTGAGGATTAATTTCTTCATGGAACTGTATACCTGCCAAACCCGTTACAGAATATCGCCTGTGTCTTCGTTTATTGTCCAATTGTGCCACCAAGAAATATTTGATCAAGTTTCTCTGCCGGCAGAGGTTTGCTGAAATAATATCCCTGTACCATGTCGCATTTCAAAATACGGAGGATTTTCCATTGTTCTTCTGTCTCAACCCCCTCTGCGATAGTCTTCAGATTCAGGTTGTGCGCCATTGAAATAATTGTTATCACTATCGAAGCATCATCAGGATTATTTGTTACATCCCGTATAAAAGAAATATCTATCTTCAGGTTGTTCACGGGGAGTCGCTTCAGGTTACTTAATGATGAATATCCTGTCCCGAAGTCATCGATGTTCACAGAAATTCCCTTCTGCCTGAGTTTTTCAAGAACTCCCTGTGTATGCTGAACGTCCTGCATGAATATGCTCTCTGTGATTTCAAACCCCAGGAAACTTGGATAGATACCGGTTTCTCCGATGGTCTTCTCTATGAAATCTGATAAATCCCTCTGGGCGAACTGGGCTAAAGAGAGATTCACATACACCGGGACGAGGGAAGATTTGTACCCCTTGTCCATCCATTCCTTGATCTGTCTGCATACGTTTTGTATTATCCATTTTCCAACATCAATGATCATACCGGTTTCTTCAAGGATAGGGATAAAGAGTCCTGGCGAGACTAAACCGAACTCTGAACTGTTCCATCGGATTAAGGCTTCTATGCCGACCATTTCGCGTGAATTACTGTCAAAATAGGGCTGATAGTGCATGACAAACTCATTCAGCGCAAGGGCATTGAAGAGATGCCTTTGCAGACGGATAAACTCTGTTGCCCTCTTGTTCATTTCTGCGGTAAAGAACTGGTACATGTTAATACCGCCTGTCTTTGCCTTTGCAAGTGCAACCTCGGCGTTTTGCATGAGAACTTCGGGTTCTTTCCCGTCTCCGGGGAACAGCGCGATCCCTGCGCTCAGCGTTATAACAATCTCTTCCCGTTCTCCTTTAACTGGTTTTTTGAAGGTGCTCTGAATTTTTTCCAGGGCCAGAATAACATCCTCGGAATGTTGTATGTCAACGAGTATCATGCCGAACTTATCGGCATCAATACGGCCTACGGTACAATCTCTGCAGATATCTTGAGAAAGCCTCCTGCCCGTTTCCTTCAATATCCCATCACCCGTCTCATACCCGTAGGTCTCATTAAGGCTCGTGAACCTGTCAATATCCAACAACAAGACAGCAACATTCATGCGCTGCTGTTCGGCAGATGACAGTGACTGTGCCAGCCTGTCTGCGAAGAGTTTCTTGTTCGATAGCCCTGTGAGTGAGTCGTAATACGCCATATAGTCAAGCCGCTCCTCAAGAAGTTTCTTCTCCGTAATGTCCTTTGCTGTAGCCACAAAGTGGTGAACGTTCCCATCCTGATCTTTCAGCGGTGTTATGGTGTAGTGGAGTTCGAAGATCTCACCGGATTTCTTTCTGTTTGTCACTATTGCAGAATAAATATTTCCGGAGCATATTGTCTCCCACATTTCCTTAAAGAATTTCCTGTTATGCTTACCTGATTTAAATATTCCCGGGTTTTTTCCTATAAGCTCTTCTTTGATATATCCTGATATGTTCTCCACTGACTTGTTCACATATTCGATTCTTCCTTCCCGATCGGTAATAAGTATCCAGTCTGCTGAATGTTCAACAGCGGTAATAAGCTTTTTCATCTCCTCCTCAGCCAGTTTACGGGCGGTGACATCCAAAACTGTTGATATCATGAACGGTTTATTGGGAACGGGTATATTTCTCGCTGTGATGAAAGATGTCCCTTCTCCTTTGCGAGTAATCGGAATATCCGCCCAATACATATGCTCCGGGTTCCCACTGGCGCAGTCATCCAAGACCCTCTTCCTTATCGTTTCCCTGAAAGCCGTATCCTCATAGACGGCACTCCAAAAAGCGTCAGGGGTGGTAAGTTTCTCCCTTGTTGTCCGGTAAAACCTTGGAAAGTTTTCATTCATGTAATTAAAAGTTACCTTAGGATCAACAGAGTTTACCGCAACTCCCACAGGAAGATTATCTAATACCGCTTTAATAAAAGCTTCGCTTTCCCTTATTGCCTCCTCCTTCTGCTTGCGTTCAGTGATATCTCTGATAAAGACCAGATGTGCATCACGATTCTGGAAACGAATGGCTATTGCAGTGGTCTCAACCGAAACCCTTGAGCCGTCCAGACGGAGGTACTCCTGTTCCATGGGCAGCGCCGGTTTTCTGGTCTCGCATTGCACTCGGATGCGTTCACGGATTGCTTCGTGATATTCCGGCGCTATCTGTTTCATGAACTCCTTACCAAGCAGTTGCTCAGGCATCGAGGCCCTCATCAGTTTAAGCATGGCAGAATTGAGATAGACGTAAAATCCTTCACTCTGGACAAAAATGGCTTCCGGTGCGGACTCAACCAGTGTTCGAAAACGCTCCTCGCTTTCTCGCAACGCTTCCTCTGCCAATTTGCGCTCGGTGATATCCTGCACCGTCCCTATAATAAAAATGAGGTTCCCTTCGTCATCGTAGTTGCCCTGGAACGTCGAATGGTAATATCCGATACTTCCGTCCGGACGAAGAAACCGCTGTTCGTAATCGCCAATTTCACGATTTTCCATCGCCCTACGGATCAATTCCTTGTCGCGCTCATGATATTCGGGCCAGGGCGATAATGCCTGGATTGAATCGATCTGGGGGATGAATTTGTCTGGGTCAAGATGAAATATCTTGAATATTTCCTCCGACCATTCGACGACGCCTGTCTTCACGTTCCACCGCCAGTGACCCAATCGTGCCATTTTCTGTGCTTCTCTTAGTCTTTCATCGCTTTCCCGCAATGCCATCCCGACTTTTTCTTTCTCTAAACGCATTTTCTTTTGTCCCAGAGCTTCGTTAACGGCAAATGGCAGTCTTTTCATCCGGTCTTTCAGGACATAATCCGTTGCACCGGCTTTCATGCATCTAACAGCGGTCTCTTCGTTGATTGAGCCGGTTAAAATAATAAATGGAATTAAAGAATCATATCCTTTTGTGAGTTTCAGAGCTTGCATTCCGTCAAATTCCGGCATTGCGTAATCCGATATGATTATGTCCGGCCTAAATTCTTCCAGCGTCTTCAGGAACGTTTCTTTTGTATCAACTCTGGTAGACGTGAACTGAATTCCGTTTTTTCGCAATTCTCTTTCGGCAATCTCCGCGTCATAAGGAACGTCTTCTACAAACAAGATGCGTATCGGATTATCCGGTTCCATTATACTCCTCCAAACTTTTACCTGACCGCTCTCAATCCTTCTCTCGCCGTAAGCCCTACGTGCAAATAGGAAAGCGAGTGCTTCCTCGCCATCAGTGACCACAGCCATCTTATTGGCAATGATGTGATCATTTTGTTGATCTCCGATATTCCATAGATTACTTTAAACAAGTCCATATCCCTCTTCCAATCAATTGAATCCTTATAACTATGTATTTTCAGTTATTGCCTTGTACCTGTCCACTTATACCTATATGCCTAATGATTCTTGCCTTGTGCCTGCTGTTTCCGGTATCGAAAACCAAAATGTCGCGCCTTCATTCACTTTCCCTTCGGCCCACACTTTCCCGCCATGGCGGTGGATGATTCGTTGCACGATTGCAAGCCCTACCCCTGTCCCTTCGAACTCCTCGTCTTTGTGCAGCCGCTTGAAAAGACCAAAAAGTTTATACGTATAATCAGGATTGAAGCCAACCCCTGTGTCTTTTATGTAATAAACATTCATATCTCTTTCCACTCGGCCTCCTATCTCAATTCTACGTTCTTCTTGTGGCATCGTATATTTAATGGCATTTGAAATGAGATTGGCCCATACCTGACGGATTAACGTGGGATCACCATAGGCGTCAGGTAACGCAGATACGGAAAAAACAAATTTCTCCTGAATTTCGGGTGAAGCTAATTCATGATATACGGAATTGACAAGCGTGGGCATATCGATACGGAATAATTTCAATTCTGTCCGGCTTACCCGTGAGATACCAAGAATATCGGTAATCAACTGGTCCATCTTCTGTGTGTTTGTCCGTATGATATTCAGAAGCCGGTTACCTTCATCATCAAGCTTTTCCGCATAATCTTCCAGAACAAATCGACAGTAGCCCTCAATAACACGGAGCGGTGCACGCAGGTCATGGGAGACGGAATAAGCAAAGGACTCAAGTTCCTTGTTGGCGGCCTCAAGCTGAGCGGTACGTTCAATGACTCTTTGTTCAAGCTTTTCATTGAGATTCCGTATTTCTTCTTCAGTCCGCTGGCGCTGAATGATTTTCCACATTCCTTCCATCAGGAGGGTAAGTTGATTCACATCTGACTCGTTGTAGTGTTCTGTCTTGTTTCCTACTCCCGCTACCAGCACAATCCGCTCCCCATCAAAGACGGGAACGTTCATATGCCTTGTGATAGGAACATGCCCTTCCGGATACCCTTTTTTCCATGGATTCGGCATTTGGTAATCATTGGTAATAATCGGCCTTCTTTGCCGTACTGCTTCTCCCCAGAGACCGGTTGTTTCAACGGAATAGATTATAGGTTTATCGGAAATCTGGCATTCTTGCATAGCTGTTTTAGACCATGCATACATTGTTAAAGCTTTTTCACCTTCATCCAGGAATGCAAGATATCCTATTTTGCTCTCTGTCAAATGGATAGCTTCCTCAAGAACAAAACTTGTAATATCCTGAATATCGGAATTCATCATTTTATTAAGTTCAAGGAGGACTATCATGCGTGATTCATTGCGTTTAAGTTCCTCTTCTGCTTTCTTGCGTTCGGTAATGTCGAGCACGAATGCAGCAATTTGTTCTTCAGTACCCGGCAGCATGGTATCGGACAGGAAGACCGAGACCCGGGTTCCGTCCCGCCGGACATATTCCTTCTCGTACGGTATGCATGTTCCCCGTTCGCGTAGTTCCTCGATTGCATGCTCATCAACACGGAGCCATTCGGGAGGTGTGATGGCCCGCCAATCAACCATGCCTTGTTCGAACTCCTCGCGCGTATAACCTATCATACGCAGATAATAATCATTGGCCTCGATGACGCCCCCTGACGGAGTGGCGATAACTACGCCGACGATATTGGCATCCACAAAACGCCGGAGACGATTGTGAGCATACCGCAAGGCCTCCTCTGCCAGCTTGCGCTCGGTAATGTCCATCACCGTCCCGACAATAAAAATAAGATTGTCCCTGTCATCGTAGTTACCCTGGAAAGTCGAGTGGTAGTATCCGATGCTTCCATCCGGGCGAAGAAACCGCTGTTCATAAACGCCCATGTCATGATTTTCCATAGCCCTCCTGATCAATTCCTTGTCGCGCTCATGATCTTCTGGCCACGGCGATAATGCGAGAATTGAATCGATCTGGGGAGTGAATCTATTCGGGTCAAGGTGAAAGATCTTAAATACTTCCTTCGACCATTCAACGTCGCCTGTCCTCACATCCCACCGCCAGTAACCCAAGTGAGCCATTTCCTGCGCTTCTCTTAGTCTCCTTTCGTTTTCTCGCAGTGCCTCCCCGGCCTGTTTGCGTTCCGTGATATCGCGCAGGCTTCCAACAAGTTTTGTCGGCTTTCCATCGGTATCATATTGCATCATTGCAGAAATGGAACACGGTATCAGGGAGCCGTCACGGTTTTTGAAGGTAATTTCCATATCACTCACACTTCCATGTTTCTGTAAATTCATCAGAAGGGTGTCTCTATCCTGCGGAGTTGCATAAAAATCAAGCATTGACTTCCCGATTAAATATTCCCGCTGATATTGTCCTCCTGAAACTTTCTCGATTGAGGGACTGACTTCCAGTATAGTTCCGTCTAACGCTGTTTCATAATAAACATCCTGAATATTTTCGAAAATACTCCGGTACTTTTCCTCGCTTTTCCGTATCGCTTCATCTGCGCGATTCCGCTCGGTAATATCACGGAATATCCCTTGTGAGCCTACTATCTCTCCATCTATAAAACGCGGCGTAACATTGCCCTGCACATCAATACTTTTCCTGTCTTTTGAAACGAATACCGCTTCTATATTATGTAATGATTCTCCGGACATCACCTTCTTGAAGGCTTCCATGCAATGGGAAGTACAGCTTTGGTGTAAAATATCAAAAATGGTAATGTCCTTAAGCTCATCCGATGTATAGCCCATAATCTTTAACCATGCCGAGTTTACAAAATTGAAATGTCCATCCTGAGCAACGCTTTGAATCATGTCGTGGGCATTTTCGATTAACGTTCGATACCGCTTCTCACTCTCTATCAGTGCTTCAGCCGCCTCATACTTCTCCCGATAGTATCGTGTGCGCTGATGTTTCCATACGAAACCGGTGCCTGTTCCCGCACAGATAAGAAGAGCGCCGGTGAGAATTACTATTCCCCAGAGGCTCTCTCTGAGAGGGGTGTAAACTTCCGAGATATCCATTTTGGCAACCAGAAACCACGGTGAATTCGGCACAGATCGTATATCGGCAATCACGGGAACACCCCTATAATCAATTCCTTCGATAATCCCTTCCTGTCCTAAAGCCACTCTCACAGCAGGTATGTGTATATTTTCAAGCGGGACACGCAGATTCAAGGCTGTATTTTTACGAAACCGTAATTCATTCAAAAACAGTGCGTCATTTCCTTCCCGTCGGATAAGCAGTGTTTCGGCGGTACGGCTGGGCGTGGGCCAGTTCATGATAAAGGGATAGAGATATTTCCGGGGATCGATCCTGAGCACAAGAATTCCTGTTGCCACGCTGCTTTCATAGCTGTTGAAAACAGGGACGAAAATCGACAGATGGATAGGCTGGCCCGGCATGTCTCGATGGAAATCCAGGAAAGTCACCTTCCCTGAGCTGAGAACGTTGGAAGCATGTTCTAAAAGATACGAAGTGGCTTGTTCCGGTGTAACTGGGGCAGACATCCGCACAACGCCGTGGGTATCGAGCAAAAAGATCTTGTCATATTGATAAGCCGATTGAATATGGCCTACCCACGATTTCAGGTGCTGTTTTGCTTCTGCATCCTGTGGATTTTTAAAATAACGCCGTACGAGCATATAGAATGCGGAGTTTTTGTAAAAAACGGCGGCATCCTCCAACCGCTCTTTTCTCCAACCCACCAGCTCGTCAACTTTCATTTCCGCAATGGCTGAAAGCTGACGCTCCACCTCAGCACGATAGTGTTTCTCATGATTCTGATAGTAAAGGTAGCCGGTAGTAATGATGCCTGCCGACAGGATGAGGAAAAGAAGAATGAGAATAAGAAAACTTCGTTCTTTTTTCTCAGGCGTTGCCATAGTTAACTTTCCACTTACACTTCATTTTGTAGTTACCTGGGATTGGATCCAAACCCGTTGTCTTTGATGTAATAGATGTTCATACCGCTTTTTGCCAGGACTCCTATCTCAATTCTACGCTCTTCTTTACGTAATGTATAGCTGATAGCATTGGAAATGAGATTGTCTCATACCTTACATAGTAATAGCCTTCTGTGCTCAAGGATTGATACATCCTGCGTATTAGTCCGCTGAATACTGCGTAAAAAGTTCTGAAGCTTGAACAATTGGTGTCAAACATTTTAGCGCTAAAACCAAAATCAGATATTTGATTTTTTTCAGCTGTTCCATCTCATCATTTTAAATAGAACTTTGAAGCGTAATATGTCAAAAATGTACTGCTTTCCAATAAAAATACTCAGGACACAGTACTTCATCTATTCCGCATGCAGAATAGTTTCCTTCGAGTGCATAGTACAGCCACTAACAAAGGTTTCCGCGTTGAGATATCCCAAATATATTCTCACAGTTATATTAATTTCTCTATAACCTGCTGATCATGCATGCTATTTTTGGAAATCATTGCTTTTTAGGACGCCTGTATTCATGCGAGATCCAGTAGTATTGTGCAGGTATGAGAGCTACAGAAACCTTGGACAAAATCATTAATTAAACTTACCTATATTCATTCAAATACTTATTCATTTGACAAATCAGCTTCGGCATCAATAAAAACATGGGCTTGCTTCCCCACCACAAATCCGCCATTTTCAAGAGGTTCATTCCAGAGCATACCAAAATCTTCCCGATTGATATCTATAACTGTTGAAAGTCCGATTGTAATCTCTCCTCCAAATGGGCTTTTCACACGGCCTTCAAATCGAACTTCAGAGCTTACCGGTCGGGTAATACCACGGATGGTCAAATCACCGGTTATGCAAAAACCTTTTTCAAGATCTCCTTTGACTGCCGAACTTTTAAAGATAATCTCTGGGTATTTCTCGACATCGAAAAAGTCAGGACTTCTGAGGTGATCATCGCGCTTTTTTATACCGGTCCAGATGCCGTCAGCTTGAATGTGAGCTTCTATCCCGATAATTTCTTTGTTATCGCTGTCCATTTCAATAAATCCTTTAATCTTATTGAACTGTCCTCTAACATGGGCGACCATCATATGACGGATGGAAAAAGCAGCAACAGTATGGTCCGGATCAATTATCCATTTACCCAAATTTAGTCCTCCTTATTGTGAGTATAAATTTTGTTGAATATTAAAATAATAAACATCTATCTTTCCTTGCACTTGTTTATTCCAGATTATTAAACGCCTCTGGAATCAGATCCGAAAGAGCTGGGAATATATGCATTGATTTGGCGCGGATAGACAAATACCGCATGGGGTACAGCGCTGAAATCCATTTTCATTCGTTTCCAGACCCGCATTCTCAACCTTCAGGATATCAGCATTAGACTTCCTGCCTGCGGCAACCATAAAGGGTTCCCCCTACATTTCCCTTATCGATAAGGGCTATCTTCAGGTCGGAAGACGACACCTTGAACGCTACCCCGAGGCCGACATCACCTGCCCCGATAACAACAACGCCATACCTTTTCATGGTTTCTCCCCTCCTTGCCTCATTCCTTTCTGGAACTTTTTCAATTATACCACCTATATTACTTGCTCTTTCCTTGTAACTCCAATCAGCAAAACAAATGCACGGGAATAGCCTATTAATTTTATTGATAATAAGTACATGACTCGTTTGGATTCACAGATATTCTGCCTTGCTGAAAAGGCATATTGCCTCAGGAGATAGTTTTTTGTTTTGCCATTGGAACGTAACAACAGCACAGAAGCTTAGGGCATATCCTAACCCCCCAGATATCTGTCCACTGTATCAATGTTATTTTATTTTTTGTGATTTTTTGTGATGCCTGAAAAAGTCAAATAAATCTGCTAATATTTACTTATAGATAAAAAGAATGGAAAATAAATAACCTATAGCAAATTTCAATATGAAAGGAGGTGATACGGGTGAAAAGACCTTTAAGTGAAAAATCTCTCATGAAAGAGGCTGCCTTGTGGGATAGCCTGAAAAAGGCGATGGAAGTTCCCGGCAAGGTATGCCGCAAATGAAAGTCCTGAAAGAGCTAAAGTTGCTGGTCAAGCAACTAATTCAAAAACGTATGGCAGGACCTGTATATTATTTGGATATACCGTCCTGCCATACATTATTCACGGACATGAGATGAGAACAGTATATATCCTTCAAAAAACTGATTATGCCGATTAATAACGCCTTTGAATTTTTTATCCAACTTCACCTCACAGAACGGTGTAACCTCCGCTGTAAACATTGCTATCAGACCGGGAAAACAGTAAATGAGATGTCGCTCCGTGAGATAGAAGAAATAACAGGCGAAATAGCGGATACGATTACCGCATGGAAAGAAACCTATGACATAAAATATGCAACGAGTTTCAATGTTACCGGAGGTGAACCCTTTTTGCGCAAAGATCTTTTTGAGGTCCTGGAGGAGATCATCAACCGCGGATTCGATGTGTTCCTGCTTACCAATGGTATTCTCGTAGACAAAAAAACAGCTAAGGTTCTGTTCAATCTCGGAGTAAAAGGAGTGCAGGTGAGCATTGAAGGCCCTGAAGCAGTTCATGAATCGATTCGGGGAAAGGGAAGTTTTTCAGGATCGCGTAAGGGCATTAAACATCTTCTTGATGCCGGCTTAAAAGTTACGCTCAACACCACGCTGTCACGTATTAATGCAAACTATTTCATGGACCTGATCGGTCTTGCTTCAAATTTTGGTGTCCACCGGCTTGGCTTTTCGCGGCTCGTACCCTCCGGCCAGGGAAAGGCGATGCTGAAAGATATGTTGAGCAGCAATGATATTCTGGACCTCTACAGAAAAATCTTTTCTGTAGATACAGGTAGCCTCGAAATAGTTACCGGCGATCCCGTTGCTTCACAGCTCAGCACATCCGGAGATACTGAAAATCGTGACCTTTTAACCGGTGGGTGCGCTGCCGGTCTTTCAGGTCTTACGATCCTCCCTGACGGCACTCTTGTCCCCTGCAGAAGGCTGCATATCCCTATCGGGAATATCAAACGGGACTCATTGAGAGAGGTCTGGGCAACATCCGGTGTGCTGGAAGCCATTCGGGACAGGGGCAGGTATCAGGGCAAATGCGGGGACTGCAACCGATGGGCTTTTTGCAGGGGTTGCAGGGCCATAGCATATGCTTTTTCAAAAGCACATGGAGAAAATGACTTTCTTGCTGAAGATCCTCAGTGTTTTATACACAGAAGTTAACTATAACAGCAGATCTTTATACTGTCTCCCTAAGTCCTTAATTTGCGAGCATAAGGGTTAGAGTGTCAGCTTCCGAGCTGAAAATTGTTACTATTTTATGACAGTCAGCGTTAGAAGGTAAGTGGTTGATTTACTAAGATAACTCATCAGCTTCCTGATGTAAAAATTATGACATTTTTATGACACTGAATGTTATACTATCCCGTAAGTTATTGATTTGCGGGCGTAACTCAGTGGTAGAGTGTTAGCTTCCCAAGCTGAAAGTCGCGGGTTCGAATCCCGTCGCCCGCTCCATCCCATAACATATACCTAGATGGTTATTAGGAAAGCGAGGTCCTTATCGCTTTTTGTCATTGCGGTTTGTCCGCAATCCTTCCGTGTTTTCAGAAATTCCGAAAGCATTCGGGACGACAAGCGGGAATGACATCGATGTAGCTTTACTTATACCCGTGTTAGTAAATAATCACTTCACCCTGAACGCTTCCGTTCCTATTAAAATAACCACGATTGCAGAGAGCACCGCTTTCAGGGTAGCAGCAATAAAGCCGATTACAAAAGCTTTGCCACCTGCCTTTTTTAAGTCATCAAACGCTATGTTAAGCCCGACACCCGCAAATCCAACGGCAAAGAAAATCTGTAGGAACTGCTTTCCGAAGATGGTTCTGTGGTCTTCTGTGAAAACACCAATCTCATTGAGAGTAACCATCGCAAAAAACCCTATGATAAACAAAGGGAACTTTTCCTTTATGACCTGCCATGTATTGATCTTTTCATGCTTACCCTCAGCAGTAGCCTGTTTTATCACATAAAACCAGATGCAGAAGATCACGACAACAGGAATAAACCCTACTCTGACTATGTTAATTATGTTTGCGGTAAGGAGTGAATCATGGCCATACCAGGTTGCAGCGGCAACGAGTTGAGCAGTATTCAGTATTGCGGTCCCAACCCATGCGCCAAAGACCGGCTCCGACATTCCCAGCGCCTTGCCAATATAGGGAAAGGTGAAGAGTGCGACTGTTCCAAAGAGGAGGATCGTCCCCACTGCGTAGAAGAAGTCACGCGGCTTGGCATTCACAACCGGGGCAACAGCAACAGCAGCGGAAACGCCACATATTCCCGTGCCGGCTGCCATTACTCCCATAAGTCCATCTTCCTGTTTCATTCTTCTTCCAAGAACCGCTACAAGAACTGTGGTGCCTAATATAAATACAAGAACTAACAGGAGAGCGAAAACCCCGACTTTCAAAAGGTTGGACCATAAATAATAACCGCCGAGCAGGATAATGCCGGGTTTAATTATAGGTCTGGCCAGGACTGCTCCGGGTTGAAAGAGTTTTGGGAGTCCGATGGTATTTCGTATAATCATCCCCCCCAACAGAAGAACAGCCACATAGGTGAGCTGGAACTGTATCATCCTTTCTCCAAAACTGAATTTGGAGGAAATTTCTCTTGTTGTTGCAAGGGGCACATAATCTTTTTCTTTCAGGAGGTGGGGTTTCTTGGGCTTCTCTTTTGTTTCGCCACGATCGAAGGCGGCGAGTTTCTCTTTATACTTTTCCTCACTTTTTGCTGTGTATTCTGCAAAAGATAGAAAAGGCTGCCCCTCATGGGAATATGCCTTCAGAATCTTCTCGCTTTCCTGGTAGTCTTTCTGCCATTTATGGATTGATTGATCCCATTGAAGGGCCAACCATCCAAGTATCATGCAAAGTATGAGCCCCGGAATGTATTTCATAATACCACCATTTGTATCAGTCATTTATTTACCCCCCATTAGAAAAACAATGATGGAAATGTTTTTGGTGTGATGACTCCTGCAAGTCCGAGGATTACCGTTATTGCGGCAAGAACGAGCACCCAGATATCCTCTTTTCTCTCAGCGGAAAATACCTTTTTTGACTTTTCTTCAAATTCCTTGGTTTCTGCCATTTAACCCCTCCGTTGATGATTAAAATAACAGTTGTTGATAAACAATGCTTTCGGTATCTTACTTCATCACGAGAACCGGCACAGGTGAATGCTCAATAAGTCTTGCGGTAACGCTTCCCAGTGCAAATTTCCGTGCGCCATGCTTTCCATGGGATGCTGCGATTATCATATCCGCACCTTCCCTTTTTGCAATCTCAATAATTGTTTCCGCAGGACTGCCTGTTTCCATGACCACCCTTGCTTTCACGCTTTCCTTTGCAAATCTCTCCTGAGCGTTTGCAGTGATAGTTTTTGATTCTTTTGTCTGAAGGTCCCGTACAACATTGCAGTCAATCTCTGTCAGCCCTATCGGACAGAAATCTTCGATCACATTTACACAGATGATCTCAATTTTCTCTTTCTTCGCAAACTCTATAGCCTTGTCTATCGCTTTTTGGGCAAAAATGGACCCATCATCTGCAACAATTATCTTTTGCACCGTTCACCCTCCCCCCTTTCCATTTTGATTTTGGTTCATATGCCTCATGTCACTCATCTATAAATTACACCCTTAAAACAATATTATCAAGAAACACCCTTCACTTATTACTTCATTAATTGCATGGCGATTGCTACTGCTATCAGGGCTGCAAGACCAATTCCTTCCGCAATGATGATTATCATAGCTATCCTTCTCTGAGACGGAGACATTCTTAGCCAGAATCTGTCAAGAAGCCATTTTATGAATCTACTCTGTCTTTTCTCCAGCACGATATAATTTTGAAGCCCTTTAAGCCAGTAAGGAAGGTCTTCTTCTCTGAAAAAATTGCCCCGGATAGAGAGTCTTGTAAGCGCCGGCTTCATTTCCTCTGTTGAGAATTCTATCTCGGCTGAGTTCATTCCATAATTGACTGAATTTCCAAACACTTCAACAGACAGAATAACCTGGCAGGAATCTTCTGTTCTGTCATCATACAGTGTGAGAGCATATAAATTATTTCCAGTGGCTTTAATTTCCTTTACCTGCCAGGATGGATTAAGCCTTAATGCAATATCAGGATTAAGCATTAAATTTCTTACCATTGCTGCCGGTGCTTTGATGTCAATCGTATTCATTGCACAAAAAGCGTAGGGATCTTTAAATTATTGAATATTTTCCTGGGAAGTTGAAAGGACCTTATCTTTGCATTAAAAGTATCGGCCTGCTTCGCGCCGAGGATGAGTAAATCATATGAATTCTCCGATATTTCGTTTATTATCTCTTCTTCAGGCGGACCGTATCTCACAACCACATTATAAGACAACCCAAGCGGATCCGCCATTGCCTTGAATCCATGTATTATTTCCGCTGATTCCTTTATGAGTTCCTTGTCTATGTGGTCTCTGTATTCATTTCTTCCTACCGCATATATTTCATCTGCAAACTTTTTCAGATAAGGATTGATCACATGAAGAGCAGTAAGTTTCCCCTTGAATGCCATAGCCATACCCAAAGAATACTGTATGGCTTTTTCAGTAGACTTCTCTCCATCAATACAAACAATGATTTTTTTTATTATTGCTTGCGCATTCATTTCCATATTTGTCAGAAAAAGTTTAGTCAAGTGGTGAGTGGAAGTCAACAGAAGACAGAAAGAAGTTCAATTACCTTGACTACTGTAGTTGTTTCAGCAGCCGCTGGAAATCCTTTGACTCTGAAAGCAGCCTGTGCGCTGCATCGCGGAGTTTATCCACATCATCGGGGGACAGTCTGAACGAAGTCGGAAGTTTCTTGAAATATGAGCGCTCCTGCGCATCTTTCAGTGCATCGAACTTGATCTCGATCACATAAAACTGAATATCTCCACAGGAACCCGGCAGTTCGGATATTTTTCCGTCAGGGCATCTATTCGTGCGTACCTGCCCGGCCCATCCTTTTATACTCTCCTTTAAAAGCGCCAGCGTTTCCACATTATACCGTTCAATTGCTATCGACGCATAGGAATCCACCATTGCAGCAAATACCGGCGGGCTCTCTACCCCGTCCCAAAAAGAATCCGGCTGAGTCTCGGCATTTACTACAAGGAATACAACATTATGCACATTTCTATGATGTGTATCCTCGATCGATTTCCAGTAATCTCCCCTGAAGACTATCCTGTCAAGTATGGCCCTCAGTCCAAGATTATCGGATATCCCGCCATCGAGGAGATGGAGGTAAGCTTTCTTTTCAGAATCCAGATAGGGTTCTATATTATTTGCCAGATAAAACTGCCGCTCTGTAATACTATCTTCCTGAAAGACTCTTTCAAGAACATGCGGCATCTTATAATTACACCTGCCGGCATAATTCCGCACAGTAACCGGCGTTAAAACTAAGGGCACAGCCGAGGATGCTGCCGCAGCCCTTGCCACAGGGAAATTCAGAAGGTCGGAACAGATCACATCGAACATGTCCTGGGTAAACCCCACCCGTATACCGTACGTCATGTCTGTTGCGTTTATAATGATCATTGGTCCTTTCCGGGATGCAATATCGCCGAAGGTACCTGATTCAAATACATATTGGTCATAGTATTCGGCTGCAAGGTCGCTCCTGTCAAAAAAAGGTGAGAGTAAGCGCACCCAGTTAACAGGGTTGAAGAATATCCTTTGAATAAGCGCTCCCTGAATATCCTGCTTGAGGAATTTTTGTTCGAAGTCCTGGAAAATACGGTCTCCGAACAATCCATAATAGGCAGCGGTAAAACTTCCGCCTGACACGCTCGATATCACATCCACTTCATCCAGAAGCCGCCGCTTCTTTCCCTCTAAAACAACCTCTGTCTTTGCCAGGTCTTCGAGCACACCATATGACAATGCAGCAGCCCTCGTCCCCCCTCCGGAAAAAGTGACAAACATGAGAATACTGTCGGATTTTCCGGGCACTCTCATAAGCTTGCCCCTGTACCCGGTATCGGGATCATATTCCCCAAGCTTTTGGTTCACCGGATAATGCGCACAACCGGCCATCAGAAATGCGGCAACGAGCAGATTGACAAGGAGTTTATAGATGGTCAAAAGACATTGAAAAGGTTGCTTTTGAAAAGAATCATTACCCTTCATAAGTACTTTCCCATTTGATTATGCATAGTATCTTATCACATCTTCCAGATGCTTGATATTCTTTCATTTTTGCCATATTTTTTATATTTCAAGAAACCAATACTTACTAGGGGGATAAACCGTCGCTCTTCGGGTACTGTAGGACAGGAGGGTCATATTCCTCACATACGTGAGAACCGTCATTATAAATCTTTAGTGACTATCTATATAACTCTGATACAAGGATTCGGATTTGCTATCACTTCGCCGATTTTTGCAATAGTGTCTATACCGGCGGTTTTCATTTCGCTCATCATCTTCTGTGACTGAGACTCTGGAACAGACAGGAGAAGACCACCGGATGTTTGCGGATCAAAGAGCAATTCTACCTCCTCCTTCGTCAATTTTGCGGCTATCTCCAGACGGCCTTCTGAAAGTTTTCTATTTGCTTTATTGCTACCAGTGGTTTCGCCTTTCCGATACATTTCAAGCGCGTGAGGATAAAACGGCAGTTCATTATAGAAAAGGTCTATCTGCACTCTACTCCCTGCTGCCATCTCCCACGAATGTCCTACAATACCAAACCCGGTAATGTCAGTACATGAATGGATGTCAAAACTCCGTGCAATATCGAGAGATTTTTTATTCAGCGAGGCCACCTGAGGCAAGAGTATTTCCAGTTCGTTGAATGACAGTTTTCCTGATCTGCACGCATTAAACAGGACCCCGGTGCCTAATGGTTTTGTGAGAATCAAAACATCGCCTTCCCGGGCCCCGCAGTTTGTCAGTATTTTATCGGGATGGACGATTCCTGTAACAGCAAGACCATACTTTGGCTCATTGTCGTCCACAGAATGTCCTCCAGCCATAGAAGCACCGGATTCAAGGACTTTGTCATTCCCCCCATGGAGTATTTCCTTCAAAACGCTCTTGTCAAGTTTCTTTGGAGGAAACATGACGAGGTTCAGGGCAGTAAGAGGTTTTCCGCCCATTGCGTAAACATCCGAAAGGGAATTTGCTGCAGCAATTTGTCCAAACCAATACGGATCATCCACCGGCGGGGTAATGAAATCAACAGTACTGATAAAGGCTATCTCATCCGAGAGCCGGTACACTGCCGCATCATCGGCAGTATTGAAGCCGACAAGAAGGTTAGGATCCTGTGAAGGAGTAAGCGCTTTTAATGCTTCCGCCAGATCCGACGGACCAATTTTCGCTGCTCAGCCGCACGTACGGGATAGCCCTGTCAGGGTTTTTTTCTTGAAAAGGCGCATTTTTCTCACTTACCGTTTGTCAGATTCATATACCATTTGCCCGTCTGAAGCTCCATAAAATTATCTTTGCATATACTTTCACTTTTCTATCACTATCTTGTCCAATAGTTCATTTCTATCATTGTTTACTGAAATATAGATAACATCGATTAATTCATAAAGGGTAATTAATTACGGCCGATGCTTGAACTTAGCGGTGGCAGAACGCTATCCGAATGACTGAATTATTATGCCCCTATGATCTCATTGCTTCGCTCGCAATGACAGCAAGAGACTTTTGCAGCAGTTTGTCAGGGGATCAGCGTTTCTGTTCTATTCCTGTTTTTTGAAAGTTTTTTTTATTCCCTTCTTTATCTTGGGAAATACAAAAAAGATGATAATTATTACTGCCACGATAATCAATATTTCCAATTTAATTTGCTCCTTTCATTGCTGCTTCGGCAACTAAATAAGGAACTGGATGCCCCGATCGAGCCGGAGCATGACATTTTAATTTATTCGCTTGTCTAAGTAATTTCACCGTATTATGTACAATTGATCATGTCTGAACATGAATCTTCACTCACCTCTCTAAGTGCTCACAAAGAGATCGACGAATTTGAACTCCTTTGCATCAAACAATCCTTTATCCGTCAATTTCAGCTTTGGGATTACCGGCAGAGCCATGAAGGACAAGGTCATAAATGGCGAATCGAGAAACGAACCCAGTTCTTTTGCCATTTTGTCCAGGGCAGAATATTTTTCTGCCACTCCTGTATACTCTTCACTGCTCATAATCCCGGCAACCGGGAGGGGCAATATCATTTCTCTATCCCTTGATATCGCGCATATACCTCCTTTGTGCTCTATGATAAGGTTGACCGCCCTGCATATGTGCTCATCTGAAACACCCACCGCTATGATGTTATGCGAGTCATGGGCGATACTGGAGGCGAGCGCGCCGTCAATCAACCCAAAATTGCGTACAAACCCTATTGCGGGTTTTTCGTTACGATAGCGGTTGACCACAACAATCTTGTGGATATTCCTTTCAGCGTTGGATATGGTATTCCCATCCAATACTGTCGCAACTTCGGTCAGCTCTCCGGTTATGAGCTGCCTGTTGATTGCTTCAATCACACGGATATGCTCACCTTTCGCAGGAATGATAAAATCCTGCACCCGTTTTTTCTCTGCATAAAATCTGTTGACCAACCTCATCTCTGAGCGGTGGATCAACGCCCTGCCCAACTCTGCAACAACCTCGCCCCCTATGAAGGCTTTGATGACAGTGAAGTCCTTAAGGTTATCGACGAGAAGGAAATCTGCACTGTCACCGGATTGGAGCAAACCCGTATCCAGGCCGTAATGCAGGACCGGATTCACACATGCTGCTCTGAGCACTTTCATATGATCGATGCCCAGCCTTGCTGCCCTTTTCACCATCTCGTTGATATGTCCCTGCACAAGTTCATCCGGATGCTTGTCATCGCTGCAAAACATACAATGTTCAGGATATTCATCCACAAGCGTGATAAGTGCATCAAAGTTTTTTGCAGCAGAACCTTCTCTGATAAGTATTTTCATGCCCAGTCTGATCTTTTCGAGTGCTTCTTCCCTGCTGAGCATTTCGTGGTCAGTTGTAATCCCTGCACTGACATATTTTTTCAGTTCATTCCCCCGTAATCCCGGGGCATGTCCATCTATAGGTTTCCCGTATTTATGCGCAAGTTTTATCTTTTCATGAATTTCCGGATTGTCATGAATAACACCCGGAAAATTCATGACCTCTGCGAGGTAATTTATCTCCTTCATCCTGAGCAGTTTTTCTACTTCTTTGACTCCCAGCGTCGCACCGCTCGTTTCAAGTTCTGTAGCCGGCACACAGGACGGTGCTCCGAAATAAAATCTTACCGGCACAGAACGGGCGTTTTCGATCATATACGCTATCCCTTCCAGACCGAGGACATTCGCTATCTCGTGTGGATCGGAAACAGTTGCAACTGTTCCGTGAATTGCCGCAATTCTGGCAAATTCAGATGGAACAAGCATCGTACTCTCAATATGCACATGAGCATCAATAAACCCGGGGATAAGATAGTTTTTATAAGTGCTGTCTACCCTTACAATATCTTTGATTATCCCTTCAACGATCAGGAGTGTTCCGGGAAATATTTCTGCATTGAGCACATCCACTATATTTCCCGATACCTTTTTCATATGATCTCCCCCGTAAACCCGAAACGCTCAGATATTATTTAAAAACATTTCAGTTCAGCATTTCCATCAGATTTGCAACATTCCATAATGACAAAAGTTGTTTCAGTGTCGGATTTCATTGCGCCGTTGGACTGATAAGGTCTTCAGCCCTTCTCAAGCGTCACCTTAACTGCGCCTTTGACTTTTTTGAGCACAGTTGCATCACCGAGGATTTTTCCGACAAGATTTACGTCGCTTGCAGGAACGGGATCAATCCCTCTGCTGATCGGGGTAGGACCAAAAAAGAGCGCGAGAGCATTTCCAGGTGGCCAGTAACCTATATCGCCGATTTTTATTCTGGTGGTAGCGGTTTCATCGAGCTGCATCTGAACAGGAATTTCAAAATAGAATTCGTCACCCCATTCTTCAGGCGTTGCCTCTATCGGAAGGGCTTCTAAAATTGCCTGTGCAGTTCTGGTCTGGTAAAGCTCTCCCATTAACACAATGTCTTGAATAGTAATCCTTATTTTTGCCATCGGTATTCCTAAAAGTCAGTGCAGTTTCATTGTTTATCATTATACACGATAACGGAGAGGCTCGTAAGATCGCCCCTTCATGGAGCATTTGCTATTTAAATTCTCTGAGTCTTATGCTTCTGCAGCCCGCTTGAGGTCAAAGAGAAAGTCCTTTGTAAGAGACTTCATCATCTTCTTCGGAAGGAGCATCCCTTCACCTCTTGAAAGTACTCCGGAAAATGTCTCCGAACTTGTTACGATCACTGCAGTCCCGTTCTTTCTGAAATCAAATTCATGATATGCGGAAAGTCCTTTTTTTTTCGCAGACCAGACAACCCTTTCGTAGGGGACAATTTCTTCCACGGAAATACTTACTCTGATCGGAAAAAAGAAAGGCCTGAAACTGCAGAAGATCTTTTTACCTCCGGTCAACTGCTGTTCGTTAGTGTGCACATTCTGCATCACAGTATTCCATTGATCCCAACAGGTAAGATCAACAAAGTTTTCCCACACTTTTTCCAGCGTAGCATTAATTTCTATGGATTCCCGAATAATTAATCCGGCATGCATATTTTCTATTATAAACCTTTTCCGTCTCTTGATGAGAAGAGAAGATGTGTATACAATATATCAGAATGGAAAAGATAAAAATCGGTATCAGTTCGTGCCTGCTTGGAGAAGAAGTGCGCTATGACGGAGGACATCAACATGATCGTTATGTGACTGATACCCTCGGGACATATTTTGATTGGATTTCTGTCTGTCCGGAAGTTGAATACGGCCTGCCTGTCCCCCGGGAAGCGATGCGCCTTGTCGGTGATCCCAGTGCCCCTCGCCTTCTCACAATCAGGACCGGGGTTGACCATACCGATGGTATGCTCATCTGGGCAGAAAAAAAAATGAAGCAACTCGAAAAATACAACCTCTGCGGATTCATCTTCAAGAGCAGGTCGCCAAGTTCCGCTATCGGCGGAGTAAAAATATATACGGAATCCGGAATATCAAGCAATAAGGGAAAAGGTATTTTTGGCAATGCGTTCATGAAACGCTTCCCTCTCCTCCCGGTAATTGATGACGGAAGATTGCACGATCCTCAATTACGGGAAAATTTCATAGAAAGTGTTTTTGTCTATAAGAGATGGCAGGAGTTTCTGAATAAAAAAGGCGCCGCCAGGGACCTTATCAACTTTCACACCAGGCACAAGCTGCTCATACTGGCACATAGCCAAAAACATTTTCGTGAACTCGGCCGTATGGTTGCACGCATAACAGAGCAGGAGGCTGAAGCATTCCGTGTGCAGTACATAGCTCTTTTGATGGAAGGATTACACCTGTTCGCAACTCCAAAAAAGAATACGAACGTTTTACTGCACATTGCAGGGTACTTCAAAAAATACCTTTCCCCTGAAGAAAAATCGGAATTACTCGCAGTAATCGGGAATTATCAAAAGGGTTTCGTACCGTTAATCGCACCTATCATCCTTATCAACCACTATGTGAGGAAGTTCGATGAGCCTTATCTAAAGACCCAGTATTATCTCAATCCCCACCCCCTCGAGCTCATGCTGAGGAATCATGTATAACACCTCAAGTCTATGATTTTGATTCTTGAATATTTATCGATTTGACATCCTGCATCCTTTATGGTTATATAAAAAATTACGGCATAAATTGTGTATATTTTCAATAGGAGGATATATGTACAGAATTTCGCAGATATTTTTAGTGTTATTTGTTCTCATAATACTTCTCCAGGGGAACACTTTTGCAAAAGACGACGATATTGTTGCAAAAATCGGCAACAAAAAAATTACCGTCAGTGAATTCAACAAGCTTATCGGCTATCTGGATCCCGAACGCCAGAAAATGATCGAGAACAACCCTGAAATGAAAGCAACATTACTCACTCAGCTGGTTCAAAGTATGGTCATTTCGGATATTGCAAAAAAGAAAGGATTTGACAAAAGCCCAGAAATAACTCAGCAGATTAAGTTTTTCTCTGACAGCTTTCTTTCTACCGAGTATCTGAAGAAAGAGGTAGTCCAGAAAATCTCTATTCCTGAAAGTGAAATTAAACAATATTATGATTCCCACCAGGACGAATTCAAGACACCGGAAATGGTGAAGGCAAGACATATTCTGGTCAGAGTTGTCCAGGGGGCTTCCGAAGAAGACAAGCAAAAAACACTGGACAAGGCAAAGGATATTTTAAAAAGGATTCAGGGCGGGGAAGAATTTGCGAAACTTGCCAATGAATTCTCTGATGACCAGGGAACAAAGTCAAAGGGCGGAGATCTCGGTTTTTTTCCAAGAGGCAGAATGGTTAAAGCTTTTGAAGATGCAGTCTTTGCCTTGAAGCCTGGTGAAGTAAGCGAACCCCTAGAAACACAATTCGGATATCATATCATCAAGGTTGAAGAACAGAAGGAGCCTTCGATAGAACCTTTTGACACTGCAAAAGAGAAAATCAACCAGAAGCTCCTCCAGGAACAAATCCGCACGAAGGTGACTGAATTTATTGATAAATCATTGAAAAATTCCGGAGCAGAAATACACCCCGAATTGCTCACTGGCAAACAGAAATAAGGTTTCTAGAGAAGAGCAAAACAAAGAGGACAGCCACACATCTGGACTGTCCTCTTTGTTTTTAATCTCTGTTTTATTTCTTTGCTGCCTCTCTGATTAACGCCTGTCCAATAACATTTCTCTGAATCTGGTTTGTTCCCTCATAAATCTGTAGTATTTTGGCATCGCGCATCATCTTTTCCACCGGATATTCCCTCATGTACCCGGATCCCCCCATCACTTGTACCGCATTCGTCGTTACCCGCATCGCCATATCCGTGGCAAAGACTTTCGCCATCGCAGACTCTTTTGTGAAATCTTTTACGCCCATATCTGCAAACCGCGCAACTGAATACACAAGTGCCCGCGCTGCTTCAATCTCCGTGGCCATATCTGCAAGCATATGCTGCACCGCCTGGAAGCTCACGATCGGATGTCCGAACTGGACGCGCTTCCGGGCAAAACTGAATGCCTCTTCGAATGCTCCCTGTGCTATTCCTACCCCCTGAGCGCCAACGCCTGCACGTGCATTATCAAGAGTCTTCATCGCAATAATGAAACCCAGCCCTTCTTTCCCGATAATATTTCCACGCGGTATCCTGCAGCTGTCAAAGATAAGCTCACGGGTAGAGGAACACCTGATACCCATCTTTTTTTCTTTCTTTCCGAATTGGAAACCCGGGGTTCCTTTCTCTACAATAAATGCAGTCGCTCCCCGTGCGCCTTTTGATTTGTCGGTCATGGCGATGATGGCATAGATTTCAGCCTCTCCTCCGTTCGTAATCCACTGCTTTGTTCCGTTCAGAATATATTCGTTCCCGTTGAGTTTTGCGGTTGTCTGTATTCCCGCTGCATCGCTTCCCGCATTCGGTTCTGTCAGGCCAAACGCAACCAGTCGTTTTCCCGCGGCAATATCAGGCAAGTATTTATTTTTCTGCTCTTCCGAACCGTACAGCAGGATAGGATACGTGCCAAGCGCATTTGCTGCATAGGTCGTTGCGACACCCAGACAAGCACGAGAAAGTTCCTCAACGGCAATGCATAACTCGAGGCATCCTTTCCCAAGCCCTCCGTATTGTTCTGGGACAAAGAGACCGAAAAGGTCTGACTGTGCGAGCACTTTCATAATTTCCCAGGGGAACTCTTCTTTCTCATCAAGTTCTTCTCTCACCGGTTTTATTTTTTCTTCTGCGATCTGCTGAACCAGTTCTTTTATCATTATTTGATCTTCATTGAAGAAATAGTCCATTCTCTCTCCTCCGTTCTGAAAAATAATTCTTGTGAGTTTACAATTGTATCAGAAAATCGGGAAGTTTAAAACTTAAATATGCGGGATGATCAGCCCTGGAAAATGTTTACTGCGCCATCGAGGATCCTTAGCCCGGACATGGTCGCATTCGATTTTGGATGGTCAAATGACCACATTACCTGTGCTTTAAGCGGGTTATCTGCAACTTCAAGGTGCATCACGTCACCAACCATCAGTGGTCTGCTACCGTCAATTTTAATACTCAGGCCTTTCTCGGACAGGTTAATGGTCCAGGCATGCAAATGTTCCCCCTGGTGTGAGAGGGAACAGGGTATCTCTTTGTGAATACGGTAGGCTCTCCGTTTTTCCGAACCATATCTGCCGCTAAACTGTATACCGCAATATGGACATGGTTTGTACATTTCAGCATCTGCACTGAAAGAATCTTTCTTGCATTCGGGACAGGTTAGCCTTAATATCAAATTCGTGCTCCAGAGATTCTTATTGCGTTTCCATAAATACTGCTTTTTTACCCTTGTATTCTTATACAACAAATTGAATGTTCTTTCAATTACCCGAAAGATTGAATTTTCGGCACAAAAGGGGCAGGCATATCCAAACTATAGTTTTAATACTTAAAACATGCCCGGCCACATCCTGCGCGTATAGAGGGCCAGTTGCAGTCTGTCAGAAACACCGACTTTTTTGAAGATACGGTTGCAATGGGATTTTACTGTCTGTTCACTGATATCGAGCTGTTGGGCTATCTCCTTGTTTCTGCAGCCATTGCAGATAAGGGATACGATTTCCTTCTCCTTTCTGGTAAGGTCGATCTTCTTGTCGAAGGTCCGCATGTTTGTGAGGAGATTCTTGATCAGCTTTCTGTCCAGCCATAGCTCACCAGAAAAAACTACCCTGACTGCTTCCCGAAGACGCCCTGAATCTGATTCCGGCACCATAATACCCGAGACTCCTCTCGATATAAGTTCCGGTATCTGGTTTTCGTTTTCCCGCAGCCATGCCCCGTCGGATATAATGATTATCTTAATCGTATTGTTTTCAAGAAACGCATGGGGAAACGAACGAAAAATTTTGAAGTCGGTAAGTATAATGTCGGGCTCAAGCTTGACAATCTCCCTGATATCAATCCCTTCATCAAAAATACCAATAACTTCCACTGCATCGTCATGCTTAAAAAGTCTCTTTAAGCCTTCTCCGAGCAGATAACTGTGACACCCTATGGCGATTCTGATAGTCATTTCCGGAGAGTACTACATTCCTGCTCTTTCTTTATATCCCTGGTTTTAAAACTATTGTTTATTTATTTTAACCCAAATGGTTATAGTATTTCACCTGATTCCCAGAAGAAACCGGCACTCAGTCTTCAAAATAGGTTGCGGAAGCAGTATCTGATTCCCATACCGTGACTGCTGACAGATGAATATTTTCATCGCTGATCCTTTTTCTTAAAGAATCATAGATCCATTTTGCAATATTCTCCGAAGAGGGATTTTTTTCTGTAAAGGGAAAAATCTCATTGAGAAACCCATGGTCAAGCTGTGCCACAATCTCCCCTGTGAGTCTCTTCAATTCATGGAAGTCTATTGCGATATCAAGTTCATTCAGTGTCTCGGCAAGAACATAGGCCTGTACCTTCCAGTTATGACCGTGGATTCTTTCGCAGTCTCCCTTGTAGCCTCTCAGTTGATGTGCAGAGGAAAAATGTGTTTCGATCATTAATTCATACATAAGCCTATGCCTTTTTCTTGAAAATCGATATATAAGGAAGGTTTCTGAATCGGTTCTCATAATCGAGTCCGTATCCGACAACGAATTCATTCGGTATTTCAAACCCGATGTAATCCATCGGGACATCTACAATTCTTCGCTCCCTTTTGTCGAGGAATGAACAAATTTTCAGACTTTTTGGACCACGGGCAATTACTCTCTCCCGTATGTGGTTCAGTGTTATCCCTGTATCGACAATATCTTCTACCAAAAGCACATGACTTTCCGACAAGTCGCCCCGGATATCGTAAAATATCTTGACCTCACCCGTACTTTGCGTTTTCATGTAACTCGAAGCGATGACAAAATCAAGTGTAAGAGGTACCTCTATGTTCCTGACAAGATCGGAGAAAAACATAAAGGCGCCTTTCAGTATCCCCACAACAAGCAGTTCTTTCTTCGCATAATCATGTGAAATCCTGACAGCCAGTTCCTGCACCCTGTTTTGTATCTGATGGGTTGTAAAAAGTGGTTTTCCTACAATCATTGCTGTACTCCTCGTGATTATTTTGTGAAACGGTATTAAATTCTCTATAATATTTAATATGAAAATCGATAAAATCTCAAGTATTTCGTGAAAGAATGACCGTTATCATAAATAAGCGTTTGATTAATTGTTATGATGGTGTAGTGTACACGTTCGGCTGATTATGCATGGCGGTGCCGACTTGCGGAAACCTTCCTGAAATGCTATAGATAGGGATCACGGGTCGAGAAATGACTTACAGCAGATATTCGGCCATGTTGACTTTGTATCTGTTCGGATCGAGGGTTTTCACAATCGACCGCAAATATCTCCCGGTTGCATCCTTTTCTGCGAGATTCACCACCGGTCCGCTGACTTTTTTCCCCGTGCTGTCGATAATGATCATTACCCTCGGTCTGTCTGCAAACACAATATCGCTTTCGTAGACAAGCCCCAGTTCTTTGGAATCAAGCATCACAAGTGTCCCGATCGGAAAGACGCCGACCATGTTGATGAAGAATTTAAAGAGGAGGGGGTCGAGCTGCGAGCCGGACCTCTCCATCATGATACTGAGAGCCTTGTCGGGCGACAGGGGAATTCTTGAATACACTCGTGCGGAGGTCATTGCATCATACTGGTCCACGAGACTCACGATTCGTGAAAAGAGGTCAAGCTCACCGTAGCGCATGACCTTTGGATATCCGGAAAAATTATAGTAGAGATGATGTTCGAACGCAACGATCGCAGAACGGATTGAGGTAGCATCAAGTCCCCGCAGCCTGAGAATCGCCTTCAGTCCCCATACAGGATGTTTCTTGATAAGCTTCCATTCATCCTCGGTAAAATTTGTTGATTTGTTCAATACCTCGTTCGGGACTTCGATCTTACCGATATCATGAAACAGTGCGACAAGCCCAAGTTCAGTCAGTAGTCTTTTATTGAATCCAAGCCTCTGCCCGAGCGCTATCGAAAGAATGCTCACATTCACCGAGTGGTGATAGGTATACTCATCATAGTCCTTGATCGCCGTCATCCCTACCAGAAGTTTCTCCTCTTCCAGTATATGATCAACCATGGACTCAACGATCCTCTTTGCCTTCTTGACATTCACTTTTTCGCCTGATTTTATTTTGGTCATCACTCCCTGGCTGAAAGAGACTGCATGATAGTAGACCCTCTTGATCACTTTCCGTGCATCTGCGTCTGTTCCTTCTGCTATCTTCTTCAGGTTTCCTGTCTCAATATTATCGGTCTCCACCATAATACCTGAGAAAGTATCATAGGGTGAATCCGAGAACCCTGCAGCTATAAAGCCCCTGAGAAATACCTGGACGTCACTGGACTCCAGTCCGTCCATGAAAATTACTTTTCCAATCTCGCGTTTCTTGAATTCTCTGATAAGAAAATCAAAATTCAGAAGATACTCAAGAGGATATCGCACTCTCGTATCGTTCAAATAAAAAAACTCTCCGACAAGTTCCAGTTTGATTTGAGATTCTGTCTGCGTGATAAGACCCACAAGAAGGAGGAATCTTTCTATGGCAGTCACTACCGCAATATTGCCGGGATCGTGAATATGGGCGGTCCTCAGGATCACAGAAAGCTGATTAATGATATCCTGTGCGGTCCTGTGTATTTCCTTCTCTTCTTTAAGTTCCATATTCCAGCTTCTTTATGGCAATACCGGCGAAATCACTCACCAGTTTATTATTAGAGTCTCTCACCGCATAAAGAACGGGGAGCGCATCTTTGTTTCCCAGGAAACCGAGACACAGTGCAGCGCATGCCTGGTTTTCGAACAATTTGGCTCTGTTGAAAAAGAATCTGGACTTGAGAATCTTCACTAGGAAATCATAAACCTCCTGATCCTTCCAGTGAGAAAGGACTTCGAAAAATTCCTTCTTCTCATCTAATTCCTTGTCCCTGAACTCCTTTGCCGTGATCTGGTCAAGTATGACCCTCTTTGACGCTTCCGATTCGATATGCCCAAAGGCCTTTGCAGTCGCCACGCGGATCTGAATATCGGGGTCGTTAAAACACTCCCGTAAAGTCGGTATGACCTCGCGTGCTCCAAGTTCTCCCAGTGTCCTGATCCCTTCTTTTCTCACTCGAATATCTCCGTGCCTGATGGTTCTCATGAGATGCTCGACAGCCCTTCTGTCGCCTATTTTCCGCAGTACGTAAATGATATTCCTCACCACGTACCATCTCTGGTCATCGAGCCCCCTTGCGACTGCCTGGATATCTTTTTTTCCGAGAACGATAAGGGCCTGTATGACATTTCTGCGCGCACGGATCGTCTTAAGCTCGCCAAGATACTTAATTAGCGGTTCTATGGCATTCTTTTCCAGATAACCAAAAAACTCATCGAGGACTTTCTCCTCTATGTCTACCCCGCTGTCGAGCATTTCGGCCAGAGAACCCACAACCTCCTCGCTGCCAAGGAAGAGCGTGAGTCTTCTTATATGCTTTTTCTCATCTTCATCCAACGCTTGATTATCGATGACCTCATGGGAACGCTTCATGAGATCGAGAGCCGCGATGAGGTTTCCGTGCTTCATTGCATATGCAATTGCATCCTTGCAGTACACAGAGATGTCCTCAAAATCGTGCTTCTGCTCTGCGAGACGAACAAGTTCAAAGAGGATGGCAATCAGTTTTTCTATCTTGTCGGCGGAATCTTTTTCAAGTTCCTTGACCAACGACTGGAGATCGTTGTCAGAAAGAGGCACAATAGATACACTTTTGACGTCTTCTTCAGTAAACCCGTCCGAATAGGCTCGCATAAGGTCGCTTACATCAGTAACCTGCTCTTTGAGCTTTTCTTCTGCCACCTGCTCGTAGCTCTCCGCATCTGCGTCAACAAGATATGCCTCGTCAACAATATACTGGATACTCTGAAAATCTTTTTCCCACATGAGGGTAACCACATCATCGTCAATTGCTTCCCTGTCAAAATCAAGGGCAATAAGCCTTAAAAATTCTTCAAGTTCTTCTTGTGACAACCCTTTACTGAATGTTAATTCCCGTAGCCCGTCCTTAAAAAAGAAGAGTGCGAGATTATCCTCTTTTTCAGGACTGTAGAAGACCTGTTCATCCTCATAGAGAATGCTGTTTTGTTTTATTTTCAGAGTGAGCGTATTTTTGTAGGTAAAAAATTCTTTGAAACGGTCATTCGTATCCTCCAGGGTCTTTTGGTATACGGGATTGTTCTGGGGGTACATCCTGAGGGTCTTTTTGGCCTTAAGAAGAGCCTGTACGATATCCTTTGCCTCTTTAATATCCTCGGGAATCTCCATGCTTAAAATTACCATAGTATTGTGAAGCAGTCAATGATCACAGAAGAATGATTCTTCGCTCACGGGCAAAATTCTTGAGTATCATCAAGGCGGAATTCATTCTCTGGAGGCGTGTATTTCTCCACCGTATCGCCTGGGTGTCTCCTGTAGGGAACTTTCCGCTCCGTATTTCTATTTGACCTTTCATGAGCTCATTATGGAGACCTTGCAACGACTCAGCATCGATCGATTTAAGGAAAATAGGGTTCACCACAACGTATCCTTCGGCTATATCATATGCGATCGCCTTGAGGCTCTTGCCCCGTATTGTCGGCATTATACGACCTCTTTTACCGCAAAGATTCGCGAAACAAGAATGCCGACTTCATAGAGAACGATTATCGGTAAAGCCATAAGGATCTGGTTAAAAGCATCCGGCGTCGGCGTCAGAATGGCTGCGGCAAGAAATGCCAGCAAGACAGCATATTTCCTGTGTTTTGCAAGGGTCTTTGGCGTCACAAAACCCATACGGGTAAAAAAGAGGATAATGATCGGGAGTTCAAAAACAGCTCCGAAGGCGAGAACAAATTTAAGGCAGAAATCAACATACATCCCAACGGATAGCATGGGCATCATATAATCGCCTAATTTATAGCTCAGTAAAAAACTCATTGCAAAGGGCAGGACGATAAAAAAACAGAACGATACCCCGATAAGGAACAGGAGTGTCCCTGTAAGAACGAAGGGGACCACGTATTTTTTCTCTTTTCCATGGAGGCCCGGTGAAACAAAACTCCAGAGTTGCTGAAAGAAAACCGGGACAGAGAGGATCATCGCAGCGACGAGGGAAATCTTCATATTCATCCAGAACCCCTCAACAGGGGAAAGAAAGATCAGTTTCATATTATTGAGCTTGTCCTGAGGGGAGAAGTACAAATACATCTTCTGTACTGAAAATTCCAGATTATATTTAAGCGGAAACATAAGAAATCCGAGGATATATTCAGAATAATTGAAAGTTACCATAAAAGCAACCAGCAATACGATCAGAGATACCGTAATCTTTTTTCTCAGATCCCCTAGGTGATCAAGAAAAGACATCATTTTGGTATCTGCCATACTAATCCTCCACCCCTGACCACATCAGCTCATCGCATATGACACAAGAAGACTGTGACCGGATGGGTTGACGATATCGAAAGGGAACACCATATATAATCAAGAGTTTTTCTCTGTTTTCTGTCCTGCTTCGGACCCTGCCTCATTCTCGTTTCCGTCAACCTTTAATGCATCATCAAGGGACTGTTGCACTGTTTCGGACTCTGCTTCTAAATCCTTCCGGGCATCCTTTAAGGTTTTGTCGATTGTTTTGCCAGAGTCCCGCAAATCAGATCCTATCTGCTTCCCTACGTCTTTGACCTCTTTTACCGCTTCTCTTATATCGTCGGAAGATTCCTTGAACTCGGTCTCTACCTGTTCTTTTACATCTTGGAGCGCACGTTTCAATTCCCCGAGTCCCTTCCCAAGCGCCCTCCCCAGTTCAGGCAATTTCTTGGGGCCCAGCACAAGCAATGCCACGATAAATATTACGACCAGCTCCGGCATACCGATGTCAAACATTCCTCACCTATTCCTCTTCAAATATCTTTCTGACCTTCTTCTCCTGAGGGGTCAGAAACGTGACTGAAAACATGAGACGCGTCTCCGGGTTTCTGTTCTTAAAGTCAAATCCCGCTCCGAAGCTTGTATAGATCCAGTCCGTTGTTTTGAAACGATATCCAATCCGTCCCTCAGCAAGGTCAATACTATCCGAATCGTGACTCTTCCTGCAATAGAGTTCTCCCAGGAGCTTGAAATTATGTGAAGCGGAGAAATCGATACCTGCAAGAAAAGAGACTTCATCCTCAAAACTGCCGTCTCCGGGTTTCTCGTAAATTAAATTGAGGTGACCATTTACCGGCCCTACCCTTTTACTGACGATTACCGCAACCCCATATCGACCGTCAGTAGTAAGTCCATCGCGGCCTGAAGGCAGTGATGCATTGAGCATATATGCGAGGGAAGGTCCGTATTTTCCCTCCTCAAAAAACCTGTGTTTAAAACCAAAGGCTGCATCTTCAAATCCGTCGCCCACATCATTTCTGAAAACGTAGGGGACGGTCATCATAAGTTCCATCGTATTGGTGAGTCCATATGCAGTTTTAAAAACAAAGCGGTAAAAATCGGGGTCGATCGATATATCAACTCCACTGGAAAACCCTGCTTTCCCCTGGGGCAGGCTTTCAGCGCTGAAGGTCGAAAATATTCCATATGGGTCAACAGGCTGGACGCCTTTCAGGTCAAAACTGTATCCAGTACCGGTCAGCAGAAAAAGGATGCTTATCGCGAGGAGACAACGTTTTCTCATTGTTAAAAATAGCAGAAAAAACAAGAGAGTGTCAATTTTATTCATTGCCGGAACATCCCGTGCGCCATTGACAAAGATCATGTATGGAAAATATACTTTATAAAGCACTGCCTGAAAAACACAGGCGAAAGAGGAGGAACTTATGGCAGAAGGCATACGTGAAGCAACGACCACGAACTGGGAAACTGAGGTTCTCAAATTCCAGGGACTCGTTATGATCGATTTCTGGGCTGCATGGTGCGGTCCGTGCAGGATGATCTCTCCCACCGTTGAAGAATTATCAAAGGAATACAGCGGAAAACTCAAGGTACTGAAATTGAATACGGATGAAAACTCTGAAATTGCCAGCCGGTATAAAATCATGGGAATACCTACGATTATGTTTTTCAAAGATGGGGTCAAACTCGATCAAATCGTCGGCGTTGTGCCAAAGCAGCAACTGAAAGCAAAAATAGATTCTTTCCTGAATGCATAGTACTTTTTTCGACACTATTCTGTATATCAGATGCGGGAATCTTTCTCCATTTTCTATACGTTGTTTTCACTCCTTTCCATTGTAGAGAATTATGTTTGAAACCCTTACAGATAAATTAGATACGATATTCAAAAAACTGAAGGGCAAAGGCCTTTTAAAAGAAGAAGACGTCGAATTTGCTCTTAAGGAAATCCGTCTCGCCCTCCTCGAGGCCGATGTCAATTTCAAGGTCGTCAAGGACTTCGTCGAGAAGATCAGGGTAAAAGCCATCGGGAAAGATGTCCTCGAAAGTCTTACCCCTGGTCAACAGGTTATTAAAATCGTGAATGAGGAACTCTGTGAACTCCTCGGAAAAACCAACAGCAGAATACAGCTCTCACCAAATCCTCCGACAACCATCATGTTGATTGGTCTTCAGGGTTCGGGAAAGACAACGACTGCCGCGAAGCTTGCCCGGCTTTTCAAGAAGGAAGGGAGAAGGCCCATGCTCGTGGCTGCCGACCTGCAGAGACCTGCCGCGATAGACCAACTGGTCATGCTCGGCGCCCAGATCGACGTTCCCGTGTTCCATTCAAAAGAAGCGACCAGTCCGGTTACACTCTGTGCCGACTCGGTTCAGAAGGCAAGGCTCGACGCCCGCGACATCGTGATTCTCGATACTGCAGGACGTTTGCATATTGACGAATCGCTGATGTCCGAACTTCAGCAAATCAAGAGAAATGTCCTGCCGAAAGAAATCGTCTTTGTTGCGGATGCGATGACAGGGCAGGACGCAGTCAATATCGCCAGGAATTTCAACGAGCAGATAGGTATTGATGGAATAATCCTCACCAAAATGGACGGCGATGCACGAGGTGGAGCTGCCCTCTCCATCATCTCGGTAACGAACAAACCGATAAAATTTATCGGTACCGGCGAGAAGATCGAGATGCTCGAACCATTTTATCCGGACCGGATTGCCTCCCGGATACTCGGCATGGGTGACGTACTCGGCTTGATAGAACAGGCACAGAATACCTTCGATCAGAAAGAAGCTGAGAAATTGAAAAAGGCTATCATGGATGAGTCTTTTACCTTCGACGACCTCAGGGACCAGCTTCGGAAAATGCGAAGCATGGGGCCTCTGGAGAATCTCGTCAAAATGATACCCGGAATGAACAAAATGAAAGACATAACCATTGACGAAAAGGAGTTCGCAAAGGTCGAGGCAATCATTAATTCTATGACCAAAAAAGAAAGGAAAAATTATTCACTCATCAATGGGAGCAGACGTCGGAGAATCGCCATAGGAAGCGGCACCACTGTCCCCGATGTTAACCGTGTTCTGAAGCAATATGTCGAAATCAAGAGAATGCTCAAGATGTTCAAGGGGAAAAAGGGCTTCAAGCTGCCGAAAGTCTTCCCGTTCTAAGCGGGGACAGGATCCCTTTATCCCTATGGAAAAAAAGAGAATCCCCCTTCAGGATATTCAGTATGTACTCCTCGATATGGACGGAACCCTTCTGGATAAATATTTTGATGATTACTTCTGGGAGCATCTCGTGCCGGAAAAATATTCTGAGAAGCATACCATCACCTTCGGGAAAGCGAAAGAGAAACTCTTCCGAAAATATAAATCCCATGAAGGTACACTCAACTGGACAGACCTCGATTTCTGGTCAAAGGAACTCAACCTTGATATCCCTGCACTGAAAGAACAGATCAAACACCTTATAGAAGTACATCCCCATGTGGAGGATTTTCTCTTAGCTATGCGGAAACAGGAAAAGAAGGTTTTTCTCGTTACGAATGCACATTATAAATCCATAGACCTGAAATTCAAAAAGACACGGATCGGAAAGCACTTTGATGCCGTGCTGTCCTCTTTTGATGTCGGTCACCCAAAAGAAAGTATCAGGTTCTGGGAGAAAGCAGAAGAATTACTTGGGTTCAGGAAAGAAGAGACCCTGTTTATTGACGATACGGAAGAAATACTGAAAACAGCAAAAAAATATGGGATACAATACATTCTTTATAAAGCCCGTTCCAATTCCAAAGTAGAACCTGTTGCTTCGAATGCATTCATGCATATTGTCGATTTCGACGAACTGCTATGACCCCATTCCCACTGTTCGTAGAATTTTGCATCACAAGCAAAAGATACACGGCAACAATTATCGGATTCAATAATTTTTTGAGCACTCTCTGTATTTTTTAAGTTACAATATTTTTTATGAATAATATTTGCCCTATAGCCCTAACCAAAGAACCCAAGATTGCCTATTTTTCGATGGAGATAGGCATTCAGAACGACATCCCGACCTATAGCGGTGGTCTCGGTGTCCTTGCCGGCGACACGATCAGAACCGGTGCGGACCTGAAACTTCCCATGGTTGCCGTTACCCTGATCAGCAAGAAAGGGTATTTCCGTCAGGAACTCGATGAATGGGGAAAGCAGATAGAAACAAACAACTCATGGAATCCTGCTCAGTATATGACCCTGCTCCCTACGAGGATCACCGTTCAGATTGAGGGGCGCGATGTATTTGTCCAGGCCTGGCAGTATAACGTTGAGAGCCTCACCAAAGGGTGTATCCCTATCTTCTTCCTCGATACCGATATTGAAGAAAACACGCCCGAAGACAAGGATATTACTGCGTATCTTTACGGCGGCGATATCGGGTACAGACTCAAACAGGAAATAGTGCTCGGCATCGGCGGGGTACGAATGCTCCATGAACTCGGGTTCGAGATCAAGAAATATCATATGAACGAGGGTCACTCGAGTCTGCTCACCCTCGAACTCCTTAACAGGTTCAAGCGTCCCATCGAGGATGTGTGGGATGAAAAGCTGGTCTGGGATACCGACAAGGTAAAGAACCTTTGTGTATTCACTACGCACACCCCGGTTGAAGCCGGACATGACAGATTCCCCTATGACCTTGTGGCAAAAATAATGGGAGAACCAATCCCGCTCAATGTCCTGCAGCAACTTGGAGGCAAGGACCTGCTCAATATGACCAGGCTCGGTCTCAACCTGTGCGAATTCATTAATGGTGTCGCCAAAAAGCATACTGAAGTTTCGAGGAATATGTTCCCTGGTTATGAGATCAGCGCAATTACGAACGGAGTGCACTCTTTTACCTGGACCTGTGACAGTTTCAAACGACTCTATGACAAGTACCTGCCGGGCTGGGCGAACGAACCTGAATTATTTGTCCGTGTAGGCCGTATTCCGGACAATGAAATATGGGATGCACATATCGAGGCAAAGAAGGTGCTTTTTGAGTATGTAAGGGCCAGGACCGATATTAGGCTGGACCCCGATATCCTCACCATAGGGTTTGCAAGGCGGGCTACCGCATATAAACGGGCCGATCTGATTTTCAGTGATGTAGACAGGCTTAAAAAAATCGGAAAAGGCAAGCTACAGCTCGTTTTTGCTGGGAAGGCGCACCCGAGAGATGATACAGGGAAAAAACTTATCGAAAGAATATTCTCAATAAAAAATCACATGCAAGACTCCATCCGGCTTGCGTATCTTAAAAATTATGACATGGACATAGCATTAAAACTGGTATCCGGCGTCGATGTATGGTTGAATACCCCTATGAGACCGCGGGAAGCCTCGGGTACGAGCGGCATGAAAGCGACACACAACGGAGTTATGAATTTTAGCGTTCTCGACGGGTGGTGGATTGAAGGACACATCGAAGGATACACTGGCTGGTCAATCGGTCCCAGTCCGACGGAAACCCTTCTCGTAGAGAATATAGACACATCAGACGCTGACGATCTTTACCTTAAACTCGAAAAAACACTTCTTCCCCTCTATTATGGGGACAGGCGCCTTTGGATCAGGATGATGCAGAATGCGATAGGCAAAAACGCTTACTATTTCAACTGCCACCGCATGATGCGAAGATACGTAACGGATGCATATATCAGATAAACTCCCGATCCTAAACCCGAAATTCTAAACAGAACGCTTTTGTATTGTGATTTTATTTAGGATTTAGAATTTCGGGTTTAGGATTTAATCTTTGATTCTTCTCACGTTTGCACCGAGTTTCCTGAGCTTTGCCTCCATCTTTTCATATCCTCTGTCAAGATGGTAAATCCTGTGTATCGTTGTCTTTCCTTCGGCAGCGAGTGCTGCAATCACAAGCGATGCACTTGCACGCAAATCTGTTGCCATAAGCGGTGCGCCTTTCAGGCGGCGTATGCCCTTAACTGTGGCGGTTCCCCCTTCAACGGTAATATCGGCGCCCATTCTTTTTAATTCCGCAACATGCATGAACCTGTTCTCGAAAATCGTCTCCTTCACAATACTGGTTCCGTCTGCGATACAGAGGAGCGCCATGAATTGTGCCTGCATATCTGTCGGGAAACCAGGGTATACCATTGTCTGCACATTCGTTGCCCTTGGTCTCGACGGTCCCTTTACCCTTATTCCCCCGGGAACAGATTCAAGGGTAAGGCCTGACTCTGTGAGTTTCAGGATGGATGCATCGAGATGTTCCGGCATACATCCTTTCAAAATGACTTCACCTCCTGTTATGCCTGCTGCCGCAATAAAGGTACCGGACTCTATCCTGTCAGCGATCACTGTATAGTCCACCGGCTTCAATGCGTCTACCCCCTCTATCTCAACAACACTCTCTCCCGCACCGTGTATCTTTGCGCCCATCAGGATAAGGGCGTTTGCGAGATCAGCAACCTCCGGCTCTCTTGCAGCATTTTCAATACGGGTTGTCCCTTTCGCAAGTGATGCTGCCATCATCAGATTCTCTGTGCCGGTTACTGTAGGGATATCAAGATAAATTGAAGCGCCATTCAGTCTTGAAGCCTTTGCAACAACATATCCGGATTCAAGGGTTATTTCAGCGCCCATTTTTTCGAGTCCCATAAGATGGAGATTGATCGGACGCGCACCGATTGCGCATCCGCCCGGGAGCGACACTTTGGCCTTCCCGTACCTGGCAAGGAGGGGACCAAGCACAAGGATTGAGGCGCGCATTGTCCTGACCAGATCGTAGGGGGCCTCAAATACTGAGAGCCTTTCTGTACTCAGGAACGTCTTCTGCCTTTCGTGGTGAAACCCGGCGCCGAGATTTGCAAGCAGCCTTCCCATAGTCATTACATCACGGAGTCCGGGAACTCTGCTGAGAATATAATGGCCCGGAGCAAGTATCGCTGCGGTCATGATAGGAAGCGCAGCATTCTTGGCACCGCTGATTTCTATGGTTCCTTTCAGTTTTTTCCCGCCGCGAATAACCAGTTTGTCCAACGCTTTCTCCTTAAATAAGACTTGAGTTCATTATAATATGTATTGAAGGCAATTTGAAAACACGGTTGTTTTTCTTCATCAGGTTCTCCTCTCCGGCAAGCGCCCGCTGCCGCCAACTTTACGGAGTTCATGACCCTCCCGACGCAGGCGGTAACTTCTCTCTCATAATTTCCGGTAATTTTCATGTTGCCGAATGAAAAACCGGTGGGCTATACTTTAGCAAAGAACGGGCTTCCCTGCAGCATTACCACAGGGTATCCTGAGGATTTAGATATTCGGATTTCTGATTTGTTTTCTGGAGGAACGGATGCCTTTTTTCGGTGAACTCTTTGTCAGCGAAATTCTGAAAAAACCGGTACTCGACCCCAAGGGTGAAGAACTCGGCAGGGTAAAAGACCTTGTAGTAGTGAAAGGCGAACCCTTTCCGAGGGTTTCGGCTTTGATCCTCGAAAAGAAAAAAAAGGCGGTTTATCTTCCCTGGCACGACCTGAACATATTCAACAAAAGGATCATATCTTCGAATATTTATGGTCAGGATATTCAGACATACGAATTCAGCGAAGAAGACCTTATCATCGCGAGGGACATTTTTGACAAGCAGATTGTTGATGCCAACGGCGCAAAAGTTGTCAGGGTAAACGATGTAAAACTTGAGGGGTTTGAATCAGAGGCGATACTTGTCGCCATCGATGTCGGCATAAGAGGCATCATGCGCCGGCTTGGCGTTGAACGGGGCGGAGAAGATTTCATGAGGGTATTCAGGCGGGATATACCCTATAACCTTATAAGCTGGAACTATCTCCAGCCTCTCGGCCCGAAACTGTCGACAATATCCCTCACTGTTCCCAGGCAAATGGTTTCAGAACTCCATCCTGCCGATATAGCAGATATCATTAGTCAGGTCTCGCGCCGGGAAGGGGTAACATTTGTAAAAGGACTTGATATCGAAACGGCTGCAGATGCGCTTTCAGAACTCGAGACTGATGTCCAGGCAGCGATAATAAGCCGCATGAGTGCGGAGAAAGCGGCTGACATCCTCGAAGAAATGCCCCCCGATGAAGCCGCAGACGTCCTGAGCGATCTGCCTGCTGAAAAAGCAAAGGAGATACTTGAAAATATCGCAAAGGATGAAGCAGAAGATATTCAGGAACTGCTCAGCCATGAAGAGGACACTGCAGGCGGACTCATGACTAATGTATATATTGCATATCCCCCCGACACAACTGTCAGGAGAGCGATTGATCTTTTCAAGAAAGATGCGGAAGAAGTTGAAACGGTGCACTATATCTACATTGTTGATGAAGATGAAAAACTCGTCGGGGTAGTATCTCTCCGGGAGTTGCTCCTTGCATCACTCGACACGAAGTTGTCTGATATCATGCATTCAAAACTCAAGACCGTCACCCCGGATGTTGATGAAGGTGAAGTCTCTGCAATAATCTCTAAATATAACCTCGTTGCCCTTCCTGTCATTAACCATGAAGGCATCATGCTCGGCATCGTTACAGTTGACGATATTGTGGACAGAATTCTTCCTCCTGCTGCAAAACGAAAGCGAAGGACTGTATGAACTTATGGAGGAAGATTATCCTTTTTCTGTCGGTCATGGGACCCGGCATCATTACTGCAAATATCGACAATGACGCAAGCGGCATAACAACCTATTCTGTCGCAGGGGCAAGGTTCGGTTACGCGCTTCTCTGGACGCTGATCCCGACTACTGTCGCGCTTGTCGTTATTCAGGAAATGGTCGCAAGAATGGGTGTAGTAACAGGAAAAGGTCTCTCTGATCTGATAAGGGAAAATTACGGGGTTAAAGCAGCATTCTATATGATGACAGTCCTCTTTATTGCAAATTTCGGAACAACAGTAGCCAACTTTGCCGGATGGGCAGCGAGTATGGAGATATTGGGAATGAGCAAATATTTTATGGTACCGCTCGGCGCCTTTTTTATCTGGTTTTTAGTCATTAAGGGAAGTTACCGTGCAGTAGAGAGAATTTTGCTCTTCGCCTGTCTTCTTTATTTTGGGTATGTATTTTCCGGTTTTATGTCAAAACCTGACTGGAAAGAGGTGTTCTCCAGAACATTCATCCCTCATATGCATCTCAACTCTGAGTTCATTATGCTCGGCATAGCCATTGTCGGCACAACAATTACCCCATGGATGCAGTTTTACCTGCAGTCATCCATAGCAGAAAAAGGCATTAAGAAAGATCAATACAAGGCTTCAAGACTCGATGTGCTTATCGGATGCAGTATCACTGATATAGTCTCTTTCTTCATTATCTTAACCTGTGCGACTACCCTCTTCCCTTTTGGGATCCGAATACATGAAGCGTCTGAAGCTGCTCTTGCCTTAAAGCCACTTGCAGGAGAATATGCATTCCTCATATTCGCAGTCAGCCTTGCAAATGCTGCGCTTCTCGGCGCTATTATCGTCCCCCTTGCAACATCCTATTATATTTGTGAAGCGATGGGCTGGGAGAGAGGGATAAACAAAACCTTCAGGGAAGCACCCCAGTTCATGTGGATATACACCGTAATGATTGTTTTTGCCGCGCTCGTTATCCTGACGCCGAATGCGCCTCTTGTATTCCTGATGGTACTCTCTTCAGTCCTGAACGGCATGCTCCTCCCCTTTGTGCTCGTGTATGCACTTTCTCTGGTAAATGACAGAAAAATAATGGGGGAATATGTGAATCCCAGGTTCCATAATGTCGTATCATGGGGAACAGTAGGTGTATTGACAGTGCTGACTATTCTTTTTATCATCTCTTTCCTGTTCCCTGAAGGAGCCTTCTATGGTTAATACAATCGAATGGGTTGAGGGAAAAGTAATCATGCTGGACCAGACAAGACTCCCCATCGAGATAAAATTCATCGAGTGTGCCGATTACCGAAAAGTCGCTGAAGGGATAAGAAAGCTCTGGATCCGGGGAGCTCCCGCCATTGGAATTGCAGCAGCCATGGGTATCGCACTCGCTGCACAGGATATCAGGGCTGAACACTATGACTCGTTTATGAATAAAATTGAACCGGTCTTTTTCGAATTGCTTTCAACACGACCCACTGCAGTCAATATACAATGGGCTATAGAACGGATAAAAAGACTTCTCTCTGCACATAGAGAGGAGCCGGTCAGTGTGCTCAAAGGCCTGCTTATCAGGGAGGCACAAAAGATACTCGATGAGGATATCGAAATCAATAAAGCTATCGGCAGATGGGGCGCTGAGTTTATAAAGGACGGAGACACCATTCTCACCCACTGCAATGCAGGGTCTCTTGCAACAGGGGGATATGGCACTGCAACCGCACCAATGCGTATTGCGAAAGAACAGGGAAAGCTCTTTCAGGTCATTGCCGACGAAACAAGACCGGTGCTTCAGGGTGCAAGACTCACGGCATGGGAACTCATGCAAGAGGGTATACCTGTTACGCTGATTACCGATAACACTGCAGGAGCTCTGATGCAGAGCGGCGATATAGACCTCGCAATCGTGGGGACAGACAGAACCGCGCGGAATGGTGACGTAGCGAATAAAATCGGTACGTATACCGTCGCTGTTCTCTGCAAAGAAAATAAAATACCCTTTTATGTCGCCGCCCCGTTGAGCAGCATAGATTTTTCTCTGCCTTCAGGTGAATATATTCCCATTGAAGAAAGAAGTCCTGAGGAAGTCACCCTTGTAAACGGGAGGTGTCAGATTGCACCCGATGGAGTGAATGTGAGAAATATAGCCTTTGATGTAACGCCTCATAAATACGTAACCGCACTTATTACCGAGAAAGGAGCTTTCAGGCCAAATGACCTGAAAAAACTGGCGAAGACAAACGCGAAGCTACATAAATTCAGGTTCAAACTTCAGGAGTGATGTTATCTTTTTTCGTAAATAAAACTAATGAGAAGCAGATATTTTATTTTTTTATATTATTATAGAATAAAGGTTGTCAATTTATGAGGAATCATTTTTTTAAGCTTCCCCTTTTGCTGATAAGTTTACTTTATATCTGCACCCCTTCGGTTCATTCTGCAGTCAAACCACATGGGAAACATATTCAAAACCCTCAAAATATGCATCTGCTGCATATGCCTTTCATAGAAAATAAAGGTCAAATACAGGACTCAGATATTAAATATTACGTTGAAACTTTTGCAGGCATTGTCCGGATAACTCAAAATGGTGTGATAGTTTATGCACTTGCAGATTCCGGAACAGATAATGCCAGGCAAGGCATTGTAATCAGGGAACATCTCCAGAAAACATTGAGAACAAAGATATCCGGAGAAGATGAAGCATCAACCAAAGTCAATTATTTTAAAGGTAATAATCCTGTTAAATGGTTAAATAATATTCCAACATACAATGAATTGAACTTCGGTGAGATATATAAACTAATTGAACTCAAACTGAAAGCTTCAGGTAACAATATCGAAAAAATATTTCTTGTTCGACCCGGCGGGAACCCTGCTGATATAAAGTTCCATATTGAAGGTGCTTCAAACCTGAGAGTGAACAATGAAGGAGAGCTTGAAATAAACTTGGGTGATAGATTTTTGAAATTCTCCCAACCTGTTGCGTATCAGGAATTAAATGGAATCAGGAAACCCGTTAAGGTATCTTATCATGTGAATCACCATGAATATAGCTTTAAGGTCGGCAAGTACAATAAAAATATGGCGCTTGTCATCGACCCTATTATCTCAGCGACTTTCCTTGGAGGAAATGTTCATGATTTTATCACTTCAATTGCTATTGACAGTTCAGGTGATATTTATGCTAGCGGCTGGTCAAATTCACCAGATTTTCCCGCCATAACAATTGGATCACCTGACAGTAGCTTCAATGGCGAATCCGAAGCATTTGTTGTAAAATTAACTCCAAATCTCGATGCAATCTCCGCAGCAACATTTCTTGGAGGTAATCGTAACGATTCTGCATATGACATTGCTGTCGACGGTACAGGTAATGTGTATATCGTTGGTTTGACGGAGTCACAAGACTTCCCAGGTATCAGTGCTGTTGCTTCTGCAGACAATGTATTCATGAACCCGAATGAAGGTTTTATCGTACAATTAAACTCTGATCTCAGTTCAATTCTTTCCGCTACTTTTCTGGGTGGGAACAATTATGATGTAGTTCAATCTCTTACCTTTGACAGCTCAGGAAACATTTTTGTTGCTGGGTCTACAGGTTCTTCTGATTTTCCAGGTATAAGCGCCGATTCTGCTGATAATGCATTAAATATTATGGGTGAATTTCAAGGCTCTTATGACGGCTACGCAGCAAAACTGACATCAGATTTGAGTTCAATCATCGCATCCACATTCACTGGGGGAAGTAATGACGACATTGCTTTCGCTATCGCATATGATGACAGCACACAAAATGTTGGAAAATATACCTCGATAGATCTTGATTCCAGTGATAAGGTCCATGTCAGTTATTACAATGCTACAAATGGTGATTTGAAATATATTTCAAACGTTACAGACACATTTTTTACCTCAACAAAGGACAGATCAGATGATGTCGGTCGCCACACCTCCCTTGCCGTCGATTCAACCGATGCCCTCCATATCAGCTATTACGATGCTTCCAATGGCGATCTGAAATATGCCACCAATGCTTCAGGCTCGTGGGTAACTACCTCCATCGACAGCACTGCTGACAATGTAGGCGAATACACCTCCCTTGCCGTCGATTCAACCGATGCCCTCCATATCAGCTATTACGATGC
>JAVHLL010000002.1:0-49937 GCA_031082155.1 Thermodesulfovibrionales bacterium | reverse complement strand
TTCCAATGGCGATCTGAAATATGCCACCAATGCTTCAGGCTCGTGGGTCATTTCTACATTGGATGATATAGCCGAAAAAATCTTTGTTACCGGCTATACACATTCCACAGATTTTCCAGTATCAGAAAGTTCTGCTGATAGTACCTTTACACAATACCATGATGAAGGATTTACAGTAAAACTGAATTCCAAACTCAGCGCATTTCTCGCTACAACATACCTTGGGGGTTCAGATGATGATTATTCTTACGCAATTATACCCGAGGGTAATGGAAATGTCTTTCTTGCCGGTCTCACCTATTCAACCGATTTCCCTCTGCCACCTTTGCCTTTCACTCCTGCAGACAGCACTTTTGAAGGTTCTAATGAAGGATTTATTGCAAAGCTTGACACTGATTTGAACATTCTTCTGGCATCAACATTTCTCGGCGGCGACAACAATGACTATCCATCCTCGCTGGTTCAAGATGATACCGGGAACATTTATATTTCGGGATATACTCAGTCACCGGACTTTCCGGGTATAGACGCAGCTTCTGCTGATTGCGATTTCGGCCCCTATTATGAAGGATTTATTGCGCATCTGAACGCAAACCTTGACACATCCGTTCTCGGAGCTACATACCTTGGGGGAAACAATTACGATAATGCGAACGATATTGCTCTTGATGCGTTGGGAAATGTTTATGCTGCCGGCTGGACATATTCAAGAGATTTCCCCGGCATATCTTCTGGCTTTGCTGACATTCTTTTTGGAGGAAACAACGAGGGGTTTATTATGAAACTGACACCAGGGCTTACTCTCCTTTCCATGCAACCCATAACAATGGTACGCCTAACTTTGCCAAAAAGTGATAGGGTTGTCACGTTGGGAAGTCATTTTCCAATAACGTGGCAGTCTAATAATTCCGTAAATCAGATCGCAAAATCAAAACTTTATTACCAAAAGAACAAAACTAAATGGAAACATATTACAACACTACAAGGGAGTCCTGGTTCTTATGAATGGATAGTTCCCAATGTCCTGGAAGAGAATGACAAAATACTTTTGAAGATAATACTTAAGGATAAAAAAGGGAAAATGTTAGGCATGGATATAAGTGATAATTACTCTGTTATTCAGGCTGCTCCCTAATTTTATCATTTCGGCCTCACAAACAGAGTCATGGGAAAATATGTTCCTTCAGGTTTACCATAAAAGTGCACTTACACGTTTTATAATTCTGTGAGCTCCTACGCATCAAAGAAGCTTTGCCTAAGCCCTTTATCCTTGACTTTGCATGAATCGCTATCCTACCATTAAGAATGCTTTTGGACGATATTTTTAAAATATATGAACACGACCTGGAAATTGTAGAGGAAAGGATCAGGGACCTTTTCAAAAGCCCCGTACTTACCATCCCTCTCATCGGCAAATATATCCTGGACGGCGGGGGGAAAAGGCTCAGACCGTTGATTTTGCTTCTTAGTTCCGACCTTGCCGGTGATCACGGGGACGCCAGGTTTATTCTGGCCGGTATCGTCGAATCAATCCATACCGCCTCACTGCTCCATGACGATGTAATCGACGGAGCTGAGATAAGAAGGGGGAAATCGCCTGCCCATTCAGTCTGGGGGAACCAGATAGTCATCCTCGTCGGCGACTTCCTCTACTCAAATGCTCTCAGACTTGCGGTGATGCAGAAAAGCCAGAGGATCATGGAAGCACTCTCGGAAGCGACAACCAGGATGACAGAAGGAGAGATTCTTCAACTCGCGAAAACTGCTGATCCCGATATTACAGAAGAAGACTACCTCAGTATCGTATCGGCGAAAACTGCTGTCCTCATCTCCGCTGCATGCAGGATCGGCGCTATCCTTGGGTCGCTTCCCAGGAAAAAAGAGGACGCCCTCGCACGATTTGGGATGAAAACAGGGATTGCCTTTCAGATGGCGGATGATATACTTGATTATATGGCTGACGAAGGAGAACTTGGGAAACGTCTCGGTAAGGACCTCAAGGAGGGAAAAATCACGCTTCCCCTCTTGTATCTTCTGAAGACAGCTTCTGAAAAAGAAACCGAAGAAATCAAGACAATTGTAAGAAGTACTTTTAAAATACGCGGCCTCCGCAAAATACTCAGGCTTTTTCAGAAATATAATTCGATCGAACTGTCATTGCAGAAAGCACGGGATCTTATTACTGACGCAAAAAATGAACTTTCCGTGTTTCCCGATTCAAGGGCCAAGGAAGGTCTTCTTGCGATAGCTGATTACACTTTACAGCGAAGAAAATAAATGCACCCTTTGGTTGAACTCGCAAAAAAGAGTGTTGAGACTTATCTCAGAGAGGGGATAAGAATCTCACCCCCTGAACCCCTTCCTCCTGAGATGTATGGAAAAGCAGGGGTTTTTGTTTGTCTGAAAAAACGCGGTGAACTGAGAGGATGTATCGGAACGTATCAGCCTGCCTGCGAATCTATCGGTGATGAGATTATCATAAATTCGCTTTCCGCTGCGACGAAAGATCCGAGATTCAGTCCGGTATCAGCAGAAGAGCTGAACGATCTCATTTACTCCGTCGATGTCCTGTCGCCTCCTGAAAAAGTGGCCGGTTCCTCTGATCTGGATCCCAGAAAATACGGTATAATTGTGAAGAGTGGTTCCCGGAGAGGACTGCTGCTTCCGGACCTTGAAGGCGTCGATACGGTTGAAGAGCAGATCCGGATCACAAAATTAAAAGCAGGGATACTGCCTCATGAAGAGGTAGAACTCTATCGTTTCGAGGTAAAGAGGTATATATGAATGATATTCCGTTCCAAGGCACCATTCAATCCATAGGGCTTCCCCATTTGCTCTCGCATCTTCACAGGCAGAGAAAAACAGGGACCCTCTTCATAAAAACTCTCGCGTTCACAAAGAAAGTATATTTCCAGAAAGGTGATGCTATTTTTGCCTCATCAACATATGAAGATGACAGGCTTGGAGAGATGCTTGTCAAAGCAGGGAAAATCACGCTGGAACAATACGACAAAGCATCTGCAGTCCTGAGGGAAACCCGCAAGCGGCTTGGCGCAATTCTCGTGGAACTCGGGTATATCAATCCGAAAGACCTTTTCTGGGGCGTAAAATACCAGGTAAAGGAGATTATCTGCAGTCTGTTTCAGCTTGAAGAGGCCGAATACAACTTCATAGAAGGGACAATTCCCACCAACGAAGTAATTACCCTGAAAATGAGCATGGGGAATCTCATTTATGAAGGAGTAAAGAAAATTGATAATCTGACAAGGATCAGGAACGAAATGCCCGCTTCAGATACGGTCCTGAAACTGAGCGCCGACCCTGCCACACTCTTCCAGGACGTTGAACTCAGTCCCCAGGACAGGAAGATGCTTTCTCTCGTTGACAGCGTCAAAACCATAAAAGAACTTATAGACAATACCTTGATCGGTTCATTCGAAGCCATGAAAACACTGCATGTGTTGTGGACCATTGGCGTTGTTGATGAGAAGAAGAAAGCGCCTGAACATACCGAGACCTTCTCCTTGGGAGAAATTCTCCAGCCTGTTGCCGAGTCTGAAGAAGAATTTGTCAGGAAAGTGGACAAGTTGTTTCTCAAACTCGAACTTCTCGATGAGCATAAACTCCTCGAAATCGATGAACATGCTGATGAAGAAACAATAACGAAGAACTACTATCGGTTAACCAGGGAATTTCATCCTGACCGGGCTTACAGTTCTGCAGACCCTTCTTTAAAAGATAAACTGACCCTTATTTTCGACAAACTGACTTGTGCCTATACGTACCTCAGGGAAACTCATGAAAAGCAGCTTACCGCTTCCCCTGAGGAAATAGGAAAAGAGACGGTTCCGTTAAGCAACGGCAGCGACTCTTTTAAGAAAGGCGTTGAAGCGTTCAGAACAGGAAATTTCTCCGGCGCTATCGATGCGTTCAGGGTAGCGACCAAACTTGATTCTGAGAACGCTAAATACTGGAGCCATCTCTCTCTCGCCTTCACGAAAATTACAAACGGATTCGAAGAAGCAGAGCGTGCGTCCCTCGAAGCAATCAGGTATGATCCCGGGAACGCCGACCACCGTGTAAATCTTGGAATGATCTATTTGAAAAAAGGCATGAAAGAGAATGCCCTGAAACAGTTCCGACAAGCCCTCACGCTGGACCCGGAAAACACAAGGGCAAAGAAAAGCATTGAAAATATCAGCGGTTAACAGTTCCCCTGCGGAACACACCGCTTTTCCCCCCCTTTTTTCGGATCAGCATGATCTCAGTAATTACCATTTCCTTATCGACCGATTTACACATGTCGTATACTGTCAACGCTGCGATTGCTGCTGAGGTAAGAGCCTCCATTTCGACTCCGGTCTGTCCGGAAACTTTCACGGTCGACTGAATATCTATTCTGTTCTTCCCTGTGTCAGTTTTGAATTCAATCGCAACCGAGGAGATATTCAGGGGATGACACATCGGAATGAGCTCGTTCGTCTTCTTTGCAGCCATAATTCCGGCAACCCGGGCGACAGCGATCACATCTCCTTTCGGAATCTGATTGTCCAGAATAAGCTGTAATGTTTCGCGTTTCATGACAACCGAACATTGGGCAACCGCCTCGCGTTGGGTCAGCGGTTTTTTCGATACATCAACCATCCTTGCCCTTCCCTGCCTGTCGAGATGAGTCAGCTTTTTCATGATAATTCCTCTGCGGTGACAGATTTATAAAAATTATAGCATTTTCCAATGCCTGTTCAGAGGATACGTCTTCGAAGTTGCATGATTTCGGTTCATTCGGAGAAAGAAAGGATTGCCTTCAGTCCGGAGAACACACTGTTTCTCTCTCCGTATTACTCATTGAGGAAACAGAAAGGGTCCTTTTCCTCATAAATATCCTGTCCTAAGCTGTGTGCTACGGCGAGACAACCTCCGCATACCGCATGGAGTTTGCAGGTGCGGCATGCCCTGCATCCTTCGCGATACCGTTGTGCCTGAGGGGAATCGTAAATATCAGAGATGCTCTGACGGAATATATTTCCTATTGGCGACGGGAACTTTCTGCAGGCATGCACCTCACCGTCTGAAAGCACTGCGAGAAAATTAAATGCAGCTCCGCAGCCAAATGTGGTGCATCCCCCGAATGGTTCAAGCCCCTTTTTATAGGAAAGCACACTGAGCATATTGTCTTTCAAACCAAGGACCGGGTATTTCTGAACTGCCTTTTCATAGGAATCAAGAAACGCAATATATTTTTCCTTCTCTGGGAGCATGAGGCTTGCCCCTTCACCGACCATCGAAAGCCTGTTAAAGTGGAATCTGTCTGCGTGCTCATTCAGTATTTCTGCAAGCGGTATAACCTCTTTCATATTGTTTTTTGTGAGGGTCAGCATCACCATCGAAAATATATTCAGTTCCCTGAGTACTTTGAGAAATTCCATGACCCGATCGAAATGCCCCTCTCCGCGAATGAAGTCATTCTGCGCCTGAAGACCTTCAAGGCTTACCTGGAAATGTGTCGGTTTCTGTATCGCAATCAGGCTCTCAATCTTTTCTCGTCCAGTGGGATTGCCGAGGATACCGATGCTGAATCCCCTCTCTGACGCTGCACGGTAGAGTTCAGCAAAATGTGGGTACAGGAAAGGATTCCCGCCGGTGAAGCTTACCGCTTTTATAACATGCCTGTTCCTGCAGAACATGCGGACATCATCGAGTATTCGTATCCCCTGTTCTAGACTCATCGGCGAGCGGGAGCTACGGTCATAGCAATGACGGCAGTGGAGGTCACAGGCTTGTGTGATATGCCACTGGAGAGTAAAACTGTGTGAAGAAAGAAAACTCTTGTCCACATAATCATTCAGAGGAAAAATAGACTGATCACGATTGAGTTGAGAAGGCGGAGACAGGAGAATCCCCTCGTGAACAGCCTCATCGATAATACTATCAATCATGCCAACCGTCACGTTCCCTTCCTTTGCAGCACTTTCAGGATTTATATGCTCGTCCGTTATCTTGAGCGCCAGCAGATCATTCTGTGATGCTACACGGTATTTCACTCTTTGCCTCGCGGGATCATTCCAGACAAGCACGAGCTCGCTGCCAGGCACCGGATCAGCATGCACCTCTGTTCTGTCCTGCGTAAGGAGAGGAAGAAGGTTTTTCCAGGAGAGGTCCAGCAACCTTACCGTTGGATTCAGACAGATTTCCGCGGTGACTTCCAGAATGCGGACTTCGCTCCTGCGGACATCTTCAATGGTGTATTCAAGGCGGGCGAGATCAGGGAGGAACTTTGGCATTCCCTGTCCACCCGCCCGAATGAGGTCTCCTATCAGTGGTTCAGAATCATATGACAACTTCCGGTCGCTACTCAATCTGGCCCACAATTCAGGACCGGCAATCGAACGGCATGCCGTATAGGGTTCGGTATGTTCTTCAGCCTGGAATGTTCTCATGGAATTCTTGGTAGCATAGTGCAAACTTGCACTATTTTTTCCCGGTTCAACTGCTCGGAGCAGGAGCCTCTTTTGCTGGTAACTGAGGTTCCTGAGTTTGTGCCGGGGCTTCCTTTTGTATCTCTTTGCCGGGAGGAGCTGGCTGCTGCGGCTGCTGAGGTGTACATCCTATGCTTGCTCCTGTCAGGAGACCGGCGACGCTGATACCTGCAAGGATCTTTTTTAAATCCTTTTTATCCATACACTCACCTCCTTTCTTTCTATGTTCTCCCAATCTGATAAAGACAGGGGGAAGCAGGATAGTCTTCCCCTAGTCTGAGATATAGGCATAGTCTATCCGTTTTCTGTTATCAATAGAAAAAGCATATCAAGCGGTAGAGGGTGTGTCAAGAACCTAAAGGGTGTTAAAACCTTACCGAGAGATCCTAATTAGAATTCGTAGCCGAAAAGGGCAATTTCCTTGCTGAATATCTTCTCTATTTTCTTTTTGTCGCTATTTATGAGGATCTCCCGATAATGTCTTTTGTCATCCCTGAATGAAGACTTCGCTCTGGGAAGCTTCAGCTTTTCCGGAAAGCCAAGGATACTGGATATAATTTCGATCTCGCTTGTTAAATTCTCGAACAGATAAACTTTATCCACTGCGATACTGTCGTCTATTGTATATACTTCATACCCACGTTTTTTTAGACTTCTCGGGCTTTTTGAATCGATAAAATGCGAGAGCGCAGGACGTGGTTCTTTCTTATAGCGCCAGTAATATAAAGACATTACGCGGTCCCATGGATTTCTCTCGAAACAAAATTTATAATAACTGTCCCATATCTTTTCTCCGATAATATTTTTGACTTCTCTTGCCGTAATGTGGTTATAGAACCGTTTTCTTTTACGTTTTATCAGGAAGATGAGATAGTCCCTGAAAGAATATTCTGAAACGGGTATTGAATAATTCTGCGAACCTCTGTACCCCAGTGTATGCCTCATTATCTCATCTTCCGGGGTGATCGGGGTTATGATGTCCTGCTCACCACAGAACCGGGAGAGGGCAATCTCCATGCTGGTACCGGCGGTCTTCTCTGTTTTTAGAAAAATAAATTTGTATTTATGAGATATGATCATCGAATTTCGCCCCTGATGCACCTGTTTCTGCATCTTCCAGATTTTGTGTTACGGTATATTTCCAAGGGACTCTTTGGCGGGTCATTACACTCCACCAGCCTCTGTTAAGTTCCTAGTCGTTCATTATAAACTAAATTTAAATAATTCTAACAGGTGAGAAAAGATTGACATAATTAATGTGAAAAATGTATATTAACACCGTTACTATTACTTAACTGCGTTAATGTTTGCTAAATGGGTGCCAAGGAAAAAAGGAACAGGAACAAAGAGGAGTTCCGCCGGGAGATTCTCAATTCAGCCCGTGATCTCTTCATTGATGTTGGTTACGAAAAGTTCTCAATGCGCAGGCTTGCCGAAAAAATCAACTATTCTCCAACTACTATTTATCTCTATTTTAAGGGCAAGGATGATTTGCTTCTCGCTATTTGTGAAGAGGTTGCCGAGCAATTTCTGACCAAGCTGAGCCATATCAGATCGGTTCAAAGTAATCCTTATGAAGCCCTGCGCCATACCATGCTTTATCTGGTAGAGTTTGCGTTCGACAATCCAAATCATTACAAGGTATTTTTTTTGACAAGGCCTGATGTTTATGGTACGCATGAAGAATTCATGAACAGAGAGTCAATGGCGCGGAATTCATATTTTGAATTCAGGAAAATAGTACAGGTTTGTATCGGCGCAGGGAAACTTCGCCCTATGGATATCGATGTTTTAACGCAGGTGCTCGCAACAGCACCTCACGGCTTGATAACTATGACTCTCTATCAGAATAGTTTCCCCTGGATCGACCGAAAAGTCCTTGCTACTACGTTAGTTGATGGTTTATTGAGGGGATTCCAGCAATAATTTTTTTGTCTAATCAATCAACACGCTTAGGTATCCAATTTGAGGGTAATTATAAAAATTCAATATGGAGAGGTGATTGTATGAAAAAATTCAACAGAATCAAATTTATTACCACCGTGGGCATTCTCCTCCTCGGTTTTTTATTGGGCGGCTGCGACCGTCAGCAACAGCCGGCTCCTCTTCTTATTGCAGAAGTATCTGTAGTAACGGTACAGCCGCAACAGGTCATGTTAACTACTGAATTACCGGGACGTACGTCTCCCCATCTTGTTGCGGACATTCGTCCCCAGGTCAGCGGCATTATACAGAAACGCCTGTTTACAGAAGGTTCCTATGTCAAAGCTGGCCAAATACTCTACCGTATTGATCCAGCCCCTTTTCAGGCAGTGCTCGACAATGCGAATGCCTCCCTTGGTAGGGTCGAGGCAAGTCTGCCTGCGATCCGGTCGAGGGCCGAACGCTTTAAAGAATTGCTTACTGATAAAGCGGTCAGCCAACAGGATTACGATGAGGCGGCAGCCTCTCTGAAACAAACTGAGGCTGATATTCAATATTGGAGGGCGATGGTTGAAACAGCGCGTATAAATCTGGGGTATACTCGCATCATCGCCCCAATCTCCGGCCGCATCGGGATATCCACTGTAACAGAGGGAGCACTGGTTACGGCACACCAACCTGCAACACTGGCTACCATTCAACAGATGGATCCCATTTATGTAGATGTGCCGCAATCCACCACTGAGTTGCTGCGTTTACAGCATCGTTTAGAGGAAGGCCGCCTCAAATACGAAGCAAAAGACCAGAACAAGGTCAAGCTCTTACTGGAAGACGGTAGAGAGTATCCATCGGAAGGAACCTTGCAATTTCGAGATGTAACTGTAGATCCGTCAACCGGTTCTGTCAACCTCCGGGTTATTTTTCCGAATCCGAAAGGTATTCTGCTGCCGGGCATGTTTGTCCGGGCCGTGGTAAAAGAAGGCGTCAATAAACAGGCTCTCCTGGTTCCCCAGCAAGCCGTGTCACGAGATCCAAAGGGGAATCCTGTCGCGCTGATCGTGGATGTTGAGGGAAAAGTCCAGCAGCGAATGCTCACGGTCGACCGTACCATCGGCGATAAATGGCTGCTTTCATCGGGTATCGCACAAGGTGATCGCATAATTGTCGAGGGAATGCAAAAAGTGAGGCCGGGCGCTTCCGTTAAAGTTGTTCCTTTTGATGACGGTCGTAAAGATATTACTAAGCCTGAAAATACGGCCAATCCGGCCGAAAAATCCAACTAACGGAGGATTGTGATGTTATCAAGATTTTTTCTGGATCGTCCGGTATTCGCCTGGGTCATTGCCATTATCCTTATGGTGGCGGGCTTGCTGGCGATCTATAACCTTCCGATTTCGCAGTATCCGCCCATCGCGCCGCCTTCCATTGCCATTACGGCCTTTTATCCAGGAGCCTCGGCAGAAACGGTCGAAAACAGCGTGACGCAGATCATCGAGCAGAAGATGACCGGCTTTGACAAGATGCTATATCTTTCCGCCAGCAGTGATTCGGCCGGTGCTTCCCGCGTTGAGCTGACTTTTGCCCCAGGGACTGATCCGGACCTTGCCTGGGCCCAGGTACAGAACAAGCTTCAGCTTGCTATGGCGAGTCTGCCTGAGGTTGTGCAGCGCCAGGGGGTGAAGGTGAGCAAGTCCACCCGGAACTACCTGTTGATCGTCGGTCTGATCTCGGAGGACGGGAGCATGGACGGGAATGATTTGCGAGATTATGCACAATCAAACCTGGAAAAGGTGCTTTCGCGGGTGCCGGGTGTCGGTGAGGTGGAAGTGTTCGGCAGCCAATATGCTATGCGCATATGGCTTAACCCCGATAAGCTGGCCGATTACCAGATGACGGTTCAGGATGTGATCACGGCCCTGCGGGCTTACAACGTTGAAGTGTCTGCGGGCCAGTTCGGCGGAGCGCCAGCGGTTGAAGGCCAGCGCCTGAATGCTAGCATCATTGTCCAGAGTCTTCTCAAGACACCCGATGAGTTTGCCGACATTCCCCTCCGAACAAACCCGGATGGGTCTATTGTGCAGGTCAGGGATGTAGGACGGACAGAACTCGGAACCGAATCTTATGATATTGTAGCCTCTTACAATGGCAAACCCTCCGCTGCCCTTGCCATCCGGCAGGCTGCCGGCGCCAATGCCCTGGATACGGCCGATGCTATCAGGGCCAAAATGGAAGAAATGAGCCACTTCTTCCCCTCCGGCATGAAGGTCATTTATCCCTACGACACTACACCTTTTGTTAAGGTAGCCATTAATGAAGTGGTTAAAACACTTTTCGAGGCGATTCTTCTCGTTTTTTTAGTTATGTATCTGTTCATGGGAAACATGCGGGCCACTCTGATTCCAACCATTGCGGTACCGGTTGTGATCCTGGGGACATTCGCGGTGCTAGGGCTTTTCGGTTTCTCCATTAACATGCTGACCATGTTCGCCATGGTATTGGCTATCGGTCTCCTGGTGGACGATGCCATCGTAGTGGTGGAGAACGTGGAACGGATTATGAGCGAAGAAGGACTCTCACCCATGGAGGCCACACGCAAATCCATGGACCAGATTACCAGCGCTCTGATCGGCATCGGACTGGTACTTTCAGCGGTCTTCGGCCCAATGGCGTTTTTCGGCGGATCCACGGGAGTCATCTACCGTCAGTTCTCCGTAACCATCATTGCATCCATGCTCCTTTCGGTAGTGGTAGCCCTGGTTCTAACGCCAGTACTGTGCGCATCTTTTCTCAAGCCTGTACCTAAGGGGCATGAATCGACGGAAGCTGGGATATGGTTCCTGCGACCGTTCTTTCGATGGTTTGACCGCATTTTTCTTCGTGCCAGAGACCGGTATCTGCAACTGGTCGGCCGTTCCTTCTCAAAAAAGATCCCTTACGTAGTTATATTTCTTCTGATCGTTGCGTCAATGGGATTTCTCTTCAAACGAATGCCTACTGCCTATCTCCCGGATGAAGATCAGGGAATCCTCCTGGTGCAGGCTTTGCTTCCGGCGAACTCTACCCTGGAACAAACCAAAAAAGTCATGGAAGGGGTCAAAGACTATTTTCTGGAGCACGAAAAAGATGCAGTGGATTCCTGCATGGCTATTTCCGGCACAAACTTCTCCGGACGCGGACAGAATGCGGGCCTGGCATTTGTGAAGCTCAAGGACTGGGAACTCCGCGGCCGGCCGGACCTGAAGGTGGGCGCTGTAGCCGGAAGAGCCATGGGGGAGTTTTCCAGGATACGCAACGCCATGGTATTTGCCTTTCCGCCGCCAGCGGTTGTTGAACTCGGCATGGCCAAAGGGTTTGATTTTCAGTTGCTTGACCGTGGCGGCCTGGGCCACACCGAGCTTATGGCAGCACGCAATCAACTTCTTGGCATGGCTGCACAGGACAAGATATTGACGAAGGTCAGGCCTAACGGTCTGGAGGACGTGCCAGAATACAGGATTGACGTTGACTGGGAGAAGGCTGGTGCATTGGGTATCCCCATCACCTCAATCCACCATACGATCTCGGCTGCCTTCGGTAGCGCATACATCAATGACTTCATCCAGGGCGGTCGGGTGAAACGGGTCTATGCACAGGCCGATGCCCCTTACCGAATGCTGCCCCAGGACCTTGAGAAACTCTATGTGCGCAACAATACGGGCAAGATGGTTCCCTTTTCTTCGTTTGCATCCGGCCATTGGACTTCCGGTTCTCCAAAGCTGGAACGCTTCAATGGATTTCCGTCCCTGAACATCCAGGGTGAAGCTTCACCGGGACGGAGTTCCGGTGAAGCAATGCAGGCTATGGAAAGGTTTGTCAGGAAGCTGCCGCAGGGAATCGGCTTTGACTGGACCGGACTCTCCTACCAGGAGCGGATGGCCGGTTCCCAGACAGGCCTGCTCTACGCCTTTTCTATTCTGGTGATCTTCCTGTGCCTGGCGGCCCTCTATGAAAGCTGGCCTATCCCTATGTCAATCCTGCTGGCCCTACCCCTGGGAGTTATCGGCGGTGTAATAGGCTCGACATTCCGGGGGTTGCCTAATGACGTATATTTCCAGATCGGGCTCTTGACTACGCTAGGGTTGACCACCAAGAATGCCATCCTCATCGTCCAATTTGCCAAGACCCGGGTGGAAGAAGGGATGGGACTGATCGAGGCGACTCTTGAAGGAGCAAAACTAAGGTTGCGTCCCATCGTCATGACCTCGCTGGCTTTCGGGTTCGGCGTTCTGCCGCTGGTGTTTGCAAATGGGGCGGGAGCAGGCGCGCAAAAGGCTATCGGCACTTCGGTGCTGGGTGGTGTGGTAACCTCGACTTTTCTTGTTACCATATTTGCACCGCTCTTCTATGTGCTGATCGAAAAAACCTTTGGCAAACAGAGAAAGCGTCAAGTAACCAAGGGCACTGAGATAAACCCATCAGGAGATGAATGATATGAATAAAATATTTTTTCTTACACTTATTGGATTGTTCATCTTTCTGAGCGGATGCACGCTGTCCCCAAAATACACGAGGCCTGAAGCACCCGTACCTGCCGTCTGGCCGAGCGGTGCTGCATACAAAGAAACCAAGCCTGCAGCCGGTGTTCCGGCAGCACCGGAGCTGAGGTGGCAGGATTTTTTCACCGATACAAAGCTGCAACAAATTATTGAGATGGCCTTGACCAACAACCGGGATCTGCGGCTTGCCGTCTTGAATGTTGAAATGGCCCGCGCATTATACGGCATTAAACGGGCCGAGCTTTTGCCGACGGTCAATGCAACAGTGAGTGCAAGCAAACAGCGCAGTTCCTCAGATCTTTTACGCCCCGGAGAACCGAGGACAAGCGAGCAATACAGCATTAACCTGGGCACAAGCTCATGGGAAATTGACTTTTTCGGCCGTATTCGCAGTCTGAAAGATGCAGCATTGCAAGAATATTTAGCAACGGAACAGGCCCGTCGCAGCACACAGATCAGTCTGGTGGCCGAGCTTGCGAATACCTACCTCACACTGGCCGCTGACCGTGAGTTACTGAAATTGGCGCATGAGACCATGGGATCGCAAAAGGCCACTTACAATCTTATCCGGCGTCGTTACGAAGTCGGGGCCTCGTCCGAACTTGATCTCCGTCAAGCGCAAACCCGCGTAGATGCGGCACAGGTGGATATAGCCCGATACACCGGCATAGTGGCCGGGGATGAGAATGCACTGATGTTGTTGGTCGGCTCACCGGTTCCGGACGGGCTTTTGCCAACTGAGCTGAATACGGTTACATTGCTGAAAGATATCTCTTCCGGATTGCCTTCAGAGGTTCTGCAACACCGCCCCGACATCCTGCAGGCAGAAAACCAGCTCAAAGCGGCTAACGCCAATATCGGTGCTGCACGGGCGACATTCTTTCCTCGTATTGCCCTTACCACCACAATTGGAACTGCGAGTAGCGAGCTGTCCGGCTTATTCAGCTCCGGATCGGGTACGTGGAGTTTCGCGCCGCAGATAATTATGCCGATCTTTGATTCTCGCACATGGTCTGCCCTGAATGCCAGCAAAGTGGACAGGGAAATTATATTGACCCGGTACGAGAAAGCAATCCAGGTAGCCTTCAGGGAGGTTGCCGATGCCCTAGCCCAAAGAGGAACCTTAGGGAATCAGTTGGAAGCGCAACAATCTCTTGTGGAAGCCACTGCCGAGAGCTTTCGCCTTTCCGATCTGCGCTACAAAAGAGGGATCGACAGCTACCTGAGCGTTCTGGATGCACAGCGATCTCTCTATGGCGCACAGCAGGGCCTGCTCGCCGTCCGCCTGTCACGGCTTGCTAATCTGGTGACGCTCTACAAAGTGCTGGGCGGAGGTGCGAGCGAATAAGGACAAGAAGTTGTTTCTCTTCGTCCATAGGGTTTCAGAGCAGATCGATAGGTTATGCAGTAGGAAGCGGTAACACCAAAGGATTGGCTCATATCGGCTTGATCCAGAATTAATTAAGGCCGTAAAACATCTGGCCGTGTATACTGACCGCTCTTTTGCCTCGCGTATCTCCGAGGCTGTATTGATAGTTTAAGAGGTAAAAATTGAAGCTGCATAAAAAAAGGGGATGGATAAAACCATCCCCTTTTGTAGGTAAAGTACAATTACAGCAGATCGCAGTTTGACGGATCATATATGCCAAAGGTGTTCCCCGGCGCGGGAACAGGAAGGGTGCCCCCTTCATTGCAGATGTCCGTTCTATTCCTTAAGGCAGTATTCCCGGTGAAAAAACTGACGTTGCCGTCAGAACCATTTGCAATGCCCTCTCCTGAGTTGTCATTCACTGTATTATTGGTTACTGAGATGCTTCCGCCGCACCAGAATGTTACGCCTTCCCAATGATTGAAGACTGATGAATTCCCAGTGAACGTGTTGCCTGACCCATAGGAACAGATATCAAAACCGATCTGGTTCGATAACGCCGTATTCCCGCTGATGGTGACACCGGATCCTGCGTCGATACTAAAACCACCGGCCCATTTTTCAGCGCCTCCGTTAAAGCGGGCGGTATTGCCGCTTATTGTGCTCGCATCGGAAGCTATAGAGAACCCAAAAATAGTGTTGTATTCGGAGGTGTTGTTGAGGATGGCTGCGTTGTATGTCCAGATTGTGAAACCGTTGCTGCTGTGGGAGGCGTAATTGCCTGAGATAGAACCGGACTCGGCCCAAATCAAGTAATCGCAGAACATCCCGAGAAAGGTGCTCGGCACACTGATTGCTTTATTGTTAATAATCGAAGGCGCATAATCCTCTATCACATATCCGACGATCATCGTCTCGGTAACGGTATTACTGTCGTATATACTGGACGGCCCCCCGTTGAGTGCGGAGACCAATTGTCTGTAACTTGAAGTATGGTTTTCAACAGTTTGCGACAGTGTGCCTGAGGTGATACTGTCCATAATTTCATTAACGGAGCCGTTAGAGGACATGCCAATAATACCTGCAAATGTGCCCTTCACAGTATTTCTAAGGACATGCGGTCCATAAGATTCAAGCACAATGCCAAACAGTGCGCCGCTTACCGTATTCGTCAAGACCTTCACGCCTTCACTCGGTAGGACAAGAATGCCTGTAGACGTACAATTTGCAATTGTATTTCTTTCGACAACGATGTTTTCACCATAACCGACGGTCAGACAGGCGCCCTCAGATAAAAACGGAATCTGCTGCACTGATATGCTTTCCGGTTGTGAATCCCCATCATTCAATATCGCAGCATCCCCGACCGCGGTTATCTTGTTGGTCTTTACCTGCGAACCGCTCCCGAGCACTATTGCGCCTCCGGCATTGTTCAACACGGTATTGTTCGTTACCACGGCATTGTCGCCCTCTGCAAACAAAGCAGGGCCCGGTCCGTTCGACATGATCGATGAGTTCAAGACTGTGGCGTTGGAACCGTAAATAGATGCACCGCAAGCACCGTTTATCAGGCGGAGATTGTCCAGGGTTGTATTCGAGGCATAACTGACGATATTGCAATCACACGAGTGCCTGACCGTAAGGTTCCTGATGGTTACGTTTGTCCCACTGATATTAAACCCGGGCTCACAGCCATTTTCTTGAGTGGTTACCTCTAAGGGCATTAAACCTCCATAGGCATCGACAATGACCTTTGCAGGGTCAGCAGGCACGAAGGTTGTACCGCTGGCGTTAGGAACCACTCTCAATCCAACTGCAATAACTCCTTGGATTGTAAGATTATTTGTGGAAATCTCAACATGCTCATTATATCTCCCTACCAAGACATTAATGATATCACCCGGTGAGGCATCATCGACAGCAGTCTGTATTGATGCATAACAACCAGCCGTTCCCCCCGGGTTAACGCACCGGCTGGCGGCAAATGCAGATACTACAAATACAAAAGAAAGAGCTATTACGGAAATGAATAAAACCGTCTTTTTCATCAAATCCCTCCTGTTCTGAATGTCGTATTTTTGTTAATGTAATTTTGACAAGATAAGATCAGATAATCAATCCTACCTGCGTAGGGGGTAACAATTATCTTTGTTGATTAATGTGAATTATTGTCTTCAGAAAAGAAATGAAATTATCATTGGTTCAGGAAAAAAGCGAGAATTTTACTTGTAAGAAATAGTTGTCACCGAAAGTGTTTTTGTGTACCAGGAATAGGAGATTTAATGAATTTAACTAACCGAAGTTGAGTTTTTTTGGTGCCGAAGGCGGGATTTGAACCCGCACAGCCTTTCGACCACTAGACCCTGAACCTAGCGCGTCTGCCAGTTCCGCCACTTCGGCACTATGGTATTATACGTTTCTGTTTCAAAAAAATCATTACCACCATACCGGCAAGCCCTCAAGCTTTGTCACAAGCCATTTCGTTCGCTCCTTCTCAAGGGTAAACTTCATATGGACGGGGTTCGGCAAATCGCCGATAATGTATCCCGTCTCGCTGCCGATGGTAGCAACAACCCGAACATCCACCTCTGCGGTAGCGGTTTTTTCTTTCACCACTATATTGAGGTTCTCATATTCGATCTTGATATCGCTCATTTTATGGAAGACCCGTTCCATGCCTTCTTTAATGTAAAGATAGCTGAGTCCGTAGTCGTCGCGATAGTTGAAAGATACCTTTCCCATCACCTCTTCGATATTCTCCTGCTCGATTGCGCGGGCACCCTCCCTGAATATTTTTTTTATCCTGCTTTCATCAGAAGGCCAGAGAAAATAGAGAATTACCGGGAGGAGAAATAAAAAAAAGAGGGATATGACGGTCTTTTTGCTCATAGTGAATCTACTCCGTTACCACAACAATTGCCTTTTTCACTACCTGCAATAATTTGTTCAGGTTCTTCTCGCTGATTATAAGGGGAGGCATAAGAACGATGACGTTCCCGAGAGGTCTTATGAAAACCCCGTTTTCCCGTGCATGATACGCAACACTCCATCCCATTTTTTCAGACCAGTCATAGGCCTGCTTCAACTCCTTGTTTTTGACAAGTTCAACACCAGCCATCATACCGGCATTCCTCACATCCCCCACATGATTGAGTGCAGAGACATCTGAAAGCCACAATTCGAGTATCCGTATTTTATTCTTCATTCCGGCTAAAATATCTTCCTTCCCGAAAATATCCAGACAGGCGATCGCTGCTGCACAGGCAAGGGGGTTACCAGTGTATGAGTGGCCATGAAAGAATGTTTTTAATTCCCTGAATTCACCGAGAAATACCTTATAGAGTGCATCGGTTGCCAACGTTGCCGCAAGAGGCATATATCCTCCGGTTATGCCTTTCGAGAGACAGAGGATATCCGGGACAACCTCCTCGTGTTCACAGGCAAACATTTTGCCCGTACGTCCGAACCCGGTTGCGACTTCATCCGCAATCATCAGTATGTTATATTTCGTGCAGAGTTCTCTCACTCCTCTGAGATATCCCGGAGGAGAAGTGATCATACCGCCAGCAGCCTGTATGAGGGGCTCGATGATAAGGCCGGCAATCTCTCCTGCGTGACAAGAGAGGATCTCTTCCATTTTTGCGAGGCAGGCAAAGCTGCAGTCAGGAAATGTTCTGCCAAGCTCACACCGGTAACAATATGGTGAAGGCGCATTGAAGGTTTTAAATAAGAGCGGGCCAAAAGCCTCGTGGAATATCCCGACTCCGCCAACGCTCACCGCGCCGATCGTATCGCCGTGGTATGCATTGTTCAGGGACAGGAAAGCGTGCTTTCCCTCAACGCCCTTATGCTTCCAATATTGGAAAGCCATTTTAAGGGCAACTTCGACCGCAGTGGAACCGTTGTCGGAATAAAAGATTTTGGAGAGGGATGAGGGACGAGGGATGAAGGATGAATTGACTATCTTCATAAGCTTTTCTGCCAACTTTATCGCAGGCACATTGCTCAGTCCCAGCATGGTGCTATGTGCAATATTATCCAATTGCTCTTTTATCGCATCGTCGATCTCTTTTTTCCTGTGACCGAAAATATTTACCCACAGCGAAGAAACTCCATCGAGGTACCATCTTCCGTATATGTCTTTCAGAAAGCATTCCCTGCCTTCGGTAATGATAATCGGCGTGTCTTCAATCCACTCCTTCATCTGGGTAAAAGGGTGCCAGATGTATCGCTTATCGAGTTCTTCAAGATCTCTATTGTCCTCTAAAATTCCCATTCCCAGTTCCCCTCCTCAACTATACCATACCGGTTTTTCCTATCAATATCCGCTCTATTCCGGCATAATCTTTTCTCAAAGAAATATCTATAAATCCACCCATTGCCGCCATCTGGCGAACCGCATCCGCCTGACCGATACCCATTTCTAACATTATGAGGCCTTCCTTCTTCAAATGATACTTTGCTTTGGTGAGAATAGCGCGGTAATAGTCAAGGCCATCTTCTCCTCCGTCCAGCGCCTCACCAGGTTCCCATATGCGTATTTCAGGCTGCAGATTTTTCAAATCATCATGTTTGATATAAGGAGGATTTGAAATAATCAGGTCAAACCGTCTATTTTCCCCGAGTGGTTCAAAAAGATTTCCCCGGATAAACTCTACGTTCTGAATATTGTTCAGTACAGAATTTTCTTTCGCGTATTCAAGGGCAACCGTTGATGTATCAGTTCCCCATATCTGTGCGTGCGGGAATGCTGTAGCGAGTGCAAGAGCAATACACCCTGATCCGGTACAGAGATCCAGAATATTACCTCTCCACCCTCTCCTCTTTGCAGAGAGGGGATGAGGAAAGAGATTTTCGTTATGCGGTGAGACATGAGCCAATAAATTTATTGCTTCTTCCACCAGCATTTCCGTCTCCGGTCGTGGTATTAGCACTCCTTGTCCGATCTTTAGCTGCAGACCGCAAAATTCAACAGAACCGAGTATATACTGCAGAGGTTCTCTCCTTGCTCTTCTCGTTGAGAGTAACCGTATCGATTCCACAATATCATTTTTCACTGCAGGATTATCTCTGTATAAGACTGCCCTGTCGGTATTCATATAGTGTGATATGATAATTTCAGCTTCCTTTGCCGGACTATCCATGCCGCTTTTTTCGAGATATTCTTTTGTTTGTTTTAGTACATCAAGAAAATTCATAATTTTCAGATACCATAAGAAAAGAATCGGTTTACGCCTTGTTCCTCTCGTTTATTGTAAAGCTTCCAGCATCTTTAAAAAAGCGGTATATCCTTCAAGCCTCCCTGCTGATCAGCTAAGGCCGCTGTTCATGACGCTATGACAATCAAAGCAAATCCCGCTACCATAAGGAGTGCGCCGAGTAATCGTTCCTTGAACTGTGTCTCTCTGAAGAATATATATCCATACATAACCCCGATAAGGATACTGATTCTTTTCACCGAAATCATGTACGCAACCTGCACAAGGCTGATCGCAATCATGTGAGAAATAATCATACATGATGAAAAAAAACCCGGGGCTGCAAGCTGCTTGTACGCGCCGGATGCAAAGAAATTCTTCACCTCTGATTTTGCAGACCAGAGTGCGATTGGGGTAAAGATACAGGTGAGTGCAGTGAAATATGCAATTCCGAAAAACAGCGGAGATGAATGCTCTATGGCCATCTTCCCCAGAGGCGAGGTAATACTGTAGAGAATCGAAACAGCGATCATGAAAATCGATCCGCGTTCTCTCGCAATCGCCTTGAGCGGTTCCCAAAAACCATCCCGTATCTTGGTAATATTCAGCGTATAGCTACCCGCTGCGAGAAGAAATATTCCGAATCCTCCTCTCAGCGATACCTCTTCTCCCAGAATAATATAAGACACAACAATCAGCAAAAGCGGAGTAAAAGAGAGAAATGGCAGGGTAAGGCTGAGAGGCGAACAATGTAGCGCTTTTATGTATAAAATCAATGCGATAACCTCCAGGGGGAGAGCGAGCAAAAAGGCTGCAAAAAATGTACTGTCCAGTTCCGGTACCGGAACCCAGAAAAACAGCAGGAACAGCAACGGCATTGTGAAAACAAGCCTGAACCACGCAACAAGGTATTCATTGATATTTCTGAGTGTTTTTTTTGTAAGTGCATCACTCGTTGCAAGAGTAAAGGCCGAAATAAGAGCATAGAAGATCCAAAGATGTGTCATTCATACATCATAATGCAAATCAACCCTTTTTCATAAGACCTGCTCTGTTTTTCCAATTAAAAGGGATATCTGAATACGGGCTCATGTTGACCATTGCTACGTATATTTACGTAGCAAATAAACCCATATTTGTGAAAACATTTCAAGGGTGGAGTTTTTCGCACAATTTTGTTGACAGTCATAATCGTCTATGCTATATGTTTAATAAAGGTAAATGAAATTATTTTTTGGCTGGCATGAATATATTTAATACCATACTTTTACTCACACTTTAAGGAAAGGAGGAGTATATGGCTGTTTTGACACGAAGAGACTTTTTGAAAGTATCAGGAGCAACGGCTGCCGGTGTGACCCTGAGTCAACTTGGATTTGATCTCACCCCGGCACAAGTCTATGCCTCTGAACTCCGGATCAAGGGTGCAAAGGAAACACCGACAATCTGTTGTTATTGTTCCGTTGGCTGCGGCATTCTGGTAGCAACCGACAAAAAAGGAAAAGTTATCAATGCAGAGGGTGATCCCGATCATCCTATCAGTGAGGGCGCACTTTGTCCTAAAGGGGGGTCATCTTACCAGATAGCGGTAAATGACAACCGTTTGAAAAAAGTCCGCTACCGTGCCCCGAACAGCACGCAATGGAAGGAAGTGAGCTGGGAATGGGCGCTCGGCAAGATCGCAGCGAATATCAAGAAAAACAGGGACAAAAGTTTTGTCGAAAAGAATAAAGACGGCAAGATAGTGAACAGGACGGAAGCAATTGCTTCTGTCGGCAGTGCTGCAATGGATAATGAGGAATGCTGGCTTTATTCAAAGATGCTCCGATCACTCGGTCTCGTCTGGATAGAGCACCAGGCCCGTATATGACACAGCGCCACTGTAGCGGCTCTGGCAGAGTCGTTCGGTCGCGGCGCAATGACAAACCATTACATTGATTTCAGAAATGCAGATGTCATTCTCAATATGGGCAGTAACGTGGCAGAAAACCACCCTGTCTCTTTCAAATGGATTCAGGCTGCCAAAGAGAAGGGGTCTATATTTATCCACGTAGATCCCCGTTTCACCCGTACCTCTACAAAGGCAGATATTTTTGTAAGGCTCCGTTCAGGAACCGATATCGCCTTTCTCGGCGGGATGATCAAGTATATCATCGACAACAATCTGTATGATGAATTCTATGTGAAAAACTATACAAATGCTTCGTTTATCGTGAACCCTAAATACGGTTTCGACGACGGGCTTTTTTCAGGGTATGACCCTACCAAGAGGTCATATGACGCTTCCACCTGGGCGCTTGTCAAAGATGATAACGGAATCCCGAAAAGAGACATGACGTTGCAGGACGAGCGTTGCGTCTTCCAGCTTCTCAAGAAACATTATTCACGATATACTCTCGAAAAAGTCACGGCGATAACCGGAACACCTCAGGAAGACCTAGAAAAGGTGTATAAAGTCTATGGCTCAACCGGAAAACCTGACAAGGCCGGCACTGAGCTCTATGCGATGGGATGGACCCAGCACACGGTCGGCGTCCAGAATATCCGCGCTATGTCGATAATTCAATCATTATTGGGTAACATGGGTATCGCCGGTGGCGGAGTGAACGCACTTCGCGGTGAATCAAATGTCCAGGGTTCAACTGATCAGGCGCTCCTCTATCATATTATCCCCGGGTACTTGCCGACTCCCCGTGCACAATGGGCTACTCTTGCAGATTACAATAAGACTACACCTGCTTCAAAAGATCCGAGAAGCGTGAACTGGTGGAAAAACAGACCAAAATATGTGGCGAGTCTCTTCAAATCATATTATGGTGAAAAGGCTACAAAAGAAAATGATTTTGGATACGCATGGCTTCCAAAGCTTGAACCAACACAGGATGCTTCCTGGCTGAACCTTTTTGATGAAATGTACAAAGGTAAGTTTACCGGGTTCTTTGCCTGGGGAATGAATCCTGCCTGCTCGAGTGCCAATGCCGGAAAAGTCCGCCAGGCCATGGCAAAACTCGACTGGATGGTGAACGTCAATGTATTCGACAATGAGACTGGCTCTTTCTGGAAGGGACCGGGAATGGATCCCAAGACGATCAAGACCGAGGTTTTCCAGCTGCCATGTGCAGCCTTCCTTGAAAAAGAAGGCAGCATCAGCAACAGTGGCCGCTGGATGCAGTGGCGCTGGAAATGTACCAACCCTCCGGGAGATGCATTGCCCGATGGAGAGATCATATACGATCTTTTCAAGAAAGTTCAGGCGCTCTATAAAAAGGAAAAAGGAGCATTGCCTGATCCTATCCTGAATCTAAAATGGGACTATGAAACAGACGGTAAATTTGATATCCATAAGGTTGCGAAAGAGATTAACGGGTATTTCCTTGAGGATATTGCTGAACATCCTGTAGACAAAAAAGCATATAAAAAGGGAACCCTGGTGCCGAGTTTTGTATTCCTTCTCGATGACGGGAGGACTTCAAGCGGTAACTGGATTTATTCTGCAAGCTACACAGAGGCCGGCAATATGGCTGCCCGGAGGAAAAAGGACGACCCCACAGGACTCGGTCTGTACCCCCAATGGTCATGGACATGGCCTGTGAACCGGAGGATTATCTACAACCGCGCATCAGTCGACCTTGAGGGAAAACCGAGAAATCCCAACAGAGCGTTGCTCAAATGGGACGCCGAGAACAAGAAGTGGGTCGGCGATATCCCTGACGGTCCGGCACCTCCTATGGGAACAGAAGGGGTCTATCCGTTTATTATGAAGCCTGATGGAGTTGCTTCCCTCTTTGGACCCGGGCTTAAAGACGGTCCTTTCCCCGAACATTATGAGCCGCTCGAATGCCCTATTGAGAAGAACATTATGTCCAACCAGCGAATAAATCCGGCTATTAAAATCTTTGAAGGCGGGGCTGATACTTTTGCAACCTGTGATCCCAAGTATCCCTTTGTTTGCACTACGTACAGAGTGACCGAGCACTGGCAGACAGGCGTTCTCACACGCTGGCTTCCGTGGCTGGTTGAAGCCGAGCCACAGGTATTCTGTGAGATTAGTCAGGAGCTTGCGAAATTAAGGGGGATTGAAAACGGAGATAAAGTTCTGGTTGAGACTTCCCGTGGAAAACTGGAAGCAGTAGCAATCGTTACGCTCCGGCTGAAACCTTTTGTCATAGCAGGTCAAACAGTTCATCTGATAGGGCTTCCCTATCATTTTGGATGGCTCCACCCCAAGGACGGCGGTGACAGTGCCAACCTGCTGACGCCTACGGTCGGAGATCCGAACACCATGATACCCGAGTCCAAGGCGTTTATGGCAAACGTTACAAAAATAGCGGCTAAAAAAGCCGGAAAAGCATAAGGGAGGTGATCATAAATGGCTCTGAAAACATTTTTTATTGATACATCAAAATGCACTGCTTGCAGGGGTTGTCAGATAGCGTGCAAACAATGGAACATGAACCCGGCCACAAAAACAGTGCAGCGGGGAAGTCACCAAAACCCGGAAGACCTTAGTTTTTTCACTTTTAAACTGGTGAGATTCAGCGAACTGGAAGTGGATGGGAAGCCGAAATGGTATTTCTTCCCTGACCAGTGCAGGCACTGCATGACACCGCCGTGCATGATCACTGCCGAGTCTCTGAAGTACAAGCATATTATAAAAGACGAAAAAACCGGTGCGGTTATTTACACTCCGACGATCAAGGTGAAGCCTGCAGATGCAAAGGCAATCAGAGAATCCTGTCCCTGGGATATACCGCGATGGGATGAAAAAACCCAGGGTATGGCGAAATGCACAATGTGTATCGACCGGGTCAGAGAAGGAATGCTGCCGGCCTGTGTCAAAACCTGCCCAACGGGAGCCATGAGCTTCGGTGACAGGGATGCAATGCTTGAAATAGCCAATAAAAGGCTTGAACTACTGAAAAAGGAGTATCCGAAAGCACAGTTGCTGAATGCGGATTTTCATCAGGCAGTCTACCTCGTGATCGACGATCCGCAGAAATACCACAAATACGCTTTGCAAACAGAGCAGGAAATGACGAGGATTGCTGCAATTAAGAAAATCTTCAGGCATGTGGCGGATATTATTCCGCTTGCAGGGTAAAGACCAGCTTATCTGAAAAAGGGAAACGGCCTGTTTCAGAATTATTTGAAACAGGCCGTTCTCTTGTACAAAATTGACAGAAAGGCATGAAATGCGAAACCAGGCCGGAACTCTTATAGAAAGAAAACCTGCATATACTCAACTTATAGAATTTTACGAAAAAATATATACAGAACAGGAACGGTCAAAAAAAGGACTCATCCTCCCCCCTTTTCAACTTCAACAATCCGGAAGAGAAAAAGAATTCAGAGAAGGCTTCCCGCTTTTAAACAGGATGGCTATACCCATTGATGTTTCTTCCTCTGAGACCCTATTCAGGACACTCTGTGAAATCAGTAAGGAGGTAAATGAAAAGCTGCAAAAGGATATAACAGGTATCGAACAGGCAATAAAAAAAGAGGCTTTCGATATCGGTGACCTGATCAGACAAAACTCTGACGCAGTATATATCGAGACACTAGCCATTAAACACGGGCTCGATCAGCCTGTTCTCATGTTCCTTATGCATATGAGCATTCTCCCTTCTCTCTCTGTTTTTGTCGATCAAATCCGGGACTCAATGGATACAAAAAACTGGCTTAGGGGATATTGTCCTGTGTGCGGTTCCTTACCCCGGATTTCTGCACTGAGAGGAAAAGGCCAGCGTTTTTTCCTCTGTACTTTCTGCAGTTTCGAATGGCAATCCGAGCGGTTGAAATGTCCCTTCTGTGAAAATAGCGACCATCAGACACTGCACTATTTATATACCGATGGCGATGAAATTTGCAGGGTCGAACTGTGCGAAAAATGCAAAAAGTATATCAAGACTATTGATACAAGAAAACTCTCCTATGAACCAGACCTGCATCTTGAGGATATCGCCACAATCCATCTCGATATTCTTGCTTCGGAAAAGGGGTTTTCCAGACCGGCATTCTCACCATGGGGGATAAAATAATTTATTCCCGCGGTATTTTTATCCTTACTATCTGATAAATCCTGCGATTTTCAGGAGGTTTTTCTCATAAAATGAACTACCCTGCGGCAGAGCTGTGAGGAATTATTTGATTAATATTTATATGATATAATAATTATAATTGTAATATCATAATGTATGTCTGACACGACAAGCATGGGTGTTGAACAGGGAGATCAAAAAAACAGCATTCTCCGCCTGTTGAAAGAAGCGATTGAAGCCCTTCCCATAGGAATAACCGTAAGCACTGAACACGGAAAAATCCTCTATGTGAACCTCGCAGAAGCAATAAATCATGGATATACTGTAGAAGAACTGATCGGAAAAGACTTCAGGATTTTTGCACCCGAAGAACACTGGAACTCCCTGTCTTTTGAAGAAATACACCTGAAAGGCATCTGGAAGAGAGAGAGTATCCATATCAGGAAAAACGGTGAGTTATTCCCTGTACAGATGATATCTATTGCGGTAAAAGACTCAGAAGGAATTCCGGCCGGTATCGTCGTTGCCTGTGAGGACATTACCTACCGGAAAAAAGCAGAAGAAGAGTTCATGAAACATCAGGAATCGCTCTATCAGAGGGAGAAGATGAAAGTTTATGGTCAGCTGACCGCCGGTGTTGCTCATGAAGTAAGAAATCCGCTCAATGCCATTCTCGCAATAACCGAAGCATTATTCCTTGATCTTGGAGACAAGCCGGATTTTCAATCCTATCTCACGCATATCCACATACAGGTCGACAGGCTTTCACGACTCATGGAAGATCTGCTCGAACTGGGGAAACCCCTCATCCAATCGCGACTAAAGAAAGAGTCTTTGTTTGACATCCTGAATTCCGCAATTGATCTCTGGAATCAATTACCCCCCTCACTTTCTCATAAAGTTCACATTGATGTCCTCAGTGCACAGAATCCCCTGTATGTCATTGCCGACAACCAAAAACTACAGCAGGTCTTTCTCAATCTGCTGGAAAATGCATCACAGCACAGCCCTGAAGGGAGTGAGATAAGGATGAAGGTCCTGCAATATGGCAGCACTACCCTGATCTCTGTGGCAGATGAGGGTACAGGAATAACGTCCGAAAATCTTTCTAGGGTTTTTGAACCGTTTTATACGGTGCGCAAAAAAGGCACAGGTCTCGGTCTGAGCATTGTGAAACATATCGTTGAAGCCCATGGCGGACACGTGAGAATCCGGAACAACGATCCGATGCCCGGCTGCACGATAGAAGTCAGTTTGCCAATCATCGAGGAGACAACTATATGAAAGCGAATATACTGCTTATCGACGATGAAGACTCAATCCGTTTTGGGTTTTCCCGGTATCTGACGAAATCAGGCTACAGTGTTCAGGAAGCGTCCTCCCTCGCTGCTGCACAGAAGACGCTTCTTTCACAGCGTTTCGATGCAGTCCTGCTTGACCTCAACCTTCCCGAAGGGAACAGCATCGACTGGATCAGCGAACTGAGGGAAAATTATCCTGAACTCTCAATTGTGGTCATTACCGGGTTCGGTGATGTCCCTACCGCAGTCGAAGCCATGCGCCGTGGAGCTGATAATTTCCTGACAAAACCCGTCAATATGGCGGACCTGGATCTCTATCTCAAGAAGAGCCTCGAACTCGGAACCCTGAGAAGAAAATTTTTCACCAACCAGAGACTTGCGAAAAAAGATACCCTGCACTTCGGTACAAGCCCGGGAATAAGGAAAGTCCGGGAACTTATTGATCTTGCAGCACACAACACTTCCCCTGTCATTCTCCTGGGAGAAACCGGCGCGGGAAAGGGAGTTCTCGCACGATGGATCCATGAGCACAGCGCATGCAGTGCAGCACCTTTCGTTGAGCTGAACTGTTCGAATCTTAGAGGAGATTTGCTTGCCAGTGAACTGTTCGGCCATGCGCGCGGCGCTTTCACCACCGCAGTGCAGGACAGACAGGGACTCATAGAGGTAGCAGACGGCGGAACCCTTTTCCTGGACGAAATCAGCGACATGGATACCGGCGTCCAGGCCCAGTTCCTTAAGGTTATCGAAGAGAAACATTACCGCAGGCTCGGCGAGGTAAAGATGAGGAGGAGTGAATTCAGGCTGATTTGCGCATCAAACCGCGACCTCCTCGAAGAGATACGGGCCGGAAACTTCCGCAAGGACCTCTATTTCCGGATCAATGTTTTTCCGATCCTGATCCCTCCCCTTCGCGAGAGGCCCGAAGATATTCCAGGATTCGTCCGCAATCTCCTTGCTTCATTGGGAGCCTATGATACTGAAATATCGAAAGAGTGCATGCAGTTGCTTGAGCAATATCAATGGCCAGGGAATATCCGTGAACTCAGGAACGTCCTTGAGCGGGCACTGCTCCTTTCCCAGGGAAAACAGTTGAGTCCGGATCATTTTATAGGCCTGGATTCTTCTGCGATGTCTGTTGAACACACAAAAGATACGAGTGACCTGACACAATTAGAAGAATCTCATATCAAGACCACCCTGCAGCGGTTCAATAACGATACACTAAAGGCTGCCAAAGCACTCGGTATCTCCCGGGCAACCCTTTACCGGAAGCTCAAAAAAATTCAGAACAAATAACCCGACTCCCTTTGACCGTTCATTCCCCGGCAAGATATCGCTCTCTTTCCCGGTAAAAAACCTGCTCATTCTGTCAATACACAAATTGCGAATGTATTCACGAAACTGAGAACGTCTCACGACAAATAAATACACAATACTATGGACTTCCACGGTCTTAAATCTGAATAGCGTCTGGCATCTATTTTGCTTTATTTATGCTTAAATTATAAAGAGGGCCTTACTCATGGCAATGATTAAGGTGCACACGTAAAAGGAGCGTTCCATGACAAAACATGTCTTACTGATTGACGACGAGACAGCTATTCTCATGGCCTTTAAAAAACTCCTTCAGAGTCCGGGGATAGAAATAGATACTGCGGATAGCAAGGAATCGGCACAATCGGCTTTGAACCAGAGAATTTATGCTGCAGTGATCGCTGACCTTAGGCTCGGGGACACCGGAGGGGAAGAGGGCCTTGAGATTTTACGGTTCGTAAAACGACATAATCCCGCTATGCCGACTATTCTAATTACCGCATATGGCAATCCCGAAGTCATGGAAAAAACATACAGTTTAGGTGCGGACCTCTATCTGGAGAAGCCGGTTTCGAGCAACACCCTGAAGGATGCGCTGAAAAAACTGGGGGTGCAATAAGAACCGCCTGGAAAATTAAAAAAACCTATCATCATGCCTAAGTTCCTCTATCTCGGAAAGAAACAATAGGCGGAAGAGAGAACTAAGATCAAACCTTCGACTGGAACTCAAGGACTTTGGATTCATCCTTGACCATAGTCGACCTGCCGTCAAATATACCGCCCTCGCTCATAGTTAATTTTGTCGTCACAGTATCCCCTGTAACGCGTCCTTTTGACTTTATCTCGATGATTTCCTTTGCCCTGAGATTGCCCTCAACGCTTCCGCCGACAATAATGCCCCGCGCGGTGATGTCGCCCTTTACAGATGACTTTTCCCCTAAAATCACCCAGTCAGCCTGTACATTTCCTTCAAGCTTCCCATCTATTCGCAGAGTGCCTTTTGTTTCTATATTCCCCTTGAATGCAGAGTTTGCTCCGATAAAAGATTCGAGTTTTTCCGTATTTTTTGTAAACATCACGATCTCCCTTCTTTGTAGTCCGCAGGATTTACCGGTTTTCCTTCTTTCCAGATTTCGTAATGAACATGGGGGCCAGTCGAACTGCCTGTAGAGCCAATATGGGCAATCACCTCTCCTCTTTTAACTTTCTGCCCCACCTTTACTGTATTCAACTTGTTGTGAGCGTAGAACGTTGAGAAACCATGACCATGCTCAAGAACTACAAGGTTTCCGCTCCCCCCGTTCCATCCGGAAAAGCTCACGACCCCATCAGCGGTAGCCTTGACCACACTATCAGTGCTTGACGAAATATCAAGACCTGAATGAAAGTCTCTTCCTCCGCGGATCGGATCAGTCCGGCTTCCGAAATGAGATGAAATAGTTCCCTCAACCGGGAATCCCTTCGGGGTTGCAGCATAAACGTCCCGTTGAACCCGCAAATAATCTCTTATTTCTCCTATACTTTCCACCGAAATCTTGATCTCTTGCTTTAAGTTTTCCATATCAATCGAGCCACTATCAGAGGTATCAATATTCATAAGGACCGCTTCTTTGGATTCATGGGAAAAGAGCTTGCTGAATTGAGCCTCAGCCCTTTTTAACGCAGAGATGGTGTTCTTTAATTCCAGGAACTGTTCTGTATAATAGTTCAGGTTTTTCTGCATGCGATAATATTCAAATGTATCGATTGCAATAGATAAAATGTAACCAATACCGATACAACTGAGGAGTAATGTTGTCACAATCCCGACAAAAGGAATCTTGAAATTTAAAGGCTTGTTTTTGCTGTGGGGAACAAACATGATGGTGACAGGAGTGAATGCTTTTTTAATGAACTTCTTTATTTTAAGAATATCGGACACTCTTTCCTCCTTCCTCTGTATTTCCAATAATAAATGCCTTGTATCCTGTTTTTTTCAGGATTGTGAGCGTTTTTTCTCTCTCGCTGTTCGAAACGACCATGATATATCCGATTCCCATGTTGAAGATATTCCGCATTTCAGCGTCTGTAATGGAGCCAGCCTCCTGGATCATCCGGAAAATCGGCTGAACAGGCCATGATCTATCCTGAATATGCGCACACACCCCTGTGGGAAATATCCTCGGAAGATTTCCCGGAATACCTCCTCCGGTTATATGCGCCATTCCTTTTACTAATACTCTGTTCCTGAGCGATTTAAACGCCTTTACATAGATCTTTGTCGGTTTCAATAATTCTTTCCCCAGTGTCGTTTTTAGCAATGGGATGTATGAATCTATCCCTGTCTTCCTTTTCCCAAAAAATATTTTCCTGACAAGAGAATAGCCATTGCTATGGAGTCCGTTTGAAGAGATACCGATGAGAACATCTCCTGCTTTTATTTTTGATCCGTCTATGAGTTTATCCTTGTCCACTATCCCTACGGCAAATCCCGAAAGGTCATATTCATCTTCGCGATAGAAACCCGGCATTTCTGCTGTTTCTCCTCCAATGAGAGAGCAGCCTGATTCCCTGCAGCCTTTTACTATTCCCCTGATAACTGCAGTTCCATCCCGTGATCTGAGTTTTCCAGTTGCAAAATAGTCGAGAAAAAATAACGGTTCTGCGCCTGAGGTGAGTATGTCGTTGACACACATTGCAACAAGGTCTATCCCTACCGTATCGTGCCTGTTCATCATGAAGGCGATTCTCAGTTTTGTGCCGACCCCGTCGGTGCCGCTCACGAGGACGGGATCCTTATAGTTTTTCAGGTCAAGACTGAAAAGTGCTCCAAACGATCCGAGACCGCTCAGGACTTCCTTGCGGAATGTCCTCTTTGCCATAGGAGCAATCCGCGCAACAAATCTTTCCCCTGCGGCTATGTCGACACCTGCTTTTTTATAGGTTAATTCTTTTTTCATTTCGGTTAATGAAGGGAAGGTTTTACGCCATTTTATTTTGCATAAATATGCACTGGAGAGCAAGCTTTTTCGTATGTTTTATTAAGAAAAAATGAGCCAGAAGGAGAGTTATACGTTTTTAATGAGGGGACGAGAACCTTCTCTATGGATTATTCGTTGTACATCGTCTAATCTGTTCCGATGTGCCCGGTTCAATATGCACGATCACGTCGACCACCGCCGGGAATTCATTCTTGATCTGTGCTTCTATCTGATCAGCAATAGCATGTGATTTTTCCGTGGTCAAATTCTTGTCTACAAGGACATGGAGGTCGAGATACACGGCATTTGTCGTTCCTCTTGTCCTGATCTCATGGCATCCCTTTGCCCCATTGATACTTTTCACAAGATATTCTATTGCGGACGTATCGATGCATACGGTATCGACGAGCACGTTTGAAGCGGTCTTCAGTATATAGAAGCCGATCCGTGCGATGAAAAAGGTGATGACGATACCAACGAGTGTATCAGCTAAGTGATACCCCATCTTCGTGAATACAAGGCTGAGTATGACAGCGACAGATGCGAAAATATCGCTTTTTGTATGCATAGCGTCAGCGACAAGAAATTCGCTGCTGAGCTGTCTTCCTTTTCTTGATTCATAGAACATTACAAAAAAATTCACCCCTATGGTAACGAGCATGACGGCGAAACTCGTCTCGGTCACTGTAGTCCTGTGGTCCTCAAAAAAGGAGAGATAGACCTTTTTCAGTATCTGGAAACAGGAGAGAAATATCATGACAGCGATAATAATAGTGAATAGAGTTTCGTATTTTTTGTGTCCGTAAGGATGTTCTTCGTCGGGCGGGTGTGATGCGATCCAGATACCGATCAGTCCGATGATATTCGATACCCCGTCAAAAAAAGAGTGGAATCCGTCGGATGTCATGGCGATGGAATTGGTAAGGTACCCGTATACAGCCTTCGCAAGGGCAACCCCTGAGTTCAGGAGGAGCGTAAGCAGAAGTACTTTGCGTACTTCTGCGGAATAATCTGTCTTTACTGGAAGATGGGATTCCATCTGGACTTGAAATCGACAAAGGCTCCTTTCTCTATAGATTCTCTCATATTCCTGAAGAATTGCAAATAGAAAGAGAGATTGTGGATTGTATTAAGTCTCATGGAGAGAATCTCTTTAGAGAGAAATAGGTGCCGCAAATATCCGCGCGAGAAGTTTCTGCACGTATAACATTCACATTCCGGATCAAGGGGACTGCGGTCCGCCCTGAATTCTTCCCTTTTGATGCTGACTCTGCCCTGACTGGTAAAGAGCGTTCCGTTCCGTGCATTCCTTGTCGGCATCACACAATCAAACATGTCGAACCCGGACTCAACAGCTTGCAGGACGTCTCCGAGATCACCAATGCCCATGAGATACCTCGGCTTCTCAGGTGGGAGAAGCGGTGCAGTGAAGGAGATCATTCTGTGCATCTCCTCTTTCGGTTCCCCAACGCTGAGGCCTCCGGCAGCATATCCGTCAAATCCTATCCTTATGAGTTCCTCGGCACTTTCTTTCCTGAGGTCCTCGAACAGGCCCCCCTGGACAATCCCGAACAATGCCTGCTCTTCCGTCTGCAGTTCCCTGCACTGTTCAGCCCACCGGATTGTTCTGGAAAGAGATTCGGAGGCATGTTCACAGGATACTGGATAGGGGGTACAATCGTCGAGTACCATTGCGATGTCCGAACCGAGAGCCTGCTGAATCGCCATTGCCTCCCTGGGCCCGAGAAAATGCATCGATCCGTCAAGGTGCGATTTGAAATGAACACCGTCGTCTCCAATCTTTCTCAATGCTGAAAGACTGTAGATCTGAAACCCGCCGCTATCGGTAAGGACCGGCCGGTCCCAGTTCATAAAGGCATGGATACCTCCGAGAGACCTGACAATCTCATGTCCAGGACGGAGGAAAAGGTGATAGGTATTGCTGAGGATGATCTCCGCACCTATCTCTTTCAGTTCATCGGGGGACATCGCTTTCACAGTGCCGATGGTCCCCACCGGCATGAAAGACGGAGTACGCACAACCCCCCTGCCCGTCTCAAGGATACAGGCACGAGCGTTCCCATCATTGTATTCCCGAGTAAATCTCATGAAATGTTGAACTTTCCCGACGGTAGTATCAAATGCGGATTTTGTACTCTTTTATCTTCGATCTCAGGGTATTCCTGTTTATACCGAGTGTCTTCGCGGCCTTCAGCTGATTTCCACCAGTCTCCTGCATGATAATATTGATAAGTGATTTTTCCACTTCCGACATTACGGTCGGGTACAGATTGCAGTTTTCAAGTTTCGTCATCTCATTCAGATACCGTTTGAGCTTTTCTTCAAGAAATTCCTGGATGGAGAAAGACCCTACGTTGTCAATACAGAGGTCTTTCTTATAGATGACCGGGGAGTTCGACACAATCGCTGCTTTCTTCACCAGGCTCTCGATTTCCCGGATGTTTCCTGGCCAGTCATACTTGAGGAGAAAATCTTTTGCGTCTTTCGAAAAATCTTTCGGCCCGGTCTCATATTTTTTTACAACCTCGTTCAGGAAATATTGTGCCAGGGGAATAATATCATCCCTCCTTTCCCTGAGAGGCGGCATCTTGATATGGCATTCTTGCAGGGCTTCATAAAGATCTTTTCTGAATTCCCCTCTTTTCATACACTTCCTGAGGTCTTTCGTTGTGGTCCCGATCATTCTGACATCAGACTGAAGTGCTGTCTTTTTTACGGTGTTGGTCGGCTCCCTGTTCTGTATAAACTCATAGAACCTCTCCTGCAGAGGCATTCCCATCTCGGCAATTTCGTCGAGAAGAAGCGTGCCTCCCCGAGCCGCTTCAATCTTGCACGGGTTTTTCGAGGGTGTTCCTGACCTCATCCTTTGATCGTTTCCAAAGAGCTCAATTTCTCCCATATCCTTCGGGGTATTTCCTATGTTCATGATAATAAATGGTCCCTTTGAACGATGACTGTAGTCATGTATTGCTTTTGCCACCAGTTCCTTGTATGTCCCCGGTTCACCGCAAAGAAGTATCGTCTGGTCTTTCCGTGCGATTTTTTTTGCTTCTTTGAAGATTCTCAGCACCTTTGGGCTCCTACCCATAAATGGGGGGAGCTGGCTGAATTTGTCTCTATTCACAAGCACTTCCTTCCCTTAAAAAAGCATCCCGTACCTCCGCTCGACTCGTCTGTTGAGACGACGGTGAAAAATATTTCAGGCGCTCTTTTGTCTTGAATAATTGCTGTTGCTGATTTATCCCGGCACCTCGCTCTCTGTAATGATTGCCGTTTTTTCATCAGAACGATGCCCGTTTGAGTCTTCATGTTTCTCCCTTTCGGGAAACGCAGGGGTCCGCGGGAGAGGAAAAAACCTCCCCTCTCACAGTACAGAGAAATTTATCATAATAAACCAAATTTTGCAAGAAGTTACATTGACAGCTTAATTCTCAACCTGTTAAAATTATACTCTATTTTTAGACAGGGAGGGGGGTATATGGATGCCCTATGTACGGGTACGTGAGAGTGACTCTTTCGAGAATGCGCTGAAAAGGTTTAAGAAACAATGCGAAAAAGATGGCATACTCTCTGAAATAAAAAAGAGAGAGCATTTCGAAAAGCCAAGTGTAAAAAGAAAGAAAAAGGCAATTGCTGCTCGCAAGAAAGCTTTCAAAAAAATAAGAGTGGCGGTCAGATAATGTCCCTTTTACAGAAACTCGATGATGATCTGAAATCTTCACTTAAGGCATCAGACAGTTTAAGGGTTTCTGTTGTGCGCATGGCCAAGGCAGCCATAAAATACCGTCAGATCGACAAGGGCGCTGACCTGTCGGATGACGATATTCTCTCTGTACTCTCTGTACTTGCAAAACAGAGGAGGGAATCTATTGAGCAGTTCTCAAAAGGTGGAAGGGAAGACCTGGCTGAAAAAGAACGTCAGGAATTGGCAATCCTCCAGTCATACCTCCCTCAACAGCTGACTGCAGAAGAACTCGACAGGCTCATTACAGAAGCAATACGGGAATCTGCCGCGCAAGGGCCTCAGGACTTCGGCAAACTTATGCGTCTCGTCATTCCGAGAGTCAAAGGCGCTGCTGACGGCAAGATTGTCAGTCAGCGTGCAAAAGACCTCCTTGAGAAAACATGAGACTCGGGAACTTATACAAAAAAGCGGTTGCAACAGGCATAGAGAATGATCCCAGAGGAAAAATCTTCGTCCTTCAGGAACTCGACCGCAGGAAAAAAGAATTCAACAAACTGAACCCTGAGGAAAGGGATTCCTTCGACTTCGAATCTCTTGAAAACCCTTATTCCGACTCACGGATACTTGTCGGAGACGTAGACTCTGAAGTCATCACAATATTTACCGGGATAGATATCGACGTCGGTGAAATACTGCTTGCCGATACCCTGCGCGCGAGGGGGAAGAAAATCGACCTGCTTCTTTCCCATCATCCTTCAGGAAGGGCTCTCGCAAATCTTGCATCGGTCATGCAAATGCAGTCTGATATTCTCAGCACTTACGGGGTGCCGATCAATATCGCCGAGGGGCTTATGGACGGAAGGATCCAGGAAGTAGAAAGAAAACTGATGCCGGTAAACCATACAAGAGCCGTTGATGCAGCCCGGCTTCTTGACCTCCCCTTCCTCTGCCTTCACACACCTGCCGACAATATGGTTACGACATTTCTCCAGCGGCTTTTTGACACTGAGAAGCCTTATACGCTTTCCGATGTACTCACGCTTCTCAAAGATATTCCGGAATATAAAACCGCGGGGAGAGAAAGTTTTGGGCCGAACATCCTCCTCGGCCAGGGGAACAGAAAGGCAGGAAAAATCTTCGTCGATATGACCGGCGGCACAGAAGGTTCAAAAGAAATATTCGAGAGTCTCACCCGAAGCGGCGTAAATACAATCGTGGGGATGCACCTCAGTGAAGATCACAGAAAAGAGGCCGAAAAAAATCATCTGAATGTGATCATCGCAGGACACATTTCAAGCGACAATATCGGCCTCAATCTTCTCCTCGATGAGATTACCCAAGGCTTTTCTTACGAGATACTTGAATGCTCCGGATTCAGAAGATTCAGTCGTTTCACTGCTGCGCAGGTTGAATGAAATCCGAGGGGCTTCCTGAAGAGATAAAATCCCGCATGGACATTGTTGAGTTCATTTCTGATTACGTTCATTTGAAGAAATCCGGTCAGAATCTGAAAGGTTTGTGTCCGTTCCATACTGAAAAGACCCCTTCCTTTATGGTCAGTCCTGAAAAGCAGATATTCCATTGTTTCGGGTGCGGAACAGGGGGCGATATCATTACCTTTCTCATGAAACAGGAAAACCTTTCTTTCAGGGAAGCGGTCGCCTATCTTGCAAAAAAGGCAGGCATCAGGATGCCCGCCTTTCAGTCCGGTGAAGACGCTTCTTCCGAAAAACGAACTGCGCTCCTTCGCGCAAATGAAGAGGCCTCGAAATATTACATGAACAATCTGAAAAATTCTTCGGTGGCGAGCGCATATCTGAAAAAGAGGGGCCTTTCCGGGGAATCTCTCGGAAAATTTTCCATTGGATTTGCTTCAGAAGATAAATACTCACTCCTGAAGCACCTTAAAAAGCTCGGCTTCCCTGAATCCACGATGATGGATGCAGGGCTTATCGCAGCAGAGGGAAAGGGCTATCGTGACTGGTTCAGAGGGCGGATTATGTTTCCTATATGTAATACCAGGAATGACATAATCGCTTTCGGCGGCAGGGTTATGGATAATTCCCAGCCGAAATATCTCAATACACAGGAAACCGTAATATTTAAGAAAAGTGATACGCTCTTCGGCATTCATCTCGCAAAGGATGAAATCCGGAAAAAAGGACATGCGCTTATCGTTGAAGGGTATCTTGACGTTATCGTCTGTCATCAATACGGATTTCTCAACGTGGTCGCACCTCTCGGAACCGCACTCACCCCAAGGCACCTGCGGAAACTGAAACTTCTTGCCAAGCAGGCCATTCTGGTTTTCGACGGGGACGATGCAGGCATTGCCGCAGCACGGCGATCTCTTGCCTTTATCTGTGAAAATGATCTCCATGCAAAGGTCCTGCTTCTGCCGAAGGGCGACGACCCGGACAGTTTCCTGAAGAAAAACGGCAGTGAAGCATTCAGGAATGCCCTTCGTCATACGATGTCCGCAATGGAATTCATCCTGAAGACTGCAAAAGGCGGACACACCGAGACGGTGCATGAAGCGCTCGGGATCATCTTCTCTGTACACGACAAAATTCTTGCGGATGAACTGCTTGGTGAGCTCTCTGACAGGTCAGGGATTCATGAAGCGGTATTGAGGAGCGAACTCGACAGATTCATTAAAAAAACAGTGTCTGAACAGTTCACCGCAAAAGGGGCTGCGTTTCCGGTTGCGCCACTGTACCGTGAGGAGTATCTCCTGCTGAGCGCTCTTGTCACCTGTCCGGAAAAAGCGGGAAGCATTCTCTCGGAACTGAACACCGAGGACCTGCAGAATACTGTAATCAGGGCTATTTTCCGGAAAGTGAAAACATTTTCCGGAGAGATAACACCGGAATTCCTGCTTGATCTGACTGAAGAAAAAGAACGGACACTGATCACCGGACTGACGCTGAACCCCGGCTTTGACCCCGAACATATTGACAGAAACATCACTGATTGTTTACAAACAATAAAGCGGAAAAAAGATGAAGAGAGACGGATACAGGCAGAGGAAGCGAACAATGCAGAAATTCTTAATTCTCTCCTGAAAGAAAAACGGAACCGGATTAAAGGGATAAAAGAATGAAACAGTATTTCGATTATTTTGACTATGCTGATTATCTGAAAATTTATGACGGAGACAGAGATGAACTTTTCCTCGATACAGGAGAAGTGGAAGAAAAGGCCGCTGAGGAGGAGGAAGAGAAAGGTTCAGATTTTATAGAAGGCGAGAAGGACCCTGTCCGCATCTACCTCAAGGAAATGAGCAGCGTTCCTCTTCTCACAAGGGAAGGAGAAATCGAGATCGCCAAAAAGATAGAAGAAGGGAAGGAAATGGTCTCCCGCGTGATCTTCTCTCTTCCTTTCGTGCTCAGAAAACTCATTTCCCTGGGAAAATTGACGCAGAGCGGCGATGTACCGCTTACCGACATCATTCAAAGCAGCGATGACGAAACTGAGGATGATCTGTTCCTTGAGTACAAAAGATTCTTTGCAATAACACAGGAAATAGACCGTCTCAACAAAAAGAGGAATAAGCATCTCAGGAAGCTCAAGGAAGACACGAAAAAGGAAAAACCGCTCCCGAAACGCGTGTCTTCAGGGAAAACAAAGAACAGATCAGGTTCTCTCATCGCACTCCTCGAACAGAACAGGAATGAGATACTGGAAAAAGTCGGGCAACTCCGGTTAAAGGACGATGTAGTGCTTGCGTTCTCGGAAGAACTCAGGAAATCTGTTTCAGAAGTGGAAGCACTTCAGAGAAAGATATCAAACGCAGGTAAACGCATAAAGAATCTGACCACTGAAAGAAAAAAGACCATTGCTGCATATAAAGATAGAATCGAAGAAAAAGAATTCCTCTTCGGAATGAAAGCAACGGAAATGAAAAAGGCGCTGCGGGTCCTCATCGAAGGAGAACAGGAAATTCATGATGCACGGAAAGCTATGATCGAAGCGAACCTGCGCCTTGTCATCAGCATTGCGAAAAGGTACCTCGGGAGAGGGCTCAGTTTTTCTGACCTCATTCAGGAGGGAAACAGCGGTCTCATGCGGGCAGTGGATAAATTCGAGTACAAGCGCGGATACAAATTCAGCACCTATGCGACCTGGTGGATCCGACAGGCGATCACACGGGCACTCGCTGATCAGTCCAGAACCATACGCATACCGGTTCACATGGTTGAGACGATTAATAAAATAACAAAGGTTGCACGGGAACTTGTACAGGAAATCGGACGGGAACCGACACCCGGGGAGATCGCTGACCGTTTAAAAATCCCTGTTGAGAAGGTGAGCAGTATCCTTAAGATTTCAAAGGAACCGATATCGCTCGAAACCCCGATTGGTGAAGAAGATACGCACCTGCGTGATTTCATCGAAGATAAAGCAATGCCTTCACCTCTCGACTATGCGATCCAGGATGATATGAGGAAAAGAATTGACCAGATACTCTGTTCGCTTCCTTCGAAAGAAGAAAAGATCATCAGAAAACGCTTCGGCATCGGGATTGACATCCCTCACACCCTCGAAGAAGTAGGACTTGAGTTCGATGTTACCCGTGAGAGAATACGGCAAATCGAGGTGAAGGCTATCAGGAAACTGAAACACCCTTCACGGAGTAAATGGCTGAGAGAATTCATCGAAAAGTCTTGACCATACAGAAATCAATATTCTATAGTAAAAGTTCTGAGTAATTGCTCAGAATCTGGAAACACGGAATGTTTTGTGCCCTGAACGCTCGATGCTTCACAAAAGAAGGGCCCATAGCTCAGCTGGTAGAGCTACCGGCTCATAACCGGTTGGTCCCAGGTTCGAGTCCTGGTGGGCCCACCATACTGGTGAGATGATAACTATGAATGAACAACTCAAAAACCTGATAGAACTTCAGCAGATTGACCTTAAAATTATTGACCTCAACAATCTGATCGGCGATATCCCTACGAGAATCGCGGCTGCAGAACTACCCCTTAATGACTCTCAGAGACTACTCCGGGCAGGAAAGGAGAAACTCGAATCTCTCGAAAAAAGGAAACGCGACAGGGAACGTGCACTTGATGAGACCGGGGAGAAGGTCAGGAAACTCAAGGCACGGACTTCCGAGATAAAAACAAATAAAGAATACCAGGCTCTTCTTACAGAAATCGAATCGGTCGAGAAAGAGCAGTACACCATAGAGGACGGAATACTCCTCATCATGGAGGAGATGGAGAGCACATCACAACAGGTCAAAACAGAAGAATTCATATTCATAAAAGAGAAAGAGAAAATCGATGCGGTCAAGCTGAAGGTAGAAACGGAAAAAACAGCCTTCGACCAGGAACTCGCGCAGCTTAAGAGCCTGCGTGCGGGAATAGCACAAACCGTCGGGGATGAACTTTATGAAGAATATATCGACCTCCTCGGCATTCACAGGGGATATGCGGTGGCAGAGGCACGGGGAGAAATCTGCCAGGGATGTAATATGAATGTCCCACCCCAACTCTTCGTCGAATTGAAAAAAAATGAGGTCATCATGCACTGTCCTCAGTGCCGCCGTATCCTCTTTTATAAGAACAGCGAGTAAGCAGTCCGGTTTTCCTCTCGGGAAAACAATTTTCCCCTTTCCTCCCTTTTGGCTAGACAGGAATTTCCAGAGATCTTGGGTATAGAACCTTTATTCCGATTCAAAAAATGCAATGGCATAACATATTGTTTCTGATACCACCCGTTGCCAATATTTTAGTAATCGTTATATAATAATAAAACTTTATTATAGGTCAGAGCAGGAAAAGTGGTCGCTCCGTAAAGGCAACCGTCTTTTCGGAGAGGAAAGTCCGAGCTCAGCAGGGCATGGTGGTCGTTAACAGCGACTGGGGGCGACCCCAAGGAAAGTGCCACAGAAAGGGAAACCGTCTACCCGCCTGTTGCGGAAGTTCAGAGTTTAACTCTGAACTTCGGGGCTTAGACCCCGGTGGATAAGGGTGAAAAGGTGAGGTAAGAGCTCACCAGCCGGGATGACGACATTCCGGGCTTGGAAAACCCCACCATGAGCAAGGTCGAATAGGTTCCGCCTTGAGAGGGGCCCCTTCGAATCTCCCGTCCTACATGTGAGGGCTGGAGTGGCGGGACGGGTAAAGACCGCACGAGTCTGCTGGCAACAGCAGATCTTAGATGAATGACCACAGATACAGAACTCGGCTTATACGCCTGCTCTGACTAAAAAAGTTAAAAGGCATGAGTTAAGAGTGAAAAGTGAGAAAATTACAAAACTGTTCCTCACTACTCATTCATTTTAAACTTTTCATTCTTAACTTTTAACTGCCTGTTTTTCTGGAGGACATGAATGGAAGATCACAAACTAAAAGTCTTCTGTACCGTAGCCGAAACGCGGAGCTTTTCAAAAACTTCCGAAATAATTCATCTTACACAACCTGCCGTCAGCCTTCAGATTCAAGCACTTGAGGAAAAATATGAGACGAAACTGTTCGACAGATCTTCCAGTACGGTTACCCTCACTCCTGCCGGCGAAACACTCTATAAATACGCAAAGGAGATCCTTGCCCTCTATGCTTCTGCAGATAAGGCCATCGGGAAACAGACCGGTCTTGTGAAAGGGAGCCTTGCCGTCGGTGCAGGTTCAAATATCGGAAATTACCTCCTTCCCAGCCTCATCACCGAGTTTCGGAATGCCCATCCAAAAATAAAAATATATCTCCATGTCAGCAATACGAAAAGGGTTATTGAACTCCTCAATGCCGGAAATGTGGACATTGGCCTTGTGGAAGGAGACGTAATCCGCCAGAAGATGGTTGTGAAAAAACTCCTTTCCGATGAACTCGTTGTAATTGTTCCACTACACCATCCCTGGGCAAAGAAAAAAGAAGTTTCCGTATCCGACATCGTAAAGGAGCCTTTTATTTTCAGGGAAGCGGGTTCGGGAACCCGTCAGGTTATCGAGAAATTCCTTGCACGGCATGGGATCACCCCTCATGACATGCATATAAGCAGTATCCTCGGCAGCACGGAAGCAATCAAGTATGCGGTCGAGAACGGACTCGGTGTTTCGATTATTTCCCGTTGGGCTGCACGAAAAGAAGACAAGTACGGAATATTACGCCTGCTGAATATCAAAGAGGAAAAGATCGTAAGAGATTTCTCGCTGGTAATGAATAAAAATTCCGTCTCATCGAACTCCCTTGAAGAATTCCTTACCTATCTGAAGTCATACCCATACGAGAAGTTACTGCAGTAATCAGATTACGGCTTGCTGCGGAAAACTGAATAACTGATATTCTTAAATATCTTGTCCCTCTCTTCCACTTCTCCCAGCCATGTCGCAGAAATATTGTCAGATATAATCGAATCGTAGAGGCGGGTAAATCTGCTGAGATGTTCTTCAATCCTTTTTTGCGCATATCCCGTAGCAGTCCGGTTCTTCATGATAAACGTCCAGTCGCTCTGCTGGGCAAGGAGAAGCTCCCGCGCCGCCTGATTTATAGCCCTTCGCAGTATCCCTTCCGACTGAGGAAAGGTATCGGCAAGCAGAACCATGCGGTCAGCTGCCTTGAAAAGATGCCGGTAGACATAATCATTCGTTTCGTTCACCCATACTTCACTGTACCCCTTCTCCCCCCAGCTCGAAATAGATGGCTGGGAAACCTGCAGGTCAGAACAGCCGGCGGCAACTTCTTCCAGATACTCCGAGGGCGTGATCATCCTGAAATTGTTCTGTTCGCGGTGCATTATCCTGAACAATGCATCGAGCCAGTCAGGGCCTTCGAACCACCAATGTCCGAAGAGTTCAGCATCATAGGGAGCAGTGATGATCGGCATTATCCCCAGCCTCCCGTGCAGATGCTGTATCTGGCTCCCTCTGCTCTGGAGAAAATGGTGCGCATGTTCCGCGGCCTTTTTTACTGCTTTTTCTCTCTCATATGGTTTTTTGTTATGGGTCTTCCCCGTTATCCGATAATATTTCAGACCTGTAAAGGTGCGGAGTCCATCCGGATGAAGATATGATTTTAGGGAATCCAAATCCAGATCGAAACCGATGTCCCGATAAAATTCCCTGTACCAGAAATCTCCCGGGTATCCTTCTATCGAAGACCATACCTGTTTGGCTGATTGATTGTCTCTTCCGAAAGCGACAGCTCCTGAAGGGCAACGTACAGGCAGGGAGGCCCCAAACCTCGGAGTTGGCTCTCCATGGAGTATTCCGTGAGTATCGACGAAAAAATAGTTTATTCCCGCCTCAGTCAACAAGGCATCAAACCCTGGGATATATCCGCATTCAGGAAGCCACATACCGCGCAGCTTCCCGCAAAATTTTTCTCTGTGCTGTTCAGCGCCGATGAGTATCTGCGCCCTTACCGCCTGAGGGCAATGTGACAAGACAGGAAGGAAGGCATGGGTCGCAGTGGTAGTAATGAGTTCAACCTTCCCGGTCCCGGACATGTTCTCAAACGCTGAGACGAGGTCTCTTTTATATACATCTTCATATAAATGCAGGATTCTCCTGAACCTTTCGTGATACATCGTCACAACAGGTTCAAAATGGACATCTCCTTTAATCCTCGAAAGCTCCTGTTCGGTGAACGCAATCATTTTTCCAAGATAGTGTCTATACCTCTGTTGGAGCAGTGGATCATGGAACATCTCAACGAGTGTCGGACTGAGAGATATCGTAATCCTGAAATCAACCGAATCATGAATAAGCCTTTCAAACATGTCGAGAAGGGGAATATAGGTCTCGGTGATTGCCTCAAAAAGCCATGTCTCTTCGAGAAAATTGTCATGCTCCGGATGACGTATATAGGGAAGATGTGCGTGAAGCACGATACAGAGGAACCCTCTGGTTCTCATTCCGGAATCTGTCTGAACAGAGAAAACGAAACTATACCGAATACTAAAGGTACAGCCCAGGGAGCAACCTCAGGGGGGACGATACCCGCATACCCCATCGAGAGCATAAGGGTATACGCGAACCAGTAAATAAAACTAATGGCAATGCCAAGACCTGTGGCGAAGAGACCTCCTCCGGCCCTGCCGATTACCGAAAGGGATACCCCGAGCACAAGCATGAAAAAATTTGCGATGGGATAGGATAGCTTGGAATTGAGGTCCACCAGAAGTTTCCTGTCGCTAAAACCGGCGGCCTGGAGTCGTTGTGTATAATCATAGAGTTCTCCGATACCCATTTCTTCCGGTTTTCTCGTAACTTTTCCGAAAAAATCCGGTGATTCAAGAGAGGGAAACTGCAATTCAGGAGTGTACTGTATTTCTCCTGTCTCCATGTCATAAATAGTGACATTCCTGAGTTTCCATGGTCCATCTTCATTCCAGAATGCATTCTCGGCCTCGATTCTTTGTTTGACTCTGTCTTCGTCTGTAGTGAAAATACTGATATTTTGTATGATTCTGCTCTGGGGAATATAACCCCCTATTCGGACGAGGGAACCATCGGTACCTCTCATCCATAATGCACCTTTTTGGAAAGCAACTTTCTCCCTATTTTTCAGGATTTCCTTCTTTAATTCAAGCGTTCTTTCCGCAAAATCGGGGACAATAACTTCTCCGATTATAAACCCGAGAACACTGAACGATATCCCCATGATCAGAAAAGGAAGAAAGAGTCTGCGGAGTTTTCCTCCAGTAGCCTTGAACGCAATGAGTTCTCTATAACGCGATGCCTGGCTGATAATAAAAAGCCCGCAGATCAGGAGCATCATCGGAAAGAGATAGTACAGGTATTTAGGTATATTAAGGAACACATAGGAACCAAGGTTCATGACCGTTACTCTACCGCGTTCCAGTTCATCAATCTTCTCAAGAAGGTCAAGGATGCTAAAAATCATTGCGAGGCCAAAGGCTACGATCCCGAATATCTTAAAAAACTCCCTGAGGTAATATTTCCACAGTATCTTCATCGTGTCCGTTCTCTTCTGTACATGAAGAATGCAAATATGCCGAGAACCGCAGTAGGAAACCATGCACCGATATAATGTACCAGCCTGCCCGACCTTACAAGGTTTTCACCATAGATGAGCATCATATAATAAAATGTGAAAACAGCCAGCCCCAGGGTAAGGCCGCCGAGCTTTCCCCCCTTTCCCGCCATAAGAGAGAGCGAAGGGCCGAAAAAGATGATAAAAACACACATGAGGGGCAGGGAAAACCTTCTATGGAGCTCCGTATATGCGTTGAGCGCACGCTTCTTTTCAATAACCGGAATTTTTTCCATAAGCTCTGCAGGGGTTAGTTCGGCATTCTTTTTCGGAATAGTTTCAGCTTCGAGGCTCAGGATGAGATTATATTTCCTGAAAAAAAGCTCAGTAGTCTTGTTCCCCTTTGTCATATTAAGAGACCCGTCTGTAAGAAAAAAGGCGATATTCAAACCCTCCTTTGTGGAGATTGTCCCTTGTTTTGCGACGAGCACCTTCGATTCATTTTTGTTTCTGTTATCGTAGAGAAAGATTCCCTGCATTGTCTTGTCGTCGGTTTTGTCTTTCACAAAAAGTACGGTATCCCTGAATAGTGTAGTAAACTGGCCTTCCTCGATTGCAAAGGGAGCGCGTTCGCGGATAATGTTCGTAATCTCCTCACGGAGGATTATGCTACTCTTCGGACCTATATACAGGCTGACAGCAAAATTTATCAGGAAACACAAACCTCCGAGCACTACGACCGGCTTCGAAACCTCCCAGAAGTTCATTCCGCTCGTCCTCAGGATGACCAGTTCATTGTCGATATTCATACGGGCATAGACAAAGAGGGTGGAAAGCAGGAGGGCCATCGGAATAGTAAGCAGAAAGAGCTGGGGCTGGAGCAAAAGAATGATTTTGATCATATCGAATACCGATGTCCCTATGCCGGAAAGCACCCTGCTCAGACGGAGCAGTTTCTCCATCATAAGGATAAAATTCAGCGAGGCGAGACTCAAAAGAAACGTAAGGGCAAGTTCTTTTACTATGGCTCTGTGTATTCTTTTCATGGATCTGTTAATTCTATCATACTCTGTTCACCATGATGGGCTCAATGGTTTCGCATTCGTGGTATTATTATGATACCGGAGTGTACCGGAAAACAGTGAAAGAGAGGTGGATCAAGAATGATCGGAACTGGAGGTAAAATATCGAAAAAGGCAGGCCTTCCGCCCGGGACGCTCATCCATATAGGTGAAAAAAAGGATGAAAAAACCAGGATAACCATTATCGAATATGATGAATCATCATTTAGGGAAAGAGAGGTGTCAAGCCTTGATAAATACTCCCCGCCCGATGACAAATCCCTTATGACATGGATAAATATTGACGGCATCCATAACCTGGATGTTATCGAAAAAACCGGGGCTCTCTTCAACCTCCACCCACTCACCCTGGAAGATATCGTGAATACCGAACAGTTCCCGAAGATGGAGGACTATGGAGAGTATCTTTTTATTGTCCTGAAAATGCTTTCCTACGAGGACAAAAAAGACTCCATAGACATCGAACAGGTGAGCCTCTGTCTCGGTTCCGGATTTCTGATCTCATTTCAGGAGAGCGGGAAAGACCAGATCTTTTCCCCAATCAGGGAAAGGATCAGAAACGGCAAAGGACGTATCAGAAAAATGGGTATGGACTACCTTGCATATTCAGTCATCGATGCAATTGTGGACCATTACTTTTCTATTCTCGAAAAACTGGGAGAAAGGTTAGAGACCCTTGAAGATAAGGTGGTCGAGAATCCTGAACAGAAGATCATCAATAACATCCACCAGTTGAAAAGGCAGTTGATCAATGTGCGGAGATCAATATGGCCTTTGCGTGAAGTATTGAACATCATGGGAAGGGGGGATTCGGCGCTCATCACTAATTCCACCCACCCTTATCTGAGGGATGTCTATGACCATACGATCCGTATCATTGAAACCATCGAGGCCTTCCGTGATATTCTTGCCGGCATCCTCGATATCTATCTCTCGAATATCAGCAACAGGATCAATGCAGTAATGAAAGTATTGACGATTATTGCAACGATATTCATGCCACTCACCTTTATGGCAGGAATTTACGGCATGAATTTCAAATATATGCCTGAGCTTGAATGGCGACTGGGATATCCGCTCATCTTGTTTGTTATGACTGCTATCAGCATCTCCATGCTGATTTATTTCAGAAGAAAAAAATGGCTCTGACAAAATATATTTAGATCATCAGGGAACCCGGCACCGGCAATACAACCCTCAGCTGTTCTGTCTATTCTGTTTGCCGCAAAAACCATTGCCGTTCTCGCATTTTCTTATCGGGTCCGTATCAATGCAGACCCACCCTTCAGACCTCATGAACTGCTTGATCTTTTTTGCTTTTATCAGTGAATCAAGCTTCATATGCTCTACCATCCCAACTCTCCCGTTTTGATACATAACCGTTATCAACATAATCCCCCCTGCGCTCATTCCCATATGAAGTTTTTTAAAATATACCTATTGCCTGATATTATTACCATAATTTGTACTGTTTTGCATTATTTTTCTATCGGGATATCTATAACCTTGGTTTTAAAAAAAATCCCCCCCACGAGGGATATTTGAACAAGGAGGGAACAAAAAATGGAGGTGAACTAACTTTCTTACTTATATTTATGACAAAAAACTTTCCATCAGTCAATCCTACCTAGGTAGGGAAAACAAAAAAATCCCCTCTGCGGAGTGACAGAGGGGGGGGAGGAAGGATTGATGCCATATTTATGAATATCCTAGTTTTTTTTAACAAAGAATACCACTCAAAATCTGTGATTTAAATCACATCCAGACTCTGGTTACAAGCCCCTCAATGCCGGTCCGGAGAAATAATATTCTCCCCCCCTACTTAGGTAGGATTGACGGGAGAATAATCGCAACAGATAATAACATAAGGAGGTATTGAATCACGATACGAATATTAAAAATATTTAATGGCGGCAGGAGAACCTGTTTCGTTTAGGGTAAATACCGAATATTAGAAAATATAATACCATGTCAAAAACAAAAACCAATGAGGATAGAAGAAAGCACCCGAGGTTCATTAAAAGGCTGACAACCACTTTTTGTGTTGATCAGAGCAGATTTACCGGCATATCGAGTGATCTTTCCGAAGGTGGTCTTTTTATAAGGACATATCGTGGGTTTCCTGCAAACACCCCTATTCGTATTGAACTCATGCTCCCAAACAACAAGACATCCTCTCTCAAAGGCATCGTGAGAAGAACCCTGAGAACTAATCTCTCTACTAAAAAGAACGGTATGGGCATTGAAATAATCGAAAAGGATGAACCGTTCATCGATTTTGTGACATCTGTTCTCGGAAGAGACGGAAATACTGCAGAACGAACCGCTATCCCATCGGATTTTCAGAATGTCTCCTGTTATAATTATGGGGTCGCAAAGAAAGATGTCAGTTATCCCGGGCAGGAAAGGAGAAGATGTAAGAGACTGCAGATAGAGCATCTGAAAGTGATGAGCGAAATGCCATCTGCAAGTAAGGTGAAAGTCATCAACATCAGCATGAGCGGCATTCTTTTAAAGGCAGACAGGAGGCTTGATATCGGCAAGACTTATGTCCTGAAGATAGGATATAAAGAGAAAATGGTATTCGTGAAAACCATTGTTGCATGGTCTCTCCTGGTAGCGGGGACCGGAGATGCTTACGGAAACATTACACCCTTCTATATTGCCGGCATGCAATTCATGAAGAATGCTGACGAGAAACTGGAAGAACTTGTCAATGCTATCAATCTTGATGTACCTGCTGATCCGACGCAAACAAACACTCTGAGCACATTCCATGGAGATCAGCAACATAACAATATTTTAGATAATTGTCCGGAGGAAAAGGGTTATGCCTTAACACCCGGTGAAGACAATGAGGATGTTCCGATCAAAAAGGAACCCGTCTGTTTTTCAGAATTTACAAAGAAAATTGAGGATATCTACCGCAGGCATGAGCAAAACAGCATCAGTTACTACGAGATATTGAACATCAGCAATTCTGCCGACATGGAAGATATCAGAAAAGCGTATTACGACAAGGTAAAAGAATTCCATCCCGACAGATATCCTCATTTTTCTCCTGTACTGAAAGAAAAGCTGACCGCCCTCTCTGCATATCTGAATGACGCGTACAAGACTCTTATGAATTCCGGACCGCAGGTAACCTATGCGACGCCACCGATGCCGGAAAAGCGGAAAGTTGTCTCAAACAAGGCATTCGCACATCAGGAATTCGAAAAGGGAATCGTCGAATTCTGGAATGATAATCTCTCTGAAGCTGAAATGTTTTTTAAAAAGTCAGTATCCCTGGATAACTCATCAGGGAAATATTTCTGCTATTACGCCAAAACCCTTCTCAGGCTCGGAAAACTCCAGGAAGCCGAAAAATCAATCAGTGAGGCGCTCAAGCTTGATTCATCAAATACTGATTATTTGGTAGAGGCCGGGTATATCTATCAAGCCATGAACCTGTCATACCGAGCACGGGAAAACTTCGAAATGGCGCTCAGATTGGAACCATCACACATAAAAGCTCAGGAAGGCATTACTGAGCTGCAGAGAAAAAACAAGAACGGCTGGTTCATGCACAGCATCTCCAATCCGATCAAGGCATTAAAGAAGACGATCGTTCGGTAGGCCTTCCCTCCTGACAGGATTCTGAATTTCTTCAGCTGTTTCTTTTTAACCCCTTGAAAATGAATGAATAAACAACCCCGCAGCAAGCTGCAGGGAATATCAAGTCTCATCCATTCACTAACAGGTTTTGTCAGTATATTGTTAATTTCCGGGCTGAAAACATCAATGGATACCCTTCATACCAGGGAATCCATTGGTTTGCCTATTTAATAGGCATTATAAATAACAATTAATATCAGAACGTTACATCAATTTAACTGGTTTCGTAAGTAACAAATGCGGATTCTGTTCATAACTCCAATTTCCACAAGGGGTTACGGCGAGAATCTCGGAAATAAGCACAACTTCAGCTTCTTTGTTTCCATCTTGTAACCAAACCGGCAATTTCATACTTTCGGAATGGCAAAACTTAAACCTTCTTCCTCCTACCAACAAATGTGCTATAAAGAGAGTAAGAACGGTAAGGCAGGAGA
>JAVHLL010000001.1:1513-211251 GCA_031082155.1 Thermodesulfovibrionales bacterium | reverse complement strand
TATTTGCTATCCATCTGGCCCGGTTTGCTCTCTCGCGGTAATATCTTCGATGGCAAGAAGAATGAGTTTCCCCTGGCCTGCCTGATCAATAATGCGTGCATTCAGGAGCATCGTTTTCTGTCCGATGGCCGGGAATGATTGAGTGACTTTAAAGTCATTGAATGATTTCTTGTCGGGAACAATTTCCTCAAGCAATTCACGGAGTTCTGGTATATTCCATTGCCCGCTCCCCAGATTGAAGATAATCATATTTTCAGTCTCTTCCGGAGTGGTCTTGAATGTTTGATAAAAAGACCTGTTCGCTGATACTACTTTCAAATGCTCATCAAGGATCACAAGGGGCTCACGCACTGTTTCAACAATACTCTCTGCGTAGATTCTGGAAATTTCTCCCAATTGTTCTACCTTTTTCCGTTGTGTTATATCCATAAACGTGATGACAACCCCGTCAATGGTATTTTCCATTGTCCGGTAGGGCAGGATGCGCATGGAATACCAGTTTCCGTTTTCAAGCTGTAGCTCGAACTCCTTTTTCTGTAAATCCTTAAGTACTGTCCGGACTTCCTGAGAAATATTGACCAAGGGAATCTTTGAAGTAATGTCACTGATCGGACGCCCTAAATCTGCCTGGATAAGGTTAAAGAAGTTCGTCACGGCCGGTGTGAACCGCTTTATCCTGAGAGCATTGTCCAGGAAGATGGTGCCGATGTCTGTGCCTGCGAGAAGGTTGTTGATATCGCTGTTGGCCTGCATCAACGCCTCTATCTTATCCTGAAGTTCTGCGTTTACGGTAATCAGTTCCTCATTGGTCGATTGCAGTTCCTCCTTCGAGGTTGCCAATTCTTCATTGGTACTCTGTAATTCCTCATTGGTTGACTGTAACTCCTCATTGGCCGATCTCAGTTCTTCGTTGGATGTCTGCATTTGCTCAATGGTTGCCTGGAGATACTCTTTTGTTGACTGAAGCTCTTTTTCAAGGCTTGATATCCTCAGATTCATCCCTGGAGTCCCGGCAGTATATTTCTTTTTCTTCAACTGTTTCGCAGAAGATGTTTTCTCCTCAAAAGCGACCATCTTTATTGTCTGTTTCAGAGTCGGCTGCGGTATGGAACGTACTATCACGTCAACAGTCTGATATCCTTCTTTTTGTTTCATCTGGAGCGTTTCGCGGACAACAGCCTTTTTTTGTTTTACGGCTTTATTGAGGATTGCACTGAGCTGATAGCGCAGATCTTCACGGGCCATTGTTATAAGGTTAAAGGTTGGCTCTCCGGGTGGGTGTGTTAGGTACCGTTCAGTCAAACCATGAAAATAGAGAATGTTAAATCTTTCATCAATGAAAACACAGGGAGGAGCATATTCGTCAAGGATAAGCCTTTCTGCAATCTCCCGCATGTTAAGTTCTTTGAGAACAGGCTGATCCAGTGTTTTCAGGTATGCCGGATGAGCATCATCAAGAGGAGCATGGAGATAATCCGGCATGTTCCCGGCACCAATGCCTTTACGCTGGAATATTTTCCACTTCGTATCGACCGGTGAAAAAAGGCCGCTGAACTCCCCTATGGTCTCCGAAGAGCCAAGGAAGAGATAACCGTCATGATTTAAGGTGTAATGGAATAAGGGAATGACCTTCCTTTGCAGCACTGAATCCATGTAGATCAGGACATTTCTGCAACTGACCAGATCAAGTTTCGAAAAAGGAGGGTCTGATATGAGATTCTGGGCTGCAAAGACAACCATGTCGCGTATCGTTTTCTTGACCCTGTACGCTCTGCCTTCCTTTATGAAGAATCGTCCTAACCGATCCGCCGGCATGTCTGCTGAAATACCCTCGGGGAATTGTGCTGTGCGGGCCTGTTCAATGGTATCTTTGTTTATGTCAGTGGCAAATATCTGGACATTCAGATGCTTGTTCAATCTGTCCATGGCTTCCTGAAAAAGCATGGCCAGGGAGAAGGCTTCTTCACCGGTGGCACAGCCCGGAACCCAGACCCGCACCGCGGAATCAGGTTTTTTCTGTTCTACTATGGCCGGGATAATTTTCTTACCAAGGGCTTCAAAGGCCTCGGGGTCCCTGAAAAAACTCGTTACCTCAATAATAATGTCTTTGAACAGGGCATCCCCTTCAGCAGGGGTTTCTTTAAGATACTGGACATAATTCCGTATATCGGCAATATGGTGGAGAGCCATGCGGCGTTCTACTCTGCGATATATGGTGTTTTGTTTGTAATGACTGAAATCGTGGCCGGTTCCGGATCGAACCAACATCAATACCTTCTGGATAGCGTCAAAGTGCTCAGCGCCGATACCAATCTTATATCCTCTCACATAGGGTTGTTTTATATAACCGATCAGTTCCTTCGGCATCTTTTCTGCCGGCAGTACGTAGTCAGCAAGACCTGTTTCTATTGCACTCCTCACCATACTGTCATACTGCGCCTGTTCCGGATCCTGCACCATGACCATGCCGCCTGAACCTTTGATCTCTTTTAGCCCTAATGTGCCGTCTGATCCACTTCCGGAAAGGATAATACAGATTGCATTTTCACCCTGATCTTCAGCAAGAGAACGGAATAAGTTGTTAATCGGCAACCTGATGCGGTGAGCCTCCACCGGGTCTGTCAACTGGAAGTGGCCATTGAAAATGCTTACATCCTTATCAGGCGGGTTGAGATATACAGAGTTAGGTTCAAGCTTCAATCCGTCTGCTACCTGTAATACCCTCATCGTGGTATGCCTCTTCAGAAGTTCGTCCATAATACTTTTGTGTTTCGGGTCTAAATGCTGGATAATGACAAAGGCTATGCCAGCATCAGGTGGCATATGGGTAAAAAATTTTTCCAGTGCCTCAAGTCCCCCGGCTGAAGCGCCTATTCCGACAACCGGGAAACCTGAAGAAGGCTTTTTTTCGATGGCTACATTCTTTGCGACAAGTGCCCTGGATTTCGATGGACTTAGAGGTTTTTTCTTAACCAAAAGCTCCCCCTTTATAAAAAAAATTATACCAATAAATATATTAATTTAACAATAATTTTTGCTCTTACGAATTGACTCACATACCACTTTACTCTTTCAAGTAATTCACTGCTATGCTATATTCTTTCAAGAACCCGAAAAACCAAGTTGGTGGAATCATTGTTGCAATAAACAGGAGGATAAATATGAGGAAGTTTTTAGTAATTTTTGGAAAGTTGTCGGTATTGGTTCTCGTTCTATTCGTACTTTGTGACCGCGCATTTGCCGGAGAGAAATTGACGCGGATTGCTGAGAATGTCTATGCATACGTGGACATAAAAAACGGTTCTAAGAATAATAGTTTTGGGGCGAATGCGGGCATCATTATTGGCAAGGATGGTATTGTGGTTGTGGATACAATGATTTCCGCCAAAGAGGCAAAGCGCTTTATTCGGGACATCCGCATAATCTCCCGCAAACCTATTAGATATGTAATTAATACGCATTATCACCTTGACCACGTGTTCGGCAATTCTGAATTCGCAAAACTCGGTGCGGTGATCATCGCTCAGGAAAACTCCAGGAAGGCCATGGAGAATAGTGCCAGGGAGACACTTGAGAATATCGGGAAATACGGTCTTACACCACAGGATATGAAAGGAACGACATTGGCCTATCCCCTTTTGACCTATGGCGATAGAATGACTATCAATATCAGCGGTCAGCAGATCGAACTTATTCATGCCCGTCAGTCACACACCGACGGAGATACGCTGGTCTATCTGCCTGACAAAAAAGTCCTTTTCGCCGGTGATATACTTTTTACAAATTACCATCCTTTCCTCGGAGAGGGGAATATTGAGGAATGGGCTAAAGAACTGGATGCCATTAAGTCAATGGATATAGAAAAGATCATCCCCGGCCATGGCCCTCTCTCGGGGAAGAATGAGCTGGAAGATATGAAAGAGTACATTCTTCTCTTTGACCAAAAGGCAAAAGAGCTTGCATCCCGGTCGGATGACATCCAAAAGATCGTAACCGCAATCCAGAGTGCCCTGCCTCAGCGACCTGAAGGCAAGTTGCTCATTGCGCCGAATATCCAGATGAAGTATTTGAACAAGCGCTAAATAGAGTCTGTTTATAAATAATAAATGCGATTTGATAACGTTCATTTGTCATTCCAGCTTGTCCGGAATCTTTCCAATAGCTTCCAGGAAGGATTCCCGACGGGCTTAGCTTGCGGGAATGACAGTGTTTTGATTTTCTTGATTGTTTATGAACAGACAATAATGAGAACCGTCCCCTTACTGCAGGGTATACTTCGGCCCGCCCCCGCCTTCCGGCAGGTCCCATAGTATATTCTCGAAAGGACATTTCAGGTCGCAGGTCTTGCAGTGCAGGCAGTTGCTGAAGTTCACTCTTATTTTGTCAGCTTCCAGTTCATAGACGCCCGCGGGGCAGAATGCCGTGCAGGATGCGTTGTACTCTGCGATACATTTTTTACATTTCGCGTCGTCTATCAACCGGATATGGCTTTTCTGTTTTTCATCATGTGATGTGCCGGAGAAATAGACATCCGTCAATTTGCTTATAATAATTCTGTCATCCGCCCTTGGCAAAGGTTCGGGTGAGCTTTTGCCGTAAAAATGCTTCATATCCTGGGTTGTCGAGTAATCAGGTTTTGTTTTCAGATCCCCTATGGGGGTAACCCCTCCGGTAACCATCTGGAATCCGAGAAGCAGCCCGCCAGGGAAAGATACTCCCTTGGCAACTGCAGGAGTGAAATTGCGGCCCTTCCTGAGATCGGAATAGATCCAGCTGTTTTTCAATTTCTCTTCATACTTGGCCAGCTGGTTTGCCGAAAAATCATTCGTCCTGAACGCTTCAAAGAGGACTTCAGCCGCAAGCATCCCTGATTTTATGGAAGTATGGAGACCCTTCAGCTTCTGTGAATCGACAAGGTTCGCAGAGTCGCCGGTTATCATCACGCCGTCGGAGGTAAGCTTGGGGATGGAAAAATACCCGCCGCAGGGAAGCGTCCGGGCGCCGTAATGTGTAGGCTTTCCGTCCTTGATAATATTAAAAATCAGAGGATGCTGTTTATATTTTTGAAGTTCCTTGTGCGGGTCGAACTGCGGGTCTTTGGAACTGAGATGGGCGATAAGCCCGATGACAACCTGGGTTTCGGAAATACAATAAACAAATCCACCGCCGGAAAGTCCTTTCCGGAACGGATATCCGAGCGTATGGATACATTCCCCCTTTTTGAGAGGATTGCGCTTTAGTTCATAGATCTCCTTTACGCCGAGTTCATAGAGGGAAGGAGCCCTGCCCTGATCAAGATGCAATTTTTCAACAATGCTTTTCCGCAAAGTACCATTGCTCCCCTCTCCCAGCACAACAACCTTTGAGTTCAAAATATACCCGGGAGTCTCATATTCGCCATTCTCCTGAAGACGTTTATCGTCCGTCCGGACGCCGGTCACTTTTGTACCTTCATAGAGGATTTCGACTGCAGCCGTTCCCTCAAGCAACATCACTTTGTTCTTTTCCGCAATTTGAGCAAGCCAGCTGACAAATCTGGAGAGAGAAATCAGATAATTGCCGTGATTGTTCAGAACCTGCGGAGTAAAAGGAATTCTGATATTACCCTTCGTGGTCAAAAAATAAATGGATTCCTTGTCTACCTCTGCGTCGATGGGACAGCTAAGCTGCTTATGGTCAGGCAACAGTTCCGAAAGCACATCAGGGATGAGCACTGCTCCGGAAATGTTATGTGCGCCGAAAGACGCTCCCTTTTCGAGCACCGCAATCCTGTCTTCGATATCAATCTTCCTGCCTTGCTGTTTCCCGTTTTCAATCTCCTCATTATGCTTCCGGACAAGGTTCGTGAGATGAATTGCACTGCTTAAATTGGCAGGCCCTCCGCCGACAAAGATCACATCGAATTCTATTATTTCGCGTTCCATAAGTTATTCTCCTCCCCTGTTATTTAATGCGGCTGCAGGGTTTGCAGCAAGACAAAAAGGCAGAGGGAAATACTGAAGTATTTCCCTCTGCCTTTGAAAAATATACTACCGGCTGGTCTTAAAGCCCGAGGGCTTCAATGATTCTTTTCTTTTGTTTTTCAATCACTTTCTGGCCGTGTTCAAGGTTCCTGATAACCTCTTTCTTTGCGCCACTGGAAAGTTCCACACCTTGCTCTATAAGATCCGAAACCTTATCCTTCATATCTACAGTGAAATCGTTCACGCTGTCGATTGTATCTTCGACTAAATGGACCGTTTCCTTCTTTATCTTCCGTGCCGTCCTTGCAATATCCTTCCTCGTCTCTTTCCCGGACTTCGGGGCATAGAGAAGTGCAAACAAGGCTCCGACCGCTCCGCCCACTAAAAATGCTGCGGCTATTTTCTTATAGTCATCATCCATGGTTTCTCCTTTCGTGACGGGTGTTATTAAAACTTTAACAGGTTGCCGCAACAGAGTCAACTTTTTGTATAAGTTCCCTGTATTACTCCGTGGTTTCTCCCTATGTTTTTTGCCATGATTCCGTTACAATGTAATCATGCCCGAGAAACAACCCACAATAGCGGATAAGATGAAAAGCCCCCAGTGGAGGGTAATCATCATAGCGTTTATCCTCCTTCTTTCCCTCTATTTATGGGGACAATTCTTTGCAATGAGCAGGTTCGATCTGCGCGCGATCAGCTACAGTCAATTCCTGCAGCAGCTCCAGGACGGGAACGTGCAATCCGTGTTAATAAAAGAACTTCAGGTAAGCGGCGAATTTGCAAAAGCAATAGCTCTCCCGCTTCCCGGTGAAAAAGCACCGGTCTCAGTGAAAAAATTCCAGACGTTCCTCCCCTCTTTTCAGGGGGAGGGCCTGCTCGCACAACTCCGCGAAAAGAACGTGGCGATTTCTGTCGAACCTTCAGAAAAGGGATCATTCCTCTGGCAACTCCTCATCGGAGTATTGCCGTGGGTACTGATCATAGGGATATGGGTTCTGATTATGAAACGGGCGCAGCAGGTACAGGGAGGCGCCGGTGGTCTGTTCACGTTTGGTGCAAGCAAGGCAAAGCTTTTTGATGCAAAAAAGATAGACATCACGTTCAAGGATGTGGCAGGAATGGAAAATGTTAAAAAGGAACTCAGGGAGACGATCGAATTTCTGAAAGACCCTTCCAGATTCAAAAAACTCGGTGCAAAAATTCCCAAGGGGGTGCTTCTGGTCGGACCTCCCGGGACGGGGAAAACCCTGCTTGCCCGGGCCACGGCAGGTGAGGCAGGCGTGCCCTTTTACAGTATCAGCGCGTCGGAATTCATCGAGATGTTTGTCGGGGTCGGCGCCTCACGGGTACGAGACATGTTCAAGAAAGCGAAGGATTCCCAACCGAGCATCATCTTTATTGACGAAATCGATGCGGTGGGAAGAACGCGCGGCGCAGGCTTTGGAGGCGGTCATGATGAACGCGAGCAGACGCTCAACCAGCTCCTGAGTGAAATGGACGGGTTCGAGTCCCATGAAGAAGTGATCGTCCTTGCGGCAACCAACAGACCGGATGTGCTTGACCCTGCGCTCCTCAGGCCGGGAAGGTTTGACAGGCATATCGTTATCGACAGGCCGGGGTTGAAAGAACGCAAGGCGATCCTTGAAGTGCATGCCCGGGGAAAAACCGTTGCAGAGGGTCTGGATTTTGAAAAGATCGCACGGGGCACGCCGGGAATGACCGGGGCTGATCTCGAAAACATTGCGAATGAAGCAGCACTCATAGCCGTAAGAAAGGGCAAGGAAAAGATAGACATGAGCGACTTTGAGGAGGCTCGCGATGTAACCCTCATGGGTGCGGTGAGGGAGGAGACCATAAGCGAGGCCGAGAAACAGATCACTGCATATCACGAGGCAGGACATACCCTGGTCGCATGGAACCTCCCGGGCACGGACCCGATTCATAAGGTAAGCATCATACCGAGAGGGATGGCCATGGGAGTAACACAGCTCCTCCCGCAGGAAGACAGGCACTATTATCCGAAATCGTACCTTATGAACCGGTTGAGTGTCGGACTTGCCGGAAGGGTCGCCGAGCAGATCGTCTTCAATGATATGAGCAGCGGTGCACAGAACGACCTCAAGGAAGCAACTGCCCTTGCCGAGAAGATGGTGGCCCAGTGGGGAATGAGTGAAAAGGTCGGTCCGGTCAATCTGGGGAGAGGCGAAGAGCATCCTTTTCTCGGCAGGGAGCTCGCACAACCGAAACGGTACAGTGAAGAAATGGCCTGGCTTATGGATCAGGAAATCAGGGAACTCATTATTGATGCAGAGAAAAAGGCACAAGAGATACTCTCACGGGAGAGGAATGTCCTCGACGCCCTGGCAAACGCTCTCATAAAAGAAGAAGTCCTCGAAAAAACGGCTATAGAGAAAATCATACAGGAATCGAAAAATTCATGATATTTCAAAAGTATTCGCAAGCCGCGCAAAATCCCCGATGCTCAATGTCTCGGGTCTCCTGAATCCTTCGATTTCCGCTCTGTCCAGCCATTTCTTTACATTTTCCCCGGTATTTTTCAGTGAATTGGAGAGCATCTTCCTCCTCTGTGAAAAAGCGGTCCTGACAATCCTGAAGAACTGCTCTTCATTGTGGACATGCACAGCGGGTTGCTTGCGTATTCTGATATATATGACCGCAGAATCAACCTTGGGAACAGGTCTGAATGCCTGTTTGGGAATAACAAAATTTAATTCGGGGTCTCCCAGGTATTGGACCATGATCGAGAGCACTCCGTAATCTTTCCCACCGGGGCTGGCGACAATTCTCTCGGCAACTTCCTTCTGGATGGTAAGAGTCATGGACTTGAGTCTGTTTGTCCGAAAATCGGGAATTCCTTCTTTTTCCACAGGAGGAATTCCCTGAACTTTCCTGAGCATATCCAGAGGTGCCGATTTGTTTTCAAGAAGCCTGAAGATTATCGGTGTCGTAATATAGTACGGGATATTCGCAACGACCTTAAATTCGGGGAGGTCTTCGTAAGGATATTCAAGCGCATCACCATATACGACTTCAACATTTTCCGCCTGAGCATACTCATCCCATAATGTCCGGCATAAGGCCTCATCAAGTTCGATGGCAATTACCCTCCGCACTGTTCCGGCAAGTATCCGGGTAAGTTTACCCGGGCCGGGACCAATCTCCACAACGAGGTCTTCGGGGGCAAGCCTCGCTGCTTCCACAATCCTTTGCAGGATGGAAGGGTCAGAGAGAAAATGCTGTCCTAACCGTTTTTTTGCCATGCGAAGAGACTATTGCCATCAGATATCTTTTCCCTGAGGGAAGTTACCTGTTTGACTGCATTGAAATATCAGCTGCACTGAATTGTTGATATCCATTGATTTCTTAATATTAAGTATACAGGATTGCGTCCCTTCCCGTTTGTTCAGGTTTGGAATAGTTGAGGATTATCAGTTCGAAAAAATACACAACCGACGAAAACAGAAGCACATTGCACACTTCTGAAGTTTTTATTTTGTAAGCGTCAAAAATAAGAGGACAGATTCTTGAGATCCACATCACCAACAACATTATCGGCAGTTCTGAAGCTGTATCCACACTGGTTATTTACATCCCTGAGGTCTTCTTCGCTGATAGGAAATTGCATGCAGACTTTGGAACGGTGGGTATATATCCTACATCTCAAGTGAGGGGTTTCCCCAACAAGCATCGGGCACCTGAATACGAGTTTACAGCATCTTCCACACTGCAAACATTTACCTTCCCGCAGTTCAAGTTGTTTTTGTACTCGTCCGCTAAACAGATATATGTAAATATGCCTTTTAATTTTTTGTTTCGCAATTCTTATTGCCGCGGTAACATTCATGGATCACCCCAAATTAATATTTATGTTGCTCTTTAGGTTCACAATAGCCCGACGGCCGAACCACCTGTGCAAACGACAGGAAAATCTTGTGCAATACTCTTTGCTTTCATTGACAATAACCGCAGTCCTGATGAAAGTCGCCTCCGACGCCGATGGCTGTTCTGTTGCGGCAGCCTTCTCCGCGTCCCATTTCCGCGATGAAAGAAAAAATTTGACGACGATCTTCGTGCCGGAGTATCTGTCTTCGTACAGGTAAACATCATTGGATTCGTTGAGCCGGCACGGTATTGCACTCGGCCTGATAAGCCGTTAATCTGCGGCTGAATGTCATACTGAAGATAACCGTGAAACGGATCGTTTTCCGCCAATTTCCCAAGATAACTTCTGCCCATTGCATCAACAGTGAACATGGTTGGTATTTGCTATAGTTTTGAAATGCAGAATGTGTGCCAGACTGTTGTTGACAGGACAGGAGTTTCTATCATATTGAAAACATTGAAATTTCAACGAAGACCACGAAGGGGAATGATACGGTGAAAGGTGCCGATTTCTGATATATCAGGAGTCTCCTGATATATAAGGCATTTTCTTATTCCTTTGGATGCCCAGCTGTTGCATCCTTGATTCAAGCATCTTTGGATTTAGGTGTTGATTCCAAAGGTATTCTCACCTCGACCGAGTGTTCCTGATGGTCATCAACCAGGGAAATAGCCTTGTCGTGTTGTTCAACGCCATCAACGGTCACACCCGTCTCGCCGCTGCCGGCGCGCGGTTGCAGGACAGTGATATGGTAGATAGTTTCGCGGTATCGGTAGTGTACCTTGAACGTCTCCCAATCAGCAGGGAGGCAGGGTGCGAAACTCAGCTTGTCCACTTCAAGCCTCAGCCCCAGTAGTGATTCCACGATAAGCCGGTACATCCAACCGGCAGATCCCGTGTACCATGTCCATCCACCGCGGCCGGTGTAAGGAGGGAGTGCATAAACGTCAGCCGCGACTACATATGGCTCCACCTTGTATGTTGCAATCCCATTCGGAGAACTCGCATGGTTTACCGGGTTGATCATAGACAGCAGTTCCCACGCGCGTCTGCTGTCGCCTAATTGTGCAAAGGCCATTGCCGTCCAGATCGCTGCATGAGTGTACTGCCCGCCATTTTCCCTGACGCCGGGGACGTACCCTTTTATATAACCCGGGTTTATATCCGACTTGTCGAAGGGTGGGTCCAGGAGTTGAATCAGCGAATGGTCACGTCTGACGAGACGCTTATCTACCGCTTCCATTGCCATGCGCGAACGTTCAGCATTCCCGGCGCCCGAGAGAACAGACCAGCTTTGCGCAATGGAATCAATCTGGCATTCGGGATTACTCGCCGATCCGAGCGGCGATCCGTCGTCGAAGTAAGCACGGCGATACCATTCACCATCCCAACCATTATTTTCGATATTCTGCTGCATCAGGGACGCCTCCCTCTCACAACGTTCAACGAAGGGAAGGTCACCATGTATGCGTGCAATATCAGTGAACCGCATGAGCACTTCATAGAGGAAGAACCCCAACCATATACTTTCGCCTTTGCCTTTTTCCCCCACAACGTTCATGCCGTCGTTCCAATCACCCGAGCCGATGAGCGGCAGGCCGTGTACACCAAAGCTGATGCCTCTCAGGATAGCCCGCACACAGTGATCGTACAAACTGGTGGCTTGTTCAGACCGGCCGGGAAGATCGTAATACGAGTCTTCGTCTGTATTTATCGGTCGGCCCTCGATGAAGTGGACGGGTTCATCCAATACTCCGGTGTCCCCGGTGCTGAGAACGTAACGGCAAGTGGCCAGCGGCAACCAGAGGAAATCGTCTGAACAGTGCGTACGCACCCCGCTACCCGATGGAGGATGCCACCAATGCTGGACATCTCCCTCCTGGAACTGACGGGCAGCACAAAGGAGAAGGTGCTCGCGTACGAGACGCGGTTCAGTATGGATAAGCGCCATCACGTCCTGCAACTGGTCGCGGAAGCCGAAGGCGCCCCCCGACTGGTAGTATCCGCTGCGCGCCCAAAGGCGGCACGCTGTAGTTTGGTATAAGAGCCAGCCGTTGGTCAGGACATTTACAGTCTGGTCGGGTGTTTCCACATTCACTGCTCCGAGCGTGTGGTTCCAGTACTGCCAGACCGTTTCAAGCGCACTGCCCGCGGCAGCAGATCCACGAAAGCGGCGCAGCAGGTTGCTGGCGTCATCGGCATCTTGCCCTACGCCTAGCCTGAAGATGATCTCACGCTCTTGTCCGTCGGCTAACTCAAATGGGACTTGTATAGCGGCGCAGGGATCCAAAGCAGCACCTACCTTCCCGGAAAGCCGGGACCGCCTCATCGCGGCCGGACTCCGAAACGTGCCGTTGCGCCCAAGGAACTCAGTCCGGTCGCCGCTTAAGCTCCGGTTCATGTCGTCTACATCGAAAAAAGCAGTCCGGTTTCGAAACTCCGTGTTATATGGGTTGCGTGCGAAGAGCGCGCCGCTATTCGGATCAATTTCGGTGACCACGTGCATGGCCGATTTCGGTCGCAGGTCTCCAAGTACCCATTCAGCGTATCCGGTAACTGAGAGTCGCCGTAATCGCCCCGACTCGTTTCGCACTTTAAGAACCGTGAACTTGATCGGTGCGTCCAGGGCCACGTAAACCCATACCTCTGAGTGGATGCCTCGTTCCGTGTGCTCGAAGACGCTATAGCCAAATCCATGCCGGGTGACGTAAGGCGTCACTCCGCGGCTGGGCAGCGGCGTGGGGGACCAGAAGTGACCACGCTCTTCATCACGGAGGTAAAATGCCTCTCCGCTCGAATCGCTCACGGGATCGTTCCCCCAGGGAGTGAGGCGGAACTCATGGGCATTCTCGCTCCAGGTGTAAGCAAGCCCGCTTTCTGAAATGACGGACCCAAAGTGTGGGTTTGCCAGCACATTCACCCACGGCGCCGGCGTCACCTGGCCGTGAGCAGTCGTAATGACGTACTCGCGCCCATCCGGGGTAAATCCGCCCAGCCCATTAAAAAACATCAGGTCGTGGCGAGGCCTTGCAGCAACCGCAAGGGGTTCAGAGCGGTGCGTTCGGGTCGGTGTAAGGAGCGGCACTGGTACTTCCACGAAACTGCGCCGGTTGATCTGCTCAGCCAGCGCCCCCCGGCGGTCGGTGATGATAACGCGGGCGACCGTTTGGATAAGGATGCGGTCCTCCTCCGATATCTGGTCAGCAGGTCTTACAAAGATACCCCCGGGTCGATCGGTCACATTGGCTTCGATGCCTGCCGCAATGAGCCCCATGATCTGGTCGTGCAGAAGTTGCCGGTAACCGGCGTGATCTTCGTTCCAGATCACCAGGTCCACCGCCAGTCCCTTCAAGCGCCAGTACGTATGGGCCTGCACGAGTTGTCGCACCAGGTCTATATTGGCCGGATCTTCAATCTGCAGCAGCACGATCGGTAAATCACCGGATATAGCATAGCCCCATAAACCGGATTGCCCCCGGCGGTTCTTGACGAGGACCCCAGGTTCAGCACGCAGAGAGGAATTGGCAAAGATCACCGAACTGGCAAGGTGTCCGTAGAGCTGCGCGTCAGCTTCAGTTGCGTTGATCTGCCGCAGCAGTACCTGGCTGTGTGTCCATGCCAGGTCAAAGACGCGGTCCGCGAGTCGTCGGTCCTGATATTTCTCGACAAGGCTCAGACAGCCGTCGCGAGTATCCCCGATGCCGGAGACAATATTTATCGTTACCGTTTCTTCCGGATCAAGCATTATTCGATAACGAACAGCGACAATCGGATCGAGCACTGAGCCCTCACTGTCCGAGAGCGCTCCCGTAAAAAAATCAGCTACCCCGCTCATAGCTTGCGGTTTTTCAACGGTGTTTCCGCGGCCGATAAACTGCATGCGATCGGTCTCATAGGAGACTTCCCCGGTCTCCGCCCCATGCACAACCATCATGTGAAACATCCAGGGCGCCTTCTCGTCGTGGGAGCGGGGCCTGCGGGTGCAGAGGATCGCCCGCTGCTTGCGGATGATCTCGGTCTGAACAAAAAGATTGCTGAACGCAGGATGCAGTGCATCCGCAGCAGGAGGTGCAAGAACCACTTCCGCATAACTCGTAACATCGATCGTTCTGCGCGTCCGGGAACGGTTGATGATACGCACCCGGCGCAGTTCGATGTCATCCTCGGGTGAAACAGCGATCTCAGAATGGGTATCAAAATCATGGTCCCGGCAGCGAAACTCGGCTCGCCCTTCCGAGAAAATCGCTTCATACTTCTCCGTCCGTTTGAGTGTTGGTTGATATGCGGTTGACCAGACTGCTCCGCTCGTCACGTCGCGAAGGTAACAGAACGTGCCCCAGTTGTCGCAGGTACTGTCTTCGCGCCAGCGGGTGACTGCAATATCCTTCCAATGACTGTAACCGCCGCCCGCATTCGTAATCATCACGTGGTATCTGCCGTTCGACAACAACTGCACTTCTGGAACCGGCGTATCCGGGCTGCTAAAAACACGCACCGGCGCTCTCTCCTCACTATCGAAAGCCACATGCAAGTCGGAGGGCTCGGCGGTGTGCGAATAGAAAGCCGTGGCCTTTGGGATTCGCTCCTGGAGCAACAATATAGTCGCCTGGAACAAGGGATTCGACTCGAATCTCTTCTGCATTGGGCAATTTAGGAGCAGAGAGGCAAGAGAGAGAAAGCTCATGCCTTCGTGATGTGCCATGAAGGACCGGACCACCACAGTCGATTGTCCGCGCGGCAGACGCGAAGGAGTGTAATCGATCGCTTCATAAAAGCCATACTTCCCTTCAAATCCTTCGGCAGCAAGTCGTTGCATATTCAGGCAAGCCTCCCCGGGATCTATCATCAGCGCAAGCGCAGAGGCATAGGGTGCAATTACCAGATCCTCGGCGAGTCCGCGTTTGAGCCCCAGACCTGGCACGCCAAACGCCCGATACTGGTAGTTGAGATGGACATCGATCATGTTATAACCGGATTCCGAAATGCCCCACGGCACTCCGCGCTTCTTTCCATACTCGATCTGCCTCGCCACAGCTGCCTTATATGTCTGGTCGAGAAGTGTGTTTTCATACGTTGGCATTACCAGCAATGGCATGAGGTACTCGAACATCGATCCACTCCATGAAAGGAGAATCGGCTCTCCACTGGCGGTAGTGAGCAGACGCCCCAGGGCGAACCAGCTCTCCTGCGGTAGTTGTCCCTGCGCAATCGCCACAAAACTGCACAATCTCGCTTCCGAAGCCAGTAGATCGTAGTAACTCGGGTCTCGCCTGCGCTCACTGAGGTTGTACCCGATGGCCAGGAGATGACTCGCCTTGTCGAACAGGAAGTCATACTCCATGTGGCTGAGTTCACTTGCCTGCAATGCAAGGCGTTCGATAACCGCAATCCTTGTCCTGGCGCGGTAGCTTGCCTCCGTGATAAGCCCTCGAAGCTTACCAAGCCAGGCGCTATCATCGGGCAGCGCGTCCAATCTGAGACGGTGCTCTATTACAGGCAGCAACTCCAGCTCAAGTCTTGCCACTTCGCGCAGCGTTGGGATCTCGCCAATACCGGGAAAGTCGTGGAGTTTGTCCGAAGTGGCCGGCAGCATTATCCAGGGAGCGAGAAACATCAGCTCATCGATGGCATCCTGAATTTGCCCGGTGAAGGCGAGCGCCCACCACTTTGCCTTACTCTCGCGGTCATCATCATTAGAATCGAAGTTGGCGACCATTTCTGCAGTGGAAGTTGCAAGTTTATCAAGGCATAGCCATGCCGCTGCGAGTGTGGTTGGAAGGTTATCAGATGCAGACTCCAGATCTTTCTGAAGTTCAACAAGTTTGGCCGGTGCAGATCCTTCCATAGTATCCATGAGGACCTTTAAGGTGTCGTTAAGCCCATCAAAAAAACGCGCTCCCAGGATTCTTTGATCGGGAAGTGCGAGCAGCCCCGGCTGTAATGTCAGCAGATGGGCCGCAAGGTTCCCGCTGTCTACAGTCGAAATATACATAGGTTGCAACGGTCTCAGAGACTGCGTGTCGTACCAGTTGTAGAAGTGGCCCCGGTGTCGTTCCAATGTTTCCATCGTCTTGAGTGCATTCGCAGTGCGCTCGATGAGCTGTCCGGCCGAAATGTAGCCGAAGTCATAGGCGGACAAATTCGCAAGCAGCGCAAGTCCCATGTTGGTCGGTGACGTGCTATGTGCGACCCCGGTAACAGGATGCTCCTGATAGTTATCAGGCGGCAGCCAATGGTCTTCCGGGCCCACAAATGTCTCGAAAAACGCCCAGGTTTTCCGGGAAATCTTCCTGAGAAATATAGTCTGGTCGTTCGTCAGCCTTGCTCTGCGGCGGGAGAGCGGCCGGCTGATCCACCACGCAATAGCAGGTGAGGCAACCCAGAGGCCCAGTATAGGCAAAGCCACCGCTAAAGCGGCTGAACTTGAAATCGCCAGATAGATCACCGCGACAAGGGCAATAAAGGGGGCGATCCACATCGTTCGATAGGAGGCGGAGAGACTCGTGCAATTACGATCCGGGTCACCCGATGGACTCCATTCAAGAAGTCGTTTGCGCGTGATCAGCATTCGCCAGAGCGTTCGCACAATCGCATCCAGACTGAAAAACGCTTCGTAGGGGAGGCACACAAGTGTAAATGCAGACTGAACAAAGCGCCTGCCGACGGAGCGCACTGCAGCAGCGAGGTGCTGACCCATAAGCACATCGTCCGGCTTCTGAAGCATCTCCAGAACAAAGGGAATCAAAGAAGGAACCAGGATGATTCCGATGACTGACAAGGTCCAGAACCAGGGTGATGCCAATAGTGTCCAACTAAGCAACAACAGGAATGTCAGGGCCGCAGGCACAAGACTGCGCCGAAGGTTATCGAGAAGCTTCCACCGGGACAGTATCGAGAGCGGATTCCTCAAACAGTGTCCACCAGGGCCGGGAATGCGCGGAAACAGCCACCGCGCAAGCTGCCAATCCCCTCGAATCCAGCGGTGCCGGCGGCTCACGTCTGCGCTGTAGCTGGACGGGTATTCTTCGTACAACTGCACATCGCTCAACAGCCCCGCCCGCGCGTAGCATCCTTCCAGAAGATCGTGGCTGAGGATCCGGTTCACGGGGAAACGTCCGCTGAGCGCCAGATCGAATGCATCGACATCATAGATGCCCTTGCCGATGAACGAGCCTTCATGAAACAAGTCCTGATAAACATCAGAGACAGCGCGCGTATATGGATCGATGCCAGGCTCACTCCCGCACATTCGCGCATACCGCGACCGGTTTGTGCCCGGCAGGCTAACGGAGACCCGAGGCTGAAGGATACCATACCCCTCATAAACACGCTGCTTGTCTTCGTTATATTGCGCACGATTCAGAGGATGCGCCATGGCTCCCACAAACTGCCACGCTGAATCGCGCGGTAGCTGCGTATCCGTGTCAAGGGTGATCACGTACTTCACATTCGATAAAACTGCAGTATTACCAACAACAAGAGAGAAGTGTTCCCCTGGAGCGCCGCGCAGAAGCGAATTCAATTCTGCAAGCTTTCCTCTCTTACGCTCGTAACCCATCCAAACCCGCTCCTGAGGATTCCATCGGCGGGGGCGATGGAAAAGGAAGAAAGTATCGTCTTTTCCTCGCCTGTATTTTATATTCAGTTCATCTATTTTTTGCCGGACCAATCGCAACAGCGGTTCGTCTTCAGGAATCGTTTCCTTGTCCGCGTCTTGAAAATCAGTCAGCAGGCCGAAGTGCAGGTTATCATCCCTATTTGCCAGGAACCGGACTTCAAGCGTTTCGATCAGGTCCTCGATGTTCTGAGTGCTTATGAGCATAGTCGGGACTACGACTAGGGCACACGATTCCGGCGGAATTCCTTTGGAGAAGTCCATTTTCGGCAATGGATGCGGCGACGCCAGCAACGTAGCCAGCCAGTTCACCAGTGCTACCGCCAGATGGCTCACGCAGAAAAGCGAGAGAGTCCCAACTAGCGCGAGTAACCAACCGTGCACCCCACCAGTATGAGCCTTGACCAGCAAGCCACCGGTGAAGATCACCGTCATCAGCATGATTGCGCCCAGATAGAGGAGCAGAGGGAACCGGCGGCCCATTTTCTGAAGTGCCTCAAGGGCGGAAAGGCGCACCTCCGCCGTTCGTTCGAGTTGTGGAAATCCCTTGTCTATCAGGTAGAAGCCGACATGTGCAGTTCGATCGTCGCCGCCTTTTCCGGCAGCGGCATCGTGTGAAAGATCGATCGCTTTGCGTGCCACCTCGTCCTCGGACAGCCAGCTGCCCTTTGCTATCTTCTCCACCACGTGACGGTAGCGATCACGGGTCACAAAATCCATCTCGCCGTAAACGCCGCCCGGATCCTCACGCAGAGTCTGTTCAACTACGCTCATCGTCTCGACGAACTCGCGCCAGTCCATCGTCCCAAGAAATCGGAGACTGGTGATGCTGTTGCTTATAGAAACCTGGTCGGCGGCCTGCTGCTGGTTCTCCGTCTGCACTAACTGTTCAATCGTCAGACTACACTCGGCAAGTTGCTGCTCAATCCAGGTGAGAGGCATTGCCAACGCAGGACTCTGTCCCTGCAGCCGGCGCGTAAATTCCGCAACAAACGAACTCACCATCGGTGGGTTCGAGCGTGCCATATCCGCAATTGCTAAAATCAGGTTTTTCGGGTCCTTCCCTGCAATATCCGTCATCTTATCCGCCCAATAATCGGCGAGGTTGCGGTCTATTCTGTCAGCGGCTATACGGATTCCAATGCGCCGGAGATTCTCGATCAGCGCCAGGCGCAGCATAATAGGGATAGCCCATAATTCTCCCAGCTTTAGGGGAGTGACCGTCTGGTAGGCTGTAACGAAAATGCTGAGACTTTCCGGATCCACCCTGCCATCGCCGTGTGAGATCATCTCCAGCGCGATATCATACACGCGCGGAAGTCCGGCCGATGGACCTTCCAGCAAGCGAGGCAGTTCCCGGCTGTATCCCTTTGGCAAGTGCTTTCTGGCTGTGCGAATCTGCTCTTCAATAAGATAGAAGTTATCGAGCAGCCATTCCCCGGCCGGCGTAATACGGCGAGTTGCCTTAATAGCCTCCGTCAGCAGGTTGCGGACGCCAAGCAGTACGTCTTCATTCTCAGCCAGTCGCGTCAGAAGCCGGTCTCGTGCACGTCCCAGCCCCAACTTATGCAAACCCGCCAAGGTTTTACCATGCTGTTCCATCTGATCGCTGCTGAACAATTCTGATCGCAGCGGTAGCTCTTTGTCAGCGCACTTTTGTGTCTGGCTGTTTCCATGGAACCTCGTCCGGAAATGGGACAGGTTTCCAAAAATGCTACAGCTAATCTTCAAGTTTGAGGTCTCCTTTTGAGAAACGAAGTCTCAGCAAATTAGGATTGTAATCAGGGTGGTTTGACCTATTCCCCTTCGGTAGAAAGAGCATTTTTGTCTGAAGCTCTCTTATCAGGAATTAAATTACAGAAGAACTTGTGTTCTTCTCGCGTTTGGCTTCTGATTCCTGTTACGGGTTTTTTGGTTGCTGCTTATCCTGCTTCTTTTTTACGTCTTGATCGTGTTTTTTTATCTTCTGTTTCTGGACCTTGTTCTTATCCTTCTTGCCGCCTTTGTCTCCCATTGCATGTATCCTTTCTTGTTGTTATTCAACTTCTCGCCGTGAGGCGCGCTCTTGTGTCGCCAGGTCTGGTTTTGCATATCTTGTTTGCACTGAAGGCCAACCAGTATTTATATGGCTTCTGTATATCTCCAAAAATCTTATCATACTTGCTTGTTTTTTACAGTTTCTTTTGCAGTACTAATCAAATGAAGATTTTATAAAATGGTACTATCTATCTCTGCTTTTATTAGGTAATTCAGGAGACAATGTATTCCTGATAAAATATTTTAAATCTTTACCAATGTCCTTTCTATTAATAGCATATTTAATCACAGCTTTCAGATAATTTAAGGGATCCCCGGTTGTAAGCCATTCACCATTGTCTACTTTTTTAGCTAAAAATATTCCCCTGTTCTTTACATAATAACGTATAGCATCAACAATCCAAAGCTCGTTTTCTTTGCCGAGCGGGATTTGTCTTAAAATATCGATAATTTCCTGATTTAAAATCATACGCCCGAAATCAGCTAACTGTGACGGTGCTTCGTTCATAGATGGTTTTTCAATAATATCCTCAATTTCCATCGTACCTTCACGCAACTTTACAATTCCATATCTATTAACTTCCTCTGCAGGCACCTCTTGTACTCCAATCATTAAATGACCATGACTGAGATAGTCTTCTATCATTTGTTTAGTAAAAGATACTTTTGATCTCACAAGGTCATCACCCCATACATAAACAAATGATTCATTCTCTACTAAACTGGCAGCCGATAATACAGGCGTGCCGTTTCCATACGGCCCCTTTTGTCTTACATAAATAAAATTGGCCATATCAGAAATTCTTTTAATTTCCTCAAGCCGTTTCAATTTGCCTGCTTCCTTGAGTTCATTCGCTAATGCCCAATTATGGTCAAAGTGATCTTCCAGTGGCTTTTTATCCCATTTCGTTACAAGAATAATATCTTCAATTCCAGCTTCCACTAATTCTTCTGCAACCAGTTGAATAATAGGTTTGTCCACTATCGGTAACATCTCTTTCGGCATAGTTTTTGTAGCAGGTAAGAATCTCGTTCCTGAACCGGCAACTGCAACGATAGCCTTCCTAATTTTGTTCATAGTTATACTCCAAATAAAATATTTTCCTGCATAAATAGGGAACGTCTATTCCGGAATGATTGCAATCTACAAGTCTTTCACTCCATATGAATGAATATAAAGAATATCGCAAAATAAGTCTACCTCGGAGCAAATAACTATGATGATGTGACCCCATTTCGTTCGTCTTTCATTCTTTATCTCAACTCTGACAAAAAAACACGACGGGTAAAAGTTCGAACGGTGATACGAATGCCTGCCCTGATAATATTTTTTTCTTCTCCGAACAAACAGGATTAGGTTTCCGCGATGATTTGTGCTATAGTGGAAGCATCAATACATTATAAGGAGGCAACATGACAACAGGAAAAGCAAAATGCGCAGCAAAAACCAAGGCAGGAAAAGCGTGCAAAAACAAGGCAGCAGGGAAATCGAAATTCTGCGCTTCGCATAAGAAAAAATAACCGGATACATTTCCCAGTTTCTTAGAAAATAAGTTTTGCGCTCAAAAATCCTTCCCGTGGATAAGAGAGAAGTTATGCGCTGAAGCGGACTTTGATCTCCATCACTCGATGATTTTGGGAACCCTGTAGAATTTGTCGGTATGAGCCGGAGCGTTTTTGAGGGCCTCTTCGCGGGGCAGTGAATCCCTCGGGATGTCATCACGCACAATATTGTTGAGCAAAAGCACATGGGATGTGGGTTCGGTATCGCTGGTGTCCAGTTCGTTGAGTTTTTCGATATAGTCGAGGATGCTGCTCAACTGTAGACCGAAGACCTCTTTTTCCTCTCCGGACAGAGAGAGCCGCGCGAGCACCGCGATATGTTCGATTTCTTCCATCGAGATCTTCATCGGTATCCCTTATATCTTCTCAAGGTTAGCGAACCTCACCGCGAGCCTTTTCACCCCGATGTTCGGAAAATTCACCATCACCTTAATGTCATCGCCGTCGCCGTAGCAGTCACGAACAACGCCGATGCCCCAAGAGGGATGTTTTACCCTGCATCCCGCAGTATAAAGGGTAAATGTCTCATGGGAAGCGTTCTTCTTCTTCAGCGGTTCAACTTTTATTACCCGTTGTCCCGTTATCTTTTCTATCAGGTGACAGCATTCTTCCGGGATATCTTTCAAGAACCGGGAAGGTTCCTGGTTCTGTATTTTCGCATACAGCTTCCGCTTGCTTGCGCCAGTAAGCCAGAGGACCTCCTTCGCCCTTGTCATGCCGACGTACAACAGTCTCCGCTCTTCCGCTATCTCATCTTCCCTGTCGAGCGCCTTGCAGTAAGGCAATACCCCTTCTTCCATTCCGGTGATAAACACGATTGGGAATTCAAGGCCTTTGGCATTATGCAGAGTCATAAGCGATACACAATCACCGTTCATAGCTTCATCCATCTGGGTGACAAGGGATATTCTGTTCAGGAACTCATGGATATCTTTCTCTTCTGCAGATGCGATAAGTTCTTCCACATGGGTGACCCGTTCCTCTGCGAGCGTCTCTTTATACCCTGTCTTCTCAAAGATGTTTTTTATCATATCCGCCGGGGTCTTGTATTTTGCAGATGAGAAATACTCGATCTTCTTGACGAAATCGGTGAGTTTCTCCTTCACAGAAGAGGCGAAGTGGTCGCCGCGCAGCAAAGACTTCATTGCATCAAACAGGGGAAGGGACTTCTTCTTTCCCTCGATCTCTATCTTGGAAAGGGCTGCCGCGCCGATACCTCGGGGCGGGACATTGATGATCCTCCTGAAGCTTACGTTATCACCATGATTCAGGGCAAGCCGCATATAGGCGGCGATATCCTTGATCTCTTTCCTCTTATAGAAACTGATACTCCCGACAACGCGGTATGGCAACCCCTCGTTGCGCAGCGCATCCTCGATCACACGGGACTGAAGGTTCACCCGGTAGAATACTCCGAAATCCCTGTACGCGTATATACCTTTGAGATAGTGTTCTTTAATGATTTTTGCGATATATTTCGCTTCATCATCATACGTATTCAGCCAGCAATAGTGTACCTTCTCTCCCTTCCCGTTCTTCGTCCAGAGGCGTTTGTTCTTCCTCTTCAGGTTCCTCGCAATGACCGCCGATGAAACCTTGAGGATATGCTCTGTTGAACGGTAATTCTGTTCCAGTTTTATGAGTTTTGCTCCGGGGAAGTCCTTCTCAAAATTCAGGATATTATTGACATTCGCCCCTCTGAATTTATAGATACTCTGATCATCGTCGCCCACAACGCATATCTTCTTATGTCCGGATGCAAGGAGTTTGAGCAGCTGATACTGGGCAAAGTTGGTATCCTGAAATTCGTCTACGAGGATATACGAGAACTTTTTCTGATACTTCTCCAGAAGCTTCTGGTTCTGCTGGAAAAGATTTACGGTTACCATGATAAGGTCATCAAAATCGAGGGCATTGCTTCTCTTTAATTCGTCCTGGTACCTCACATATACCTTCGCGAGTTTTTCGTCAAAGCCAAACCCGTCTCCGGTTGAAAGGAACTCCTCGGGGTTGATGAGAGATGACTTCAGGTAACTGATCCTCGATACGATGCCCTTATAGAGGGCTTCATAAATCTTAAAGTCCTTCAGAATATGTCTTACAAGGTTGCACCGGTCGTCTTCGTCATAGATGGAAAAATTATTCTTATAGTCGAGCGAATGGATTTCCTGACGGAGAATCCGGTTGCACTGGGAATGGAAGGTGCCGATCCATGCAGAATGCATATCCTTTTCAAGCAGAGCGGTGATTCTCTCTTTCATTTCGTCTGCTGCCTTATTGGTGAAGGTCACCGTAAAGATGGAGTCGGGAAGCAGTTTCTTGGTCCTGAGGAGATAAGAATACTTGTGGGCGATGACTTTCGTCTTGCCGCTTCCGGCACCGGCAAAGACAAGCAACGGGCCGGAACTATGCCTGAGGGCTTCTTTTTGCTGGGGATTTAGATCATGCATCACTCTCTCCTTTGATGTATTCATGTTAACAGATTCCCGTAAATTAAATCCATGTCGCGTCCATCACTGCCGTTGTCCCAGCTTGCTGCTTTTCTGTTTTTCTTTGTGCAGTCTTTTAGAAACCCGGTGACGGCTTGCCTCCTACTCGACAGTAACACTCTTCGCCAGGTTCCTGGGCTGATCCACATCACACCCGCGCAATAACCCGATGTGATAGGCAAGCAGTTGTACTGGGACTGCAAGCAGTATTGTCATAAGATAGGGATTCGTCTCAGGCATCATGATACACTGACCAGATATCCTGCATACATCATTGTCCGTATCATTGGTAATTACGATGATCTTTCCCCCCCTGCTCTTTACCTCCTCGATGTTGGAGAGTATTTTTTCATACAGGGCATCCTTTGGAGCGAGCACCACTACCGGCAGCTCTTCATCGATGAGCGCAATGGGTCCGTGTTTCATTTCTCCTGCGGGATATCCCTCGGCGTGTATATACGATATCTCTTTTAATTTCAGCGCGCCTTCAAGGGCCACCGGATAGTTCATCCCTCTGCCGAGATAGAGAAACCCCCGTGCCTTGAAGAATTCCTTTGCAATCATACTGACCTGCCGGTCAGTGGACAGGGCACTCTCCACTTTCCCGGGGAGCAGCAGGAGTTCTTTCAACAGTCCCTTCCCGGTGTCTGCCGGTAAGGAGCGCTGTATGCCACTGAGGGCCAGAGTGAAAAGGTAGAGCCCGACAAGCTGTGTGGTGAAAGCCTTAGTCGACGCGACCCCGATTTCAGGGCCGGAATGGGTATAGAATACTGCATCGGCTTCTCTTGATGAAGTGCTTCCCAGTACATTGCAGATACTGAGCACTTTCGCCCCGAGCCTTTTTGCCTCTCGCTGGGCTGCCAGGGTATCCGCGGTCTCACCTGACTGTGTGATGACAATCATGAGGTCCTGCGGGCCGACGAGAGGGTTCCGGTAACGAAATTCCGAGGCAATGTCCACTTCGACGGGTACCCTCGCAAGATTCTCGATCATGTACTTGCCGATAAGTCCCGCATGATATGAGGTGCCGCAGGCAACAATATATATTTTCTTCACTGTTTCGATATCTTCTCTCCTGAGACCGAATTCAGTGAGGTAGACTTCGCCGCTTTCTGCATTAAACCTCCCCCTCAGGGTATCCGCAATAGCTCTGGGCTGCTCATAAATCTCCTTGAGCATGAAATGCCGGTAGCCGCCTTTTTCCGCCATAGACGGACTCCACGATATGGCAGTTGTCTCCTTCTCTCTCACCCTGCCGTCAAGGCCGGTCACCGTCACCCCGTTCCTGCGCAGGACCGCCATCTCTTCGTTCTCGAGGAAAATAACCGTACGGGAATAATTGAGAAATGCCGGGATATCGGACGCAACGAACGATTCTCCTTCCCCCAGTCCGACCACAAGGGGGCTGTCCTTCCTGACAGCGATAATTCTATCCGGATCGTCCTCCTTCATAACCGCAATTGCATAGGTCCCCTTCACTTCCGTGAGCGCTTTTCTCACCGCATCTTCGAAGGGAAGCGCCTTTGCGTGTTTCGCAATAAGATGGCAGAGCACTTCGGTATCTGTCTCGGAAGTGAAGTGATATCCTTCCCCGGTAAGCTCTTGTTTCAGGGAAAGGTAGTTTTCTATGATGCCGTTATGAACAAGCACAATGCTGTCAGAGCGGTGAGGGTGCGCATTTTCGTTTGACGGTCTTCCATGGGTTGCCCATCTCGTATGTCCTATGGTGATAGTGCTCTCTGGATTTTCCGGTTCGATAAGCGAAGCGAGCTCATGTATCTTTCCCTTGCTTCTCCTCACCTCGATCCGGGCATCAGCCAAAAAGGCAACCCCTGCCGAATCATATCCCCGGTACTCGAGCCGCTTTAACCCCTCGAGTACTACGGAAACCGCATTTCTGGAGCCGATATATCCAATAATTCCGCACATATCAATAAAGTGAAAAACTACCAGGCACTTTCTTGAAAAATATTGTTCTCATAATAACCTCACACACCCTGAGCACTCTTTCTTTGCTTTTTGTTTTTTTCACTCTTCACTTTTAACTTTCTGTTCCTGGCCCAGCCTTCGATATTGGTCTGTTTGATTCTGCTGACGGCGAGCGCCTCGGCAGGAACGTCCTTTGTGATAGTAGAACCTGCACCCACGTATGCTCTTTTTCCTATTGTTACCGGCGCAACAAGCTGCGAATCGCTGCCGATAAATACATGGTCTTCAATTTTCGTGATATGCTTCTTCTGCCCGTCATAATTGCAGGTTATCGTTCCGGCACCGATATTCACGTCCTTGCCGATTCGGGCATCACCGAGATAGGTCAGGTGGGAAGCCTTGGTTCCGGAACCGACGATGGACTTCTTCACTTCAACAAAATTGCCGATCCTTGCTTCCCTTCCGATAACGGACCCGGGACGGATATGGGCAAACGGCCCTACGGAGGCCAGTTTTCTTACCACAGAATCCTCGATCAGGGTCGAATCCTTGATAACCACCTCGTCCTCTATAACGCTATTAAGTATCCTGACGTTCGGGTAGATCACGCAGCCTCTTCCGATGCGTGTCTTCCCTTCGAGGTAAACATTCGGATAGAGCGTAGTCTCCTTTCCGATATCGGTATCTGAAGAGAGGAAAACCGAAGCAGCCTCCACAAAATTCACGCCCTTTCTCGTAAAGTTTCTTATCATCCGGTCTTTCATGAATACTCTTGCCCTATCAAGTTCTTCCCTCGTATTGACACCGATAAATTCTTCTTCGTTGCCGATGCAACAGGCATCTTCTCTCAACCCTTTCTCCCTCGCAATATGCACAAGGTCGGTCAGATAATATTCCCTCTTGTCCGGGTTAAGGCGTATGTCCTTGAGCAGGGGAAGCACATGAGACCCAACCGCATACACTCCGCTGTTGACTTCCCGGATCATCTTCTGCTCAGCGGTTGCATCCCGTTCTTCAACTACTGACAGGATACGTCCCCGGTCATCCCGGAGGATCCTGCCGTATGAAGACGGATTTTGTGAGGTGAATGACAGCACTGAAATATCGTTTCTCTTCTTTTTATGGTAGTTGAGGAATTTCTTTAAGGTTTCCGGAGTTACGAGCGGCGAGTCGCCGTTCACAATAAGCACCACCCCTTTGAAACCGAGAAGGGAGGGTACAGCCTGCAGTACCGCATGTCCCGTGCCTTTCGGTTCCCTCTGTTCTGCAAAGGAAATCTTACCGCTCTTCTGTATCGATTCTCTGATTGCTTCAGAATGTTTTCCGACTACAAGAACCAGTCTTTGCGGTTTGAGCGTTGAAAGAGCATTGATTACGTACTGAAGCAGAGGGTTGCCGTGCATTGTGTGGAGGACTTTCGGCAGGGATGACTTCATCCTCGTACTGAGACCTGCCGCAAGAATGACTCCCGCTATGTTCATCCTCTTAATCCGGTAACCTTTGATGGGGTTGTAATACCGCCTGAAAGGATAATTTTTATACCCTCCTCTATTGAGATATCGGTGAAATAAATATGCTCATCAAGAAAAAGGACTATATCGCCGAAATAAATAAGGTTCGTCGGGATATAAACTGCCTTGAGGTGCATTCCGGGCTGATCGCTGCGGGTTTCCAGAATGCATTCTTTTGTAAGAAAGCCGTATGAGTAGACTCCCGGTCTCGGATATTCCACCACGACAAACTTTTTAAAAGAAGATACCTTGCTCTCGGGTGAAAAAGCGTCAACAAGCTGTTTAACCGAGGTATAGATACCTTTAAAAAGAGGTATCTTAAGGAGCAGGTTCTCTATTGCCACAATAATTCTCCTGCCGATAACATTCGTCGAGATTATACCAACTATAAAAACCAGGACAATCGCTGAAATAAACCCAATACCTGGGACATGGTATCCCAGCAGTGTAAAGTACATGGGTTCCAGAAGGCCATCGACAAATCGGAAAAACCACCCGATGATGAGGAAGGTGATTATTGCGGGGATCGAGATAAGGAGTCCTGCAAAAAATCTTCTCTTGAAGGTGGCACGGATAGAGATACCCATATTATTTTTCTATTTCGGCTACCGCTTCATCTGACACATCGATATTGGTATATACATTCTGAACGTCGTCGTGATCCTCAAGCGCTTCAACCAGACGCATTATCTGTACTGTCTGTTTCTCACCGAGACTTACATAGGTTTTCGGAAGCATGGTGACTTCAGCAAGAGAGGGGACCATGGCAGATGCCTCAAGCGATTCCTTAACCCGGTCCATAGTTTCAGGGGCGGTGATAATTTCGTAATTGTCTTCTCTTGGGTCGTTTTTCATATCCTCAGCTCCAGCTTCAAGTGCCACCGACATGAGACTGTCCTCGTCTGTCTTTGCCTTTTCGATCAGGATATATCCCTTCTTTTCGAACATCCAGGAAACACAGCCGACCTCTCCCAGACTCCCGCCGTGTTTTGTCATAAGATGCCGTATCTCCGGGCCTGTCCTGTTTCTGTTATCCGTAAGCACATCTGCCAGTATCGCAACCCCGCCCGGCCCGTATCCTTCATAAAGTACTTCCTCGTATGATACCCCGGGAAGTTCACCGGTGCCCTTCATGACCGCCCTTTTGATATTGTCGCCGGGCATGTTCACTTCTTTGGCCTTTTCGATTGCGACTCTCAGCCGGGGATTGCCTGTTGGGTCACCGCCTCCGAGTCTGGCGGCTATCACGACCTCCTTGACGATCTTGGTAAATGTTTTTCCCCGTTTTGCATCGGTACTGGCCTTCTTATGCTTGATTTGCGCCCATTTGGAATGTCCAGACACGGTGACCCCTCCGGATAGAAATGCAGATTTATCTGCAATGACTGAGTATTACAGATTATTTATGATAATTCCCCGGTTCGTTTACTGTCAAGACTATATCCCGTAGTCCTTGATCTTGGTGAGGAGGGTCTTGTAACTTACTTTCAAAACCTCTGCCGCCCGTGACTTGTTTCCGCGGGTCTCTTTCAGCACTTTCGTAATCCTCTCGGTTTCTGCCGCCCGCGATGCACCCTTCGCAACAGCCTCAAGAGAGCCGTCGGCAGGGTGCAATATATCAGCAGATTCAGCATGAGGGGTTTTGGAGAGGGCAAAGTGCTCCAGAGTGATTGTCTCTCCGTCAGAAAGGATAATCGCCCGCTCTATGGCGTTTTCTAGTTCCCTGACATTTCCTTTCCAGTAGTAATTGCAAAGGGAATCAAGCACATCCGAAGAGAAGGATATGGATAGTGTCTTCAGTTCTATGGCATATTTGTTCATAAAATATTCAACGAGCAGCGGTATATCTTCCCTGCGCTCCCGGAGCGGGGGTATGTGTACTGGGAATACATTTAACCGGTAATAGAGATCTTCCCGGAACTTTTTTTCCTCGACCGCTTTTTCAAGATCCTTGTTGCTTGCGGCAATTATTCTTACGTCGACCCTGACTGATTTTTCAGCTCCTACCCGCTCTATCTGACCGTCTTCGAGAACCCTTAAGAGTTTCGACTGCAGGACAATGTCCATATCCCCGATTTCATCCAGGAATATAGTCCCTTTATCGGCAAGTTCGAATTTCCCGAGCTTTTTCGACTCCGCACCGGTAAACGCACCCTTTTCATGCCCGAAAAGTTCCGATTCGAGGAGTTCGCGGGGAATTGCGGCACAGTTGATCGGAACAAAAGGGTATTGTTGCCTGCTGCTCAGATTATGGAGCGCCCTGGCAAAAAGTTCCTTTCCGGTGCCGCTTTCACCGACAAGAAGGACCGTAGTTTTTGTGGGCGCTACTTTCTGGATGACCTGTGCTACCGCAGTGATTTTCTCACTCTTCCCTATTATCCGGGGCAGGCCAAGTTGAGCGGCAAACTCCTCTTTGAGGAGAATATTCTCGGTAACAAGCCTCTGATTTTCGATCGCACGCCTGATGAGCATGAGCAGATGATCGGTATCAAAAGGCTTGGTAATGAAATCAAAAGCGCCGCCCTTCATCGCCTCGACAGCGGTTTCTACAGAACCAAATGCCGTCATGATAATTACCGGTCTCAGATGGTTCTCTTCTTTCGAAATTTTGAGAACGTCTATCCCGTTTTTTTTGGGCAGTTTCAGGTCGGTAAGGACGAGGTCTACCTTGTGTTCGCGGAGAAGGCGAATGCCCTCCGGTCCGTCCCTTGCAACAAGAACCCCGTATCCTTCAGACTCGAGGGTCTCTTGCAGCATCGCGGCCATTGATTCCTTATCTTCTACAACGAGTATGGTCTCCATAGTGCCTTATATTTTTGCCTTTTTTAACGCATCCTTGCAAGAGCATCCTCTCCGGAGCGGTATTGTCATAAGCGCTTCTTTCAGGAGAGCCTGTAAACTGCCGGTCGTTTTGTTCATCGTCTCTATCACCTCTGTCACCGTCAGCTTCCTTTTCTGCAAGCCGGCTGCGGAGTTTGTCACCACAGCGATGCCTGCATAACATATCTCTGCTTCCCGAGCAAGTGATGCTTCAGGCATTCCGGTCATGCCGACCACATCAGCGCCGATGCGGGCAAAAAACCGTATCTCTGCCTTTGTTTCAAGCCTCGGTCCTTCAGTACACACATAAGTCCCGGATTTTTTTACTGCGACGGCTGATCTCCGGGACGCGTCCAGAAGGATTTTTCGCAATTCCGGGCAGTAGGGTTCGGTGAAATCTATATGCACGACACCCGCCTTCCCTTCATGGAAGGTAGACTCCCTCGCTCTTGTCATATCTATAATCTGGTCCAGAACGACGAGAGTCCCAGAGGGTGTCCGGGAACTTATTCCGCCGACAGCCCCGACCGAGAGTATCCTCTCCACTCCAAGCTCTTTAAAACCCCAGATATTAGCCCTGTAATTGACCTTATGCGGGGAAACCGTATGTTTTTCGCCGTGCCGGGAGAGAAATACGATTGTCTTGCCGGAAAACTCTCCAATAAGATAGGAACCTGACGGAGAGCCATAGGGGGTTTTCATCCTGATTTTTTTTCTGATATCAACCCCGCTGATCTGATATAATCCACTCCCGCCGATGATCCCTGTCATGCATCTCTCTCCTTAAATACAAGACTTGTTTCGGTCGTTCTGAGAAATTGTACCATATATGACTGATGAAACCTATCCCGGAGCAACCATAAATTATTACTTTATATTGAGGGTGGAACCTTGCAGACAGGCTCACTTAGTAACAGTCTCACAATAGTAAATACATAGATAATCCCCCTCACCCTGCCTTCTCCCTCCGGAGGAGAGGGAATTGTAGTTAATTCCTCCCCTTTGAGGGGGGAGGGTTGGGAGAGGGGGAAATTATCAATACTATTTTGAGACTGTTAAGAACCTGAAAATACAAGTGGGAGAAATCATTACATTTGCTTCCCGGTATCACACAAAACTAATGAACCGACATTCGCTAAACTCTCAATGTACTGTGGCAAATAATACACACCTCATTGATGGGGAACAACACGGCAGGCAGAGAAAAAAATTCGGACCAAGAGGGGACAGTCTGGAACCCAACCCGCAGTGTCTACTGTGAAGCCACTCTCCACGGATATACCCATTTCCACATAAACATACTCAGGAATAAATCCGCTGGCACTATATTTGCAAACCTCCTAATGACTTAGGACTGTTTTCATATTCGTAAAAAATTCTGGCCAGAGAGAGGTTATGCGTTTACAGAGGACATTAAAACAGCAAGTAAGCTTCGAGGGCATAGGGCTTCATACCGGACGGAATGCGAAGGTCTGCCTGAAACCTGCCCCCCGGGATACCGGGATAATATTTATGCGCAAGGATAAGGACCTCACGATTAAGGCATCTGCAAACTATGTCACGGATACCGCCTTTGCGACTACTCTCGGATTCAACGGGGCCAAAATTCGTACGGTAGAACATCTCCTTGCAACGCTCGCGGGTCTCGGGATAGACAACCTGATCATTGAAGTTTATGGTTCGGAAATCCCTATCCTGGATGGAAGCTCCATGGAATTGACAAGCCTAATCCTGAAAGGCGGAATCGCGAAACAGAGCAAGAAGAGGCCTTACATCAGGATCTTGCACCCTATTCTTCTTTCTGACGGTCAAGCCGAAATCGCGGCGCTTCCGTACAACGGGCGACATATCACCTATCGTATCCATTTCAATCACGATCTCCTCGGTGAACAGAACCTGAGCATTGAACTCACTGAAGAAAACTTTGCGGTCGAGATAGCCCCGGCACGGACTTTCGGGTTTCTGAAAGACGTCGAATATCTCAAGGCAAACGGATTCGCACGGGGAGGCTCCTTTGAGAATGCAATCATCCTCGGAGAAGACGGCGTTCTAAACGGATCCGGGCTCAGGTTCAAGGACGAATTTGTTCGTCACAAAATCCTTGATCTTATGGGTGATTTATCGCTCCTCGGATACCCTATTTACGGCCACATCGTTGCGAACAAGTCAGGTCATACTACAAATCTGAAATTCATGAAAAAACTCCTCTCCCATCCTGAAAACTGGGAGTTTATAGCAGAGGCGAGCCATGTCGAAACTCCTGCGTATATTTAATATCTTTATTTATCAATAAGTTACAATAATTATCCCCATAGTGTTCCCGACAGACCGGAATATGCCACAGACCTGATAATTCCCTGAAAAATCCGCCTCCCTCTCCCGGATATCAGGCGTTTGTGGCAAAGTTGGACAAGGCTCAGACGCTACCCTATTTTTAATATCCTTATTTATCAATAAGTTATAAATTTTACTTGAATTTTTCGTCGGAATAGAGTTTTATAGAGGAGAAGACCGCAAAAAGAAGGCTGGAGAATATCTTCTCCAGCCATAAATATCTGTGTCAACATGGTGAGGTAAATTATTTCTTCTTTGCGGTCTTCTTCGCTGTCTTTTTCTTTGCTACTGGTTTCTTGGTCGCCATGTTCTGTTCACCCCCTTTCTTCTCCGCATTTCTCGCTCTATTAATGAAAGAAATGCAGAATGCGGAACGCTTAGAGTCTTCCTATAAGCGTGATCCTTTTCCCTGACAAAATTCTTTTCAAGTTTGAGTCGCCCTTTTTCTTTTTCTGTTTATACTCGTCTTCCTCTATCATCGTGCAGTTGATCTTCTGTTCGAACCTTTTTTCCAGGTCTTTTAACTCCCGTGTGAGCGATGATGATGCTCCGATAACAAAAAGGTCAACCGCTCTTCCGTTATCTCCCTCAGCATACTGGCCATAAATAAAGGCAGATTTTGCCCCTGCGGCACGGATAACTGCCTTGAGCGCACCGGGGAGTCCGAGGGATTTGGTGATGAGGTTTTTCAGTTCCGAAAACAGTGGCGATTCCGTGTTTGCCTGAAAATATTTCAGGTTCACGATCCTTTCGCTTGTCACGATTTCCATCTTTTCGAGATTGTCCAGTTCCCGTTTGATGCCCGATGGATTCTTTCTGAGAAGCTTGGCAATTTCCCTGATATAGAATTGTTCGTCAGGGCTGTTAAGAAGGAGTGAGAGAACATCCGCCCGTATGGATGATGAGAATAAACTTTTCAACATATAATCATTTATACCGCATTAAATTCCATTTGTCAACAAAAAAATTACATTTAAGAACAGATAGTGCATTTTTGTGAACGATCCTATATTAAGAACAGCTGTTCTCAAACAGTAAACTAAAGTTCTCTTTCGAGCATCTTCCGCACCCTGCGGAGATTCCGGATGTCGTCCGAGTCATTTTTCTTCGGTGTTTCGAGGATAAGAGGAATACCGGAGAAATGCACACCGGTGATGAACTGCCGCAGTCCTGCACTCCCGATATTCCCGCAGCCGATGTGTTCATGCCGGTCGACATGCGACCCTGCAGCCCTTTTCGAGTCGTTGAGGTGGATGAGTTTCACAGAGTTCTGTCCGAGGTACCGGAGAATTTCATCCCGAAGTATCTCGGCCCCTTCAGCACTCCTGATATTGTACCCGGCGGCAAAGGCATGGGCGGTATCAATACACACCCCTCCGATCAACGATCCATGCACGCCTTCCATAATTTCGGAGAGTTCGGTCATCAGCGAGGAAATATCCCCCCGCTCTCCCGCAGTATTTTCTATGAGGAGACCAACCCTCCACTTCCCCTGCCGCGCGACTACATTCAGCGCCCCGATTGCCCTTTTCCGGGCAACCTGCGCCGCATCAGTTGACGAACTGCCTGCATGAAGAATTACGTACTCAGCACCGATTGCATCGGCCCGGTTCATTTCCTCAATCAGCAATCCAACTGATTTTTTCTGAAGCATTCTCTCATGTGTTGCAAGGTTAATGAGGTACGAGGCATGAATATATACCGGGGAGATATCATACTGCGCTCTCAGGGATATGAATTGCGCAGCGGCCTCCGCAGTAATCTCCTTCACTGCCCATCCCCTCGGATTATGGGAGAATATCTGCATCGTGGTGCAGCCGAGTGCATGGGCCCTCTCCAGGCTGAGGTGAAGGCCTCCTGAGATAGAGGTATGGACTCCGAGCTTGCGCATACTATTACAAGATTCCCTTTTTTACTTCAGAAAATACTGCGAGATATATCTCAGGGCAAGAAAAATAATAATCGTACCCAGCATTAATTTAATAGTCTTTTGCGGTACAAATTTCTGAAACCGTGCGCCGAGGTATATGCCGACAAATCCGCCTGCGCCAAAAAGAAATCCGAGCAGCCAGTCAGGTGAAGTCGCCATCCCGGCCTTGGCGGGTATTATGCTGTAGAAAAGTACCCCTGCCACTGAAGTTATTAATGTACCCATTAGGGCGGCGCCTGCAATTGTATAAACGGGCAGATGGAATACCGCAACGCAGAATGGCGCAATAATGGCTCCGCCGCCTATCCCATAAGTGCCGCCAATAACCCCTACAAAAAAAGCAAGGAAAAACATGGCTATTGTGCTGTATGAGAACCTTTCTCCCCAGAACTCGTATTCTATCCTTGTAAAACTTGCCGAGATGGTTTTAACGACAGCCTCCGGAGGAAGACCGGACGCCACTCTGCTTTTTTGTTGGTCTTTAATCTGTTTAGTTCTTTCCCTGAATTTATCTTCGAGAGCCTTCATCTTTGACTTCCCTGCCGAGGCTTTTCCCGTCAGTTCATAGATAAGGCGCACGCCTATATAGAGCAGTACACATCCTACGAAGAGCTTGAAAGCCCTCGGATCGGGAAGATACAGAACTCTGAGATAGTATCCTATGAAGACGCCGGGGAGGGTTCCTATAATGACAACCCACGTCAATGGCCATGCCATTCTCCCTTCCTTGAGGTAACGGTATACTCCGCTCGGAATCGCAACAATATTAAAGACAAAATTGGTAGCGCTCACAGATGGGCTTGTGAAATTGAGGTAACTCATCTGGAATGGTAATAAAAGGAAAGCACCTGAAACTCCGCCCATGGAGGTAAAGAAAGAGACAACCAGTGCCACAAGGGGAGGAATCCACGGAGCAACCTCGACTCCGGCGGTCTCAAAATACATAAGAACCTCCTTAACTATGTTAAACTATTAACATGAATAATATAATTATCGTGTTAATAACATTATCATATAACATTTCAGATGTCAATAGGACAGGAAACAAATTTTATACTTTTAGGACATGGATTTAGTGAGTGACTCAGAGAAACAATCTGTGGTCGTCACTGTTATAATAATGAGTGATGTTTCGCGATAAAAAACAAGGGACACAGTCCTCGATGACCGAGCGAACAAGCCACGCATGCATTGTCTCAATGCCGAATGAATCCCACTGTCTTGATACGGTGCAGATGAATCGCCTGGAGCAGTCATTTCGAAGCTGGGCAGATGGAGCGCCACGGGCTGATGTTCATTTGTCCCGCAGGCGCATCTTGCTGATATTCCTTCTGATCCGCTACACCGGAGGCAAGCTGAACGAAGTGCTGGCCCTTAATCCCTTTCAAGATGTCGATTTCAAACATCACTTGGTGTTTTTGGGGGGGAAAGAAAAGAAAAAAGGTCGTCCGGTGCGAGAAGTCCGGATACCCGAGGCGCTCTCTGAAGAAATTAAGTCTTCACTGGATAACCCTGCCTTCAAAAATTATTTGGGCAGCTTCTTCAAAGTGGACCCCGGTCATGTTCGCCGCAAATTTTATGAACGGGCAATAGACTCAGGCATTCCCCCCAGCATGGGCGCTCCGGAAAGCATACGGAGATCACGGGCCATAGAACTCATGCAGAGCAATATGCCCTTGCCGGTTGTGCAAAAGATATTGGGCCATTCCACGCTCAACATGACGGCTTCCTATGTTGACTTTTCTGATGCTGATATGCGGCAGGTGGCAAAACACTTTATTGAAAAGGAATCACATCGAAAAACAAGCGCCCGTAATAGCTTTTTCGGTAAAATCAGTTCCATCAAAAAGGGAGACATTCAGGCAAAAGTGGAAATGATTACGATGAGCGGAGATATAGTAACAACAATAATCACCAATGACAGCCTTTCACGACTCGGACTTAAAACGGGATATTTGATTACCGCAGAGGTAAAAGCCCCGTGGGTAATTCTTCAGAAAAACGATAGGGAACCCGAATCCTCAGCGGAAAACCGGTTTATCGGGACCATTACACGCATCAATAAAGGCAAACTAACAACAGAGTATGTCGTGCGCATTTCGGACGGAACGGAATTGTGCTCTATTGTTACCACTGAAAATACACGCTTGACTGGTTTTAAGAAAAATGACCGGGTGTGGGCAATATTCAACAGCTTTGCCGTGGTACTGCATATCGACTGATAAACAAAAGAACAACTTTTTTTAACCTGAATTGAGCGATTCTTTTAGGTTGTCATTGCGAGGAGCGGAGCGACGTGGCAATCTTACACACCTAAAGAGAGATTCTTCGCTTCGCTCAGAATGACAATTTTTAACGGTTTATACATAACAAATCGCTCAATTTAGGTTTAGTAAATCAAAAAATATAACGCAATTATTTCACCACAATTACGGTACAGGGAGAAAGCTTTGTGATATTCTGTGAGGTTGATCCCCATACTCTTCCGAATATCTTTGAATGTCCCATGAAACCGATGACAAGCAGATCGAAATTGCCTTCCTTTGCATAATTTACAATCGTCTCGACTTCATGGCCGGCCTGCACTTTTACATGGAGTGTGATACCGGCTTTTTTCGCCTCTTCTGCCGCCTCGTCATTAATGGTATGGAAAAAGCCGTTCGCTTCCCTCCGATACTCTTCCACCTCACCGATCGTTGCCGCATAGTGCGGCACCCCCTCTTCTACCGATATACTGTGAAGTTCAGCGTTATATTTATCTGCAAGATCAATAGCGGTTTTCAGTGCTTTTTTGGCTCCTTCAGAACCGTCATTGGCGATAAGGATTTTCTTGAACATCTCTGTTGCTCCTTTCTATAGAATTGATAATTTCATACTTCCAGCGGGTACCCAAATGTCATGGTGAGCTTGTCGAATCATGACAAACATATCACCCTTCGACAAGCTCAGGGTGACAATTTCCTGGTTTAATTTGAAGGAACAATTTATTTTTTCATCTCTGGTTGAAACCACTTCTGTGCAATTATCGTCGGTACTACTGCTGAAAGTATAACAGCCGTCAGGAGGATTGTATATTGCTCCTGGTTTATTATCCCGTTTGTTAATCCGAAGAGTGCTGAGATTGAACCGAATGTGAGGCCGGTTGACATCAGCAGGGTTGTGTACATATTCTCCTTCTTTGTGAACCTGAATATTTCCATTGTCGGCCATATGCCGATGAATTTCGCCACAACCTTTATCAAAAGAAAAACCCCTATCAAGAGTGCGCTGCTCCATACCGCTGACAGTTTTACCAGTGAACCTGCCTTGAGAAAATAAAAAGGGGTAAGCATCGTAAACGCGGTAACACGCATCCTGTGGCTGAGTGTTTTGTTCACCAAAAAAAACGGAGCGAGAACCATGCCTACAAGGTATGCGGGAAGCACCGCTTCACTCTTTGCCATAACAGCGAGCGCACCAAGTCCGAAGAGTACGAGAAAGATGAATTTTGTCTCAGGTTCGCTAATACGGCTACCGACTTTTCTGAAAAACCAAGGGGTGAATTTTGGAAGAAAAAATAATACGACACCCATTACAAGAATGAATCCCAACATATGCCAGTTGTAGTTAGCAAATAAAATTCCCAAGGCCAGGACAGTCCCGAGATCGGTGATAAATGTTGCTGCAATGATGATTTTCCCAAGCTCTGTTTGGTTGTACCCAGACTCTATCATCACGGAATAAATGACAGCCACAGAGGTTGTTGAAAGTGCAATACCTGCGATCTGTGATTCAGGGAGACTCCATCCGGCAACATAATATGCATAAGCCATAACGCAGAGAAACGGTGCGAGGAAGCTCAATACCCCGATGGTCATGCTCTCTTTGAATTTATTTTTCAGAACTACAGGGTCTACTTCAGCGCCCGCAAGAAAAGTGAGAAGAATACTCCCAACCCCCGCCAAAAAATTTACCCATTCCGTCCTCTCAAGAGGGAGGTAATTCCCGCCGATCACCCCGACCATTATTTCGAGCAATGCAATCGAAATTGCAATCCTTACAGAAAGAAGGGTTGCGACAAGCGCAAGCCCCATCCATAACGCTGCCTGAAACCACTGGTTTTCCAAAATACCTCCGTTGAATCAACCTTCATTCTGCCTCATCCCTCAGGAGGGATGGGTTACAAGGCAGGCAGCATGCTGCCTTGCTGAAACTAAAAACCCCTACTTTGTCTACAAAGCCTCAAGAGGTTCGTTTGCTTTGGCTTCTGCTCTCTGCTCTTAGTTCTTTGCTGACAGAGTAGGGGTCATCATTCCTTATATAATAAAGACAGTTAACGGCGAACCCCATCGCCTGTTGGATATTATGCTACCATGAAATTATTCTTGTCAATGGATATCATTCCATGATATAGGGATATGGTTCAATTTTCTGAAGCCAGATCACGGGCAGAAGACGAAGCGGAAGCCTCACGTAGGAATTGAGTGAAAACATTACAGTCAAATAAAAGCATTTACAGAGAAAAGGGAGTTTATCTGGTTTCAGAAAATAGAACCATATCCTTTGACTTACCGCATGGCACCCTTTCTTTTTGGAAAAATGTGAACGGAGATATTGTCTGATATATAACCAAGGGAAAATAATAAGGCAGCCCGGGTTATCAGGGCTGCCTTATTATAAGAAATGGAGGAGGTTTTTTTACTTTTGTTATATATAGAATAAAACAAAGATATGAAGAAATTATGAACGGAATACGAAGAATATATGAAAAGATACAAGAAAGACCACAATGTGGAGTTCTTAATACACCATCTGCCCTGTGATAAACTTGTGCGCTCTCTCATCTCCCGGTTTCTCAAAAAACTGCCGGGCGTTTCCCTGATCAATAATCGTCCCCTCATACATAAAAAGAACGGTATCGGCAAGACGTTGCGCCTGGAAGATATTATGCGTTACCATAAGAATCGTCATTATTCCCTGCTCCCGCAGACTGATGATCATCTCTTCGATAACTTTTGTATTGTAAGGGTCCAGTGATGCGGTCGGCTCGTCAAGGAAGAGTATCTCCGGCTTGAGTACGACTGCCCTCGCTATCCCGAGCCGCTGAGTTTCTCCGCTTGACAATGCGAGGGCATTCATGTCCCTTTTGTGAGTCAGCCCGACAAATTTCAGCGCACTCTCTACCCGATCTTCCACTTCCTTTTTGTTCACATTGCGAACCTTTAATCCATAGGCAACATTGCAAAAAACAGTCGTATTAAAAATACCTATTTTCGGCAGGACAAGACTGATTTGCCGTTTGAGACGGATATCCTGCGGCATATTGCCGGTCCCGGAGGAATACTGCACCTCGCCGTTGTCCGGCTTTTCGAGCAAAGCGCAGACCCTGAGTAGCGTGGACTTGCCGCTTCCATTTGGCCCCATCAGCAGGTACATTCCCGGCCTTTCAAAAGAAAACGAGCAGTCCTTAAGAATATGTCTCCCGTTGTAGCTCTTGTTGAGTTTTGTGCCCAGCAATTTCATATTCAGTTCCCTGCCTGGAGAAGCCCTCTCTTCTGTATGAAGTAGAGACCAATATTTATGGCGAAAGAGATGAAGAGAAGGATAATGCCCAGGGCAAGAGCAAGTTCGAAGTTCCCCTTATCTGTTTCGAGTGCTATTGTCGTCGTCATCACGCGGGTATAATTCGCAATATTTCCGCCGACGATCAATATCGCCCCAACCTCCGCCATGACCCTGCCGAACCCTGCAATCACTGCTGACATAATACCGTACCGTGCTTCCTTCACAACGGCAATTGATGCCTGGAGCGGCGTTGCCCCAAGGGTGAGCGCAGCCTGTTTCACTATAGGGTCAATTTTTATAATTGCCGCATGAGAAAGCGCGGTGATAATGGGCAGCGCAAGGATTATCTGTGCGATAACCATTGCAGACGGCGTATAGAGCAGTCCGAGAAAACCGAGCGGCCCGCTCCGGGACAGGAAGAGGTACACAAACAGTCCGACTACGACAGGAGGCAATCCCATGAAGGTATTGAGAAGACTGATGATGAACCCTCTTCCCGGAAATTTCTTGAACCCGATCATGGTGCCGGCGGGAAGCCCTGCGAGCGTCGAAATCATGAGGGCAAGCCCCGAAACTTTCAGGGAAAGAAAAATAATGCCGAGCAACTCTTGATCAAGGCCCGCTATAAGAACGAGCGCTTTTCTGAACCCTTCGATGAGCGCATCCATCGTATTATTGTACCCGATACATATCCTTTTTAAAAAAGCCTGTCATCATCTTTATCCAAAAATGAATATTTCATCCTTGAGAACCAGGAGAGAGCGCCGGATTTCGCGATCGAAATCACGGGTAACTTTGATGAGACCGAAGACGAAGCGGAGGTCTCAGCTTACAATAGAATATCCTCATTAAAGTCAGCAAAAGGTTTACATGAAGAAAAAGGGAGTTTATTTCGATCCCAAAACCCGGCGCTCTCTCCTGTACCTGAATATTTGGAACAGCAAAGTGTATGCGCAGATCTCTGCAAAAACTTATCATCATTTGACAGACAATGTTTTATTTGATAAGTTTTACCATATACACTGAAAAGGAGGGAGATTCCATGACCTGCGGAGCTAAACACAAAACCGCTGCCAAGAAAACCGCTGCCAAGAAGACGACAGCGAAAAAAACCACCGCAAAACCGAAACCCAAAAAGAAATAGTATCGGGACAGTCTGCATAATGACAAAGGGCGGCTTTAAAGCCGCTCTTTTTGTTCCCATAAGATGAAGGTTATTTCGCATTCGGAGTAAAAAGCTGGTTTCCGTTTTTGTCCTTAAACGCCCCGACCGCCTGCTGCCCTTCCTTCGAGATGAGCCAGTCAATAAATTGCATGGCCTCTTTATATTTCACATGTTTATGTTTTTCAGGATTCACCGCCATCACTCCATATTGATTAAAGAGGAGAGAATCACCCTCAAGGACAACCGACATTTCGAGCCGGTCCTTATCCTTTGTCGCAAGCCACGTGCCCCTGTCAGTCAGGGTATACGCCCTTTTTTCATTTGCGATCCTCTGGGTTTTCTCCATACCCTGGCCGACTTCGAGATACCATTGCTGCCCGTTTGGCTCGATTCCCGCCTTCTTCCAGATTGCGAGTTCTTTTGTATGGGTGCCTGATTTATCGCCTCTCGAAACAAAAGGCCGGGAGCTTTCCGCAACTTTCCGGAATGCATCTGCTGCTGACTTCGTGCCCTTTATTGCAGCAGGATCATCAGGCGGCCCGATTATGAGAAAGTCATTGTACATTACGTCATGGCGGTTTATAAAAAACCCTTCTTCTACCGCCTTTAACTCCTGTTCTTTTGCGTGAACAAGAACAAGGTCTGCATCTCCCCGTTTCCCGATCTCGATAGCTGCCCCCGTTCCCACTGCAACAACATCGACTTTAATTCCGGTTGTCTTCTCGAATATCGGCAGGATATAGTCCAGCAACCCGGAATTCTGTGTGCTCGTAGTCGATGCGCACAGTATCCGAGTCTCAGCTGAAACAGATGAACCAATGAGAAGCATGAAAATCATTATTCCCGTGAAAATTCTCGCAAATTTCATAACGCCTCCTTATCTCCTTTTCTTGTTTGCATGCATGACACACGGAACTGCATCCGGATAAAACAGGTTCACCCCGTGTCTTTTGTAAATCGCGATAATCTTCTGCCCTTCCGGCGAAGTTACAAAGGCGATAAAGTCCATGGCCTCACGGTATTTCATATGCGGAAACCTGTCAGGGTTCACCGCAATAACACTGTAAAAATTCTTTAACATCTTGTCTTCCCTGAAAAGAATCTTCAATCCTATCTTCGGTTCAAGATTGAGAAATGTTCCCATATCAGTCAGCGTATATGCCTTTTTCTGGTCGGCGAGCATGAGCGTTTCTTTCATGTTCGCGCCGGCCTCAAAATACCAGCCCTTCCCTTTCGGATTGATCCCGGCGTCATCCCAGATATCCAGTTCCCTGATATTGGTGCCGGAATCGTCGCCCCGTGATACAAAGGCACCTCCTTTTTCAGCAATTTCCTCGAATGCGTCGATCGCTGTCTTTGCAGACTTTATCCTGGCCGGGTCATTTCCGGGCCCGGCAATAACAAAATCATTATGCATGACCGCCCTTCTGTTCACACCATACCCCTCGGCAACAAATTTCTCCTCCCGGAATGGGTCATGGACAAAGAGCATATCGGCTTCGCCCTTCTTCGCTATCCTGATGGCCTTCCCTGTTCCTACCGCGATAATCTCGACTTTCAAAGAGAAGAGCGTTGCCTTTTCATATGCAGGGACAAGGATATCAAGAAGCCCTGAGTTCTGCGTGCTCGTGGTTGATGCAATAATGAGTTTTGTTTTTCCTTTTGCCATAGGTTCCTCCTTCTTTATGAATATGGCTACTTTTGTTCAATCAGTGCATCTCCTGCTCCCTTCTCTGAAGGAATCTTCTCTTTTCTCATTATGTCCGGTCCGGTTTGTCCTGTTTTCTGCTTCAGACTGATGACTTCTATCTTTTCGACCGACTTTACCCACCTGTCCGCTGAGAGATCATCGGGCAAGACCGCAATAAATTTCCCGTTTTTTTTCAGAGGCTGATCATCAGCCCTGTCGGCAATAATAATATTCCTGCCGTAAGGCGCAAAAAGAAGTTCTCCGTATGATATCAGGGAGCGGTAGCCATCGGGGGCAGAGATGAGCAAAACTGTATTCAGGTCAGGTTCTATCCCCGCGTTCCGTATGATTTCTCTCAACGGTGCACCTCCGAAATGTTTCAGTCCGTGATACCCTTTTCCGTCTCCTATCTGCTTGGTTAAAATTTCGATCCGCAGAGATGAGGTAATATCGCTGATTTTCAGAGTTTCTTTCACTGCGCCAGTGACAGTAAATGTGGGTGAAAAGAGTTCAGGCATTTTTTGTGAACGTAATGCAGGATGGAGGTCGATTACCTCGATGGCGCTGATATCCTCAAGGGACCGGTCAGAATAGAAATCGTTTGCAACAACGAGTTTTGGCAGTCCCGGCTGGCGCTTGAGCGGCGCCAACCATTGGGTATATGCCTCCGGCTGGTGACAATTCGCACATTCCCGGTGAGGCATGATCGGAGCAGCATTGATTGCGATGATAACTTCTGCCGGATTGCGATAGAATATTTCACCCCACGAGAGAACCGTCTGTTTCCCTTCTTTGTTCTTTACGACTACTGCGAGATCAATTGGTTTGGAAAAGTCGGTTTCTTTTTTCTGCACCACAGCAAGGTTCAACAGTGTTCTGAGAGGGACGCCGAAGTAGGAAAATGCGCCGTGATAATTTCTGTCTGTGGTAACCTCATTGAGTCTGACACCGACCGATTCAAACCGGTAGAGGTCGTCCATGGTTAGATTGAGCGGCTGGTTTACTACTCCCGTAATGCTTATTGATGGCTGAGAGAAGCTTAGTGCTGCTCCATACCAAAATAAAAGTATGCAGAGCGAACATATCAGTGTTCCCGTTTTCTTCATGAAATCCCTCCTGTTGCTTTATTTATTGGCTCTGCCCATAAGCAGATAATAGCACATCATAAGAAGAATCAAAACAGTGAATCCGGACACAATCAACGGGACGCCGGGATCACGTTTCACAGAAAGTTTCAGGTTCGGTGATGCCGATTTTTTGTCCATGCCGAGATGGAAAGCAAATCCGTGCCGGGAAAATGTATCAAGGAAATTGATCTGTTTTACCAGCGTTTCTTTGTCCCGGAGTTTCAAGGTCACTGAACACTGTTTTAAGAAACCGCGGATAATTGCAGGTTCAGAATATCTTTCACAAGAGTGATCAATTATCTCCCCATTTATCTCACCGGTCAGTGAGAAGGATGAGCCGGGATAAAGGGGGATACTTTGGTGGACCCCGGTTGTTAAGCTCAGGAAGTGTCCAATAAGCATGACGAAAAAACAGATATGGGCAAGGGAAGGGGTAATTCTATGGTATAGCACAAAGGCGGTCATCTGTTTGCGCGTCTTCCAGAGAGCAGAGAGTCTGTTTATCACACATACAGCAGTGTTTATGCTGAGCATGCCCAGAAGCGCCAACAGCAGGATGACCCACCAGACTGCAGACAGGTTTTCCTGTCCGTAGTTACGGTACCAGTCCTGCAGAAAACCGGTATTCAGTGGTTTGAAAATCTGCGGTGAAAACCGTATCGAGTATGAACCCCCAGCAAGAGTCAGGGAAATGATCAGGAGAAGCCAGAAGGTCAACCGGACACTCCCGGTAAGATTCCAGAGCTTCTTCATCACCTATCCTCCCAGTCGGGGCATATTTATTTCCCTGAGATGACTGCCATAGCTGAAGAGGACAACGAAAATAGCTCCAGCAATTGAGAACCATGCTCGTTTTTTTAAGTCTACGGAAGAGAGAAACCGCATATGAAGATATGCTGCGTACCAGCACCAGAGTGCAGCGGATTGTAAATGCCGTTCGCTCCAGTTGAAGAGCGTTGACCATCCCTGATAACACCAGATTGCGCCTGTCACCTGTGCAATACTGTAGGAAATAAACCCCCAGATAAGAAAGGACTCAGAAAGACCAGTTTCTTCCCGGTCTCTCAGAAACCAGAAGGCAAACCATCCTGCGAGGAGAAAACATGCATGTCCCATCACTTCGAAGATAAAGAAGAGAGATGAAAAAACAGTTTGTGAAAGAGGTGAAGGGGGAACCACACCTTTTGGATAGAGCAACGCAAAAGTCAGTGACAGGAGCAGGAGATACAGTATACGGTAAATGAGCCTCAGGTCATTCCTCGTGAATCTCAAACTCATGGTAAAAAATGCGAGGCACCACGGGAGGAAAAAGACTCCCTCAACCAGCGCATGCGGAGTAAATATTCCTATGAACCATCCACGGCTTATCTGGCTGACCGTGTGTACTATAAAGGCCACACACAAAAGAATATCTGCCCAATCGGTTTTTTTGAAGAAAAAGAGTGCCAGGCTCCCTGCATAGCCAATGCCCCCCAGCAAGAGCCCTGTGAATGATATCTCTGCAAGAGGCATCATTCACAATTACAATTTCACTGCAATACCGAAATAAAAGTTCCTCCCCAGTCCGGGGAACCCCCATTCAGACTCATAATCCGAATCAAAAATATTGTTTACAGCCAGATATGCCTCATAATGCTTCAGAAAGCTCTTTGCAATTCTGGCATTCATAATAAAATAATCACCGGTCTTAATTGATGCCTGCTGCGGCCTTTGCGGCGTCGGCAGTTGATTATAGGATTCACTTACATAGGTACAGGTAAGATCAACAGGGGCAACAATATACGGAACAGTATAGTTTATTCCGACATCAATCTTATGTTCCGGCACGTACGTAACATTCTCTGTTACCCTGTTATCGCTCCTGTCACGGCCGTCATTGTACGTGTACCCTATCCTCAGAAAAAGGTCTTTCATCGGGTTCATTGTGCCGCTTAATTCAAATCCTGCAAGGCTGATTTTTGCATAATTCCGGTAAATGCCTGTAGTACCGGGAGCATCACGGGAGATAAAGTCAGAGATATCGTGGTAGAAAACTGCGAATTCCCCGGAGGCAAAAGAACCGAAAGCATGGGATATCCCAAGGGTATAATTGATGCTTTTTTCTGCAGTGAGTCCTATGTTTCCACTTTTAGTGGAGTAGAGTTGTGATAGGGCAGGAAAACGGACTTTCCCCGCCACAGAACCGAAGAGTCGGGTGGAATCAGAAAGGATATATGTCGCCCCGATCATAGGGTTGAATTCTTCCATGGTATCCGGTTCATCCAGGGCAATCTGCTCCAGAAAATCTCCTGTATTCTTATCGGTAACGTTCCGCTCTGCCTCTGTTACCCTGAACCAGTCATAACTTATTCCTGCAACTATGGAAAGGTTCTTTATCCTGTTGAATTCATTTTCAATACTGATTGACCCTGTATTGGAGAAGTCCTCTACAAAAGGCAGATAGCTGTCGTCCCTCTCTTCATGGGAGTCACCCCGGTACTGCAGACCGAACCGGACAATATCCCATTGAACAGGCCGGTAATCTGCAATCATTGACCCGCCAACCATATAGTCCTTATATCTGCTGACCGCAATTTTTTCCCTGTATGTCTGATCGGAATATGAGGCATAATCATCGACATGATTGTGATAAAACAGCTTTGCTTTCAGCACAAGCTCATTCGAAATCTTCTGCTGACCGCTCAGATCGATTCCCCAGTCATCATACCGGGGGATCCGTACAAATCCTGAAAATGCCGGCCTGCTGGTGAAAACGTTCTCGCTCACAGTCGAAGGAGGCACACCCTTTTCTTTTGCAATGTAGTGGAAATTAAGATAGTATTCCGCATCACGGGAAGGCTCTATTCCTACCTTCGCCCAGAAACTGTCGGTCTTAAAACCAGAATTATCCCTGAAACCTCCGTCTTCAAGGATTTCCTCAGTCGTCGTTCCCGGTTTTCTTATAATGGCCCCGGGGTTCGGCTTAAAATCATCAGACAATCTCCATCCGCCAGACTCCTGATGGGCATAATTCAACCAGTAGTTGAAGATTCCGGCTTTCATACCATGGGTAAGGGATAATTTACTCGTAGCATATTCTCCCACCTCGAGCAATGCCTCGGCTACGGGTTTCTCTCTTGGTTTCTTTGTAACGATATTGATAACACCGGCCAATGCATTCGGACCGTAGAGCACAGATGCACCACCTTTTGTTACCTCTATTTTTGCGATATTATCCACTGGGATCTGATTGAGATCGAGCTTTCCGCCATTCGTCTCATAATAGGGAACTCCGTCGATAAGGACCAATGCCCTGCTTTGATCAAGTCCGCGTATCTGTATGTTCGGCTGATTTTTCCTGCCCCCCGAAACAATGACTCCGGGCATATATGTTAACGCCTCGGCAACCGTACGGCTGTTTGTGGCCTTGATCTCCTCTTCGGTAATTTCGGTCGTAACAGTAACGTCTTTTGCAGCGGGCGATTGCTCCGCCGTTACATAGACCTCCCCCAAGTCAAATACTGCGTATCCGGAGCTGTCGGATTGAGCGACCTCCTCGGCATCTGCTGAAGCAAAGGCAAACAGTATCAAAGAGATGAGGCCTAAAAACACATAGATTTCCCTGCGCATAATCCCTCCTTGAATGAATTTCCTTTAATCCTTGGTGTTCCCTATAGATGATTATCTTTTGAGCCGTGCAAGTCAAATGCATTCTCTTCATTACTTTCATGAATTATTTTCATGCATAGTATTCGTTGACAGTATCTTTTTGAACCCCTTACAATAGCTCACATGGAAGACCATAAATTAAAAGCGTTCTGTCTCGTTGTCGAATTGAAGAGCTTCTCGAAAGCAGCCGAGGCAAAGTTCGTGACCCAGTCTGCCATGAGTCATCTTATAAAAAATCTGGAGGACGAAACCGGAGTTAAACTCCTTATCAGGAAAGGGAATAAAATCCTCCCAACCCCCGCTGGAAAGATCTTCTATGAACATGCTGCAAACATCCTCATGCAATACAAAAAAATGGAAAGCGACCTCTATTCCCTTATGCAGAGAGTGAAAGGTCCCCTGCATATCGGATCGACTACAACCGCAGCGGCCTGGCTTCTCCCGCAAGTTTTTTACAGTTTTGCAAAGAACTATCCCGACGTTGAGATACATGTTTCAGTATCGAATTCAGAAGATATACTCCAGAGACTGCACAAGGGGAATCTGGACGCAGGAATCATTGAAAACATCATTAGGAGTGACGCTGTGTTTTCAACAGAAATTGCCGAGGACGAGATTGTTCTTATCGCATCAGACGATAACCAGCTTGCAGGAAAACATCAGGTAACCATTCGCGACCTGAGAGATCAGACATTCATCATGCCTGAAGTAGGTTCCGGGATCCGGGAGGTAATTGACGAATTTATGCATGCTTTAACAATAAACACGGAAAAACTCCGCATAACAATGACCCTCGGCAACCCCGAACTAATTATCCAGATGGTTCAGTCAGGGATGGGAATCGCTTTTGTCTCAAAGTGGTCTGTTTTCAAAACGATAAAAGAAGGCTCAATCCGTCTTATTCCACTTTCGGGGAAGAAACTCCTCAGGAAATTCTTTCTCGTCACCCTTGAAAAAGAACCTCAGGCTATGGTAGCAAGGACATTCCGCGATTTCATCAAAGGATTCAGGTTCTTCGCGCCGTTTTAATCAAGCTCAAGAACCATCTATAAGTCTGCCGTCTATCATCTTGAGGATTCTGTGGCAGCGTTGCGCAAGGGTTTCATTATGGGTAACGATTATAAAGGTTATGCCTTGCTCCCTGTTCAGGTCAGAAAAGATCCGGAAGAGATCTTCTCCGGTTGCGGTATCAAGATTTCCGGTGGGTTCATCCGCAAGGACAACTTTAGGATTGAGCAGAAGCGCCCGTGCAACAGCAACACGCTGCTGCTCCCCGCCTGAAAGTTCTCCCGGCCTGTGGCGCTTTCTCCCCGACAATCCCATCCGAGCAAGGAGGTCCCCTGCGTTTTTTCTCACTTCTTCAAGACCTAGCCCTCCGCCCCCTGTCAGCCCGATAAGGCCCGGCATCATAACGTTCTCGAGTGCAGTAAATTCAGGGAGGAGGTGATGAAATTGAAAGACAAACCCTACGGTCCTGTTCCTGAATGCCGCAAGGGCATATCTGTCCAGGGAGAAGACATCGGTACTCTCATAGAAGACATCGCCTGAAGTCGGCCTGTCCAGCGCCCCAAGGATATGGAGGAGTGTACTTTTCCCCACACCCGATGCACCGACAATCCCGACCATTTCCCGCTCATGGATAGAAAGTTCAATCTCCTTGAGCACCTTGATTTCACCCGCATCGGTGGTAAAGGATTTATTCAGGTTTTTTGTCTCAATAAATGTATTCAAATTACTTTTCTTTCTTTAATCCCGTGATATCCTTCATCTTATCGCCTGTTTTTCTGAGTCCATTGGACACTTTTTTTGTTGTATCCTGTATATCGTCAGTCTTTTCTTTTATCTTATCGGCCTCCTTCGCGATCTCTCCACTTTTTTTATTGATGACTTCTCCTGCCTTTTCCGATTGTGTGCCGAACCAGCGGAAGGGCTTGCCCCCCTGCCACAGGGAAAGGGCAAGAAAAATTATCACCGCGAGAATTGCCAGGCCGATGAGTCTGAATATCCCTTTGAACATACCTTACTCCTTTTCAGTCGCCACCTGATTATTCATATCTCAAAGGCTCCACTGGATTAAGTCTTGCCGCCTGCCATGCAGGATAAATCGTTGCGAGGAAACTGATGATGAGCGCGGAAAGGGATACGGTCGCAAAATCTGAGAAGCTCATTTTTACAGGCAGATGACTCAGGTAATAGACATCCGCGGGAAGTTTGATGATCTGGTACGTATTGAGAACATAGCTGAGGAGATATCCGCTCACCACACCGATAATCGTTCCGACCAGGCCGATAACAAACCCCTGAAGCATGAAAATGGCCATAATCCCTCTGTCAGTCGCACCCATGGCCTTGAGTATGGCTATCTCCCTTTTCTTCTCGATGACGTTCATTATCAGGTTGCTTACTATGTTAAATGATGCGACAAGGATGATGAGGATAAGGATAACAAACATTGCAAACTTTTCCAGTTTCAGCGCGGAGAAAAGATTTTTGTTCATCTGCATCCAGTCCCGCGCATAAAGCGGGAAAGAGAATTTGTCCTGTAATTTCTCCCTCACCGAGGCAGCTGTATAAATATCATCCAGTTTCAGCTGAACGCCGGTCACTTCGTCCTTCATGTCGAAAAAATCCTGTGCCGCACTCAAATGGGTAAGTACGAGGTTCGAGTCATATTCGAACATGCCGATTTCGAAAATACCCGCTACCCTGAACTGTCTTATTTTCGGGAGCATGCCGAGCGGGCCTATCTTTCCAATCGGAGATAATACGTTGATGACATCGCCTTGGAATACGCCAAGACTGCTTGATAGTTCCCTCCCGATTATGATTCCCGGCATATCGCCCTTTTTGCTCAGGTTTTCGATACTCCCTTCTTTCATATGGCGTGTTAATTCCGTAGTATGTATTTCCGTCTCCGGGGTTATCCCCCTGAGGAAAACGCCATGCGCGCGTTTCCCTGAAGACACCATGACCTGTCCGAGCACAAAGGGAGAGGAGGACACGATCTCCTTTTCTTCCCCGAGACGGTCCATCACCGCATGGTAATCGGATATGGTGCCCTTAAAGCTGAGGATAACAATATGCGCATTCACCCCGAGTATCTTCTTCTGAAGGTCCTCATGGAATCCGCTCATCACCGACAGAACGACGAGAAGTGCCATGACACCGACAGCAACACCCCCGACAGATATCAGGGTGTTCACCGAAATACCCCTGTGCTTTTTCTTGGTTCTCAGATATCTGAGGGCTATAAACAATTGGTAAGGAAAGTTCATGGGTGAAGTATCAATTCAAATTTAGTATTGATTATTGCAAATTGATCACTGAGTATTTTGCATTTATTTTCTACTGCTCCGGCTTCAGTTGCGGGAACAGAATGACGTCTCTGATAGACGGTGAATTGGTGAGGAGCATCACCAGTCTGTCTATTCCGATACCCTCTCCTGCCGCAGGAGGCATGCCGTATTCAAGAGCTCTTACGAAGTCTTCGTCCATGAAATGAGCTTCTTCATCCCCCTTTAACTTTGCTTCCACCTGTTCCATAAACCGCTGCTTCTGCTCCATAGGATCATTCAGCTCAGAAAAAGCGTTTGCAATTTCCCTGGAAGCGATAAACAGTTCGAACCGTTCTGTAAGTGCAGGGTTGTCAGATTTCCGTTTTGCAAGGGGGGAAAGCTCAACGGGGTGGTCAATAATGAAAGTGGGCTGCACCAGCAGGGGTTCGACTTTTTCCTTGAATATCTCGTCGAGAAGTCTTCCGAGTGATATCTTGTCCTGGATATCAATGTTCTGTGACTTTGCCCAGACCTTTGCCTTTTCAAGATCAGTGACTATTTCCTGCGGGACTCCCTGCTGAAGGAGCGCATCAAGCATGGTAATTCTCGGCCAGGGCGGGGTGAAATCTATAACGGTATCTTCGAAGGGCACCTGCAGGGCGCCGAGCGTCTTCTGTGCGACAAACGAAAGCAATTCTTCCGTCAGGGACATCAGGAACCGGTAATCGCGGTATGCGATATAGAACTCGAGCATTGAAAATTCCGGGTTATGTTTTACGGAGATCCCTTCGTTCCTGAAATTCCTGTTCAGTTCATAAACCCGCTCATATCCGCCGACAAGCAGTCTCTTCAGGTAAAGTTCGGGGGCAATCCTCAGATAAAGGTCAACGTCGAGGGCGTTGTGGTGTGTCCTGAACGGCCGTGCGGTTGCGCCTCCCGGAATCGGCTGCATCATCGGTGTCTCCACTTCGATAAAACCCTGGGCTTCGAGAAAATCCCTGATCGCTTTGATGATCATACTCCTCATAATAAAGGTCTTCCTTACATCAGGATTTACGATCAGGTCGACATATCGCTGCCGGTACCGTGTCTCGATATCCTTTAACCCATGCCATTTTTCCGGCAGTGGTCTCAGGGATTTCGCAAGCAGGACAAATTCTTTGACTTCAACGGTAAGCTCATTGGTCTTCGTCCGGAAAAGGTTTCCCTTCAAGCCGACGATGTCCCCGATATCGGTTTTTTTCAGGAGTGTGTATTGCTCTCCGAGGAACTCTTTCTTGAAATACACCTGTATCTTCCCCGTTGTATCCTGGATATGCGCAAATGCCGCTTTGCCGAAGTCGCGCATGGCAATTATTCTTCCGGCAAGTGAACAGCCAACAGGGTCGGCTGCGAGAGATTCCTTCAACGCATCTCCGTATTTCCTGTGGAGGTCTTCTGCATGGTCATCGGCAAAGAAAGAACCGCCGAAGGGGTCTATCCCTAATTCACGCAGGTCTTCGAGTTTTTTGATCCTCTGTGCGATAAGCTCGTTGATTTCTTCCATATATCAGCGTTCTGCTTTAAAAATTCTGTCTGAAATAATTGCTCAGATATGATACCACAAGAACCAGGGAACTAACCCTTTTTATTCTTCAATTTACCAATGAGAACATTTGTAAAGCCTCTTGTTGTCATTCCGGCTTGTCCGGAATCTTTCTTGCAAATAAACACTGCAACCCTGTACTGAAGAAGGATTCCGGACAAGCCGGAATGACAGAAGTTTGCCAAGGTTGTTTATCAATAAATCTGGCTTTACTTATGAACTCCTTAGTGCCATAAGACACGATAGGCTAAGGTATTGTTATTTACCGTTCTCGGCCAGCCGTTCGAGGACTAACAGTTTTGTAGTCTCCCCTACCGCGATCAGGGTATCGCCTGCTTCTATCATGGTGCGGAACGTCGGGTTGAATTTCATCCCGCCGTTCACCTGCTTTATCGCAACAATGATAATACCAAGTTCCCTCCCTATCCCGCATTGATCCAGGCTCTGTCCCGCCAGCCCGGAGCCTTGCTGAATGGTGATCTCTTCCATCTGCAGGTCGATGTTGCCGCTCCTGGTGGCAAACTCGATAAAATCCACCACCGCGGGCTTCAAGACCGTATGCGCAATCCTCAGTCCACCGATATGATACGGGGACACGACCCTGTCGGCCCCCGCCCTGAGGAGCTTCTGTTCAGAACCTTCTTCACCGGCCCTCGCCACAATAAGGAGGTCGGGACTCAACCCCCGTGCACTCAGCACTACATAGAGATTCTCTGCATCTGTCGGCAGAACGGATATCAGGCACTTTGCTCTCTCGATCCCGGCTTTCTTGAGAAGTTCATCTTTTGTTGCGTCTCCCTGGATAATCAGCATTTCCGTTCTTTCATCCGAATCAAGCAGGACATCATTCTTTTCAATGATAGAAAACGGTAACTTCTTGTGTTTTAGTTCCCGTGCGATGATTTTCCCCATCCTCCCATACCCGCAGACGATATAATGGTCCTTTAATTGCATCAGTCTCTTTTCCAATCTCTTCCTCCCATATATTTCATACAATTCACCCTCGATAATAAGCTTGGCGCCGATGCCAAGCGTATAAAAGACCGTCCCTACTCCCACGATAAGGAGGACGATCGTAAAGATCTGTCCGTTGCGGGAAAGCATATGAATCTCTCTGTAGCCGACCGTGGTGAGGGTTATGATCGTCATATACAGGGAATCAAAAAAGTTCCATGCCTCGACAATCATGTACCCCGCAGTACCAAAGGCAACAGCGCAAATTATAAAGAGCGAAGCAAGAATGAGTTTCCTCTTCAGTTCCTCCATGTATCAGTATCCTTCTCCACAGTTTATTGCAACCTTCAAGGATATTCTACCACGAGCGGGTGCTCCCTGCCCCTTCCCGTTCACCATGTCGTGAAAAGTGCTTTCATGTTTTTCAGTTCCTCTGAGAACCCGGTGACCCTCCGGATCTGGAAATCCCTGTATGTGCTGATGCGCAGACCGTCAGGGCAATCTTCCATCCTCACCGCGCCGTCCATATCTGTCCTGTATACAGAAATGCCCTCAAGGGCGGCGAGCATTTCCTGATGGGGATGACCGAAAGAATTGCAGCGCCCCGCGCTGATGACTGCTGCAGCCGGAGAAATGGCCCTGAAAAGTGAACCGTGCGCAGAATTCCTGCTTCCGTGATGCGGCACCTTGAGTACATCGCTCCGGAGCCATCCGCCGAGCTGCAGAATATTCTCTTCAGCCTCCTGTTCGATATCGCCTGAGAAGAGGAATGCACGATGACCGGAAATTTTCAACACGAGCGAATCATTGTTTGCCTCAACATACCCGCTCCGCTGAGAAGAATAAAATTCAGCATAGGGGTGAAGTATCTGTATGGTATAGCCATCGCCTTCGAGCACATCTCCACGCTCCAACGCCCGTTGGCTGATATGCGCTATACCCTCCGGAAGCTTCATTCTCCCGTTGTACCATATCTCCATGATATCTATTCTTTCTCCCAGATATCCGAGCCCTCCGGTATGGTCGGGATGGACATGGGTAAGCACAAGGGCGTCAACTGTCCTTTTCCCCCTGTACCTGAGGTAGGAGGCCGTCTCTCTCCCGCTTTTCCCGGTATCTATGACGATCGTTTTCCCGTCCGGCAGTTCAAGCACCGACGAATCTCCCTGCCCCACGTCGAGGAACGTAATCTTTATCCCGTCGCTTCCTGTAAGAGAAAGAAGTCCATAGAGCAGGAAAGGGATGAAGGGGAGTATGAACAGACATCTTCTCTGTCTAAATAAAAGAAACACCGCAAACCCTGCATAAAAGAGGAGAAGAAGGACAGGCGGGAAAGCCGGCACCGGGATATCTGCGTATGGCATCCGTGCAGTGAGTTTCACAAGAGAGAGCAGAAACCCGGTGACCGGTGCAAGCACCGGAGCAAAGATAAAATCCCCGGTGACCGGAAACAGGAACGCTGAGAATACCGAGAGCGGTATGATGAGAAAACCGATAAGCGGTGCGATGAGGAGATTTGTTGCAGGCGCGATGATTGAGAAATAATGGAAATGGTATGCCACCAGCGGCGCGGTGCCGATGGATGCTGCCAGGGTAATCATTCCGGCGTTCCTGAGAGAACGGAATGGCTTTCTCTCCTCTTCTTCTCCATGCTTGCCCATCTTCATGGAAAACCCTATACACAATACCGCAATGAATGACAGTTGGAATGAAAGGCTGAAAATGGTTTCGGTGTTCCAAACAACAAGGAGAACCGCTGCAAAAACCAGGGCGACGAGCCAGGAATTCTTTTTCCCGATAATCAGCCCCAAAAGAAAGAAAGTGATCATTATGAAAGACCGTATTGCAGGGATGCTCGCCCCTGAGATGCCGAGATAGGCAAGGACGAAAGGGAAGCAGAGGATCGCAGCCCCCTGGGAAGGGGTCAGGAAGAGGGTTATCCGCTGCAGTGCTCTGTAGGGCAGCAGGGCGATAAGCATGCGGAAGAGGGTATACAGAACAACCGAGAAGAGGCCGAAGTGGCTCCCTGAAATGCTGAGGATATGGGTAAGGCCGGTCGTATTGAAGGCATCTCTCACCGCTTCGTCGATGTACGCCTGTTCTCCTGTCGTAACCGATGCAAGAAACGCCCCTGTCTCCCGGTCGAATCTTCCCGTAAGGTATTCATTAACCCGGTACCGGAATTCCTGGATATGCGCAAAGAGCGGTTCCTTTGTGCTTCCCGGCCCGGAGATTGCGGCAAGATATGCAATCACAGGCTGTTCCCCATATTCACCGGGATTCCGGTGCGTTCCGATACCGGAAATCCGGATTTCCGCAAGATATTCGGTATATGGACTGGAACCTTCACCGGCAAGTATCATAATTTCCTTTCCCGTGAGCGCGTTGGCTGGTTCACCGGTGCGTTGATTCTCTGCCCGTTCTATCAGAAAACTCTGTCTGATCAGCCCGCTTTTTGTCCTTACGGGAAAGGTGGTAAAAATCCCCTGTGCAGAATACCGGTCATTGCTGCAGGATATTTCAATAGCGGGGCCGCATCGTATGAACGCGTAGAGAATCCCGGCGACCAGGACAGGGATGACAAGATATTTTCTTTTTCCGAGGAGGGTAAGGACGATACAAAAAAGAATAAATGCGGTTGCACACGGGAAATATGCAAACAGAGAAAACAGCAGAACACCGGCAAGGAATGCGAGGAAACAATGCATCAGGTCATCTTTGCTTTAATAACCTCCGCAATATTACTCCCGAGTTTTTTTATGAGTTTCAGGTTCTGGCCTTCAAGCATAACCCTTATTTTAGGCTCTGTTCCGGAAGGTCTCACGAGTATCCGTCCCATCCCTCTCAGTTTCGCCTCCGCCTCTTTTATTTTCTTCTCGATTTCGGGGATGGATTTAATCTCGCGCTTCTGCTCCACCTGGACATTAATCAATATTTGGGGGAACAGCTTGATCTCCGCGGCAAGCGCTGAAAGGGTCATATCCCTTTTTTTCATGAGCGAGAGAACCTGCAGTGCGGTAATTGGCCCGTCGCCCGTCGTATTGTGGTCAAGGAAAATAATATGCCCGGACTGTTCGCCTCCGAGGTTGTAACCGCCCTCGATCATCTTTTCTACGACATACCTGTCTCCGACCCTCGTCCTTACCAGCCGTACGCCGTTTTTTTCAAGATACTTTTCCAGTCCGATATTGCTCATTACCGTCGCCACCACGGTATTCTTTTTCAGTGTTTTCTTCAACTTCATCTCTGCTGCCCACATTCCCATAATTCTGTCACCGTCAACAATATTCCCTTTTTCGTCACAGAAGATCGCTCTGTCCGCATCTCCGTCATGTGCAATCCCGAGGTGTGCTTTATGGAGCTTTACGGCCTTCCGGAGATTTTCGATAAAGAGCGCACCGCATTCTGCGTTGATATTCACACCGTCAGGCCTGTCATGGATCGAGATCACCTCCGCTCCCAGTTCCCGGAACAGCCATGGCGTAGTTTTGTATGCAGCACCGTTTGCGCAGTCGACCACTACCCTGATGCCTTCGAACGTCATCCCTTTCGGTATGGTAGATTTTATGTATTCTATATACCTTCCTGTCGCATCGTCGAGACGGTATGCCTTGCCGATCTCCTTCCCTTTCACCCGCTTCCGGGAAAGCTCTTCATCAGTCACAAGCCCTTCGATCTTCTTTTCGATTTCATCAGGGAGTTTGAATCCCTTGGATGAGAAGAACTTGATGCCGTTGTCTTCAAACGGATTGTGTGATGCAGAGATCACAATGCCCGCATCCAGCCGCAGGGTCCGGGTGAGAAATGCGATTCCCGGGGTCGGGAGAGGGCCGACAAGCGTCACGTTCATTCCCATCGAGCATATCCCTGAAGTGAGCGCGCTCTCGATCATGTATCCCGACAACCGGGTGTCCTTGCCGATCAGGAGCATATTCCTGCCGCAGGTGTGCCTGAGGAGATATGCAATCGCCATCCCGACCCGCAACACTGTTTCCGGGGTCATCGGATATTTATTGACCGTCCCCCGTATCCCGTCAGTTCCGAACAGTTTCATTGTGCTTTCGGTCCTATCGTCAACTTGATCTCGACCGTATCATTTTTAGCCCGTATTTTTCTCCCCGTTAAATCAAGCCTTACCGACTGTTTTATCGTCTCATTAATACCGGTGATATCGAAAGGTTCCGTCTTGATCACCGTGACCCGTGCCGTTTCAGACTGTATGCCCTCTATCACCACTGTCTGAGGTTCTACGGAAATGGACTTCATCACATATCCCCGTGCAGGTTGGCCAACAACTACCGGAATTACCCGCACAACCCGGGGTTTCATCTCTTCGAAGGTAATCCGCACGCTTGACGGATTGATGTTCGTTACGATTACCGTATTGGGCAGGAGAACATCACCCCTGCTTATATAGTACACGCCTTCTCCCTTTTTTGCCTTGCTGAGATCGACAGAAACCCTGATATCCGACGACTTGAGGAACTGCATGAACCGCTCCTGTCCCCGTATGTTAAGGTCAATAGTCTTCGCGGAAATATTCACCATTTCGAGCCCTGCGGGGATATTCTTGAATTCAATAGGCACATCGAGGGACATTTCCGACTGTCCACGGGACGTCACGAAAAGCCATAACACGATAGAGAGAAGCACCGCGACAATTTTCAGTCCAACATTATGGGATAACCATTTTCTCATTTCTTTTCCTTTGAGGTGAAGAGGTCCGTGAGAATATCCCTGAGCGTTCCCATGTCAAGGGGCGTATCCATTTTCCCCTTAATCGCCATGGATATCTGGCCCGTCTCCTCCGATACAATAATAATCACTGCATCGGTCTCCTCTGAGAGGCCTATACCCGCACGGTGGCGGGTACCCATCGATTTGCTGAGTTCGGAACTCACGGCTATCGGCAGGAAGCATCCTGCCGCCACGATTCTGTTCCCCCTGATCACGACAGCCCCGTCATGGATAGGCGAAGTCGGGTGGAAGATGCTCAGCAGCACTTCCTTCGACACCCTTGCATCAAGGCGCGTCCCGATCTCCACAAAGTCTCCCAGGCTCGTCTCGCGTTCGATTGCGATTAATGCGCCGATTTTTCTATTCGCAAGCGCGACTGTTGCCCTCACGATCTCGTCGAGAGACTTGAGTTCTTCCGCCGAAGTAAGGGTCCTGAGAAACCGCGTCTCTCCCATCTGTGCGAGTGCCCTCCGTATCTCCGGCTGGAAAAGAATGATAATTGCAATGACGATCTGTCCCCAGAAGCTTTGGATGAGCCAGTCTACCGTATAGAGTCCGAAATACCGTGTAAGGAAGGAGGCAACGAGGAGAAGACCGAGTCCTATGAGCATATGTGCAGCTTTTGTCCCCTTGATGATCAGGAGAAGGCGATACAGGATGAAGGACATGACAGTAATGTCCACCAGGTCCTGCCATCTGAGTTGCATAAGGAATTCGATCATTTCCGGACTGTATTATCATACCATACATAACGGTCCCGTACGCATTCGTTTGACAAAAAAATGGTGATACGGTATTGTAAATAGATCAATCGCGGGGTGGAGCAGTCCGGTAGCTCGTCGGGCTCATAACCCGAAGGTCGCAGGTTCAAATCCTGTCCCCGCCACCAGTAAAATAAGAGATTTTTCAATAGATAAGAGGCTGCCAGCAACTTACTACGCTGACAGCCTCTTTCGTTATTTTCTAAAAAACCCTTTTATCTTCTTCAGCAACGGAACATGAATTTTCACCCTGAGATAAAGGTCTCCGGACTCTCCGCCAGGTCTTAGGGATACCGCTCAATTTCCGAATAAAAATCACGGGTAATCCTGATGAGACCGAAGACGAAGAGGAATACCTGACACAAAGGTGAAGACCACGATAAATCAGGGGGTATTCAACTCAATGTTTTCCAGAAAACTTTTGCCGTAACCTTTCGTCAGTATCCGTTCGTCGCAGACAATAATTCTTCCGGTGTCCACTTTAGTCCGTATTAACCGTCCGAATCCCTGTTTGAATTTCAGGACAGCACGCGGGAGCGAATATTCATAGAACGCATTTCCGCCTTCCCTCTCTATCCTCTCGGTCCTTGCCTTCACTATTGGTTCTGTCGGCACTTCAAATGGCAATTTCGTAATAATGAGGCATTTAAGGGCATCTCCACGGACATCAATCCCCTCCCAGAAAGAATCGAGGCCGAATATGACGGAGTTTCTGCTCTTCCTCATCGTTTCGAGCATTTTCCTGTTTGAAGCTTCTCCCTGCACCATGGGATTGAGACCGGCAGTTCTTAATTCACCCGCAGTCAATTCCCAGGTTTTTTTCATAATATCCCTTGAAGTGAAAAGGACGAGAGTGCCCCCCTCTTCCTTTGCCGCCTCCTCGATAACAACTCGAGAGAGAGGTGCAATGCTGTCCTCATTCCTCAGATCAATGCCTCTCTTTATCTCAACCGCAACCTGTTTTCGCATATCAAAAGGCGATGGCACAGAGAGCCTGTCTGAAGCATCGATGCCAAGAGTTTTCTCGAGAAGGCTGAAGTCTCCGGAAACGGAAAGAGTGGCTGACGTAAGTATAACGGACTCGTATTCCGGAAGAAGAGTGTTGCGTATAAATTCCGACGGATAAATGGGACACATCCGGAGCGCTCTCTTGTTTTCTTCGCTCTCTACCCACCTGACGAACCCTGACGCTTCCTCACAGAAAGTCTCCATATCCGCAGAGAGGGCCAGCAATTTGACTATTGCAGCTTTGAGCTCTATCTCTTCATCCTCCTCAAAGAGGCCCTTGGCAGATGTTTTTATATTTTCGATTAACGTATCGATCGATTCAACAAGCGCCATAAGAACATACTTGAGGGAGAAAGACCCTCTAATGATCCTCCTGCTGTTCATTTCCTTACCGACTTGTTCCCAGAAAAGTGCTGTCTCCATTCTTAATGACTGAACAAGGGTAAAAAGCGCTGGAAATTTTGCAAGAATTCCCCTGTTATGGCCTCTTTCATCGGTCTTGAGCAGCCTGTTGAACATATTTTCGACGCCGCGATTGGAAATCCTGATCCCGATTTGATCCGAAAAGACTGTGTCAAGGGCATGGGCCTCGTCAACCACCAGGATATCCGCTTCGGGGAGTATCCTGGAATCATCCTGCATCATACAGTTGATTGCCAGAAGGGCATGGTTTGTCACCAGCACCTGTGCCTTCGACCATCTCCGGCGTGCCATAAAGTAATAGCAGTCACTGTAATACTGGCAATTCTTTCCCTTGCAGGCATCCGCATCGGAACAAATCCTGTCCCACAAGACAGGTTGCCTGCGGCAACTGTATTCTTCGATATCCCCCGTGTCAGTCTCCATGAGCCATTCGAGTATATTCTGGTGGTTATCGAATTCGTCTCCATCAGCCGGCTTGAAGGCGTTGAGCCTCCTCTTGCAAAGATAATGCCCCCTTCCCTTAGCAATTGCATAAACGAATTCTTTCAACGATGCCAGAAACTTAAGATCTTTCGATGCAAGCTGCTCCTGCAGGTTAATTGTGCGGGTTGACACCAATGTCTTTTTCCCGGAAAGGATAGCGGGGATGAGATAGGCAAAGGTCTTGCCGGTGCCTGTTCCGGCCTCTGCCAGCAGAGCACCTTCATTCCTGATATTCCTTGAACAGGCATTTATCATGCTGAGCTGGGAAGGCCTTATCTCGTAATTCTCCAACGCTTTGCTGACGTTCACAACCAGGAAAGATTTTGATTCCTCCGCCAGGGTTGAATTTATGGTATCGCTATCATTTTGACTCATGTATCATAATAATCCTCTTTTCAGAAAATTTCATGATATGAAACATTGAGAGGTTTTGGGAAGATCTTAAAGATTTGAGAGGCTATTCCCTCACGATCGGGTAGGCCCGTACATCAAAGGGGGTTATCCTCATGGCAAGAGAGAATAAATACAGGCAGTTTTTTTCAGATACTGCATAGAATCCAGCCAGTCATTGTGGTACAAACATCCTGGAACATCTCTTTCCATTAAGGGGAAAGCAGGGGTCCGGATTCTCACCTCACTGGTACCGGAGGTGCGTGGTTCTCACGTTGCATCCCAGGCGGTAAATTCCCTGAGTATTTTCTGATGTTTCAGCTTTTTCAGGGCACTTAATTCTATCTGCCTCACTCTCTCACGGGTGAGAGAGAAATATCTCCCTATTTCGTCCAGGGTATAGTTCCGCTCCAGGCCTATCCCAAATCTCATCCTTATTATTTTTTCTTGCCGGGGAGCAAGTGCCCTTAGGGTCTTTCCGGTCTGTTCGGAGAGGAGTGTGTTTTCGAGAATATCAAATGGAGAAATACCGTTACTGTCACCGATACACTGTTCAAGGGTGTCCTCATCTTCTCCGACAGGAGTCTGCAGCGATACGGTATCCAGGACTGTCTGGAAGATACTCTCGACTCTTTCTGCAGGAATATCCAGCCTGGCTGCAATTTCATCAGGATCGGGTTCTCTCTTGAGGACAGCCCTCAGCTCACCGGAGATCCTAAGAAGCGTATTATGCTCCACCATGATATTCGAAGGCACCCTGATCGTTTTTACCTGATCCATAAGCGCCCGCACAATAAACTGCTTTATCCAGAGCGACGCATAAGAAGCGAACTTCACTCCCCTGGTATGATCGAACTTGCGTACCGCCCTCATAAGCCCGATATTGCCTTCCTGGATCAGGTCGAGAAACGAGAGCCCTCTCCCGATATAATGCTTTGCAATATTAATAACCAGCCTCAGGTTGCGCGTTATGAATTCATTCCTGGCCTCGGCAATATACTTTCGTAACACGTTGATTTTCTTATACAATATCCGGAATTCCTCAATAGCGATTCCCGCTTCACGTTCAATGCGCTGATACTCATCCCGTACCTTTTCCTGACTGGCACAATGTTTCGCATTCTCAGCCCTGTGCGCTACGCTCCCATTCTCTCTCTCTCTTTTGTTCCTGACCGTGACAGAGCGTTGCTGCATTCGTTCAGCACTACGTATGCGACACATAAGGGAATCAAGCTTTTCCAGACATTTCTCCTGGCAGTCATCTGATGCATCTCCATCCGGAGGGTCCATCGCTTCAACTGCGCCGGTGAAAGGAATTTCTTTGATGAGTTCCAGAAGAAGCCTCTTCCCTTCCTGTATCCTCATTGACAGGGCAAGTTCCTCCTCTCTCGTAAGCAAGGGGATATCGCCCATTGAGCGGAAATATGCCTGCACAGTATTCTCTGTTTCTTCATACTTCTCTTGCTTCACTTCCCTGATGAGCTGTTCGTCTTCCCTGTTCTTGTCCGCGAAATCCACAAAATTACTGTCCATGTACGGGAAAATACCGGAGCACTCTTCCGGTGAATGGCAAGAGAGATCAGCAAAAGGAATCGCCTCACAGGTCTCTTCACAAAGGACCCCATGCGCTTCTCCCGGATACCTGCGCTCTCTGAACTTATCCGCTTTTCTCATGCCGTGCGTCCGTTGATCTCACCGGAATATCAATAAGCCTGAACAGCGTCATGCTTACACGTTATTACAAAAGAAAGAAAATTCGATGTGATATCGCTCACAAAAATTAAAAAAACGGTTTATTCTTCTGCAGACGTTTATTTTCCTCTTCCCTGTCGTGAATCATAGGACTGCATCCGGGGCCTGTGTTGAGCGTCAATCAACTGTCAGGGAGTATTGACTGTTGCATCAGAGTGTCTTAGAATGATACGAAGAGAATTCATGAAAAGGATACCTTGAAAGACAGACGGCAGTTTCAAAGATTCACCGCTGATGTGCTGGATATGCATGGCAGGAGCGTGTTTGCCAAAGTGGCGCGGATACTCGATATGAGTCTCGGCGGCGTCATGGTGAATACAGACACGGAACTGAACAAAGGGAAGAAATGCATCCTGAGGGTACAAGAAGAAGAGAGCGCTCTTGATCTGGAAAGCGTTGTGGTATGGTCTGCCCTGCACGAAAATCCGGAGGCCTCCGGCAGTGATTTGGTCCCCCCATACAAAACCGGGTTGAAATTCACAGCCGTTTCCAGAGCAACAACGAAAAAAATTTCTCGTTTTATTGAAAACCATGCACAGACGATCAACAAACAAGAAGTTCAACAAAACAAACTCAGCGGCTACAGGATGAATGTCAGGGTCCAGCTTCAGGCTCCTGCAAATATAATGCTGATTTTCCATGACGGGTTCAGAATAAAAAACCTCAGTCTCGGCGGTATGCTCACAGAAAGCGACGATCCACTGGAGATCGGGGAAAGACTGTTATTGAAAATATTCCGTTCCAGGACCAATACGATAAATGTGCTGGGGAAAGTGACCTCGTGTATAGAGGTAAAAGAGAATGACAGTCAACATTATGACATAGGGATAGCATTCAAAAAAATGTCAGGGAAAGACAAAGAACTGTTGAGAGAGCTTATGTGCCTGCTCGAAACCATGTGTTGTATTGCCCCCAGCAACCATAATAGTTAGGGTCTGTTTATGCACTATCAAGAAGATCAATAAACTGTCATTCCTGCAATCCTGAAAGCTTTCGGGAGTCGGAAATACCTCCTGGAAGCCACCGGAAGGATTCTGAACAAGCCAGCATGACAAACTACGCGTGAGATATATGATTTCATAATCACCGGTGTTCACTTTTAATTCGTAGATGGCACAGGTTTCATTCTTTTATTGACATATCTCATTGATATGTGTTAGATTATTAAGATTTCGACATAACTGCCAGATATTTTCGTCAATATTTTTCCATCAATTACCCAGAATGAAAATAAAAGGACATATAGGATTAATTTTCATGTACATGACTGTTGCGCTTGTGATAGTCGGCCTTGTGCATGTCAGAACAACCTCTACCGCATTGGCAGATTCAAGCCCGGACAAAAAAACAGGGGTTTTCACCGCGTATACCGCAGAGGTTGCCCAAACTGACAGCACCCCGACGATAACCGCAAGCAATCAGAGAGTAAAGACAGGATTTGTCGCGAACAATTGTCTGCCTTTTGGAACGAAAATAAAGGTAAACGGAACAATTTATGAAGTTCAGGACCGGATGCACGACCGGTATGGATGTGATAAGTTCGACATCTATATGGTTGATTACTCTGAGGCAGTCAATTTCGGTATCCAGCCGCTGAAATATGAGATCATCTAATCTGCAGTAGGGATATCCCGGAAAAACAGGAAATCATTCGATGATAATCGAATGTGCCCTGAAATCTTTTACCATTTCGTCGAATTGTTCGGGATGCTTTTCGCATATCAGAACCAATACATCATAGAGGTCCATATGGCGGTCAATGTCTAACGGAGTAAAGTATTTCGTAAAAATATCATCAAATATTTTCCCCTTGTCTTTTTCAAAATAGAGGTCCTCAAAGGCTTGGTAAATTTTCAGCGGCATGTTTTGAGTATCGTTCATGTTACTCCTCTCGGGTTGTATCTCTACTGAATTATTATAACAGACATTTCCTGTTCGCTGTTCTTGTTGAAAAGGTTTTGCTCTCATGGCTAAACACAGATGGCATTATTCGCAAGTGCATCCAACACCTCCGCATTCTCCTCCGTTCACGCCCAGGAATGAACTGTTCTCATTGTGTCCTGACGGGTATTTTCAGTTGTCACAAAAAACAAAGGGACACAGTATTCCCGTGTCCCTTTTTCAGTCGATCCTCCCTATGAAGGAACTATTTTACCGCGTCTTTGAAAGACTTGCCGGATGAGAACTTAGGAACTTTCCTGGCAGGTATTTTGATTGCTGCACCGGTCTGGGGATTCCTTCCCGTCCTTGCCTTCCTTTTCCCTAAAGAAAAAGTGCCGAACCCGACGAGCGCAACCTTCCCGCCTTTTTTGACTGTTTTCACTACTCCTTCAAGCAGGGCATCGAGTGCCTTTCCTGCAGCAGCCTTCGAGATACCTGCATCCTTTGCCATTTTGTCGATAAGATCAGCCTTTGTCATAAAATATACCCCCTCCTTATAAACTTGATTGCTTCGATTATATCAATGAATGCATTTCTTTTCTACAAAATAATGACGTAAGCAAAAAAAACATACGAGGGAACCTTCTGGGTGAGTGAACAATTATTCCTATCTGAATCTGCATTCCAGCCGGGAGACCGGAAGATCAGATTCGAAGCAGACAGAGCAGGAGAACTCCTCCCCTGGTTCGAGAATCCTCTCTTCGCATCCAAGTTTTTTTGCTTTCGTGCTCTCATCAGTAAAGGTGGCGGTAACCTCAATATCTTCAGATTTCAGGGCCTGCCAGAAGGTATTCTTAACCCGGATACCGGCACAAGGGTATATCTCCGTTTTCAGCCTCAGGTAGGGAGCCCCAAAACGCCAGTCAGTCACAATCACATCCTGCTGTTTCCTGAAGAACTGCGCCTCAAGAATCTCGCAATCCGAGGCAAAAACAGGGCTGGTAGACATGCACAGGTAGAGTAAAAGGAACCAGAGGAAGTTTATTCCGGTTCGGAAATTGTGCCATATCCCTATTTGCCATACGATCATTGCCCTGTTTCGAACATAAGCAGATAGGGCTGTGCAGACCGGCCTTCTTTATCCTTGAAATTACTGAATTTCTGCGTATTCAGCCATATGATATAGGTTGTCCCCGGTTTGAGTTTGACGTCCAGAACACAGGTCATTTTATCCTCAAGGTACCTTGGATCTCCGGCCATCTCCGGAAAGTTCTCCGGCGCTATCTGCACCCAGGACCAGCTTTTATCCATCATCTCCCTGCTGAAAGTAACCCGGATTTCGGAGAGCAACGGATCTATATCTTTTGCACCTGATTCAGGGACAGTCCTGACAACAACCGGGGGGCGTTCTTCAAGGCCCGATGAGAGAACGTCCCCAGGCATAAGGGATAAAACTATCAATCCTGCGATGAGGCTGATGAATAAAAGTGTTTTCATGGAAGTACCCTTTTCACAGATATTTAACGCCACGCTTTCCTTCCCACCATCTATAGTACCATTCTCCTATTACGATAGTAACCATGGTCAATCCGACTCCTGCGATGATATCTATGACGTAATGATATCTGCAGTAGACGGCTGAGAATATGAGCGCGGCCACGATCGGCAGATATATCCAGAAGAGCACCCGTTTGAATTTATAGGAAAGGTACAGCACGATGAGCGTTATTGCGGTATGGCCGCTCGGGAAGGCGTCTCTTTTTATCCCTTCAAGCCTGTTCAGAAGGTTCATGAGAGGCTCTGCAACGAGGTACCCCCGCAGTTCGGTTGTCTGGAGATAATCGAGATAAAACCGGGGGCCGAGTGCGGGGAAGAGGATATAACCGAGATACGAGAGATAAAAACAGAGCAGGATCAGAAACAGTGATATATTGAACTCTTCGTGCTGACGATTCAGCAGAAGAATCACCCCATAGCTCACAGGAATAAAATAATAGGTCGAATATGCTAATTGGAGAAAATCTGTAAGAATCGGGGTCATGAAATTTTCGAGTATCACCGTTGGATGGCCGCCGAAAATCAGATAATCGATCCATATCAAAAGCGGATCAATGTCCCGGGGGTTCACATAATGGACTAACCACTCGAGGCTGTCGAAGATTACGAGCACGCAGAGTGTCGGGAAGACAAGGTCATAGACGAGACAGAGGGACTTCCCCTTGTGGTTGAACCTGATGAGAATCATCTGGATGAGAATGAGTGATAAATACAGCGTTACGAGTACCGGCGCTTTCGGGACACTCTGATAAAAAAATACGGTTAACGCTGCGAGGAATGCCAGAAAGGTTATCGTGACTGTATCCGCAGGCCTCTGCTGAAGAAGTTTTTGCGTTATCCATCCCATCAGAGCTTCTGCAAAGCCCTTCTCACCGCTTTTTCCTTTCTGGAAAGCTGTCGGGGGTTTCCCTTTCTCCGGTGATCATAATACTCATTCTCCTCTTCTTTCCCATCAGAAAGAAACAGTGCATACCGCTCAATAGCATTGAGAAAATCCTCTGACGAGATGGGGATGGAACCCGTGGACCATGCATGGTCGGCGATAGCCCTGTCCGAAGTGACCACAATCCATTCGCGTCGGTGCGAGGAGAGAAGACGCTTAATAACAGCATCCGCCTTGTCACCGATGCGGGAATAGATAATTTTTACCCCTCCGACAACTAACTTCTGCTCCTGCGCCTCCCCTGTCTTCCATCCGTCGAACACAACGGTAATATCATGACCTCTTGTCTTCCCGTATTCGATGAGCGCATCAATGAGGGCATCTCTCTTTTTTTTCAGGTCACGGTGAGAGATGCCGATAAGGTTATATCCGTCCAAAATAAGGGCAGAGATAGCGCGCCTCCTTGGATCATCAGAGTTGTTCTATGGTATATCCTTTGCTTTTCAGCAATTCCAGGATGCCCCGGTCTCCTACAAGATGCCCGGCGCCGACAATAACAAAGTAGGTTTCTCTCTTTTTCAGATACTCCTCGATTTTCGATGTCATATTCCTGTTTCTCTGATACATGAGCTTCTCATAGACCAGGGACAATCTTTCGTCGTCCGAAACGTTTTTCATCACGATTGACTCAAGACGCTTGATATCGCCTGTCTGCCAGGCGCGAAGCAGTGCATCAGCCTCGGCTTCGGCTTCGTAGGCCTGCACATCCTTCAGGGTTTCCAGTAAAAATATCTCCTGTTCGCGGTCGGAAAACCCTGACAAAAGGTTGATCTGGTATTCAAAGCTTTCGAGTTCCTCAATCCTTTTTTTGCCCGATGCCTTCGAGGTAAAATGCATCTCGATACCGTAATTCGGATCAAAGCCCAGTTTCGCAAGCTCGAACGAGGTAATAGTCAGGGCAAGGAACCACGGTTTCTGTCTTGATACAAGCCAAAGCGGGATGCCGAGTTTCTCATACTGCTTTTTCACCAGCGAATAAGTTTCTGCGGATACATGGCTTTCAAGGGTTTCATCCCCTGTATAGAATGCAGTATCAATCAGTTTCTGCACATCAATTCTTGCAATATCATTGAGGTTCGCTTCCACCACTACCACATCAGAAGCATCAAACACCTCTTCTATCTTCCTGTCCAGAGGGTATGCCTCCTTTTTCATAAAATGGAGCGAACCCAGGATAGAGACGGTATTTCTCCCTGACGTGACCTTCCAGAGAAAATTCTTATTGTTCTGCGAAAAACCATCGGTGCTGCAAAACAGTATGCTGAAAAGAAGAATCCAGCAACCCAATGCAATTTTTATCCTTTTGTTTACCACCCAACTACCCCCTTCATGCTTATACAGTATATCAGATCAGAAATACCGATGAGAATGAAAGGAATGCCTTCTCTTTTTGATGAATGTGGACTTCAGGGGTTTTTCCGGAACATCATACCTTTCTCTCTTCCGATAGCTGGTCAGCGGCGGACATTCAATAGGACAAACACGCCGCGCATGACAATTAATGTCACCTGCCACTAACAATATATGTAACATGCTTATAATATTTAAGACATAGATATTTCATAATTAGGGTAAGAATGCACGCATACCCGAATGCACAATTTTTGTCATGCACGGCAGGGAAATATCTTCCGTTGTTCATGGATATTTTCCAGTCAACATATTGTTTTTTTTGAGAATTTTTTGTAATAATCACTTTTCATCCGGAAACAGTACCATGTTGAATTCCTCAATAATCAGCATCCTGTCGGCACTATTCTGGAGACAGGTATACTATTTGCATGTTTTTTAGAGAATTTTGTTTATAAATTTGGAGAAATTGGGGTAAAATTTGTCTGACATGAAAAAACAGTCACTACATATGGGGGAACATATGCATCTAAAAAATATTTCGAAAAAACTCGGAGAGCAAGCGCCTGTTCAAATCCTTTTCCTGCTGTTTGCTTTGCTTGCGTTCATCTCACCGGCCTTTGCCGGTTTCAACGACTGCGCAACTGACTGGAACAATTTTACCAATGACCCTGGCTTTATTGCTGATTATACCTATAAAGGGCAAGCGATAAAGGACCATGAAGCCACTGGTTCCGGTGATCCTTCTCATGGACAGGCGAACGTTCCACCTGAAGAAACGGACCTTGCCTCAGCAGCGACATCAAGCATCAATCCGGGCATGGAAACCACCCCTTATTTCGGATACTATAACGGGGGAACTCCCTATGTACCGTTAGACCCTTCTTCTATGGAAGATGACTATATCTTTTTCCGCATGCGCATATCAGGCAGCCCTGAAAAAAACGGCAACAATTTTAACCAGTATCACTGGAATATTCTTTTAGACGTCGATGCGGACGGATATAAGGAGTACTGGATTGACCTTGAAGGAAGCTACGCAACAAAAGATTATGATCGTCTCAATATCCTCTATGATAATAGAAATGACCAGACTCTCGACCCTGATGCTCCTGGCGTAAGAGTCAATTATTTCACGGCAGAATATACACCAACAATAAGTAATCCTGATCCTCTGTGCGTTTCTGCTTTATCATCCCATACGCGGGGACTCCCGGTTACCGCGCTTGATCCAGCCGACACCTCAGGCGATTACTATATAGAAATACAGGTTCCGATGACAGCTTTTGTCGACAGCTACGGGAACCAGTTGCTCTATCCCGATTCCCCTGTTGCCTTTGTATACTCAACCGGCACCTCAAATCAGGACCCTCTGCAGAAGGACTGGATGATGGACCTGAACTGGATTTCTAACGCCGACCCGATAACCTTCGGAGATATCATTATCCCGCAGGGCACACCGATCATCGAATTCGCCAACAGTGCCTTCAATTTTGTCAGTATCTATACAACCCCTGATACAAACTCCTCACCTGACCCCGATCATATCTTTCTTTATGTCAGCGACCGCTTTGCAAATGTAAATAGTGGATTAATAGACTATATTCAGGTTACCGTCACCAACCCAAATACCGGAGATGATGAGGTCATTCCCCTAAGAGAGACTGGACCAAGCACAGGGATATTCACAACTTATTCAGGGTACTGTTCAATCGCAATAACTACCTCCTGCACATCAGATGGAGGTTGTCCATCAGGACAAACATGTATTTTGGGGCTTCCCACTACCCTTTCAGTTGGAACTCCTAATGACAGTGACAACAGTGGTTCACTTGAAGTAGTGTCAAAAGATACGTTATATGTTTCATATACAAATACCAATGCTTACACGGTCACAGATAGCGCGGTTGTACTCGACACATGTGATGTATTGATAGAATTCACCCGTGCAAACGGCTTGCCTGCCGATTATTTCATTCTCACAAACAACGTGAATACAAGCGACAAGCTTTACGTGACAATCACTGATTTTGCAGCAAATACCAATCCAAATACTGTACAGACTATTTCAGTGAATCTTAGCGGCGGCACCGGCGGTGACACACAGACACTTACCTTGACAGAAACCGGGAATAATACGGGCGTCTTCCGCAATACTACAGGGCTGAATACACAAATTGCTGTCCTGCCCATTGTCGCAAATGACGGTCTCTGGGAATCAAGCGACGGAGGAAGTGTCACGGGAACATACACCAAGGCCTGTGGAGGCACCGAAACCACAACCTCATCCCTTTTCTCGACCTCGTTGGGTGGCAGAGTGGATTTCACGAATGTGACCGGCACACAGGACATCGAACTTTATGGCCCAGGGCAGTCGGTGTATGTAAAAATAGTGGATACGAACTACTCATCCGCGTGCATGTCGCCTCCCAATAGCGTAATAATTTCAAGTTCGGTAGATTCTGAGACAATAACTATTGCTTCGATTTCCTCATCTGTTTATATGAACACAGGTGATAGTCTTCAAATATTGACAGGCGAAAGCGCTTCCACCGATGGCGATCATATTCTCTATGCAAAAAATGGCGACACTCTTACAGTTACCTACCGTGATTGTAATGATGGTGACAATGATTCGACGAATAATTACAAGACCGACATTGCAACCTATAATGCTCCCTCTCTCGTCATCAACGAGGCATATTTCTATCCTCTGTTTGGAGGTGAGTTAGAAATCTCATGCCCGCTGGAATATGTTCAGCTTTATAACAGCACACCGTTTACAGTGAATGTGAACGAATATACGATATCCGACGGTGACTCATTTACCTATACAATTCCGCTGTTGAACGGCAGCCAGGAGATTAATTTACTACCGGGAGAAAGGATCTATATTTCGCTTTTTGATTTCAGTCTTTTCACAGTCGTTCCTGTAGACAGATACGACGGAGCCAATAACGCATATTATTTATTCGCAGACGTAAGAAGGAAATACTGTTCAAATGACCAGAATATCCCCTGCTCTCTGGATAGCAACTGTGGTGGTACAAACACCTGCATCTCGTCCCCATCGATTGAATTCGCCGACCCTCTCGATGCTGAACCTTCAGATCAGATTTTGCTGTTCGATGGAAACGGAAAACTCATCGATTATGTCGGATGGAGTTCTACGCTCAATCCGAATATAGATTTTCTCGGAGACGATTCGCCTGCAGTGACAGCCAAAGTCTGGCAGGACGACGCATTCGTGAATGTCGGTGTTATAGCACCAGGCCAGGCGCTCATAAGAAGTACTTCAGGATACGACAGTAATACTCCAGGTGATTGGACCTATGCTGCCGCTGCTGAGAGTTGCGAATTAATCATCACCCGTGTAGTCGTATCATCCTTTTCAGGCCATACGGAAAACGGTAAAGTAGTAGTTGAATGGGATACCGATTCAGAAACAGGCACTGTCGGATTTTATCTGTATCGCAAGGACGAAATAACCGGCGATTATCTTCAGTTAAATCAGAAACTCATACCCGGCATCCTTACATCCCGGCGGGGCGGTGAATACCGCTTTATCGATGAGAGCGCAATACCAGGGCTTGTATATACCTATCTTCTGACTGAAATCGAATCGAGCGGCAAACGTCACACCTATGGTCCCTACCATGTGAATACAAACGAGCAAAAAACAGCCTCTGCAGACCCGGTCTTTACAAAAACCGGTTACAGCAGAAAAGCACATGAGATTTCACCTTCGAAAAAAATCAGGTTGACAGCAGCGTTACAGAAGCAGGCCTTTGGTTCACGCCCGCCATCCGAAAGTCCTCAGCCGGTTCCTTCGGATCCTGCACCACCCCCTGTGACAGCAGGGACAAAGACCAAGGTAACTACCGGAGAGAAAGGTCTTTACTATATTGATTCTGCAACATTATTCTCATTCCTCGGGACTGATATCGCGAAACTGTACGGAAGCACTCAATTAAAGATAACAACCGGGGGGCAGGAGGTTCCCTATTTGATTGCAGACGATAAATCGGGCATATACTTCTATGGACAGGAGTTGAACAATGTCTATACGGATAAGAATGTATACTGGCTTGAAAAAAGGACAGGGACACAGATGCCAATCATATCCGGTACCGGCCCTGTTCCTGCCGCAGACAACAAAACGTTCTTTGATACAATCCATTATGAGGAAGACTGGTGGGCAGCGACAGGACTGTTCACAGATCCTGATTCCGACTATTGGCTCTGGGATTACGTATTTGCAGATGACCCGGTGTTCGGAACTGTAAATTTCCCGACAGAGGTTAGGGATATCGCCTCTTCAGCTCAGGAAGCAACGCTCACCGTCAATCTCTTTGGGGCGACGTTAACAGACCACCATGTTTTAGTCAGTATCAATGGCACACCTGTCGGTGAAAGTATATGGTATGGAACAAAATCTCATACGTTCACGGTATCTTTCAGTCACTCATATCTTACTGAAGGCAATAACAATATCTCCGTTACCGGCATCCTTGATACAGGGGTCCCTTACAGTGTTTTCCTGGTCGATTCTTTTGATATGGGATATCACCGCTTTTATAAGGCAGTAAATGATAAACTGTTCCTGAGAGGAGACAACAACCCTGTGGTTACCGTCTCCGGTTTCAGCGGACCCGAGATAATGGTAGTTGACACAGCCAACCCCCGTGCTCCGAAACTTGTAAAAGCAGCCACTATTGACACCACTGATGACGCTACATACCGCATAAGTTTTGTGCCTTCATCACCAAACACCAATTATCTTGCAATTCATCGGAATGCAATGAGCGCCCCTATCTCCATAGTGACAGATACTGCTTCCCAGTTAACAAGACCTCTTACCTATATTGATTATCTGATAATAACACCGAAAGAACTCAAAGAAGGGGCACTCTCTCTCTCTGAATACCGGAAAAGCAGGGGGCTGAAGCCCATGGTTGTAGAACTTGAAGACATTATGGACGAGTTCAATTATGGGATATACTCTCCTGAAGCTATTAAACGTTTTCTCGCAACTGCATTTTCCGTATCCTCGCGGTTCCAAAAATCCCGCGCTGTAGTCCTTGTTGGTCACGGAACAGAGGATTATAAAGATATTCAGGGGTTTGCCGAAAACCTCCTGCCGCCGATCATGATCGGGACTGTTGACGGCATTGCACCATCAGATACTTATTATGCAGATACAAACGGGGATCATATCCCCGAAATGGCCATCGGAAGACTGCCGGTCATAACCCCCCAGGAACTGCAGCTTCTCATAGAGAAAATCAAGGCATACGAAAGCTCTTTCGGTAGCTGGACGAAAGATATCCTCCTTCTTGCTGATTATCCGGAACCGGGGGGTAATTTCCCTGCTGACAGTGATATGGTTGCTTTCCAAACGCCCCAAACATATATTCAGAAAAAGATCTATCTCTCGAATCACCCCATTGGAGACGCACGAAAACTGGTGATGGACGGGATAAATCAGGGAGCGCTGCTGGTGAATTTCATCGGCCATGCGGGATTAGACAGACTCGCCCAGGACGGGCTTATCGTATCAGATGATGTAAGTAGTATGAAGAATGGGGGGAACCTCCCAGTTTTAACTGCCATGACCTGTATGATCGGGTTGTTCTCTTTCCCCGGATATGATACCCTGGGAGAGGAAATGCTCCTGAAAGAGAACGGCGGTGTTATTGCAGTATTTGCCCCTTCCAGCCTGTCAATAAATTCAGAGGCTGCAGTCCTGGACAGGGAAATATTCAATGCCTTCTTCCTGAACAGGCAAAAACAGACGCTTGGTGACATAATTCTGAATGCATTGAAACGTGCCAAAACGTCCGGAATTTCGGGTTCATTGCTTGAGCAATATATCTTGCTCGGTGATCCTGCGCTTCTGGTAAAATAAGGATGATATGAGCGATCAGAAGGAATTCCGGGGAAAGACCTTTAAGAAAAAAGATGAAATCGTCAATCGTTCAATCGCCGGTGAAACTATTCTGGTCCCGATCAAGGGCAGGCTCGCGGATATGCAGAGGATCTTTACCCTGAATCCCGTTGCTGAGTTCATCTGGAAAAACTGTGATGGAACAAAAAGCCTCGATGATATTTGTAAAGGAATCCTCAATAACTTTGAAGTTGATAGGGAACAGGCTGATGCCGATATCCGGGATTTTATCAGAGAGCTACTGAAGGAAGACCTGATCACTGAGGTATAGGGAGATGGAATGCACAGGAACCGGGCAAATAAGCACGGAAGAATACTTCCGGCAGTTTAATGCGAAGGCCGAACAGCTCAGGGTTCCCTTATCAGGAAGTATAAATCTCACCCATACATGCAACCTGCGCTGCGTCCACTGTTATGTCGGGCAACCGTCTGACAGGCATAAGGCGCACTCCCAGGAAATGGATACCCGCATGGTCCACTCCATAATTGATGAGATCACTGATGCCGGGTGCCTTGAACTCCTCATCACCGGCGGCGAACCACTCAAGAGAAATGATTTCGATGAGATATACAGACATATCAAGCAAAACGGCATTCTCCCCATCGTTTTTTCAAACGGGACACTGATCAATGAGCATATCCTTGATCTTTTTGAAGAACTCCCTCCTGAATCCGTCGAGATCAGTCTGTACGGTGCAACCGCTGCAACATATGAACGAATCACCGGCATCAGGGGATCATATCAGCAATGCCTGAGCGGGATACAAAAACTCCTCGGGAGGAATATCCGTGTCAGACTGAAAACAGTGCTCATGACCATCAACAACCACGAATTCCAGGCAATTGAAAAAATAGCCGCGGATTTCGGCGTCCGGTTTCGTTTTGATGCAGCAATTTTCCCGCGTTTAGATGGTGACAAGACTCCCCTGAAACTCCGCGTGTCACCCGAAGAGGCGATAGAACGAGAATTTTCTGATCCTAAACAATACAGGGAATGGGAAATATTTTCCCTCAACCATGCCGATCCTCAGCCATTGGATTCAATATATCATTGTGGAGCAGGTATTACCCATTTCCATATCGATGCATACGGGAATCTTACCCCCTGTCTTATGACCACAGAGGTAAAATATAACCTGCGAGAAGGTAGTTTCCTGACAGGATGGAACAGTGTCATTCCCCTTATTTTTAACCTGAAACCTCCTCCTGACTTTGCATGCACAAACTGCCTCAGCAGGAATGTCTGCGGGTATTGTCCGCCATTCTTCAGGCTTGAAAAAGGTTCTGCAGAAGTGTATTCTGAGTATATCTGCAGAATGGGGGGATATCGTTACGAAAGGATTCAGCAGTTCAGACAAGCAAGGAGGGTATTGCAATGAAAGAGAACCAAAAACATGGACAAAAGTACGAAAAACCTAAACTGAGAGCAATAGATCTCACCGCAGATGAAGTCCTTGCCGTCGGGTGCAAAACACATGCAGGAGGTGGGCCTGCTACACCGACTTGTGCTGTCCGCAAATGTGCAGGGGTTATAAAATCCTGACTTCGTCGCTTCTATTCCGTGCAGTATGATTATTGAGATTGCCGGGGTAAAAATTCATGTTGTCAGCACTATTCCTTTGTTTCTTGCTCATCAGGACAAGGCTTATGAGGAATTCTTCAAAAAAGAGGCATCCTCTCCCGATATTCAGGTGGAAGTCAATCTCGGGGATATACCGAATATCAACGGGTTAAAAAAATTTTTGACGCCGAAGAATCTTGGTCGATGTTCCGCGATGGAACCGACTATTATGTGAACTTTTCCCCGCCTTCTTTTGACAAGCCTTTCTGGACGGCAAGAATGAACAGCGATTTCTCTGAAGCAGACGTTTATTGCAGTGAACTCATGATACAGCCGGATGGGAATACAAGAAATCTCACGAATCCTATTCACTATCCTCTCGACCAGATACTGCTCGTTTTTCACCTTTCATCAAGGGGAGGAATCCTGATTCATGCAGCAGCGATCGAGATAAATAAAAAAAGCTATCTTTTTGCAGGACGATCAGGCGCCGGGAAGACAACTCTGTCAAGGCAGTTCATCACAAAATATTCCGAAACTCCTCTGAGCGATGATCGCGTTTTTATCAGAAAAATCGATGGTGATTTTCTTGCATTTGGTACCCCTTGGTATGGCGAAGGCGGTTTCGCCGTAAACCGCGGGGTTCCTCTCGGCGGTATCTTTTTTCTCGCTCAGAGCAACACAAATATGATAGAAGATATTTCCCCTGTCACTACCATAGAAAAACTTCTGCCGGTTTCCTCCATCCCATGGTATGCCCCTGAACCGATGTCCAATATCCTTGCATTCTGCGATGATCTTATTACACATATCCCCTCCCATATACTGCATTTCAAACCCGATTCCGAAGTTGTCGATATGCTGGAAAAATTCGTTTCATGAGATGAAAAAGAAATCCGCAAATACGCCTTTGTCATCGAAGGTTCTGGATACTGAAAAGATAGCTTTGCTCGAAGATATCCTTGCAAAAGGTCTCAGCATCCGGATACAAGTAACAGGGAACAGTATGACCCCCTTTCTTCGGAGCGGAGAAATTTTGACAATCAGGAAAGTTCTGCCGGGTTCTTTACGGATAGGAGATTTGATTTTTTTTAAGACTCCGGAGGAGCTTCCTGTCCTGCATCGAATTATTGAGAAAAAACGGGGAAGAGACAATGTCTGTCTCTTCAGGACAAAGGGAGATGCTGTGTCCACGATGGATGAACTTGTCACGGAACATAACATTCTCGGGAAGGTCTGCAGGGTAGAAAGGACCATTGCAGATTACAGGGAAAAACATCTTGACATGGAGCTGCCGATATGGAAAGCAATGAATTTCTCCCTTGCCCTGGTTAGCCTCGGAAAGGGAAAAATCGCCTCTCACCCTGCGCTTGCGGGATTACTGCGCCGTATCAAAAAAGCCTTTGTCTAAATCTCCCGTGTCCGGGTACCCTCCTTAACGGCACCCCTTCTTGATCTGCCTTATCCGTTCGACCACAGGGGGATGGGAATAGTAGAAAGCAGCATAGAGAGGATGGGGATGGAGGTTCGAGAGGTTGTCCTTTGACAGTTTGATGAGCGTACTTATCATAGCTTCCCTGTTGCTGCTCAGCTCACAGGCAAACTGGTCCGCCTCGCGTTCAAACCGCCTCGAGATATAACTGCTCAACGGAATGAAGGGGAACGAGAGTATCCCTCCCAGCAACCCGAGCACCAGTACTTTTGCATAAAAAGTCCCGTGCTCGATCATGAACAGTTGTGCGAGAAAATCGGACTGGAGGGCTCTGAAGGAAATATAGACGCCGAGAAAAGAAAAAATCTCGGTAGCAACAATCATTTTCAGGATATGCTTCTTCTTCCAGTGTCCTGCCTCGTGGGCAAGCACTGCGAGGATCTCTGTATGGTCCATGCTCCTGAGCAGCGTATCATAAAGAATAATCCTCTTCACCCTGCCGATGCCGGAGAAGTATGCGTTTGTATGCGTGCTCCGCCTTGACGCATCCATTTTAAAAACCCTGCTCACCCTGATATCCACTCTCCCCATCAGGTCTTTGATCTTTTCTTCGAGTCCGGGCTCTTCAACCGGGGTAAATTTATTGAAAAGCGGTTCGATAACGTAGGGTGCGATATACATCATGAAGAGACTGAAGATCAGGAAGAATCCCCATACCCATATCCACCAGAAATTCGGGCTCGCCTCGATCAGCCACAGACCAACTATGATGATAAGACTCATAAGAATGGTCGAAAGGATGAGTGATTTTGCAAGATCGACAATCCACAGTTTCGGTGTCATGGTGTTGAATCCGTACTTGTTTTCGATCCTGAAGGTGCGGTAGAGGCTGAACGGTATTGAGAATACAGTATTCGCATAGCTGAGGACCAGGGCAAAGACAAGGCCGCTCAGAACAAACGACAAATTGAACGAGACGATCCACGAATTATAGAGATTCAGAATCCCTCCAAAGAAAAAGGCGAGGGTGATGATATTCCCGAATATCGAAGAAAAAAAGCTGAAGCGGGTTTTCTCAGCTTCATATTCCCGGGTTTTCTGCAACAGCGTTTCGTCAATCGTACCCATCAATTCTGAAGGGACCGACATCCCGTGTTTTTTCAGATGAACGAGGTTTATATACTGGAGGACGTATTCAAACCCTTCCCTGAGGAGATAAAGACAAAGGATACTAATCAGGACTGCACTCATTATCGGGCGTCGCTTTTATTTGATATAGTATCCCGACACCCTCCACGTTCCGTCTCTCTCGAGCGCAGGGGTTACGGTTTCAACGGCAGAATTTTTGTTCTCGAACGATGTAGCGTACTGGATGACGACATATTCCCCGTCGGGGGCTCCGGGTAATGCTGTCCTGTATTCCTTTGATTTGACCGTCCTTTTCAGCACGTTACCAAGCGGTTTTCTTACAGGAGATACTGCCTGCTCCCACTGGGCACTGGTAAGGGAATTCTTAAAATATTGAGCAGCCGTTTCCCAGCTTTCATTATATTTTCCGCCATCAACAAGCTTGAGCCATTCATTCGCTGCTTTGACAGCCTTTTCTTCTTTCGCACCTCCCGCGATACAGACACTGGATAAAAACCCAACCGCAGCCAGAAAAAATACAATGCTCATCATTTTCTTCATGTTCTGCCTCCTTTCCGTCGGTAAAGATCACGTGCATCCCTATAGGGTACCTTTTTCAATTCTATAGAAAGGGTAGAACGGTACTTCTCAACCCTCAACACGTACAAGCGCTTCTCCCGGTACCCGTTCGATAAGACCCTGCACCGCAGTATCAAGCTCCGAACCGTTCAGAGATTCCATCGTTATCATGAGCGCATACTCGTCGTTGTCGAGCACAGGATAAGATCCGATCTTCACATTCCTGTGACAGCTCACCACTTCGTTCAGGAGCGGCGCGATGCTGGACTCAGAGGCATTCAGATAGATTTTCTTCACCCGTATTACGGGTTCATTGAATAATTTTTCGAGCGCAACAAATTTCTTCCTTAACAGCTGAGGGATGCCTGGGAAGATATACACATTTCTGAAGCGTATTAACGGGAACGACAAGGTTTCGTCAGCGAACAGCTCCGCCCCCTCCGGTACTTCAGCCATTTTTAACTGCTCCTTGGTCAGGGTTCCCTGTCTCTTCTCGAGTATGCCCCGTAGCATCGGATCGATCACCGTTTTGACATGAAAGGCAGCTGCAATGCCCTCTATGGTCACATCGTCGTGTGTCGGTCCTATCCCTCCGGAAGTAAAGACATAATCATATCTGTCCGAAAATATCTTCACCTCCTCTGCTATCTCATGCACTGCATCTGCTATGACCGAAATCCGGCGCAGATGCAAGCCATGGGCAAAAAGTTCCTTTGCCATGAAATAGGCGTTATCGTCCTGCACCTTTCCGGTAAGGATTTCATCTCCGATGATTATTATTCCCGCGGTCTTCGACATGTTTCTTTTCATTAATTGTAGCTTATCTCCCAGTTTTTTTTAAGAGCGTTTTGCAAAACCTCTGAATATCTGGGACAATATACTGAGAATGCAAGAAGCGCGCTTTTACGAAAAGCTTGGCGACAACAAAGTACGGTGCTTTCTCTGTGCCCACCATTGTGTCATAAAGGATGGGAAGAGAGGAATCTGCGCCGTCCGCGAGAACAGAGAGGGGACACTGTACTCTCTCGTCTACGGAAAACTCGTTTCGATGAATGTCGATCCCATCGAGAAGAAGCCTCTTTTTCACTTCCTTCCGGGGTCCACATCATTCTCGATCGCAACGGCAGGATGTAATTTCCATTGCGACCATTGTCAGAATTACGAAATATCACAGTCTCCGAAGGAACATCCTGAGATTATCGGACAGTCTGCCACTCCCGAAGCAGTAGTTGACGCTGCAGGACGGTATGGCTGCAAGAGTATTTCCTATACCTATACTGAACCCACCATTTTTTTTGAATTCGCCCATGACTGTGCCAGGCTTGCACAGGATCGGGGCATCAGGAACGTTTTTGTGAGCAACGGCTACACAAGTCCGGAGGCTACGCGGGAGATTGCGCCTTTCCTCCACGGGAACAATATTGATCTCAAGGGGGATGACGAATTCTACAAAAAACTCTGCGGCGCCAGGCTCGAACCGGTCAAAGATACGATCCGTCGCATGAAGGAACTCGGGGTCTGGGTTGAGGTTACCACATTGATCATCCCTGATCACAATGACTCTGAAAAATCGCTTCGGGATATCGCAGAATTCATCAGATCAGTTGATCCTTCTATCCCGTGGCATGTGACCCAGTTCTCTCCGACATATAGGCTGACCAATAAACCAAGGACAGCGGTGAAGACGCTTCGCAGAGCAAGGGAAATCGGATTTGAAACAGGTCTTCTGTATGTGTATGAAGGGAATGTCCCCGGAGAAGGAGGGGAGAACACCTATTGTCCTCAGTGCAAAAAACTGCTTATCAAACGTTTCGGGTTTAGGATATCCGAAAATATTCTGAAAGATGACAGATGCCCTGCATGTGATTTTGCAATAGCGGGGGTGTGGAAGTAATTAGAGGTGTCGCATCATCAATACTGCATCTTCAACCGGGTTGGTATAATATTTTTTTCTCAGTCCTGCATCACTGAATCCGAACTGTAAATAGAACTCCTTTGCCACAGTATTCGAACCCCTCACTTCGAGATAGATGAACCTGCACCCCTTCTTCTTCAGTTCGGCAAAGGCCTCATGTATGAGCCGGGTTGCCAGCCCTCTCCTCCTGAAATCAGGATGCACCGCAAGGTTCAGGATGTGGCCTTCATCGAGAATCAAATTCACACAGAGATACCCGACAAGCCTGCTCCCGATCATGAGAACCCGGCTCAGGGAATAGGATTTATAGATTTCGGCCAAAAAAGCTGCCTCAGTCCACGGAGTGGAGAATGATTCTTTCTCGATATCCATTATCTGCCGGATATCGTCTTCCCGCAGTTCCCGTATGGTCCCCTCATCCATGTTTCTTGTTTTCTGCTTCTGATCTCCGGATGTAGAGGGGAACTAGGCTGATCGGATCTGAAAATTCGCCTCTTGATGCCTTCTTCATGCCCAGCAATGCCACATTTGCAGGAGAAGGCACCATCTTTTCAGGTGGCGCAAAGACTGCCCTATCACGCATAGAGTCAGTAATCTGATCCCTGTAGAGGATTGCACCCTCACCGGCAAAGAGTATTTTCTTGCCGGATAATCCTCTCTCCCCACCGACATTCAATGGGAGAGAAAGAGAGGCAAGGTTTTCCATAAGCTTTTGTATGCTGATCGGGACTTCTTCGATAATCCTTATGAATCCATCCTCGTTCCATAAGAACACTGCTGCATATACTTGTTTTTTCCTTGCATCCAGTAACGTACACACAGGATAACAGCAATAGGGGAAATTCCAGGCAAATGCCTCAAGTGAGGGAACTGATACAACCGGCCTGCCGGTTGCAAAAGCGAACCCTTTTGTCGTGCTCAGCCCAATTCTTAATCCTGTAAAAGACCCCGGTCCAATGGATACCGCGAAAACATCGATATTCTCAAGAGCAATACCGGCCTGTTTCATCACGTGGTCTATTTCGGTCATCAGCCGTTCTGAAAAAGTTGTCCTGATGCTGAGGCGGGATTCAGCAATAAGTCCCTCTGATTCATCTGCGATAGCGATACCACCCAGCAGGGTGGAGGTCTCAAGTGCGAGGAACTTCATAGGAACTTACTATATCACTTCCCCTGAATATTTTCATGGTGAAAACCATTGATGCAGCGATACAGAGAACCGCAGACAAGGTTACCGCACGGGGTGTACCGATGACATCAGCCACCACCCCCATAATTGAATTGCCTATGGGTGCTGCGCCTAAAAATACGAAGGTATAAATGCTCATTGCCCTACCCCGCATATTGTCAGGAACAGCAAGCTGTATAAAACTGTTTGCGGTAGCAAGAAAACTGACTAACCCCCAGCCTGTGACGACAAGCATGAGCAGGGAAAGGCTGAAATTCCGTGAAATTGAGAAAATAAACAGGCCGAAGGAGACAGAAACGGTCGAAAGTGCCATAAATTTGCTTTTGTTTTCTCTGTCACGTTTAAAGGCAAGAAGCAGCGCAGCACTCAGCGCCCCGAGCCCCGTTGCCCCGACAAGCAATCCGTATCCTTTGGGTCCTGCCTTGAATATTTCTCCTGCGTACACAGGGAGAAGCGTGATGAACGGCATGCCGATGAGACTGAATACCGCAATGAGCAGTATGACCCGGACAATATCATCCCTGCTTTTGATAAACTGAATGCCTTCAACCAAATTTTTAAGAATGCCACGGGAATCTTTATGAATTTTTCCTTTCACCTGTATCATCGAAAGGGCGATGAGCACGGCAAGAAAACTCAGCGCATTCAGATAAAAACATGCAGCGAGTCCGAGATATGCGATGGTAACACCCGCAATTACAGGTCCGATCATACGGGCGCTGTGAAACGCAGCAGAGTTCAATGCGATTGCATTGGTAAGGGCGCTCCTTCCCACGAGTTCACCTATAAAGGACTGGCGGGCAGGGATATCAAATGCATTGAACGTGCCCAGGAGAAACGCAAGGACTATCACCATCCATACCGCGATTCTATCCGTGTTGATAAGAATACCGAGGAGAAGCGCCGGCAGTATTGACAACGCCTGGGTAAGCAGCAACAGGTTCCTTTTCCTGAACCGGTCCGCCGCAATACCACCTGCCAGAGTGAAGAGGAGAATCGGGAATGAACCGGCTGCAGCGACCAGGCCCAGATAAAAAGGTGACTTTGTGAGGCTGTAGACAAGCCAACCTTGCGCAACTGACTGCATCCAGGTGCCCGAGAGAGAGATCAGTTGACCGAACCAGAACAGCCTGAAGTCCCTGAACTGTAATGCTGAAAATCCACTGAAACCGGCCATTATTTATTGTACCCTATATGCCGGTTTTCTATGTTTGCAGCGCTTGCCGCTGCTCGCTCACTTATACAAAGCGCCGGAAATCTTTGTTTGTACCAGGCGCGCTTCACTTGCGGGAATGACATGCGCTAACATTTATGGCGTTATGGATAATTCATAACTTCTGTGTGTACAGGGAAATAGCGCATTCTATTTTTTCTTCCCGGACAAAAGGTCCTCTATCTCTTCCTTGAATTTCTGATATGGCTGAGCGCCCTTCACGATCTTCACTGCCTTGACTGTCTTGCCATCCGGTTCAATCCAGCCCAGGAGAGAACTCGGTGTCCCGGTAACACCAGACTTTTGCCCTTCTGCTATGTCTTTCTTTATCCCATCCGCATGTTTTCCACTGTCCAGGCATTTCTTGAATTCATCCATATTGAGGCTCAATGATTCTGCATACTTCACCAGATCTTCCGGGTTCAGGGCTTTCTGGTTTTCAAAAAGTTTCTCGTGCATCTCCCAGAATTTTCCCTGTTCACCTGCGCATTCGGCAGCCTCTGCAGCCTTAAAGGCCAGTTTGTGGAAATTGAGGGGGAAATCGAGGAAATAATATCTGATCTTGCCTGTATCTATATATTCCTTCTTTATTTGTGAGACCGTCTCACGGACGTGTCGTGAACAGAAGGGTCATTGATAATCCGAAAATTCAATGAGTACAAGCTTAGCTTTTTTGTCACCTTTTGAAGGGTCGTCCCCGACATTGATAATCATCTCTTTGAATTCAGCCGGAGCAGCTTTTTGCTTTAAAAGACTCTTTATCTCCGCCAGTTCCTTCTGCATCGCCTGCTGCCCTTCTTTCAGGGCATTGATGTCTTTTTTCATGCCATCAATTTCTCCAGCGGTCTGGGCAAAGCAGGTTTGTACAGAGAACAGCACAACGATCGCCAGGATTGATAAAACGATATTTCTTTTCATTTGTGTTGGGTGCCTCTCCTTTCTGTTTAATTGCGGTGAGAAAATCGCATTTATGGACAAACGCTAACTAGTCTGGAGTTTCGAAAAATCTGCTATGTGCGATACGGTCTGCCAGACCTCAAAAAGCAGTGAGAGCCTGTTCTGTTTTATCTCTTCACTTTTATCCATGACAAGGACATGATCAAAAAACTGATTGATCGGCTCTGTCAGTGAGGAGAGCAGCATGAGCGCATCCTGGAATGTATTATTTTTAACATGTTTGACAAGTGCGGGTTTTATCGAATCAAGTTTTTCTTTCAGCTGCTTCTCCTGCTCCTCTTTGAGGAGTTGATACGTTACTTCGGGAAGTGCTTGCTTTGGTTTTATGTTGTTCACCCGCTTGACGGCAGCAAGAAAATCGTTGTACTCCTCTTTTTTCTTAAACTCTCTGAGGGCATCAAGCCTGTGTCGGACCTCTTGTAACCGGAGAACCATTGACAGGGGCAGGATTGAGGACACCAGATCAGGACTGTAGCCCTGATCCAAAAGCACCGTCTCAATCCTCCCTTCAAAAAACTTCAGCATAGCGTTTTCTGTTTCCTGCATATTCCCGGCTTCCTGGAGATTCGAGAGCGCTTGTTCAGCGAGTTCCCGGATTGTGAGATCATAGCCCTTCCCAAAAAGGATGGTGATTATCCCCAGGGCTGCTCTCCTGAGGGCAAAGGGATCTTCAGAACCGGTGGGCACAAGACCGATCGAGAAAAAAGCCGCGATAGTATCTATCTTGTCTGCAAGGCTAAGAATGGTGCCTGTATCTGTTTCCGGCAATTTCCCGCCTGAATGCGTTGGCAGATAATGCTCCTGAATAGCCTGAGCAACTACTTCCTCCTCTCTGTCGTGAAGGGCATAGTATCTTCCCATGACCCCCTGGAGTTCCGGAAACTCTCTCACCACGCCTGTGACAAGGTCTGTTTTGACAAGCTGTGCAGCGCGGATGACGTTCTCCTTTCCTGACGGGACAATTCTCCCGGCAAGGAACCCCGCATTCGAGACGATCCGCTCTGTTTTTTTATAGACGCTTCCGAGGCTTTCCTGGAACGTGACTTTTTTCAGTTCCTCCAACCGTTCAACAAGAGGCTTTTTCGTGTCTTCTTCATAGTAGAATCTTGCATCCTCAAAGCGCGCCCTTATCACACGCTCGGCGCCGATCCTTACGGTATCTGCATTCTCCCCGCTCGTATTGCTTATGACTATAAAATGATTTGTCAGCTCACCCGCTTTATTTTCAACGGCAAAATACTTCTGATGTCCTTTCATGACGGTGATGAGCAATTCGCTGGGCAGGGCAAGATACTCTTCAGAGAACTGGGCAATGACCGGCACCGGATATTCCACGAGGTTTACGACAGTATCAAGCAACTCCTCGTCAGGCATGACTTTTTCTCCAAGAGGTTCCAGAAGCTTTGCGGTTCTCTCGATAATAAGCTTTTTCCTCTCCTGAGAATCGACAATCACAGAATGATTGGCAAGCAGGTTCTTGTACTCTGATATTTCCTTAATTTGAAATGCTTCAGGCGAGAGGAACCGGTGGCCTTTTGTGACCATATCGCTCTGAATCCCATCAACTTCGAACCTGATCACGGTATTTCCGAAGAGCGCGAGCAACCAGCGGATCGGTCTTGCAAACCGGATTGTACGATCACCCCACCTCATCGATTTCGGAAGATGGAGAGAAAAGAGAAGTTTCTTCAGGATGTCCGGCAGGACCTCAGTCACATGGACGCCTTTTTCTGCAATAACCGCAACAACGTATTCACCCTTGTCCTTCTGCATGATAACCAGTCTCTCGACGCTGACTCCCTGTGAAGCGGCAAACCCACGAGCCGCCTTTGTCGGATTTCCCTGTATATCAAAGGCAGCTTTTTTCGAAGGTCCGAATACCTCTTTGACCCTGTCCTCCTGCATTTGGGGTATTCCGTCCACAATGACCGCAAGTCTTCTCGGTGTTCCGTAGGTCCTTATCCCGGCAAACGGCACATAATTTTCCCTGAATATCTTTTCTGCATTCTCTCTCAACTGTTTCATTGCAGGCGGGATGAACCTCGCGGGCAGATCTTCCGTACCTATCTCGAGCAGACATAAGGAATTGTTGAGTGCGTTTTCAGTCATGAATTTTCCTTTTTCCTCCGTTCAGGCACCCTTACATGTTTGGTCTTCTCTTCATTCCATTCCTTTGAGACATATAACCCGCAGTAGCAGCTTCCATAGTCCTTGATATCAGGGTCCCGGTACACACAGGGGCAGATAATATCCTTATCCTCCTCCTTCACGCCGGCAGCAAGGCGGCATGGGCAGGAACGGTATCCGTAGCGGGACTCATTGGTCATAAGTCCTTCCAGGATCTGGAGGACATATTCTCTGTCCCTGTTAAGCTGTATCCCCTGCGACTCAGCGTATTTTGTGAGGATTTCATAAAGTCTCTCTGCTGTCATGACAACTCCAGTGCTTTTTTGATAGCATCTTCATCAAGTCCTTTTATGACCTCTTCAACGATAAGTGTTGGATACGTGGCATCCGGATTATATTTCTTAAGCTCTTTTGAGGTCAGCCACTGTTCCCCGCTGTCAAGAAGGTCCACTTCCGTCATATCATAGGAAATGTTACGTTCATCGAGGAACTTCTTCACCTGGTTGCATATAGGGCACGTAGTCAATGTATACAATCTGACTTTCTTCTTCTGTCCTTCCATCTCCGCACCTCCCTGATCAGGCGAGAATATGCTCCGGCGAAATGATTCATTTTCTGACAAGCCTTTATGCGTTGCCAAAAGGTGTGTTCGGGTTCGTCGTTTTGAAGACTTCACTCGCCGTATGTGAAATATCCTCGATCATTTCACCGTTTGCCTTATGAACTAATTCGGTCGATACCTTGAGTGTTGCAGCGACGTCCTCCAAAGAAAGGCCGTTTTTATAATGAAGATGCGCGATTATTACCTTCAATGCATCATCGACGATGAACTTTTTCAGTTCCGTATCGTCTACTGAAACGGTATCGCATGCAGCATGGAAATCCATGCCACCTTCCAGCGCTGCAATGATCTCATCCATTGCTTTATTATAGATCTGGCTCTCCTCTTCAGTATATTCCTTGTAGTGCAAATCTTCCATGTAGCTCCTTTTTAAACGGTACTGTTTAAATTTACCATACGGGGACAGGCTTATTCTATAAATATGTTGTACTCTATATATACCGCAAAGGAAAATATGGATCCGCTCGGCAAAAAAGAACTGCTCTCTTTTTATAACAGGCACCTGAAAGACTTCGGAGACGCCCCTCAGGCGGTGCGCTGGACTCCTGAAGGTCAGTTGCGGAGATATGAAAATCTCCTTCGGATTGCAGGCGATTTCTCCGGTAAAACTGTCCTGGACTTCGGCTGCGGCAAGGGAGATTTTTACGGGTTTCTGAGGGGGAAGAACATCTCCGTACGCTACTGCGGCATCGATATCAATGAAAATCTCATCTCGCTGGCCAGGGACAAATATCCGGAGGCTGAATTTATTGCGATGGACATAGAAAAGACAGATCTGAAGAGAAATTTCGACTACATCATTCTATGCGGAGTTTTCAGCCTCAGAGTCGCCGGCATCCAGGAAACCATGCAGAATATTCTGAAAATGCTTTTCAGTGTTTGCACAGACGCATTGCATATGAACGCCCTTTCATATTATGTTCCGCAGAGAACCGTGGAACTCTTTTACGTAAAACCGGAAGAGTTGCTCCGGTTTGCACTCACAGAACTCTCGCCAAAGGTAACACTGACACATGCAGATGAAGATATTTATCTTTCGGTCTACAAGGGAATTACTTGTTGAGCAGTTTTGCTGCATCTTTTGCAAAATAGGTGAGGATAAGATCAGCGCCCGCACGCCGGATTGAGGTCAGGACTTCCATCATGGCCCGCTGCTCATCGATCCAACCGAGCTTACCGGCGGCTTTGATAAGTGAGTATTCTCCGCTCACATTATACGCTGCCACAGGGACATCAAACATATCTTTTACGTCGGAAATGACATCGAGGTAAGAGAGCGCCGGTTTAATCATTACGATGTCGGCCCCTTCCTCTATATCGAGTTCCACTTCCCTCAATGCTTCCCTTCTGTTCGCGGGGTCCATCTGGTAAGAACGCCTGTCGCCGAACTGGGGAGCAGATTCTGCCGCTTCCCTGAAAGGCCCGTAAAAAGCAGAGGCATATTTTGCTGCATAGGACATGATCGGTAGTTCTTCAAATCCTTCTTCGTCAAGCACAAACCGGATCGCATCAACCCTTCCGTCCATCATGTCTGACGGGGCGACCATGTCAGCGCCGGCTTTGGCATGGGAAACCGCCTCCTTCGCAAGAAGCTCCAGGGTGGAATCATTGTCAACATCCCCGTCTCTTATAAGCCCACAATGGCCGTGGCTGGTATATTCGCACATGCAGACGTCGGTGATTACATAAAGTCCGGGCACGCTGTCTTTGATCGCTTCTATTGCATGCTGAACAACTCCATGCGGATCGTATGCCCCGGACCCGATCTCGTCTTTCTGTTCAGGTATCCCGAAGAGCAATATGGACGGGATGCCCAAGGAATAGACTTCTTTCGCATGCTTCTTTATCCTGTCCACAGATTCCTGAAAACAGCCGGGCATTGAAGAAATTTCCTTCCTTACCCCTTTGCCGAAGGTTACAAAGAGGGGATAAATGAAATTGTCAGGAGAAAGTGAGGTCTCCCTCACCATTCTCCTGATCGTTTCGTTCTTCCTTAGCCTTCTCGGTCTATGGACTGGGAACATACCTTTGCCATACTCTCATTCTGTGGAAAGGTTCTTACTCTCCGCATCCGCCGCTGCATCCGGAACCGCATGCCGACGCCCCGCCTTCGGAACCGCAGGTCGATGCCCCGCCGCTGAAGATGAACCCTTCGCCCTCTGTCCCGACATAATAGTCAAGCTGTTTATCAGAGAGGGTCACTGATGTCTCTTTATCGAGAAAGATTTTGAGCCCGTCCTTCTCAATAACTTCATCCTCGGGTTTATGGGCCTCTTCGATATTAAGTCCGTATGAAGGCCCGCAGCAGCCTGAACCGGCAATAAAAATCCTTAGCCCATGCTGCGCCTTCCCTTCATCAGTGAGTATCGTTTTTGCCTTTTCAGCAGCCTTTTCTGTTACTGTGAGCACAAAGCACCTCCAAAAGTTTAATATTTTAGAATAAAAAATAACTCTCTAAAAAAGCAAATTCCGAGGTATGCCTGGCAGAGTTTAAAGAATTTCGCTGAACCGCACGAGGCCTGAAAACGGATAGAGTATCGACATCGCCCTGGTTACCGTCGGGATGCCCGCCTCTTCCAGGGCAGCAACAGGATTCAGCCCGCCGACAATAATCATCCCGGCCTTATCCCTTGAGACAGGCATTTCGAGCAACGGCTGGTTCGGATGTCCGATCAGGAGGATGCCACGAATCCCCTTCTCCTGCATCTGAGCGCCGATTTCTTCTGCTTTTTCGATGCTCACCACCGGTATCTCTCTGAAGCTCGCGAGTATCGTACCCGAACCCTCGCTGACTGCCCCGGACACATTCGTCATTCTGCTCCTGATGAATATCTCCAGAGGATCGAGAGAGGAGCCTTCGTAACTGATGAGGGCGGTAAACCGCACCGGCTCCTGATGTATCTGAAGAACACCGCCAAATTTAGAGTTGACCGGGATTCCGGCCTTGAGGAAGATGCCGTTGATTGTCACACTGCAGACCGTCCCGAACCCGACCTGTCCGTGAGGGATGATGATATCATCAATCTTTTCGCCGCCTCTCAGCACGACAACTTTATCGGACATGATATAAGGCGATGAGAAGACCGGCTGCATAATTTTTAAGGCTTCCTGCAGTCTCTCTTCAGGGAAATAGCTGAAATTCAGGATAATATCCCCTTCTTCTTTCGCAAGGTCAAGGTTCGTAAGGTAGGACAGGGTCTCAATCTTGCTGATCACAAACCCAACCTTCTCAGAAACAAGAGACTGTGCAAGCTCCTCCTTTCCTTTCTGTGTGATCATCCTCCCTTCCCTGCCAAAAACCTTGGTGTACGCCCGTTCATCGAGTATCCTGAGGTGGTACCTCACTGTTCTTTCCGTCAACTCTATCCCGTGGAGTCTTAATTGTCTTGAAAGTTCCCGCGAGCCGAGAACGCTGCCGGGGTGCTTGTTCAGCACATCGAGGATTGCAATCATTGTCTTATTCATAACCCGGCTACCTGTATTTCTTCTCCCTCATCACACAGGATTTTTCGGAAGAAGTTGTATTATTCTTTTGAAACAAAGACTTCTCCCCTGCTTTTTCTCGCCCTGCTTCTCTTCTTTATCTTCTCAAGCCTGACCGCGCACATCTTCATCTCGGGTATCCTGGATATCACATCGAGAGCCGGATTCAGCAGTTGATTGATTTTTGCCCCCTCCTGATTCATCACGGCAAGACCAACAGGAGTCGTGCGTGCGAGGCGCACATCGGTATCGAGCGAACCATGCCGCGAAACAATCCTGACTGTTTCCCCGTCTGCAATCTCAAAGTCATCAGCATCTTTCGGGTTGATATATATATGATTTTCCGGCCTCAGCGCCCTCAGTCCTTCTGTTTTTTCAGAGAGTATACCGCCTCCGTAGAGGTCTCCCTCTGCAGTCAGGACAAGTGGATAGTCCATATCGGTCGTCTCTGCAGGAGGGGTGTATTGGAGTGGGAATAGTTTGAAACTGCCTATTTTTTCGGGAAATTGCTGAATGACCGACATGACCTCTGAAAGGATATCATCAGCATTTTCAAATGCAAAACCTTTTCTCTCTAATTTCTGCGCCAGGCTGCACAATATCGCCCAGTCAGGACGTGAATTTCCCAAAGGTTCGAGTGCCCGTTCGATTCGCTGCACCTTCCCTTCAGTATTGATCAGGGTCCCCTCTTTTTCCGCAAAACTCGCTGCGGGAAGGATCACCTGCGCGTAGCGCGCTGTTTCGTTCATAAAAAGGTCCTGGAAGACAATAAATTCTGCCTTCTTCAAAGCCGCCTGTACTTTTCCGGGTGGAGCAATCATCGAAGCCGGATCAGACCCGATGATATACAGCGCCTTGATTTTCCCTGCAAGTGTGGCGTCTATTATTTCGGTAAGGGCAAGTCCGGGGTCCGGATTCAGTCTGCATGCCCATAGTGATTCAAATCTCTCCCGTACCTCAGAGGAACCGACAGGCTGATAACAGGGATAATAATCAGGGAGGCATCCCATATCACAGGCCCCCAGGGTGTTGCTCTGTTCCGAGAGAGGACAGAGTGCAAGGGGATGGGTAATGTTTGCGGTAAGGATTGCAAGGTTTGTGAGTGTATGTACATTGTCTGTCCCGTGCGCATATTGAGTGATTCCCGAACCCCAGAAAATTGCAGCCGGCTTGCTCGCTGCATAAATACGGGCAGCCTCTTCAATCAGGTCACGGGGGACCCCCGTTATCCTCTCAACCCTTCCCGGGGAAAAATCGTCGAGAGCTTCTCTGAATTCATCGAAATTACTGCAATACATCCTTGTAAACGCATCGTCGAACAGTTCTTCTTCGACGAGCAGACAGCACATGCCCATGAGAAGAGCGAGTTCCGTGCCCGGATAGGGCTTAAGCCATTTTTCGGCATAACTGCAGAACTCGGTTTCATTCGGGCTTATGACAATCAGCTTCGCAGAGTTCTCTATGGCTTCCTTTATCCTCAGCCCAAGGACAGGATGGGACCGGGTAATATCCGCACCTGCAATAAGAATACTGGCAGCCTGTTCGATCTGATCCGGCCGCTGTTTTGCCAAGTCGGGAAAGCTGGCGCTCAGTTCGGGAGAATCAAACCCTACACATTTCCCGGTGCGACGGAATGCTGCGATATTAGGACTGTAGGAGAGTCTTGCCGAGGTGTCGATGTTATTGCTTCCCATGACAACCCGCGCGAACTTCTGTGCGATATAATTATCTTCATTGGTGCATTGTGTTGATGCAATAAGGGCAAATTCCTCTCCTTTGTATTTTTTTAATTTTTTAGCGACAAACTCCAGCGCCTCATCCCAGGAGGCCTCTCTGAATCGTGAATCGTGAATCGTGAATCGTGAAGAGTTAGGGCTACTAATCTTTTGCTCCCCTGCTTGATGAGGGAGGGAATCAGGGGGGGTATCTTTACCCTTCCCTCTGCCTTGTTTCACGAGTGGTTCCTGCAACCTGTCGGGGGAATGCACAAAGCCCGTACCGAAACGTCCTTTTACACAAAGACGCCCGGAATTTACCGGGCTTGCAGTGTCAGCCTTCACCTGAACTATTTCATTCTCTCTGATGCCGAGATGTATCCCGCATCCGACTCCACAGTATGGACAGACAGACTTCACATACTGCAGAGGTTTTTTCGGATTTCTCAACGCAAGCGCACCAACAGGGCAGCGGATCACACACTCTCCGCATGAGACGCATTTCGATCTGGCGATTGCCTTGTCACCGAAAGCAGCGATTTTCGCAGTATTGCCTCTTCCCGCAAAATCTATGGCATGGACCTTCACAATCTCCTGACAGGTCCTTACACAAATCCCGCAGAGAATACACTTGTTCTGGTCTCGTATGAAAAAGGGGTTTGTTTCGTCAACAGGCACCCCAGTCACCGGCAGTCTCATATTCTGCCTGATTTTCTGCTTGTCTATCTTCATATACGCCATAATTCTCTGCAATTCGCACTGCCCTTTCTTGAGGCAATTCCTGCAGTCCATATGGTGGTTCGCAATAATCATCTCGATAATCGGGCGCCTCACCCTGTCAATCTCCGGACTTTTCGTCTCAACAACCATTCCCTCTTGTACGAGAGTTCTGCAGGAAGCCGCCAACTGCCCGTTTCCCAGTTTAACCATGCAGACACGGCAGGAACCGGCAGGCTTTAAATCAGGATGATAGCAGAGATGCGGAATATAGATTTTATTGTCTAACGCCGTTTCAAGGATAGTTGCGCCTTGCCATGTTTGAATCTTTTGACCATCAATTGTAAGAGCAACTCTTCCCATCGCTATCTCCTTTCAGTTTAGTGCTTTGCATCCGCCATAAGCCCGATATTTTTTTCATTCACCAGGGGAACATTTATTGCATGGTGCATATCCCCGCAGGACATCTTTTGTCCGTGATATGCGCTTCATATTCATCTCTAAAATAGCGGATGGTCGTAAGCACAGGATTCGGAGCGGTTTTCCCCAGACCGCAGATCGAACTGCACCTGAGCGAACCGCTTAATTCCATGAGAAGATCAATATCACCGGATCTTCCACGGCCTTTTGTAATATCATCCAGAACAGCATACATCTGCCGTGTTCCAAGCCTGCACGGAATGCATTGGCCGCAGGATTCCCTCTGATTGAAATCAAGGAAATACCGCGCAACATCAACCATGCAGGTTTCCTCATCCATTACTACCAACCCCCCGGACCCCATGATCGAGCCGGCCTGTGTCAGGGAATCGAAATCCACCGGCATATCAATCATATCCGCGGGAAGACAACCTCCTGAAGGCCCGCCGGTCTGCACTGCTTTGAATGCTTTCCCTCCAGCCACCCCTCCACCGATATCATAAATGATGTGCCTCAGCGTCGCCCCCATAGGGACCTCAATAAGTCCACAGTTCATCACCTTCCCTGTGAGAGAAAACACCGCGGTGCCCTTGCTTTCCTCTGTCCCTCTCTTTGCAAACCATTCCGGCCCATGTAGGGTGATCAAGGGAATATTTGCGAACGTCTTTACATTATTCAGGAGAGTCGGCTTATTCCATAGCCCTTCCTCAGTCGTTCTGGGGCGGGGCATTACCTTCGGCATACCTCTCTTTCCTTCGATTGAGCGTACCAGTGCAGTTGACTCGCCGCAGACAAAGGCTCCTGCCCCCTGAAATATCTCCAGATCGAAACTGAAATCGCTTTCGAGAATAGTATCTCCCAGAAAGCCTGCCTGCCTTGCCTGTTCAATAGCAACCTTCAGGCGACTGACAGCCAATGGATATTCCGCCCTCACATACAGGAATCCTTTCTGCGCACCTATCGCATATGCAGCAATGATCATGCCCTCGATAACCGAGTGGGGATTCCCCTCCATAACTGAACGGTCCTGAAATGCCCCGGGATCACCCTCGTCAGCATTGCAGATCACATACTTTTTCTCACCGGTTGCGTTGCGGCAGGACTCCCATTTCCTTCCAGTCGGGAAACCTGCGCCGCCGAGCCCCCTGAGCCCTGAACGCTTGATCACTGAAATAAGTTTTTCAGGAGTTATTTCAGCGATTACTTTCTGCAATGCCTTATACCCTCCGACCTCTGTGTAATCATCTATCTCCTCAGGGTCGATGCTCCCGCAATATCGCAATATAGTCCGTTCCTGTTTCCCGTAGAATGGGATATCGTGGTAGTGGAGAACCGGTTTATCGGTACAAGGGTCATGATACAGGAGTCGCTTCAATGGTTTGCCGCCCGGCAGGAGAGACCGGGCAATCTCCGGCATATCTTCTGTTTTTACCTTTGTGTAGAAAATGCCCTCCGGCTCGATCACAAGAAGAGGCCCCTGCTGGCAGAAACCATGACAGCCTGTGCGTTTGACAACAATATCTTTCGCACGCCCTGAGCTTTCCACCTCGTCTTTCAGGGCAGAAAAGATATGCTCAGACCCTCCGGAAACGCAGCCCGTGCCCTGACACACAAGGACCGTGTGCCGTTTATCCTGCACGGTCACCTCCGTTGCCGTTTCCATCCCCGTGAAAAAGTCCCTTTGCCTTTTCCGGCGTCATCTCGCCGGCAACGTCTTTATTTACTCTTATACAAGGAGCGAGCGCACAGCAGCCAATGCAGGCAACCGTTTCCAGGGTATATTCAAGATCCTCAGACGTTTCGCCTTCCCTGAGGTGTATTCTCTCCTCAATTTCATGAAGAATTTGCGGCGCCCCACGGATATGACAGGCAGTACCCCTGCAGACTGCAACCCGCTTTTTGCCCAGAGGCAGTGTTCTGAACTGCGCATAAAACGACGCTACTGAATACACATGGCTTTCAGGGACACCGGTGAAGCGCGCGATATCCTGCATCACCTCTTCCGGCAGATAGCCGAGGTTTTCCTGTACCTCCTGCAGGATCGGGACAAGTTCATTTCTTGTCCCCTCATACGATGCGAATATCTGTTCTAAAAGCTCATCTTCCATTTCTATGCCCTCTTTAACCCCCTCACCCTACCCCTCTCCTCCAAGGGGAGAGGAAATTTCCCTCCCTTGATGGGAGGGTGTAAGAGAGGGTGAACTACTATAATTTTTATTTTTTCCCGAAATCCTCACGCATCCACGGTCTTTTTCTCCTCAGGTTCTTGTCAAAACTGAGGATGGAACACATTCCGCGGCAGATGCCGCATCTGTTGCACTTGTTGGTATCTGCATAGACATTATTGTCCTTTTCAGAGACGCTGATTGCCCCTGCCGGGCAGCTCACCATGCAGAAGGGTGAAGCGCAGTATTTATAGCAAATCAAATTAAGCATTCTTTCCTCCTTCCAGGTCGTAGACCCTATCCTAAGATGTTATCGACTTCTTTCATGTCCTGATCCATGAGATACGGGATTCCTGACACATCTGCAGCCTCCCGGGTAAGGGACATCAGGTCATTCCTGTCAACATATTTCAGCGCGAATTTGCGGGCTCCCGCCATGAGCTGCCTTAATCCGACCGCGAGCCTGTCATAATAGGTCCAGATGCCGATGGCTGATGGGGGTATCTTCTTCATATCCTTCCCGTATTTCTCCTTGAGCGCACCGGCGCCGTTGAATGTGCGGAGGAGCGCCTCTTCATATTCTTTGCCCTTGCCATACGCTTCTTCAATCAGATTGCCCTGTGTCTTCCCCACCATGCCCGCGGTGAGCGTCGAGCGGCCCATGCAAATCGCCTTTACAAAGGGTGCACCAAGGGCAATCGCCTTGAAAATATGGTCCTCGAGAGTGATTCCGCCTGCCATTGCCACACACGGAACGAATTCTCCTTTTTCCTTAAGTCTCTTGAGATATTTATAAAGAAGACATTCAAGATACACCGTCGGTATTCCCCACTCATTCATCATCCGCCAGGGGCTCATTCCGGTACCGCCACCGGCGCCGTCGACGGTGAGGAGGTCTATCTTTGCCATCGATGAGTACTTGACCGCACGGGCCAGATCTACCGGTCTGTAGGCGCCTGTCTTCAGGGTCACATATTTGGCCCCTATCTTTCTCACCCGTTCCGCTTCTTTCATGAACGATTCTTCTTCAACCATTCCGAGGCGGGAATGTCTTTCAAATTCTGCAATTCCGCCGAGTTTATGCGCTTCCTGGACAGACTTATTGTCAGGGTCCGGCTGTACTATATAGCCGCGCTGTTTTAACTGCTTTGCCCTATCGAGAGTCGGCAGTTTCACCTCGCCGCCGATGCACTTCGCACCCTGTCCCCATTTCAGCTCAATCCCTTCGACCCCGAGTTTATTCACTGCATATTCGGCAACCCCGAGACGGGTATCTTCAACATTCAGCTGAACAAGCATGGTGCCGTAGCCGTCATACCAGTCCTTATATATCTTCACCCGTCTTGCGAGTTCCGGCGAGTGTGCGATCTTGCCATTCTTGATTTCAGCCTTTGGGTCCATGCCGCATACATTCTCACCGCATACGAGGATTGATCCGCTTATGGCCGCTCCAATCGCAGTCCCTTCCCAGTTCACTCTCGCAATTTCGGTTGAACCGAGCGCGCCTGTGAAGAAAGGCACCCTCATCGGGATCTTTGTGCCATCCCCTGTAATCTCTACTTCGACATTCACACTCGGAAATGTCGCCTTATCGGGGTCAGCCTCGCACCCTACTGCTCCGACACAGGTTCCATGGATATTGAAATGAGAATAGTCAACCGGGTAGTCCTTTTCTGACCCGGAGATGACTTTTCCAAAAGGCTGCGGATATATTATCTCCCTCCCGCGAAGGGCAGACCTTCCCACCTCGCAGTAACCGGGACAGCCGTCAACACAGTTGACGCAGAGCCCTGACATCGGTGACGGCGATACTCTCGTTGTTGTGACCGTAGCAGCACTTGCATTCGGTTTGCTGAGACTCATCTTCTCCTCCTTCTTGTTTAGTATTTGTTACCCTGCAGATACTGGATTACAGTATTGCTGATCTCTGAAGGCAAAAAAATCCCCTGAATATCTCCGGTGTAATGGGTTGTCTGACGAACTTCCGCACCCACAATATGCGCGGTTTTGTCCCCTCACCTCCTTTATTCTTGATCGGGATAGTGGTTTGATCTTTAAAGAAAAAATTATATTTCTGGTGTTTGGTTCTGCGTTTGGTTGCGGGAAGACAGAAGGGAAGAAAAGGAAAAAAGGGGAATCATTTATGAGGAAAGATACCCTGTCCATGGCGTCGGCAATCGGTTACCTACTGCTTACGCATACAGTACGAAAACAGGAATGAATTGTCAAGAACAATTTACAGGGCAGGACAATTTTTCAGGCAATGGCGGCATTTTCAAGGTAAAAATAAATCTATTGTTTGAGGAGGATAAGATTTCTGACTACTTTTCGGAGATGCTGCGACTGTGCCGGAAGGGTATCCGAACTTTTATGTTTCTGCCAAAAAATTCTTCTATATAATATCCGTAAAGCGGACAAGGTCTGAAAACTTGTAGAGCGTTGACATTGCCTTGCTCACATTCGGAATACCCGCCTCTTCAAGGGCTGCAACAGGGTTCAGCCCGCCGACGATTACCATCCCGGCTTTATCCATACTTACCGGTATTTCGAGCAGCGGCTGATTCGGGTTTCCGATCAGAAGAATGCCTCCGATGCCCTTCTCTTTCAGCTTCTCTCTCAATTCCATTGCTTTCTCAACACTTACGACAGGGATTTCCCTGAAACTCGCGAGAATTTTTCCGCTTCTGTTCCGTATCACGCCGTCAATATCAGTCATCCTGCTTCTGATGAAGATTTCGAGGGGGTCCAGCGAAGACCCTTCATAGCTGATCAGGGAGGTAAAGCGTAACGGTTCATCATGAATCTGGAGCACACCGCCAAACTTTGAAGTGATCGGGATGCCTGCTTTTAAAAAAATGCCGTTGATGGTCACACTACACACTGTGCCGAACCCTATCTGTCCATGCGGTACCACTATATCACCAATCGCTTCTCCGCTATTCTTCAGCACAATCCTGTCAGACATGACATAAGGCGAGGAGAATACCGGCTTCATCACCTTGAACGCCTCTTTGCGCTTTGCTTCCGGGAAAAAGGAAATATTCAGGATGATATCCCCCTGGTGAGTCTCAAGGTCAAGGTTCGTGAGATAGGAAAGGGTCTCGATCTTGCTGATGATAAACCCGATTTTATCCGAGACGGATGCCTGGGACAGTTCTACTTTTCCCTTTTGGGTAATGAGTCTTCCCTCCCTGCCATATACCTTCGTAAACCCTCTCTCGTCAAGAATCCTGAGATGATATCTCACCGTTCGTTCGGTGAGATCCACGCCGTGTATTTTCAGATGTTTCGATATATTCCTCGAACCACATATTTTCTCCGGTTGTGTATCAAGCACCTTCAGTATTGCAAGCATTGTCTTTGTCATAGCACACTCTTTCTCTTCGTGTATTTCAGAAATTTCACATTCCTCAAGGTCAAGACAGCTTCCTGCATCCTCCCTCGCAGAGGGAGGATGCAGGGCGTCAGTCTATAGCTTCTTCAAAACAGAAAGTTCATCTGCTGACTAACTTGCGATGACCGCTGCCGAGGTTTCCGCGCCTGCAAGGATCCTGCCGGCCTCTTCCATATCGGATTCCATCACATAGGGAATTCCTGTCACCTCTGATGCTTCTTTCGTCAATGATACGAGGTCAGACCTATCGAGGTACTGGAGTGAGAACTTCCTCGCACCGGCCATAAACTGCTGGAGGCCGAGCTGAAGTCTGTCAGAGAATGTGTACATTCCAATAGCGCCCGCAGGAATCTTCTTGAAGGCTTTCCCGTACTTTGCCTTCAGTGTTTCAGCAGTCACGAATATCTTTTCCATTGAGTCACCATACTTCTTTATTTCCGGAGGGAGTTTGTCTTCATGCATCCATCTCCCGATATTTTTTGCGACCATGGCAGGCACCATCGTGGCTCTACCCATGCAGACCGCTTTTACAAACGGTGCGCCCATTGCGATAGCTTTGAAGACATGATCCTCGAGAGAGAACCCTCCTGCAATGGCAAGGTCCGGCACATATTTGCCTCTTGCCCTGAGTTCTTCGGCAAATTTATATGCGAGCGCCTCGAGATAGATAGTCGGGATTCCCCATTCGTTCATCATCCTCCACGGGCTCATGCCGGTGCCGCCGCCTGCACCGTCGATGGTGAGGAGATCCAGCTCTGCATCCGAGGCAAACTTTATTGCTCTTGCGAGGTCTGCAATCCTGTAGGCTCCTGTCTTGAGTGAAACGAATTTCGCTCCTATCTTCCTGAGATACTCAACGCTCCGCATAAACCCTTCATATTCCACCATTCCGAGCCTTGAATGCCTTTCGAATTCCCTGAACGCCCCTTCCTTGAATGCCTTCTGAACAACTTTATCCTCCGGATCAGGAAGGACAACGTATCCTCTTCTTTTCAGTTCAAGCGCCCTGTCAAGGGTTTTCAGTTTTACTTCGCCACCTATGTTTTTTGCTCCCTGCCCCCATTTCAGTTCGAGGCATTCAACCCCGAGTTTGTCTACCGCATATTCAGGGGAACCGAGTCTTGCATCCTCGACATTCTGCTGAAGAATGATCGCACCATAGGTGTCTTTCCATTCATTAAAAGTCTTCACCCTTCTTGCCAGTTCAGGGGAATTTACCACTCTGCCTTTTTTTATCTCGGCTTCAGGGTCCATACCTACGACATTCTCGCCGATCACTACCATGATCCCTGAAATCGCGGCGCCGACCGCCAGCCCCTCCCAGTTATCCTTTGCAATATTGGTTGAGCCGAGAGCGCCTGTAAAAATCGGGATCCTCAGCTTCACTTTATGGTTGTTCCCAAGGGTCACTTCTGTAGAAACGTTGGTAAAAAGCGCCTTGTCTGAATCCGCATCCATTCCCATTGCGCCTATGCATGTGCCCTGTATGTTCAGATGGGAATAGTCTACAGGGTACTCCTTGACAGCCCCGGCGGTAACCTTGCCAAAAGGTTGTGGATAGAGAACTTCTCTGCCTCTGTACGATGACTTCCCGATCTCGCATATGCCCGGACAGCCGTCAAGACATACTGAACATATGCCTGAATAGGGAGCAACATCCTGCACTCTGTTTTTTGTTCCTGTTGCAGCACTCGCATTCGGTTTACCGTAGTTCATTTTCCTCTCCAATAATTAAGTATTTTTAAATATTGTGACTATAAACTTCAATAATACTAAACTATCCTGACAAAAAAAATTGTTCTTTGCTGCACTATTTCATTGAGTGAATATAAAATATCTTTGTATTATCACCCCCTTTGCATCTTATTGCAATATTTCAGTATTGCTAAACCGAGATATTGCAATATTCATTATTTATTAATTCTGAAACCAAAAAAAATCATTCCGTGACCCCTGGGTTCCCTTTCTCCCTTTCACTTGTTCACTCTTGGAAAACTGACGAATAACAACTCCGCGGAATCACCTCCTTCATTCTTGATTTGCGCCGGCGCTCCTTTGATGAGATACAGGGAGTCACCCGGTTGCAGCGTTTCCTGCTGTGTATCGACAATGACAGAGATATCACCTTTTATCACATACAGCAATCTGGATCCGGCCGGAGGCATCAGGTCAGATTTCATTTTCGCATGTGGCTCTAACACAATCAGCGAGCCTGACAGATGGGTGTCTTTTACAATACTGAATCCGCTTGAGCCGCCGTTCTTAAAGGTCGGTTGCGCAAAAACCTTCGCTTTCCTGATAAGCCACGGAGCATCCTCCGGTTTCTTCTCAAGCATGTCTGATACACTCACTCCAAGGGTAGTGCAAATCTGCATGAAGGAATTGAGCGAGGGAGTGATCTGATTGCTTTCCATTTGAGAAATGAAACTCGGTGTGAGATCAACTTTATCGGCGAGCTCTTTCTGGCTCATGCCGATCTTGGTCCGCAATTCTTTGATCCGTGTGCCATGATCGAATGAAGGTTCTTTCCTGACTGAAGAAATAGATATTGTCTTGCCGGAAATCTCATAGGAATGGGGCTTAAAAGCCTCCCTGTTAGGACGTCCTTCGAGTTTCAGCGCCTTTATCCAGAGCCTGTCCTTTCTCTTATACAGTTCGAGCACCACCTGCGTGATATGCCGGAGATTCGCCTTGAATTTCTGGCTGTGCGCGTCCTTTTCGAGCAGCCAGTACGCAACCGTACCGAGATCATAGAGAAGGGGGCACAAGTAGGTAAAAAATTTATAGGTCCTCTGCTCATCCCCCCAAAGGTCCTGCATCCCGGTAAGGCTGTCAAAAACATACCTGCCCCCCGACGGAAACGAGTCCTCAAAAGAAGCGAGGAGCGAAGTCAACTGATCAATATTCTTCGGGTCATCAATTTTTCTTACATTTGTATGAACGGCATTTTCATAGAATTTCGTAAATGCCTTATCGTTTTTGCCTTTTCCGGAAGTGAAACAGTCAAGCAGGGTAAAGGACTTCTGCCGTGGTATTTCACCAATCTGCTGGAGTATCGTTTGGGGAGACTTGTTGAAGCTAATATAAGTTACATGCTTATTTTCAGAAAATGACTGGTGGATGAAATTCAGCGCAAAGACCTCGGGCGAGGTCCCTGCCTCAATTTCCCATACCACATTATCTCCCACATAGAGTGAGTCAATGAGGTTATCAAGGTCGCGGATTCCGGAAAAGATCTTGCTCATCGAGGCTCGGCTAACGGTTACCTTTCGTCATTAACCTTAAGAAATACCGGGACGATTTGTCAAGCAGAACAAACGACTTGAGAATATATTAATTAGCATTTGCTATAATATAGACAGGGTATGAAGAGACATTCAGCGCAATTTTGAAAAATGGAAAAAAATATTTTCATTTACGGACAAGACCTGCCTATCCTGAATTTCCTCAGGTCCTTTTTCGAAAGCCATACGAAGTACTCCCCGGTTATTCTCAAAAAAGATATCATGCATCTTAAGAGCGCTTGTCTTAAGAAAAAACCTGCAGCCCTGCTTGTTGAGAGCCCTTTCGGATTTAAACATCTGGACGCCTCGGAAATTCCATGCCCAGTAATTGCCCTGATATCGTCAGCCTTTCTCACCAGCGGTATCCGTGCTGTTCTCAAAACAGCCGTAGATTCTTATCTCATAAGCCCGTTTTATCAGGAAGATCTTGACTATAAACTCAAGGTTGCTATGGCGAGGAGAAACTGGATTAAGCTCCTTGACACAAAAAAGAAAGATCTCGAATCACTGCTGGAATTCACCTGCCTGATCTCAGCCACCCTGGACCCTGGGGAAGCACTGCACCTCATCGTACAAAAGATTGCGGAAATTATCCGTGGTACGCACTGCTCCATAATCAGCATAGACACTGAAGATCAGACCTCTGCATATGTTGTTTCCTCATACAAAGATTCCGGAGTCACCAACACCAGGCTTGACCTTGGAAAACACCCTGAAATAAAACAGGCCATATTACTCAAAAAGCCGCTCTTGGTAAAAGATGCCCTCAAAGACCCCCTCATGAAAGATGTGGTGGATATCCTTAAACCGCTGGGGGTCCGGTCTATAGCGGTTTTCCCTGTGGTCTTCCATGATGAGATCATCGGCATCCTGCTGCTGAGGGCATCAAAAACAGGCCGCACCTTTACCGCACGGGAAATGAATCTCTGTTCTGCCATCGCGAATACATCTGCAAACGCCCTTTACAATGCCTTCCTGCATGAGAAGGTTGAACGGGAAAACATACAACTCGAACGGCTTGCCATCACAGATTATATGACAGGGATTTATAATATCCGATATTTTTATTCGAGACTTGAAGATGAATTCAGCAGGTCGGTGAGATATAACACACCGATGGGATGCATTATGTTCGATCTCGACTATTTCAAAAGGATAAATGATACCTATGGCCACAGGATCGGAGATATTGTGCTGAGAGAATTCGCGCAGCTCATTCGCGGGAGGACAAGACGCTCTGATATCTTTGCCAGATACGGAGGCGAAGAATTTATCATGATACTTCCGGAGATACAGAAAGAAGAAGCTGTCATGAAAGCCGAAGAATTAAGAAAAGTCGTTGAAGAATATCGCTTTATGGGCCTGGAAGACAATGACAGAATCACCGTGAGCATGGGTATTGCGTGTATTCCCGACGAGCAGATAAAAACCCCTGACGACCTTATTTCCTTGACGGATCAGGCCCTCTTTGCGGCAAAGCATAAAGGTCGCAACCAGATCATTGTATTTCCTGATAACCTTTGAAGAGCAAATGCTCATCCATCTTCATTACGTACGAACTCCTTATCCAGTTTATTGTCAGCTCAGCTTCAGTCTCGTCATGTAATAAAGCCACAGAAGATGTGATTTGAGAAAATAATAGATTTCCCCGGGGAGGCTTTCACTTCTGATGCTTCTTATTATGCCGGGTACATCTATGGAGAGGGGGCAATTCTTTCTGCACTGCCCGCAGGTGAGGCAGAATTCGAGCTTTTTATTCACTTCTTCCTCAGAAAGACTCTTGTATGCAAGACCTTTCCCCCCAAGATACTTTTCCTCGGCAAAAAAATTACCCACGGTATTGTACATGGGGCAGTGGAGGAGGCAATTCCCGCAGTCGATGCAATAAAGCAACTCCCTGAAACCCTTTTCGATCATCTCCGTTCTTTTGTTGTCGAGGAGGATCACTACTACCTCGGAAGGGGCATGGATTCCTTTGAAGAATTTCTTCTCGACGTCTGCTGTTTTGCTTACCCCGCTGATGACCTCGATAAAAGAAGGGATAAGAGCGCCGGTGGCTTTGTAACAGATGACTTTGAGCATATTCAGCGCATCTTCCACCGAAGGATAGATCTTGTCGATTGCAGTCACAACGATATGCTTCTTCTTCCGCATGACTTCAAAGATATTCCCTTCATTATGGGCAAGCACAATCGAGCCCTCTTCCGCAGTCACGGCATTCGCACCGGTTATTCCTACCTGTGCTTCTTCCATGTAGCCCCGTATTTCGTCCCTGACAAAACTGACAATCTCTTCAGGAGTTTGCCGAATCTTTTTCTGATGATATTCAGTCAGTTTCTCTGCAATAACCTTTGCTGAAATATGTGCCGCCGGTCCTGTCGGATGGGAAGGTCCCGCTTGGAGAACCTGCAGTATCCTGTCGCCTATATCAGTCTCTACGACCGTTATCCCCCGGGACTCCAGCGTTGAAGTAAGCCCTATCTCCTTTGTGACATTCGATTTCGATTTCACAACCAGCTTCTCGTCGCCTGTCTCCCGGAGTATTATTCCGGCAGCCTCGTCTTTGCTTTCAGCCATAAATAACCTGAAGCCATTTTCCTGCACCTTCTCTACCGCCCGGGCAAGGAGTTCACTGTTGCCGACCGAGTTTTCCCTGACTGCTTTAAGTCTCTTTATTTTCTCATCAATATCCGGCGGAGGGTGCAGTCTCTGCCGGTCCTTTACTGTTTTGAAGGCTTTCTTCATTGCTTTTACTTCATTGAAATTCATAGCATATTGTTACTCGTAAGGGATCGAAATAGCAATTATTTTGCCCGAAACGTGCAAGAACCGAGAGGGATACAGCCTGATTTCCGGAACGAAATCACGGGTAACGTCGATGAGACCGGAGACGAAGCGGAGGTATCAGTCTTCGATATTGCAATGTCATTGAAATCAGATGAACGTTTGCTCAGAAACAGAGGGAGTTTATTTCGATCCGGAAATCAGGCCGTATCCCTGCACCTGAATTTTTTGATTGCAATGAGTATCTCTTCCTTGCATTCCGGAGGTATAATTTAACAAAGCATATCCTTACAGGAAGGAATTATAATGAACATTCACACATTTCTTCAGAACACTTTTCTCTTCAGTTCCTTCTCGGAAAAAGAGGTCGGCCTGCTGGAAACATCAGCTGCTCTGAAAAAAATCCGGAAAGGGGAGCAGATATTTTCAGAAGGGATGGAAGCCACTGCATTTTTTATTGTAGTCGATGGGAAGGTCAAGATTTATAAACTTTCCCCGGACGGCAAAGAGCATACGCTGCACATTCATGGCACCGGCGACCTCGTTGCGGAAGCAGCCATCTTTGACGCTATGGTCTATCCGGCCTCATGTGTCGCGTTAGAGGATTCCACCCTGGTCCGCATCTCCGGTGAAGGGTTCCGGAATCTCATCAGGGTCCATCCGGAACTCTCGTTAAAAATGATGAGCGGGTATTCGAAGAGATTGAGGCAGTTCGTTGCAAAAATAGAAGAACTTTCCCTGAAGGACATCAAAGCAAGGCTTGCCGGATACATTCTGGAGCACAGCGCGGTCGAAAAAGGAGCAACCGTCTGTCATCTCGGATATTCGAAAAAAGAGCTTGCCTCTCTTCTCGGTACCATCCCGGAAACCCTCTCACGGGCGCTCGCATTCCTGAAACAGAAAAAGCTTATTATCGAGAAAGAGAACATGATTCTTGTTCCGGACCCGGAGAAGTTAAAGGCATTTGCCGAGTGAAGTTGGCTGGTATGGTGGGTGAGCTATATCCCTGAAGAATTGCTTAACGTACATGGGTCAGCAGCGCGCGTCAGCGCGTTCACTGGAGCCGTTCGGTTCTGGTCATTCATCTTTTCATATTCTTCTTTGCTGTCTTAATGAAGCGTCCGAATGCCCTGTCCTTTTTACGTTTGTCCAAGTACGACATCTCATAGTGCTCTGACTCTTTCCTGAGTTTCAAATAACTGGAATAGCGCTCTTTACTCAACTCGCCGTTTGTAATTGCAGTACGAACTGCGCAGTCCGATTCCTGAGTATGGCTGCAATCGGCATAGCGACAAGCCATGGAAAGCTCAATAATATCTTCAAACCCTTTGTTTACCCCTTCACTGGCGCCCAGAAGGCCTAATTCTCTCATTCCAGGTGTATCAATGAACATAACGCCTTTATCAAGAACAATGAGCTGCCGACGCGCCGTTGTGTGTGTGCCTTCTCCCGTTCCACTGACAGCTTTCGTATCAAGATCATCCCGTCCAATCAGACGATTGATCAGTGTAGTCTTGCCGACTCCGGATGACCCAAGCAGGCAATATGTTCGGCCCGGTATTAATACCTGGTGGAATTCGTCAAATCCGGAGCCGGTTCTGTTGCTGAGTGCGATAACCCTGGTCGTGATGCCAGCCTGTCTGATAGCCGCAAGCTTCTGTTGCAGTTCATCGCGGGAGATCAAGTCCGTTTTGGCAAGAATGACAATCGGCTCAACATGTCCGTCAGCTGCCATTACCAAATACCGATCCAATCTTTTCATATTGAAGTCAAAATGACACGATTGAACAATGAAAGCGATATCGATGTTGGCTGCAATCAGCTGAAAATCCACGTTTTCACCAGCGCATTTGCGGCGCAAAAATGTTTTTCTTGGAAAAACTCCATGAATAATTGCCTCGGTATCATCGTTGTGATATTGCACAGTAACCCAATCGCCCACACATGGCAGGTCAACTAAGGATTCAACCCGGAAATAAAATTTCCCTGCAAGTTCAGCGGGAATCTCCTTGAGTTCATTTTTGATAAGATACGAACCACGATCAACCGCTGATACACGCGCTATGTCGTGACCATCTTGACGCAAGGTATTAAAATGTGTTTCAAACCATTGATCAAAACCTAGATCTTTCAATTTCATCATATTTTGTCACCGAACGACTGAACTGTGCGGCGTAGTGAAACAAAGTCCGCACGAGTGATTTGTTATGGGCCTATTATCTCATTCAGTCCGTCAACGACCTGTTCTATTTCCTCAGGAGAAGCTCTTCCAATTATTTTTCCAATTCTCTCAACGGAAAGCGTCCGAATCTGGCTTATTTTTACCCATGACTCTTTGGGTAAATTTGAGGTTTTTAATTCAAGGGTAAGAGGAAATCCTGCTTTTTGAGGCTGACTGGTTAGAGCCACGGCAATAACCGTCCCCGACCGTTCATTGAAAATATCTTGGCTTAAAATCAAAACAGGCCGTAGGCCTGCTTGCTCACGGCCCCGCACAGGGTTCAAATCGGCCCATCGAATGTCACCCCTTAGTATTCGGGCCATTGGCTCAGATCCTCGGTTAATCCTTCATCCGCAATTGCCTTTTCAAAGGTCGGATCAAGCTTCGCGCATTCTTTTGCAAGACGGGTGCGTTTTATCCGTGCAAGTTTTTCTTTTACAGCTTCCTGAATAGCCTGGCTGCGATTTTGAAAAATATGTTTACTAACAAATGTGTCCAGCTGATCAATGTACTGTTCATCCAATGTTATTGCAATTTTTGTTTTGCCCATAAAAGAACCTCCGGTATTACTTTATATCATACCGTGGTTTTGTGTTTCTGTCAATTGATTGTTGTACGGCATAACGAGAAGTTCACCGGGAGGCGGTGATGCCTCTTTTCTCATCTGGCTCATCATGGGCATGCCCAATAAGGCGCGTTAGCCAACTAGAAATGTGCTATACCCCCCTTTCTTGAACACATAAATCGCCCACCCCAGCGTTTCTCGTCCCCACCTCAGATACGCTGTCTTACTCTCACGCACTCGCTTCAGCACGGTCTCCACATCTGGATCATCCCGATGATCACTCGCCCAGGTTTCCGCAGCATACCACTGTAACCCTTCATATCTATCCCAGTCATCCTGGCTGCTTACGAGTGTGTAGACCGCTTCCAATCCGTGCTCTCGCCCGACCTCTACATTCTGATAATGTGTTCCAAAGTCGTTCCGTGTCACTCCGATCGCTTCTAAATACTCTCTTTCCGGTTCATGCCGCCAGTACGGCTCTCCCACAACGATCCAACTTTCTGGGGCTGCCATCTTCTGCAGCGCGTTCAACGTCCCTCGATGCCCGCCATAAACCCAACTCGCACCGATGCAGGCTACCAGATCAAAGCTCTCTAAGGTCTCTGGCTCATACTTGGCCCCGTCCATTTCCAAGAAATGGAGTTGGGCATCCGGAACACGTTCTTGATGCTTCTTGTGGACATCAGCAATGCAGTAGGGAGAGAAATCAACTCCTGTCCCTGTCATTTGTCGGTAACGCTCTGCAAGCCTGATGAGAAACTCGCCCTTTCCAGTGGCGATATCAAGCACGCGTGCCCCAAGTTTCAGAGGCAGAAGTGTGATAAGCCCTTCAAGTTTCTCAAGACTCATTGGATTGCAGAGAATGTGCTCCCGATGTGTGATGTTAAAGAACTTCCACATGTCCATGCGTATACCTCCTTTATCAATGCCAGCCGAACGCCTTGCATGACCTGCACGGGAAATGCCTTAGCCAAAACCAAGCCATATTTAAACCATGTCAGGTCGATGCCGTTGTTATCTGCCCGCGATAATTAGTACTCTAACCCCAGCTTTGAAGAAACCTCTTTGAGTTTCTTATCGAGGGTCCAAATTGGAACTTTAGTCAATAAAGACGAAACAATCAGATGCATATCAATGTACCCTAACCCTTTTCCCATAAGCGAATAATTTTCTATAAAATGCATCACTTCTTCATGTTCTGCATGGGTCACTAAAGGGAGGGCTTGCAAGAGAGAAAGGATTTCAGACCTGTTTGAGAGATTACCGCAAGCGAGTTCCCCAACGATGAACGGATGACAAACAACATGGCCTTCATTCAATAGATTTTCGAGTCCGACGTTGCCGGACCGAAGATGTTCAACCCACACCGAAGTGTCAACAAGAACCATTTTACGTGCCTGCTGATCTTCTGCGAGGGATCATCTCTAATTTCTTCTCTGTCCCTCCGAGGTTTGCGAGCCTCTTACTGCTTTCTTTTGCTATTAGTGCTTCAAGCCCAAGTCTGACAAGGGACGTTTTTTCCTTAATACCAGTCAACTTTGCTGCCTTGTCGAGTAATCCGTCTTCTATGTTGAGTGTAGTCCTCATAAAATTCCCCTTCCATGAATATATTATATATGCAATAGTATGCATCAATCATATGTATTTATCAAGTGTCCTTAAGTTATTTTGTCAGATAACGCTTGAGCTAACCCGTGCGAATGAAGCGGAGCGTAATGAGCATCGGTGTTGAGCGCTGTGTTATGCCGTTGTTAGTTCTAATTTGTCTTTTGTTGCAGAAGGGAGTCGAACAGGGGCGAAGTAGTCTTCGGGAAATAAATAATCCTCGCCAGATTCATCTACAACCCTGAGTTGATGATGTTGTTCTGCTTTCTTGTCCGGTACGACTTCATATACTTTCCTGATTTCCAGAGATGCTTCATAGCCGCGATTATGGACACAAATCATATAATGTTTTCTCATAATTTCTCCGTTATAAATATTTCTTGATTTTAATTTCCTTTTTGCCTATGCCGTGTCCCTCGTACCAATGCACCTCTGCATCCAAAAGTGAACCGTCATTAAGCTTAACACGACATATCCCCTTTAGTTTTCTCCAATTTGTGCTGCCGTAAATTCTATTCAGTCGTTTCAGATTATTTATACCATGACCGGCGGCAATGGTTTCGATATTTGTGATCTCGCCGATTATTTTGAAATGCATGGTTTAATTTTATCAATTTTTGTTATTTATTGCTGGCATAATGAATTAAATGAGGCGCGGGGGCAACCACCTTTGAAAAAACTACAGTGGCTGTTCCCTGTCGCCTCAATTTGTTTGTTATGCCCGTTTTCTCATTTTCTGACGCCGTGTTATATCCAGTATCGCTTCAGGATGTGCTGCGGCAACCCTCAATAAAACACGCGCTGCTCCTTCAGGCTTCCGCCGTCCCTGCTCCCAGTTGCGTAGGGTGGCTACGCTAATTCCCATAAGAGAAGCAAATTTATCTTGAGAAAGACCATATTGTTCCCGTATCTTCTGAACTTCGGATTCAGGGAACTCAACACTGCGCAAAGGTTTCATTCTGCCTTTTATTATGGCAGCACCTTGCTTAACACTTTCCAGCAATTCTTCAAATAGTTCCTTTTTCATGTGTACTCCTTTTCAACAATCTTTTTCAATTGTTTAAGTTGTTCCTGTGTCAAATCGTCCTGCTCACTCTTTGGATAGGCATAAAGAAGAAGAATGATGTTCTGAGAAACGAACCAATAATAAATACTTCTGATTCCGCCTCTCTTTCCATGCCCTCCGCCAGACCAGCGTAGTTTTCTTAGGCCGCCGCTCCCTGGTATTATTTTACCGACATCAGGTCTATTGACCAAATAAGTTTGCAAAAGCCGATATTCGTCATCGGGTATTAATTCCTGAATTCGCTTTGTGAATATTGGAGTCTCGATAATGACCATAATTAATTATACGTCAATGGCGTAGTTTATAGCAAGTTGCATTAATATCATTTTGGGCATAACGTCCTGCATGAGCCGCACGGGAAATGCCTATGCAAAACTAACCACGTTTAACTCGTGACGGCTCGATGCTGTTGTTAACCCATAAGTTTATTGTAGTCTTCATGGCTGCCGATCCAAAACCAAAGCAGCCCACCGGGAACTTCAACAGCAACTGCACGATAATGTAAGCCGATACGAACAGACCAGAAACGGCCAGCCTTCTTCAGGTGTAGCGAGGGATGTCGAGGGTCGTTTTTTAATAACGAATAATTTCTATCTGCAAGGTCTTGAATAGGCTGCGGAAGTGACCTATAGAGTCCCCAAAACTCTGGCGAGGCAAAATGCTTCAAATTTCAGAGCAATGACCGGACTTAAACGATTTGAGGGCTGCCTCGGCCAGTGAGTCAAGTTTTCCCGTCATAGCATCTTTCTCAAACTGGCGGTCCCACACCTCTGCGTCAAAATCCCAGAACCATTTCCGAAAAGCCTGAAGTTCATCAGGCTTTAATCCTTGAACTTCTTTTTCAATTTGATCTATTTTACTCATCCTGATAACTCCTTTTCTTCGCTTGATGTTATTTTAACAAATTTTTATTTCGGCGGCTATACTTCTCTATATTTTCTGATTTCAAGGTGTCCTAAGCCGTGGCTTTGAATTGGCGGCTTCTTTTTTCGAATTGTGACTTTGTATATCTGACTATCATTTGGTATGAGTCGTTCAAATTGTTGTTCTTTTTTGCTCCCTCCCATGCGTCCCTGAAGGGAATCCATAATGTCTTTCAGCCTATTGTCCACATCATGAAATCTTATGTATGGATCTTCAAGGTAAAGCGTGATAAGAAGTTCCAGCTTTTGATCCGTAGTGTATTCAATGCCACTGTCTTTTATTGCAGTCATAATACTGGCATGAAGTTTCTTTCTCCATTCATTCTGAGGAGCCTCATATTTAGGCAGACGAACTTTCAACCTGAGCGGTTGTTTTGCCATTTATTGTCTTCTATTATTTTCGGGTTAACGCCATGCATCAGCCGGGGGGGGTAGACGATGAATAGTCGGCACAGGCAAATTACCACTCGGCTGGATGCGTTTGTTAGCACAGTTTCTTCTCTATACAATTCCGCTATCAGGATATTGAAATGGTTTCCCTGTAAACCACGAAATACGCTTCTCACAACGTGGGCATTGATAACCTACCGTGTAAGAATCATCATGTACTTTATTGAGAGGAACTGCTATAAAATCATACCAGCACTTGGGGCAGGCCCAATATGGTGTCTCTTCAGGTTTAATGCCTTCTTTTTTGACTTGAAGTCGAATACCCGGAGCGACCTCTTGCAACTCATACTGCTTTTCTGTCTCCTCCCACTTCAAAAACTTCACCAATTCTTGGCTTTTCGTCTTATTTTCTTCCTCCAATTTAGAAATATAAGACTTTACAGACAGGATGTTTTCCTCCATGGCGAGAATCATTTGAAGGAGTGGGGCAATTTCCTTATTAATTTCAACAGATTTGTGTCCGCTATATATCAATTTAGCAAGTTCGATAATCTTAATGGTCGAGGTGAAAAACATTGACTGTTCATCCATTATCTTATTCTCCTTATTTTATTTGTAGTGATAACATTATTTTTTATGTCGCATGCGTCTTTTTGTGATAATTTTAGGGGAATTCAAAAGATATATCAAGAATAATGGTAGAGAGTGCTGATTTAACCTCTTGAAAAATAGAGAGATTAATTTCTTATTGATAATTATATAGCATGCGCTATAATTTATAAATTAATTATGCTGCAATCGTTTGAACAGTTCTTAATGGATAAGGAAGGAGTTCCCAAAAAGAATGCCCCATATTACGTAAAATGGGTCTCCGACTGCTATCGATTTGTCGACAAACCCGAAACGCAGTCGCTTACAAATGAGCAGACCGCCGAATTTCTCAGCCGGTTAACAAAAAAGCATGAGGACTGGCAGGTTCAGCAGGCTGACAGGGCATTGAGGTTGTACGGTTATTTTCTCACCCGTAAACAAATAAGCGAAGGTGAGCCTTCAGTCGATAATCAGGGTGACTGGAAAGAAATTGAGGAGAAGATGCGACAAGCGCTAAGGCTTCGTCATAGATCATACAGCACGGAAAAAACCTATATTCTATGGCTCCGTCAGTTTCAGGGCTTCTTTGATGGGAAGCATCACAATTCTTTAGATGGAAAGGATCTACAGAATTTTCTCAGTTATCTTGCTGTTGAAAGAAAAGTGTCTGCCTCGACCCAGAACCAGGCGCTTAACGCGATTGTCTTTCTTTACCGCCATGTGTTTGATAAAAACATAGAAGGTGAAATCAATGCAGTTAGGGCAAAGCAGAAGCGGAGGTTGCCTGTTGTTTTGTCGGTAAAGGAAGTTGACAGAATAGTTTCAGGGATGTCAGGTATCAATCGGTTAATGGCCCCATGATGCTTTACAAAGGGCATTTAAGGTCGCTGGAATGAAAGCTGGAATAACAAAGCAGGCATCGGTTCATACGCTGAGGCATAGTTTTGCTACCCATCTTTTTGAAAACGGCTACGACATCCGGACGATTCAGGAACTCTTGGGACACACCAATCTTCAGACGACCATGATCTATACTCACGTCGCAACAAAGAATATCCTCGGCGTCCGGAGCCCTTTGGACAAGTAAGCTTGACTTAAGTCAAAGACTCTCGGCCTTTCCTGTTCTATTCTATAAGCAAGGACAGAAAAGGAGGTCATTATGAAAAGAAAAATCATCACAATAAATGAAGAACTCTGTGACGGGTGCGGCAACTGCGCAAGTGCCTGCTCAGAAGGCGCCTTACAGATTGTTGACGGAAAAGCGAAGCTGGTCAAGGAGGATTATTGCGACGGGTTCGGCGATTGCATCGGCGAGTGCCCGACAGGCGCGCTCGTTATAGAGGAAAGGGAATCGATCCCGTTCGATATTGAGGCAACAAAGGAGTATCTCCTGAAAACAAAAGGGAAAGAAGCAGTCTGGAAGATGGAAGAAGCGCAGAATAAGCATGAAACCCCGACCGCGCCAGATCATGCACCCCTGGCATGCGGATGTCCCGGCAGCATGACGCAGACAATTCACAGGATACAGGAACCGGGCAAACCGCAGCATCAAACGACAGCGTCTCAGCTGAGGAACTGGCCTGTTCAGATACAGCTCCTGCCGCTGAAGGCTCCCTATTATCAGGGCGCGGATTTGCTCGTCGCAGCGGATTGCTGTGCGTTTGCCTATGGCGGTTTCCATAATGATTTTATCAAGGACAAGACACTTGCGATAGGATGCCCGAAGCTCGACAATGCAGGGGCATACAAAGAAAAACTCGCAACGATCCTGAGAGAAAACGATATCAGGTCGGTAACCGTTGCCTATATGGAAGTGCCATGCTGCATGGGTCTGGTCAGGCTTGTTGATGAGGCAGTAAAAGAGTCGGGGAAAGATATCCCGTCCGCTAAGGTGAAGATAGGGATACAGGGGCAGAGAGTCTGAGTCCCGATATACAGCGGGACTCAGGAGACTGTCTAAAAACTCGCATGATGTCATTCCCGCCTGTCGGGAATCCTTCTTCAAAACAAATTGACATAGTAGAGAAGAGCAGAAAGATTCTGGACAAGCCAGAATGACATAATGCGCATAGAATGATCTTATGATACAGATGTCCACTTATCACAATTTTTTGCCGTCTCTCCACGTTTTGAGTTGACAAGTTTGCCTGAAATACCTTATTTTTACGACAAAATTGTTTTTCTATTGACATAATTGTTCCGTTTTTTTTAAGGTATATTCATACGGTAACCGTTTGCCGAGCTTATTGTAATTGTCGTGCAAACATTAAAAAAAGAGAGGAAGAGAACTTATGTGCAGACTTGCCGCAATAACATCACATGACTATTTTTCACCTATGGAAAATATCCTTGCCCTCGAAACCATGAAGGAAGGCCATGACGGTTCCGGTCTCGGCCTGACCCTCAAGGATCTCGGCGGCCCTTTCGAGAAGATGAAGGGATACCCTGTCCTCTCGGGGATCTGCTCGAAAAAAGGCGCTAAGATGCTGGATGACTATATGGAAAAGGCAGGGTTCAAGCTGATCGACATCTGGGCGCCGAAGATAAAAGCGGTAAAGGGGATGCTTGCAGCCCGTGACCACTATTTCGCGCGCGTTTATGATTATCCCGCGTCATACAAACACAAGCCGGTCAGGGAGAGGGACGATCTTCTCATGAACATCCGTATTGCGCTGAGGAAAATGGGAGAATCCGACGAGTCGATCTTTGTCTTTTCTTTCTATCCCGACGTCCTTACCCTGAAAGAAGTGGGTGATCCCCTCCAGGTTGCCGAATTTTTCGGGCTCGACAAGGATACGCTGAAAGCAAAGGTAATATTCGCCCAGGGACGACAGAACACCAATTATGCGATTTACCTGTATGCATGCCATCCGTTTTTCATTCAGGGTTACTGCTCGATGACGAACGGAGAGAATACGGCATTCGTGCCGATCAGGGAGTATTTAACGGGAAGACATTTCCCCGGTTATATCGGGTACAACAGCGACAGCGAGGTGTTTACCCATATCCTTCACTATACTTCCCGGCAGCTGGGGTTTCCGCTCACCTATTATAAGGATGTCATCACCCCGCTTAAGGAATCAGAGATCGAAGGGCGGGAGGACAGGGAGTCTCTGAAGCTGATCAAACAGTCCCTGCGTCCCCTTTGCATAGACGGCCCGAATGTTGTCATTGGGTTTACGCCCGACGGGACCTGTTTCATGGTGCATGACGCCAAGAAGCTCCGCCCGGGAGTCGTCGGCGGGTTGAAGGGCAAGTATGCGTTAATGTCAGAAGAATGCGGACTTGACAGCGCCATTCCGAAGCGGGACAAAACCCAGGATATATTTCCGATGAAGCACGATATGGTAATCATCAGGCCTAAAGCAGAGGAGGTTACGGTATGGAACCAGCTACACAATTAGATTATAATCATCAGCTCTCATTAAGGGAGTTACCCTATATAATCCGCTGGCGGGACGACCGCTGCAAGCGGTGCGGAAGCTGCACCGCGGTATGCCCTGTGAAAGCGATTGAACCCGCGGTGAAAGTACAGCGGGTCGTACAGTCAGAAGGGCCTGTCCCGACACCAACGGCGTCAAGAAAAATCGTCCATGTCGTCGAACAGGTGACGGACATAGAGCGGTATTGCACGGGGTGCGGCACTTGCACCCTGGTCTGTCCGAACGAGGCGATTGAACCCGAGTATAACCCGCAGAACAAGTTCCTGCATTTCAAGAACAGGGGCGGCGAAGGATACAAGCGCGGAGGACGGAGAAACGATCCGTCTGTATCGACCCTTGACAGACTGAAATTTACAAGGATCTCGATGCTGACAGACCCTGCCCTCGATGCAGGGCGACACGAGTTCCGGGTAAGAACGCTCCTCGGGAGGATTTTACCTGCGGACGAACTGCCACTGAAAAAAGTGAACGGCAATCTCGTGGTAACCCATGAGAACGGCAAGTTCATTCCGCCTGTCCGCGAAATATTCCCGATTATGATCGGGAGCATGTCCATAGGCGCGCTCTCACCTCCGATGTGGGAAGGACTTGCCATGGGCGTTACGTACCTCAACGAAGTGGAAGGACTTCCAGTGGTTATGGCCACAGGTGAGGGCGGTGTTCCGCCACGATTGCTGAAATCGAAATATTTAAAATATTTCATACTGCAGATTGCGTCAGGATATTTCGGATGGGATGAGATTATCCATTCAATCCCTCACATGGTTGAAGACCCTGCTGCGATAGAGATCAAATACGGCCAAGGGGCAAAACCGGGGGACGGCGGCCTCTTAATGGCGCAGAAGGTCCTCAAGCTTATCGCAAGCATCCGCGGGGTGCCGCAGTTTGTAGACCTCGCATCTCCCCCCACTCACCAGACAAAATACTCGATCGAAGAGGCGGTTGCAAAGATGATTCAGTCTATGTCCATGGCATGGGGCTTTAGAGTGCCCGTGTATCCGAAGATTTCAGGGACAAAAACCGCGCGTGCCGTCCTGAATAACCTTGCACGAAATCCCTATGCCGCTGCCCTGTCCATTGACGGTGAGGACGGCGGCACCGGCGCAGCATACAATGTATCCCTCGACAAGATGGGGCATCCCATCGCATCGAATATCCGGGAATGCTACCTTGACCTTGTGAAACAGGGGAAACAGAATGAACTGCCCCTTATTGCGGCCGGAGGTGTTGGGAAGAAGGGGAATCTCGCGGCAAACGCAGCTGCACTGATCATGCTCGGGGCATCGGTAGTCTCGATCGGAAAATACATCATGCAGGCTACGGCGAATTGCCTGGGCGATGAATTCAACCGCTGCAACCTCTGCAATACAGGAAAGTGTCCAAGAGGGATTACTACCCAGGACCCGAAACTCTACCGGCGGCTTGATTCCGATAAAGTCGCGGAACGCGTCGTTGAAGTATTCAAGTCTTCGAATGTGGAATTGAAAAAAATATTTGCCCCGATGGGGAGGAGCACAGAATTGCCTATCGGCATGTCGGATGGATTAAGTATCGATGACAAGGCTATGGCGGAAAGATTGGAAATAAGCTATGCGTGCTAAGAAGAGCAAAGGATCAAGTGCACAAAAACAACTCAAAGCTATAATCATTCACGGTATGGTCAGGGGGAAACGGACACCGTCCCGTATCTTCGAAGAACAGATACAGCAGGCGGTGAGAGATGGCGTGCGTGAACTCACTATTCATGCTGACGGACAGCACGGAATCGGGGGAAGGATATGGCCCCGGGGCGAATCGGTAACAATCACCATAGACGGTCCCGTGGGACAGAGACTCGGAAGCATGGGTATGCCGGGAACAGAAATAATTCTGCACGGCAGCGCGTCTGACGATGTCGGCTGGATTAACTGCGGGGCAAAGATAACCGTTCTGGGCGATGTCACGAATGGCGCTTTCAATGCCGCTGCACAAGGCATTCTCTATGTCCAGGGAAGCGGCGGGGCGCGGTGCGACACCATGACAAAGCATAACCCCCGGTTTGATCCTCCGCAGTCCTGGTATTTCAGGAATGTGGGTGATTCCTTCGCCGAGTTCAAGGCTGGCGGAATCACAGTTGTGTGCGGAGTGAATCCTCGGGACCCGGACAACATTCTCGGCTATCGTCCCTGTGTCGGAATGGTCGGCGGGACCATCTATTTCAGAGGTCCTCGCAAAGAATACAGCGAACGGGATGTGCAACTTCTTGCGCTGACCCCTCAGGACTGGGAATGGCTCACAGAAAACATGAAACCATACCTTGAAGCCATCGACAGGATGTCTTTCTATAAGGAGCTTACCCGTTCACGCGACGAATGGAAAAAACTCATCGCGTATACCCCTCAGGAGAAGAGGGCCAGGAGATGGTTCAAGATATCCTCCTCTGATTTCAGAAAAAACTTCTGGGAGAAAGAAGTCGGCCAGGGTGGTATTTTTTCTCCCTTCATGAATCATGAACTCACAATCCTGCCGTATATCACTACGGGAGAGAACAGGAGGAACAAACCTGTCTGGGCAAACGAAAAATATCTGCCGCCCTGTGCATACAACTGTCCTACAAAGATCCCCTCTCATAAGCGGGCTTCATTAATCCGCCAGGGGAAGCTGCATGAGGCGCTGGAACTGGTTCTCCAGTACAGCCCTCTGCCTGCTACGGTGTGCGGACAGATCTGTCCGAACCTCTGCATGCAGAGTTGTACGCGGAGCAAACTTGACAAACCGCTCGGGATCGACAAACTGGGAAGGCTTGCTCTCGATCTGCCCGCACCGGCAAAGGCAGAGGCCACCGGCCACACGATCGCAGTCATAGGCGGAGGTCCTGCAGGCCTCAGTGCTGCATGGCAGTTCGGCCTGAAAGGTCACGCTGTCGATCTGTATGAGGCAACAGGCAAACTCGGAGGCAAACTCGAACTCTGTATACCACGGGAACGTCTTCCCCAGGAAGTGCTCCAGAAAGAACTTTCCCGCTTCAGGGAGATAGGCGTTTCAGTCCACCTCAATACGATGATCAACCTCGATAAATTCCAGGAGATTTACAAAAACCATGAGGTCGTTATCGTCGCATGCGGCGCTCACAAGCCGAGAATAATTCAGTTCCCCGGCTCCGAGCATATCATATCGGCATATGATTTTCTCAGGGGCATGAATACAGGCGACGAACCGGACCTTAAAGGGAAAAAGGTTGTAATCATCGGGGCCGGGAATGTCGGCATGGACGTAGCTTCGCAGGCATTCAACTGCGGCGCGGAATCCGTAACAGCAGTCGATATCCAGAAGCCGGCGGCCTTCGGTCAAGAGATGGAAACCGCTGTTGCAAAAGGCACACAGATCATCTGGCCCAGGATATCGGAACGGTACGACCATGAGGGCAAGACGTTATATTTCAAGGACGGCACCTCTCTTGATGCAGACAGAGTGATCATGTCTGTCGGCGATGTCCCGATTCTCGACTTTTTACCCCAGAGCGTCCATACGGAAAGGGGATGGCTGGCAGTCAATGAGATCGGTCAGACATCAGATGTGAAGGTATTTGCAATCGGAGATGCGACACGTCCGGGGCTGGTAACCAATGCCATCGGTCAGGGCAGAATTGCCGCTGAAACAATTCATTATCAGCTCATGCATGCGCCGCGATCGCCTGAGGTTCAACAGGTTATTCCGTACGAGCGCATCAGAACAGAATATTATGATGTCTGCCGTGGTGATTTTACCTCGCCGGAGCAGGAAGCGAACAAGTGCATGTCCTGTGCAACATGCCGTGACTGCCACATGTGTGAAGCCACCTGCTACTGGGGAGCGATCAGCAGGGTCGAAAAAGAAGACGGTTCATATGAATATGTGGTGGACGACGACAAGTGCATCGGCTGCGGCTTCTGCGCCGGCATATGCCCGTGCGGTGTATGGGAAATGGTGGAAAACGTATAAGGAACCATGATTAAACTACTTCGTAATACTCTACAGTGATGGCTCAATCATTACTCAGAGAAAACCGGACTCTTTCTGCGCTCCTTGAAGTGAGCAAGGTTCTGAACTCCTCTTTTGATCTCGAAAAGAACCTCTCCCGTACCATGCGTGTCCTTGGAGAGTTCCTCGAAATGGAGCGGGGGTCCGTATTTCTGCTCGACGAACATACAAAGGAGTTGAGAATAGTTGCCGCCCACGGGCTCACCAGGGAACAGATCAACCGGGGCAAATACCGCATGGGAGAAGGGATTGTAGGAAGGGTCATGGAAAAAGGCGCGCCGCTGATTATCCCGAACCTGAGGAACGAACCGTTGTTCCTGAACAAGACCGAGTCGAGAATCGATAAAAACGGGATATCGTTCCTCTGCGTCCCGATAAAATTCAAGGGAGATTCCATCGGTGTGCTCAGCGTGGACAGAATATTCAAAGATACCGGCATAACCATCGATGAGGACATCAGGGTTCTGGAAATCATTGCTTCCATCATTGCCCAGTATGTCATGCTCTGGAAAAATTACCAGGAGTCTGAGAAGGAAAGAGAAAACCTGAAATTCGAACTGAAAGGCCGGTACAGCCTGCCGAATATCATAGGCGTCTGCGACAGAATGAAAGAAGTCTTCGAAGCGATCCACCGCGTTGCCGATTCCAAAGCAACAGTAATTCTTTACGGTGAAAGCGGTACAGGGAAGGAACTGATTGCAAAGGCCATACACTACATGAGCCCCCGCGTCAAACTGCCGTTCATAAAATTCAACTGCGCCTCTATCCCGGAAGGCCTGCTTGAATCCGAACTTTTCGGCCATGAGAAAGGCGCGTTTACCGGCGCCATCTCTGCACGGAAGGGCAGATTCGAACTTGCTCATGGCGGGACACTTCTGCTCGACGAAGTGGGAGACCTCCCGTTGAACCTTCAGCCCAAAATATTGCGTATTCTCCAGGAGAGGGAATTCGAGCGGGTTGGGGGAGAAAAGACGATGAAAGTAGACGTTCGGCTTATTGCGGCAACAAGCCGAAATCTCGAGGAACTCGTTTCGAAGGGGAAATTCAGGGAGGATTTATTTTACCGGCTCAATGTAGTGCCCATAGTCATGCCTTCCCTGAGGGAGCGAAGGGAAGATATCCCCCTTCTCGTAGAATTTTTCCTCACACGTTTCAATAAAGAGAACAATAAAAACATTTCGATAACACCGGATGCCTTAAGAATATTAGCGGATTACAACTGGCCCGGCAATGTCAGGGAACTCGAAAATACCATCGAGCGGCTTGTGGTAATGTCCGGCAGGAAAAGTATCAATGCAGACGATCTCCCGATGAATATGAAAATGCCTTCACATAACGACAGTCTGCAGAAAGAATCCCTGCAGGCCGGGATTCAGGATATTGAAAAATCAAGCATCCTCGATGCGCTTGAGAAAACCGGCTGGATTCAGGCAAAAGCAGCGCGGCTCATCGGTATTACCCCAAGGCAGATAGGATATAAAATGAAAAAGTACGGGCTCTCAGTCCCCTCGGGAATACAATAGTACCCTTTCCATGGTATGCCGCATCTGCTCTCATTACCGGGTCTTCGCACACCTCAAAAAGATTGGCCTTATTATTTTTCAAAATTGACACGAATCCTGGTCACCCTTTCACATATTCTGTAAACGCTCTGATCAACCTTTTTGTCACCTCCCCGGGACTGCCCTTCCCGATCACCCGTCCATCAATCCTGATAACCGGGACAATCTCCGCGCCGGTGCCTGTCAGAAAACATTCATCAGCAGTGTAGAGGTCATAGCGCGTGAGCGCGGTCTCCTCCGGTGCAATCCCGAGCGACGCTGCAAGATCAATCATGACATTTCTCGTAATCCCTTCAAGGGCGCCGTAACAGGGCGCAGGGGTAAAAAGCCTCTTTGATTTCATAATAAATATATTGTCGGCTGTACACTCCGAGATGAACCCTTCCCTGTTCATCATGACCGCTTCCAGGCAGCCGGCCTGACGCGCTTCGAGTTTGGCCATAATGTTATTCAGATAGTTCAGGGATTTGATTCGCGGGTCAAGGCAGTCCGATGACATCCTCCTTGAGGAAGAGGTGATAATCCCAATCCCTTTCTCATAGTATCCCCGGGGGTACAACTGGATATCATCCACAATGATAATTACTGTCGCCTTACGGCATGAAGATGGGTCGATCCCGAGGGCGCCCTGCCCTCTGGTAACAACCAGGCGCACATAGCCATCTTTTTTTTTGTTGATCCTGATCGTATCTTCGACTGCTTTCCGCATGGCAGCACGTGTCATGGGGATTCTGAGGAGGATCGCCTGTGCACTCCCGTAGAGCCTGCTGACATGTTCTTCCAGTTTAAAAACCCTGCCTTCATATATCCTTATCCCCTCGAATACCCCGTCTCCATAGAGCAGTCCGTGGTCGAATACGGATATCCGGGCATCCGGCTTGTCATAATATTTACCGTCAATGTAAACTTTCATGCGACCTCCTCGTCAGAAAAAACATCACGCATTTTTTCGTATCTGCTGCCGAATCTGGACTTCAGCAGATTGTCATGCCGCCTGATGATTTTCATAATATAGATATCATGCTTGATATAGTCCTCAGCCATGGTAATAAACCCCCTGTTCCGGCTCCAGGCACCGTTCACCCTCCTGTATTTGAATATTGTCCCCATCAGTACTTCACTGGAATCGGTTACCGCAACGAGCCCTCTCCCTCCTTTTTCCTGATAGAGAGTATCCTCGATGGGATGCTGGTAAAGCTGCCCGTATTTAAACCGTGTCTGACCGAAATGCACAATAGCGACCCTGATATTTCTCGACACGGCATCATGCACAACGGACTCGATCTGTTCAAGCTCTTCCTTCCAGATTGACAGCAGCACAACCTGCGCCGCACTTTGAATCATCTGAATGACCTGGTTCATCAGATAATCGTAATCGTTTATATTCCAGATCGAGGAAAAATCCAGTGTATCATCCAGGGCCGTGAGTTCACTTTTCAGGGTTTTTACAACAGCTTCTGTTCTGCTTCTGTGTCGTTCGAGAAATATTCCAGGTTCGACCGGGATATATCTCTTCGTCTTTTCGCTCTCAAAGAGGGCAATCATCCCTTTTTCTGAAAGCTTCCTGAGCACTTCGTAGACCTTTGACGTCGGTATCCCTGAGTGCTTGCTGATTTCATATGCAGTGACCGGGCTGTTCCTGAGCAGGGAAATATACGCCCTTCCCTCATATTCCGAGAGTCCGAGTTCTGTAAGATGAGAAAGCGTCTTATCCATATTAACTACCTTGGTAGTGAATACTATACTATCTCCCTGTATCTGTCAAGTACTGTGGAGCAAAGATCTACGGGACTCCTTGTCTCTGGCTGTCATTCCGGATTGTCCGGACTCTTTCTTTGCTTTACTGTATTGTTGTGGAGAACGCATCACCCCGGAAGGATTCCTGTCAACCATGAACGACAGAATTAAGGAAAATATTAGTCCCGATGCAGCGCATCGGGGGATTCTTTGTTGACTAAAAAGACTGGATGCCCTGATCACGTCGAGGGATGACTGAATATTTGGATATCAAGTGATGGATAGCCTCTCCTTAAAGTTACTGCCGAATAACTGCAACAGGGGAATTTCCGCCGGGGTATCCCCCTTAACTTTTCCCCGATAATCTGTTATTGTAAAAAACAAAAACGGTCACACAGCAGGAGAATCCTTGGCAGCCAAAACGACTTTCTTCTCGAATATCAGGCAGATATTCCTGTCTTTTGTCGAAAAATATCATCCTTTTAATATCAAATATTTCAAGGCACTCGTAGGGATCATCATGACTTTGCTCATGGGCACTGTCCTTATCCTCGGTTGGCTCTCTTCACAAAAGGTGAAGGAGATTGTTACGGAGGATTTTAACCAGCAGCAGCTGGTGCTCGCGCGCCATGCAGCCACTCAGATCGAAAACAGCATCGAATCCCTGAAGAGAGAGCTCCAGCTCCTGAGCATCTCGCCCTCTCTTCAGTATATAGAGACAACATGGCTGATCAACAGGATGGACATTGCATTCTCGAGCATCAAACATGAAGGTACGCTCGAAATACGCCTGATAGAACCGAAAAACGAGAGGGTGTACCACGTAACAGACCAGCATGTATGTTCTTTAGAGACGATGGATCCCGATGATGCGTCACATATAGCATGGGCTCAAAAAAAAGAAAATATCGGTCAGATAATTTTTACCAGCATCTCAACCATGCAGTTCAATGGTGACTCTCCGCGGCCGATTATGCGGATGGTCATCCCCGTATGGCAGATATCCGTCGACGAATCTCACCCCGTTGCGACCAATAAGTTTTCAGGGGTCCTGGTCTTTGTGCTCGACGTAAGCAGGCTCATTGGCAATATCAACAAAGAGATCCGCTCGGGAAAAACAGGTTACTCATGGGTTATTGATGAAAATGGCACGTTCCTCTACCACCAGGACGAATCGTTCATCGGGAAAAACGCGTTCGAGGCGAGGAAAGGGAAAAAGCCCACCATTTCATTTGCCAGGATCAATGAGATCCAGAAAGATAAAATGCTGAAAGGCGAAGAGGGGACGAGCTGGTATATTTCAGGCTGGCACAGAGGGGTTGAAGGGGAAATTAAAAAGCTGATTGCGTACACCCCGATTTCCTTCGATGAGAAAGAGAAGGGCCGTATATGGTCCGTAGCGGTCGTAGCGCCTGTCAGTGAGATTGAGGGCCCGATTCACGAAATACAGCAGCGGCAGATGCTCCTGCAGGCGCTCATCATCTTTCTCATCCTTTTCGGCGGGTTATTCATAAACTTCATGATCCTGAGCTGGTCGAATACACTTGAGCAGGAGGTCACAAAAAAGACTATCGAACTCAAAAAATCAGAGCAGCGGTACAAGTCTCTCATCGAAAACGCAGAAGACATCATCTTCACCGTGGATTACAACGGGAACTTCCTCTCCATAAACAAATACGGAGCGGATTTCTTCAAGAAAAACGAACCCGAGGTAATCGGGCTTCACCTGTCAGAGATCTTCGCATGGCCAAGCGGAGAGGTGATTCAGCTCATGATCCGGAAGGTATTCGATGCGCAGGAAAGCAGACATCTGATCCACATGGTAATCATAGAAGACCAGCAATACTGGTTCAGCACCAATCTCAGAAGGTTATGGGACGAGACAGGGAACATCTATGCTGTCCTCGGTATTTCACGGGACATCACCGAGAGGAAAAAGATGGAGGAGCACAGTTATTACACAGAAAAACTCGCATCGATGGGTACGCTTGCAGCCGGGGTAGCCCATGAAATCAACAACCCGCTCACCGTCATCCTGGGGTTCACCGACATGCTCATCGAGAAAGCGCCCCCTGATTCAGAGGCATATGACCTTTTAAAGACAATAGAGCGACAAGGCCTCAACGCAAAGAGGGTCGTTGAGAATCTCCTCAGTTTCGCACGGCATAAGGAGCATCGGCTTGAGGAAGTTGACCTCAACAAGAATATCGAAACCGTTCTGGCGGTCATGGGGAATACGCTGACCCTGTCCAAGATAACCATCTTCAAAAACCTGAAGACTGACCTGCCGATGATCCGGGGTGATTCCGGCGAACTGCAGCAGGTTTTTTTCAACATCATTAATAACGCAATTCATGCGATGAAAGGAGGCGGGACATTAACCATTACGACGAATTCACTTCCGGACGAGAAAGTTACGGTAAGGATCGCCGACAGCGGACATGGCATTAAACCGGACCACCGCGGCAGGATATTCGACCCGCTCTTTACTACAAAGGAAGTCGGACAGGGGACCGGACTCGGGCTTTCTGTCTCATACGGAATCATCACAAAGCATGGAGGATCGATAACGTTTGAGACGCAGACAAAAGAGGAATCAGACAATCCGGGAACAGTATTCATCGTAACCATCCCAATTTTCCAAAAGAAAAAAACTGAGCAGTAAAAACACAGGGAGGAGGTCTCAATGGCAGAGAAAATATTAGTCGTCGATGACGAGCCTGACATGCTGAAACTTCTGAGCATGATGCTCAGGGACAAGACGGGGTACGAAGTTACCACAACCAATAACCCTATCGAGGCAGTGGAACTCGCAAAGCAGGGAGTCTTTGCCCTGGTCATTACGGATCTGAAGATGCCCGGGCTTGACGGAATTGAACTCCTCGATGCCGTGAAAAAAGACAACCCGGACATACCTGTTATTTTCATCACTGCATATGCGACGGTGGAATCCGCAACCGAGGCAATCCAGAAGGGGGGATTCGATTTCATCAGCAAACCGTTCAGAAAAGAGCAGATACTTTTCACCATCGACCGGGCAATGAAATGGATCAGTTTACAGAAAGAGAACAAGCTGCTCAGGGAGCAGCTGAAAAAGGGCGATTAGCGAGTGAAAGAGTGACCGAGAGAAAAACCTGACAGATTGGTGAGGCATCAGCTTTCTACTGTCCATCTGGCGTGCTTGACGGCTTTTTTATATGTTCTTTCACGAACTGGTCGATGTACATATCTGTTATGGCGTCATTATACATGACCATATCGAGCTGTTTCGTATAGGCAGTGAATTTTCCCAGGATCATCAGCTTCTGTTCAATCTTCTCCTGTTTATATTTTGTCATGACTGCATCAATCACATCCTCAGTGACAGTAACTCTGAAGTCCATGTGTTTCAGAATCTCCGTAATAAGCCTTACTCTTCTCAATCTCCTGTCCTGAGCAGCTCCCCCTCCCTTAAAGAAGAATTTGATATAGTTATCATTGATGTTCTCACCCGCATACGCTTCAATGAGTGAAAAATGATAGCCGAGCCGTATACTGAAATTCATGTAGTGCTTCGATACCACTCCGTAACTGCTCTTCCCCATTTCCTGAAGCTGGTTCTCAGGGACAGAAGCAGTATGAGCAAGCATGCCGAGAAACCCTTTCGCATCCGCAGGCGGAGGCCCCGGCCATTTCATATTCTTCATGCCTTTCAGTATCGCAGAAAAAGGAACAGAATATATATCCTCCGGTGTTGCCTTCTTGATATTCTCCCTGATGCCTCCGTCAAGATCCAGCAACTGCACATTCACGGGAATTCCGGCGATAAGGGTAACGGGCTTCACTTCATCCATGTCCTGACTTTCACCAAGGTTGAACATTTCATGCATCGCCATTTCGTGAGCAAACCGGGTTATGTCATGATAAGTCTTGCAATTCTGGGGGCTGAAGTCCTCCCCCTGGGGATCAGTTAAACTTAGCGGCACGATCCATTTCAGGATCTTTTCGAGTGTTTTAAACAGATGGGTATCCCTGAACGGTTCTTTCTTTTTCCTCGCATATTCGATAAGTTCGTCTACTTTGCCTTCGTAAATATTGCAGTTGATTGCATCGACTGTGATTTCCTGCCCGTCTTTGATGATGCCTGTCGCAACCTCTGCGTCAAGAATGGTCGGCACCCGGTATTCCCTCGAAAGAGAAGCCATATGTCCTGTGGCACTGCCCACATCGGTAATGATAGCAGCAGCCTTGTTCATGATCGTGACATATTTCGGATTGGTATGTTTTGCGACGAGCACAGCCCCTTCAGGAAACTCTTTGAGTTCCTCGTCATCCTTGAGGATAAATGCCTTCCCATATCCAATCCCTTTGCTCGCGATGACCCCCTTGTCGAGGATAACATTGTACCCTTCCATCCGCGTGGGAAGAGACGGCCCGGTTGCAGCACCTGAAAAAACTATTTGCAGGGGTCTTGACTGGAGAAGATATATCTGCCCGTCAGATCCCACCGCAAATTCAATGTCCTGGGCAGCACCGAAGTGATTTTCCAGTTCGAGGCCATAGTGCGCCAGGGTGTTTATCTGTTCGTCGGTAAGGCTCGGGGTCTCTCTGCGGTCTTCCGTGACTGGTATTTCTTCGATTCCGCCGTCTTCCCTGCATATGAGCATCTTATCCTTATGCACGATATTCCTGCTGATTAGGGAACCGGCAGGGTGCCGCGAAACGGTGAAAGTATCGGTTGAAAACGTTCCGTCGACAACGGCCTTCCCTAGACCATAGACACTGTTTATTAATATGTGGTCTTTCTCAGCGTCGGTAGGGTCCCTCGTATACATTACCCCGCCGGCTGACGCATCTACCATATGTAAAACCCCCACAGCCATGACCATCTCATCCTGCGAGAAACCTTTTGTCTTGGAATAAAACATTGCCCTCGGGGTAAAAAGACTTGCCACAACCTCTTTATATTTTTGAACTATCGCATCGCCGGTAACGTTAAGGAACGTGGCATACTGCCCTGCGAAACTGAATTCGCTGTCTTCCCTGATTGCGCTGCTTCTTACCGATACCATCGCCTGTTTGCCAGCCTTCTTTAAAAGACCTGAATATGCGCCCTGTATGGCTTCATCAAGATCCGGCGGGATTTCAGATTCAAGGATCAGGGAGTAAATCTCCTTGCTGAACCTGTTTAATTCTTCCAGATTATCAATGCGGAGTGACAAAAGTTTTTCACTGATTTTTTCGGATAGTTTGTTATGATCCATGAATTTGACAAATGCATAGGAACTGATCACAAATCCCCAGGGTGCGGGAAGATTAAGTCTTCCCTTTATCTCACCCAGGTTTGCGATTTTTCCTCCTGCGACAGTCACCTCCCTGCTTGAGAGCTCTTCAAGGGGAATCACAAGGTCACTGACAGGCACTTCCATCTTATGTTCGAGTATTTCATCCACTCCCTGCTGAATGTTCTCATGAATTTTTTCAAATATCAGATACTTGTCCCTGGAGAGGTCGTTCAGGCTTTTAATGATCGTCAAGACCTTATGACCGATAAGTCGTGAACTTGTTTTGATGTAATGCATATCAAAAAGGTATTCACCGGAAGACTTTTCCTCCATATCCGCCATCAATTCGAGGACCTGGTTATTTGCTGCAAGGAGCTTCTGAAATGCATGATATCTGCGCGTTAATACTATTTTGGCAGTCTCGGTCTGTTGTGCCGATTTGGCGTTTTTTTTGAATAATTTCGAAATATTGAACATGAAATAATTATACCTGCGCCAAAAACTCTTGACAAGTTCAGGAGATACTATTACCATAAGTGCAAAATAATATTATTTTGTAATAACATTATTACCTTAGGTAGATATTATGGAACTAATCGACAGAGAAGATCATCAAAAACTTTACTTTCAGCTCTACGAAATTCTGAGAAAAAAAATCGAGAGCAGTGAATGGCAAGTCGGAGCACAGATCCCTACTGAAGACGAGCTCTGCAGGATGTTTGGTGTCAGCAGAGCCACAGTCAGAACAGCGATTCTTGAACTTGTCAGGCAGGGGTACCTGAAACGCCAGCAGGGAAAAGGCACCTTTGTAAATAAAAACATCATTTCCGAAGGGTTGAATATGCAGACCAGCCTGAAGGAACTTCTCCTGGAAGAAGGGATTGAAATCGCACCAAGGGTGTTGGCCAGAACTGTCATGATGCCTGTTGATGACCTGGATCAAAGGCTCGATATCACTCATGACAAACATATCATCTATATAAGAAGGATATGGACCGTTCAGGATGAACCGGTATTGCTCCAGGAAAATTATATCCCTTATCATATCTGCCCTCTCCTTTTAGAAGATGACATTGAGAATCATTCACTCTTCGAGATTTTCGACAAGAAGTACGGAATAAAGATAACACAGGCAAAAAACTTCATGGATATCACCCGCCTAAGCGCAGATGAAGCCAGGGTTTTCGGATTGGAGGAAGGTTCACCGGCGATATTGCTGATCCAGCACTTTTATTCCGGCGAAACCACGATCATGTATGCGCGGTCAGTGAAAAGGCCGGACAGATTCCATTTTTCAGTGGAACTCGAAAGAAAAGTCGTATAGAAATTAAGGAGGGTTTATGTCAGACGGCAAACTCGTAAAAGATTTGATGACCGGCATTTTCGAGTACCCTCATATCCCCTACTGGTTTTCAATCAACCAGGCGGTGAGGATTATCAAGATCTCTTTCATCAGCACCAGAAACTACCCGGAACCTCTGGCAATTCTCGTATTTGACGAGAAATATAATCTTATGGGAACCCTTACGCTCAAAGATCTCCTGAAGGGACTTGAACCGAGGTTCATGCACGCCACCACAAAAGCCCAGGTACCTGAAGAGGACGAGAGGGGGCTGGCATTCATCTGGGATTCCCTGTTCACAAAGAAATCGAAGGAACTTGCAGAGAAACCGGTGAGCGAGGTAATGTCTCCTGCAAAATATTTTGCCGATCCCAACGACCCGGTGACCAAGGCGGCATTTCTCATGATCCACCATAATCTCGTTTTGCTGCCTGTACTTGAGAACAAGAAGAAGTTCGTCGGTCTTGTCCGCATGGTTGAGGTCTTCGATGAAATATCCAACGCAATCACGCGGGAATAGCAGGTTCATATGGCAGATAAAAAGAAACCGGAAGGGTCACTGTAGCCACCACCCGAAAAGTCATTGCCGAACATTTCTTCTCTGGAGATTTATGCTAATATGGTTCAAGACGGAGAAAAAGAATATTCCCGGATTGAGACAGAAAGCGCAGCAGTTATACAACGAGATGGGGGGAAGCACAGGGGCTGAGGAGTTTCCCCGTCCCTGTGCCTTTTCCTGAACTATACCTAATTTTTTATGGAGGATCTATGGCACCTGACCACGTCATCAAACAGTATTTCAGCGTATTTTTTACCGAACAGAATTTTATCCAGAAGACGTATGCTGCGTTAGAGAAATTTGGGTTTTCCGCAGAGAACTCGCTTGCCTCTGTGTGTGTATGCAGGGATGAAATTTCCCAGTCGCTCCGCAGTCATATAAAACGCAAATGGGGAGAAGCGTTTAATTTTTCGAGCCTTGCCGGCATGTTCACCGCAGGCAAGACAGGGCTGATGGCGGCAATTCATCATGCCCCGAGAGTGGGTAAGAGGGAACGGTATGTGTTCTATGTCATCCCCCATATCGCGGTCGATGAGGGCGGCAAGACCGGATTCTGCAAGCGGAAGGGGATCAAGGAGGCCTCAAGCGCCTGCGGAGCGCTCTGTCTGTTCCTTGATGAACTCTACACCGGCAAGCTCCATATTAAGATTGATGAAGAAGACATAGAGGAGAGCCTTCTGAAAAGGAGACTGATCAAGGAAATAACCTATGGCGACATCCCGAGTCTTCTTGAACTCACGCAGATAACCCGCAAAGTTATCCAGGAAGACCTTGAACATGCCATCGGAAAAGTGGTGGATACCTCAAAGAGTGATTATGCCATGATTACCGGGATTCAGGTGCATGCCCCGGACGGCAATTATATTGTTCCGGACAAGTCATACATAGTCCTGAAGTCGAAGAAAAAGGTGCTCAAGATTCAATAACGCACTGCGATAAAAAGAGTAAAGGTTAACCAAGAGAAAGGTTACAGAAAGGGACGCGAAATCTGATATCGGATGGGAGAAGCGATCTATAAAATCGGGCATGAACTGAAAAAACCCCCTGACGGGGTCATTATTCCTCTGAACGGCATTCACCCTTTACTGGAGGAAAAACGATGAGCACAAAAAAGAAAAAAGTTCAGAAGATCATACACGGGGTGAGCCTCCTCACCGAACATGATATTTATCTCTTCAAGGAAGGGGCCCATTTCGGCCTTCACCATAAACTCGGTTCACACAGCATCAAAGTTGACAGGAAACACGGAACGGTATTCGCTGTCTGGGCTCCGAACGCAGAGAAAGTTTCTGTGATCGGTGATTTTAACGGGTGGAACAAAAAGTCACATCCGATGGCAGTAAGGTGGGACGGTTCCGGCATATGGGAAGGGTTTATCCCTGATATCGGGCATGGAACTGTTTATAAATACCACATCACCTCGCGGCACAACAATTACGAGGTCGAAAAATGCGATCCCTTTGCCTTTCACTGTGAACCCCCGCCAAAAACCGCCTCGATTGTCTGGGACATGGAATACACATGGAATGATAGTGAATGGATGGTCTCGCGGCATTCACAGAATGCGCTGAATGCCCCGTGGTCGATATATGAATTGCACCCCGGCTCCTGGAGGAGGGTACCTGAAGAGGGGAACAGGTATCTCACTTACCGTGAACTCGCCCATTCCCTGGCCGATTATATACAAGAGATGGGATTCACCCATATAGAGCTACTCCCGGTAATGGAACATCCTTTTTACGGTTCCTGGGGATATCAGATAACCGGTTTTTTCGCGCCTACGAGCAGGTACGGGACTCCGCAGGACTTCATGTATCTTGTGGACCATCTCCACCGGAATGGGATCAGTGTCGTGCTTGACTGGGTTCCCTCTCACTTCCCGGATGATGAACACGGACTTATCTATTTCGATGGAACACACCTTTACGAACATGAAGATCCGAAAAAAGGATTTCATCCCGACTGGAAAAGCTACATTTTTAATTACGGCAGAAATGAGGTAAGAAACTTCCTCGTCAGCAGCGCCACCTTCTGGATCGAGAAATACCATATCGACGGGCTCAGGGTCGATGCGGTCGCTTCAATACTTTATCTTGATTACGGGAGGAAGGAAGGCGAGTGGATACCGAACGAATACGGGGGGAAAGAAAATATCGAGGCCATTCATTTCCTCAAGAGATTTAACGAGAGGATATATGCAAGTTCCCTGGAAGACGTCCAGACCATTGCAGAGGAGTCTACCTCCTGGCCGATGGTTTCGAGACCTGCATATGTCGGCGGACTCGGATTCGGCATGAAATGGAATATGGGCTGGATGCATGACACACTCGACTATTTTTCGAACGACCCAGTGTTCAGAAAGTACCACCACAATCAGCTTACCTTCAGCATTTGGTATGCATTTTCAGAAAACTTCATCCTCCCGCTCTCCCATGACGAGGTAGTCCATGGCAAAGGGTCACTCTTCGGCAAGATGTCGGGAGACGAATGGCAGAAATTTGCGAATCTGCGTCTTCTCTATGGGTACATGTACGGACATCCCGGGAAGAAACTTCTCTTTATGGGGGGAGAAATCGCCCAGTGGAAGGAATGGAACCATGAGGAAAGCCTTGAATGGCATACCCTTGAATATCCATATCACCAGGGGGTGCAGAGATGGGTAAAAGACCTCAATCATCTCTATAAAACCGAACGGGCGCTCTATGAACTTGATTTCAGTAACGAAGGGTTTCAGTGGATCGACTTCCATAACTGGGAAGAGAGCGTCATCAGTTTTATCAGAAAAGGAAACAGCCCCGATGCCCTGATCCTTGTCATTTGCAATATGACCCCGATTCCCAGGTATCACTACCGGATCGGTGTACCCAAGAGCGGCTTCTGGAAAGAGGTTTTGAACAGCGATGCGCCGGTATACAGCGGGAGCGGACATGGAAACGCAGGAGGACTTGAGGCATCGCCGGTTCCCTCTCACGGCAGGCACCATTCGCTTTCTCTTACCCTGCCGCCCCTCGGAATATTGTTTTTTAAGCAAGAAGGTTCTCAAAAATAAAGCATCGATGACTCATCAGTAAAAATGAGCAATCAGAAAATCACAGAATGAGACCCTGTAATATCCTAAGAAAGATCAGGCGTGATAACCATGCTTCCCGGCAGCATAAAAAGCCGGCAAGTAATGTTTTCAAAAGGAGGGAACAATGCGCAGAGTAATATATTTCTTGATAACCAACCTTGCGATAGTAATAGTTCTGGGGATTGTGCTGAGAATTCTTGGCGTTGAACCATATCTGACCGCTTACGGACTGAATTATCAGTCACTGCTTATATTTGCGGCAGTTTTCGGTATGGGCGGGGCATTCATAAGTCTTGCGCTCTCCAAGTGGAGCGCAAAAAGACTGACAAGGGCCCAGGTGATAACTTCACCTGCAAACGAAGCAGAACGTTGGCTTGTAAGAACAATAGGAGAGCTTGCTTCCAGTGCCGGCATTGGCATGCCCGAGGTTGCCGTATATCCCTCTGATGACATGAATGCCTTTGCAACAGGCATGAAGCGGAACAATTCTCTCGTCGCTGTCTCGAGCGGGATGCTGCGTCGTATGGACAAAGAGAAAATACGGGCGGTACTGGCACATGAAGTGGCGCATATTCAAAACGGAGACATGATAACCCTCGCTCTCATACAGGGTATTGTGAACACTTTTGTCATTTTCTTCGCGCGTATTATCGGCTATACAGTCGATAGGGTAATATTCAGAAATGAGAGAGGGCACGGGATAGGCTTTTGGGTAACCACAATCATCGCAGAGATATTCCTCTCGATACTGGCTTCAATAATCGTCTTCTGGTTTTCGAGAAGAAGGGAGTACCGTGCAGACAGCGGTGCTGCAGATTTTGTCGGCAAAAAACCGATGATAGGTGCACTCGAGTCTTTGAAAGCATCCATTCAACAACCTCATCTCCCTGACCAGATGGCAGCATTCGGAATTTCCGGAGGGAAAAAACGCGGGCTCGCAGCGCTCTTTGCAACCCATCCGGACCTGGACGACCGGATCAATACCCTCATGGAATCGAAGTATCCGGATTACAAGCCCTGATGAGAAAGAGCAGCTTCTCTTTTGCAGAAATATTTTCAAACAAATCATCGCGCAAAATAATTTTTTAAGCTTTCTCTGTCGCGTTGCGGGTGAAAGACTATGGAATATGAATTTCTGAAATCATTGGAAGTGATCTTCATCGCATCCGCGGCGGTAATCCTGCTACTGTACAAGCTGAAGATCCCGTCGCTGATCGGGTTCATCGTAGCCGGAATCATCATCGGACCACATGGCGTCGGGCTGATAAAAGATATCCACTTCATACAGATACTCGCGGAAATTGGCGTAATACTTCTTCTCTTCACAATCGGCATCGAGTTTTCCATTGCAAAGCTCTTCAGGATCAAGAAGGCTGTTTTGGGTGGAGGCGGAGCACAGGTGCTGCTGACCATAGGAGTATCGGCTGTGCTTACTTACCTCGCTATAGAGGATATTAACAAATCGCTCTTTTTTGGCTTTCTCTATGCCCTGAGCAGCACCGCAATAGTCCTGAAGTTGCTCACTGAGAGAGGTGAAATAGACTCGCCTCACGGCCACACCATGGTTGGAATACTCATATTCCAGGACCTCTGTATCGTGCCGCTTATGCTCCTTGTTCCGGTTCTGTCGGGGGAAGGGATCGACATCATTGATGTAGGAGTGAAGATGGGCAAGGCGGCTGTAATCATAGGAGTTGTTTTATTGAGCGCCAGATGGTTGGTTCCCTCCCTGCTCCACCAGGTTGTTCGCACAAAAAGCCGGGAACTTTTCCTGACAACTATTATCCTCCTCTGTCTCGGGATAGCGCTACTGACATCGAAGTTCGGCCTCTCTCTTGCCCTCGGCGCTTTTCTGGCAGGCCTTATCATATCCGAATCAGAGTATGCCCATCAGGCCATTTCGGATATATTGCCTTTCAAGGACAGTTTCATGGGCCTTTTTTTCGTATCCATAGGAATGCTGATGGATACCGGGTTTGTAATCGGGAACGGGTTCAGAATAACCCAGGTCGTTACACTGATAGTCATATTGAAAATCGTTACAGGAACAGTATCCGCCCTTTTGACAGGGAGTGCTCTGCGGCCTTCCGTCTTTACCGGTCTGGGGCTTGCTCAGATCGGGGAGTTCTCCTTCGTGCTTGCAGGCGCCGGCAAGGCTTCGGGACTGATCCCAGAAGAATTCTATCAGATTTTTCTTTCCTCTTCTGTCGTGACGATGATAATAACCCCGTTCATGTTGAATGCTGCTCCATCAGCATCTGAATGGGTCGCGAAAAACCCTTTACTGAAACAATTAAACAGAAAAAGGAAGACTTCGGAGGGTGAGGGAAGCCCGCGAAGAAGACACGATCATGTCATCATTGTGGGGTTCGGTCTCAACGGCAGAAATCTTGCTACAGTTTTGAAAGAAGCTGAGGTCCCCTATGTTGTTCTCGAAATGAACAGTGATACCATAAGGGAGATGAGAAAAAAAGGTGAGCCTATCTTTTACGGTGATGGAACAAGCCAGGAAATACTCCATAAATTGAGCATCGAAAAAGCCAGGCTTCTGGTGATTGCGATTTCAGACCCTGTATCTACAAGAAGGATCGTTTCCATAGCCAGACATGCAAACCAGCAGATTTATATCATTGTAAGAACGCGCTATCTCGTTGAAGTAGATGAACTTAAATCGCTCGGAGCGGATGAGGTGATACCCGAAGAGTTCGAAACATCTATCGAGATTTTTTCGCGAGTTTTGCACCGCTACAGTTTTCCCAGAAATGCGATACTCGACATGGTGGGAAAAATCAGAAGCAACAGTTACACGGCATTGAGAAGCGTTGAAGTGCCGAGACGGCATCTTTTTGAAAAATATGAATGGCTGCCTGAGATAGAAATAGACGGTTACCGGGTTGACGAAATGTCTTATCTTGATGAAAAAACGATCAAGGAACTACAGGTCAGAAAAAAAACCGGGGTTACCATTATCGCCGTAAGAAGGGGGAAGACGGTACATTCAAACCCTGAGCCTGATTTCAGACTGAAAACTGGTGATTTCCTGCTCTATACAGGTGACAGGGAAAATATGAATAACGCTCTCACATATTTTTCAGGGGAGATATAATGATGCTCAGGCAGGAAGATAGGGTCCGGACTGCTGTCATTCTTTTTTCAGGGATGAACCTGCTATGGCAGGGTGAAGAATGGTAATTATATGATTGCAGGAACAGTGAAAAGGATAATCCTGGTTTTTTTGTTCATGAGTATTCTTTTCTTTGATTGTCCCCTCCAGGCAGAACCTAATGATTTCACCCTAGTGCTTGATGGCATCCATAAATTTTCCCCTGATGACAACTCCGTCTATGCATCTCCTTCATATGACGATTCCCGGTGGGAACAGATTGCCATCCCCGGGAGCTGGCAGTCCCAGGGAATCCGTGCGGCAAACGGGATAGGATGGTACAGGATCCATTGCACTGTTCCCGAGAGCTTCAAAAATGTCCAGGCCGCGGTCTTCCTCGGAAGAATCGGCGACGCTGACGAAGTCTTTTTCAACGGCATGAAGATTGGAGGAGAAGGCCTGATCGGTGAACCGTTTATTGAAGCATCAAAAATCAACAGGCTTTACAATATTCCCCGTGAGCATATCAACTACGGGGGAGACAACGTCCTTGCCGTCCGCGTGATGAATACCTATCTCAATGGGGGTATTTTTGACCGGGGGATACATATCGGCGGATATAAGGACCTTCTGATCGTGAAGCTGCAAAAATACAAGAATACCCTGATATGGGAATTCTGTTTTTTTACCTTCTTCTCCTTGTTCTTCCTTGCCTGTCTTTTCTTCTATATCAAGGGACTGAGGGACAGGGAATATTTTTATTTCTGGCTCTTCATAACACTCTATGGTACGCTTTTCTTTCTCGGGAGCGTCACATTCTATGATACCGGGATGAAGACCCGGACCATACAGAAGGCAATCAACATAATTTCCGCGCTCCTCCCCGCAAGCCTGCTCCTGCTCCTTCTTCACTTCTACAAGGAAAAATTTAAAGCTCCCATACGGGCGATTCCCGCGGCATTCTTCTGCATAGCGGCGCTCACCCTCTTTTTCACTTCCTATACCGCGAGGATCTATATCTATACCTTCTGGAAAGTGCTTTTCCTCGTGACCGCTTCGTTCCTGGTTTTTATTGCGATCAAGGCCTTTGTCAGGAAATTCTATGAATCAGGCACCATCCTGCTCGGAATCACGGGCCTGATTGTGGGATTCGTGCTTGAATCGTTTGGAGGGTTCGATCTGCTCCAGATTACGGGGTTTTTCCTCTGGGACTATGCAACCGCCTTTTTCATGATCTGCGTGGTGTATGCGCTCACCTCCCGTTACACGAGGATCAGGGAACTGCAGTCTGCTTCGGTAAAAATATTCGATGCCCATGAAAAAGAGCGGAAGAGGCTCGCGAGAGGACTTCATGACGGCATCGGTACTTCACTGCTTGCAACAAAATTGAAACTGCAATTGCTCGAAGCACAGGTAAAGGACGGCATGCCGGTTGACAGAAAGGCTTTCCCCGAACTCATATCGGAGATAACCCAGGTCATTGACGAACTGCGGGCGGTGTCCATGGATCTCAGACCCTCTTTCCTCGAAAATACGGGCCTTGTAGAGGCCATCACCTGGCATGCGCGGAAAGTACAGGAACGTTCCGGGATTGAGATTAATATTACCGCAGGAGAAACAATCGATATGAGTCCGAAGATCAAGGAAAACTTCTACCGGATATTTCAGGAGGCGCTGAACAATGCAGTGAAACATTCGGAAGCAACTATCGTCGATGTGCTCCTAAAACAGGATGCACATTTTCTTACTTTGGAGATCCGGGACAACGGGAGGGGCTTCGCCCGCATCAGCCCCGAAACAGAAGACCATGGGTTAGGACTGTATACAATAAGAGAGAGGGTCGAATTGCTCGGCGGTATAATTAGGATAAAGAGTTCTGATAAAATAGGGACAAATATCTTTATCGAGGTGCCACTCAAATGACCAGGGTTATTATCGCAGACGATCATGTCATATTCAGACAGGGGCTCCTGAATCTGCTGAAATCCGCACCGGACCTGTCGGTCATCGGAGAAGCGGGTGGAGGGACGGAAACCCTTGATCTCATTCTCAGGGAGAAACCAGATATCGCCATTCTCGACATATCGATGCCGGGGCTTGACGGCTTCGAGATCCTCCAGAAGATTCAGAGCACGGGAATCCCCACAAAGGTTATTTTCCTCACCATGCATAACGAGACCCTCACTGCCAGGAGGGCGCTGCAACTGAAAGCATCCGGTTACGTTCTCAAGGACAACGCCTTTGAGGATCTGCTCTATGCGGTCAAAGCCGTCTCCGCAGGCTGGACCTTTATCAGCCCTTCGGTTTCCGAGAGGCTGATGAAAGCTTCCTCTGAAGAGGGGAAAGAGGCCCATGCGCTCACCACCCGCGAACGCGAAGTATTAAAGCTCATCGCATCCGGGTTCACCAATAAACAGATTGCCAGTCAACTGTTTATTAGCGTTAAAACTGTGGAAACCCACCGGACGAATATCATGCAAAAACTCGACGTCCATACAACCGCCGACCTTGTAAGGTATGCAATAAAAACAGGCATCCTGGAAAAGTAACCCCGTCAGACTCACAATACATTTCATTGTTTTTCGCAGGGAACATCTGGGAAGTTCACTATTCAAGCTGCTGCAGATTCTCACAATTTTCTGCAGCACATCGACAGAATCAGAGCAAAATCTTATTCCTTGAAGCAGAATAAAGGATCTGTCCCTGATTTCAAATTTAAATAGTGGATGGAGTATTATTGAAATAGTACAGAAAAAATGATGGGCATGTATTATTTTAAAGGAGGGAAATAGTGCTGCTCTGGCTTGGTTTTATAATTTGCACAGCTGCAATCGTTTATTCAGGAATAAAACTGTCAAAATATGGGGATATTATTGCTGAAAAGACAGGGCTTGGAAGGGCATGGACAGGCATGGTTCTCATGGCCTCTGTCACTTCACTCCCTGAACTTGTGACGGGAATAAGTTCTGTAACATTCGCAGGAGTGCCGGATATTGCTGTAGGTGACGTGCTTGGAAGTTGTGTCTTTAATATGCTGATCATAGCATTGCTCGATGCTCAGTACCGAATTATGCCTATCTCAGCAAAGGCACATCAGGGCAATATCCTTTCTGCTGCCTTCGGGATACTCCTTCTTAGCACCGTATCAGTCAGTATCTTCTTAGGCAATTATATTGCATCGTTGGGATGGATTGGTCCATATAGCATATTTTTTATCATTATTTATTTGGTTGCCATGCGCCTGGTCTATTTTTACGAAAAGAAACAGATTGCCGCTCTCATGAAGGAAAAGGCTGTTGAATTGAGATATAGGGATATTGCAACGCGAACTGCTGTTCTGAATTACGTTATGAATGCAATCATTGTTATTGTCGCGGCAACTTTTCTACCGAAGATCGGCGAAGGGATTGCAGAAATAACAGGACTTGGACAGACATTTGTAGGAAATATTTTTGTTGCTGTTTCTACCTCGTTGCCTGAAGTAGTGGTATCTTTTTCAGCAGTGAAGATGGATGCGGTTGACCTCGCAGTCGGCAATCTGTTCGGAAGTAATATCTTCAATATATGTATCCTTGCTATTGACGATATATTTTTCATAAAAGGGCCGATCCTTTCATATGCGAACCAGAATCATATTATTTCTGCTTTATCTGCTATCGCAATGACGGCTATTGCAGTTATCGGGTTGACTTACCGTGCAGAGAAAAAACAGTTATTTCTGGCCTGGGATTCGATGGGAATCGTCCTTATCTATATCCTGAACCTTATACTGCTTTATATCTTGAAATAACAATAAAATTGACCCCTCACCTGCCCTTTTTTTGCAAAGGCGGATAAAAATGGAAAGTATGGATGAGCGCTTTTCTCTCTCATATCTTCAACACATAATATCTCAGCCATACATAGACAGTCGAGATAGCCACTGTTATTATCATGATCGGCATTCCGTATGCCATGAACTTCATAAAAGAAATCTTGTTGCCGGCCTTTTCAGATAAACCGATGACTATCACATTTGCAGATGCACCAATGGCTGAGCCATTTCCGCCAAGACACGCACCTAATGCCAATGACCACCAGACAGGCATTAGGTCAGGATGGTGCAGCAATTGTAATCCTGAGAGCTTCGGCCAGAGCTGTTTTGCCATATCAATGACCAGCGGGTTCATGGTTGCAACATAGGGTATGTTATCCACAATCGCTGATGCGAAGGCGGAAAACCACATGACAACCATTGAGGTCGCAAACATATTGCCCTGGGTCAAATCAAGAATTTGTAGAGACATCCATTTTATCAGACCTACTTTTACTACTCCCCCCACGATTATGAACAGCCCTATGAAAAAGAAAATGGTCGGCCATTCGACTTCTGCCAGGATATGATGTGGCTCATGGGTTTTTGAAAGCAGCAGCAGGAGACCTGCCCCGAAAAGGGCTATGGTCGCAGGCTGTAAATGGAGTGCGCCGTGAAATACGAAACCTGTCAGAACAAGGGCTAGAACAAAAAGAGCTTTCTTCAGCATAACAGGGTCTTTAATGGCTCCCCTTTCGTCCATTTCCATAATTCTTTTCTTCAGGCTATCCTTTGTTTTGAGCTTCTTGCCCCAGATCACTTTTATAGTCAGAATATAAACAACCATCAGTACGATAACGATTGGAGTCAAATGATAGATAAAATCCATGAAGGTAAGGTATGCCTTCGAAGCAATCATAATATTGGGGGGATCGCCGATAAGCGTTGCCGTGCCGCCAATATTCGATGCAAGGGCACATGAAATAAGATAAGGGATCGGATCGATTTCCAGTGCGTCTGCGATAAGAACGGTTACGGGAGTTATCAAAAGCACGGTTGTGACATTATCAAGTAACGCACTGAGAACCGCCGTGACAACAGCAAAAATTGCCATGATCCTGAATGGCTCACCTTTTCCCAACTTCGCGCTTTTTATCGCTATATACTCAAAAATACCGCTCGGCCTCATCAGGTTTATGATCACCATCATGGATATGAGAAGGAATATGACATTCCAGTCCACGCCAAGCTCTTCAACATGAAAGGCCTCATGCTGTTCAAGAATCTTTAAGACAATCATAAGGCTGGCAGCAAAGATGGCTACGACTGTTTTATGAACCTTTTCGGATACGATTATTGCATAGGCAACAAGAAAGATAGCAGTTGCTGTCCAAAATGCAGTATCCATTACAAAAGGCTGTGCAGAAACAATTGGCTCATTCGTCATTTTGCACCTCCACGCTGTTCTGCATGGCATTTGTAATGAAAAAGAAAATATCTCTTTCATACAATATCCCGATGACCTTGTTCTCCTTATTCAGTACAGGTACTCTTTTAACATTATGTTTCAGCATTTGATCGACACACTCCATGATTGGCGCATCTTCCCTAATTGTGATAACCATTTGTGTCATAAAATCTTTCACTTTTCTATCAGCCATTTTTTTTGCAATTGTTTCAACCATTCCATCCCATGTAAAGCTTCCCAAATCCATTTGATACATATATTTCGGATAAACGGCTTTGAGTATGTCGCCGATCGAAAGAATACCTATTAATTTCCCTTTCGTATCAAGAACAGGCAGAGCTTTAACTCCAATCTTCTCTTCTCCTCTCCCGGCTATCCTGAGAAAATTAGCTGCTTCTTTGAGCGTATGATCTGGAGTTAAATATTCCTGTAAAGGTATCATTAAATCCTTAGCTTTCATTCGCACCTCCCTGAGATAAATTGTCAGCAAATAAAAAAGGCCGCACCAAGTGGCTATCCACCTGATAGCGGCCCGACTATCTTTTTGTACTCCCTTCAGAAATAAAAACTATTTCTGAACCCTATGATATTTTCCTATTAAATGAATCAATCTGTCAAGGTATCAACAGTAATTATATCGATAAATATCTCTCAAGAATATGAACTGCTACAAATAACATTTTGCAACCGGGGATACATAGTTGCATCCACAGAGAGGGCAGGTGTAACAAATACCCGGAAATGGAAGCTGTCACCTGAATTTATGCTTATCGGGTTATGCTGTGCATCTTTCTCTCCAGAAGAAACACCATATTTTTCTTAATGCCCCCTGCCAATAATCCGATGAATGAATGGTAAATATTTGAGGATTATCAGGAGAAATTCATGCCGTTTAGAAACAGGCGCGCAGTTAAGCGTCGCCTGAATCCTCCTGTTGGGCGGTCAGGGCAACATAGACTACTGGCGGCTTAGTTGAATCGTCTCGTTTCAACGTAAACGCGCCCGGATAGTCCTTGATGAGGGACTGAAGTTTCTTGTGACCGTACGTTCGAGGATCGAATGCCGGGTCCAGTTTATGGAGAACAAAACCCATCGCTGACAAGTGGACCCATTCTTCATCCTTTACAACAGTCTCGAACGCCTGAAGAAGAAGGGGCATGGGATCCGGGGCGCTGGACTCTTCAACCTTATTCTGCTTCCTTCTTTTCTTATGGGTATCTGTCAGGTTCTCACAGTAAACGAATTGATTGCAGGCATTGGTGAACGCTTCGGGAGTCTTCTTTTCACCGACCCCAATGACAAAGAGACCTTCTTCTCTGATCCTTGTTGCCAACCGCGTGTAGTCACTGTCACTGGCAACAATGCAGAAGCCTTCAACATCACTGCTATGGAGCAGATCCATCGCGTCGATTATCATCGCACTGTCAGTTGCGTTTTTGCCAACTGTGTACCGAAATTGCTGAATCGGTTGAATAGCATGCTTGTGGAGTGCAGGCTTCCAGCTGTTCATGCTGGTCGTCGTCCAGTCTCCATATATCCGCTTTATGGTGATCAACCCGAACTTGCTCACCTCCGCCAAAACCTGAGGAAGAAGGGAAGCTTGTGCATTGTCTCCATCAATCAACACTGCGAATTTTTGTTGTTCAGATTGTTCTGTCATTGTGCTCCTTTCTCAATTGCTTGTTCATCACCCAACAATTACTATACCAAATGGGCTTTGGGGGATTCATGATAGAACTATACCATAGCGAATCGAAGATTAAAATGAAGAAAAGGAGGAAAAACAGAACAGTCAATATGGCTCACGACATTCTCTGACTGAAAAAACAGCGATAAAAACTGCTCCTTTTGAGTCAATCCCTCTTTCCATGCATTCGGGAACCAGATAGCATAGCCCTTCCTGATTCTTGTCTATAGCGATTAAATTAGCATAATAGATTGATTCATATATGTTTTTTATCTATATTTTTGAAGCTAAATAAATTGCACAGGCACTCAAATATACAGTAAATACCCGATATAAATACAGTATGTACCCGATTGAAACATATCGGGTCCTTGAAATACTATAGCATATTGTTGTAACGATTATTTATTATATTGTTATTACATAGTAATATTATGGAACTTATCGATAGGGAAGACCACCAAAAATTATATTACCAGTTGTACGAAATTTTCAAGAATAAAATCGAGAAGAGCGAATGGGTGTTAGGCGCACAAATTCCAACGGAAGAAGAGCTTTGCAAAACATTTAATGTCAGCAGGGTCACCGTAAGAACAGCCGTTATGGAGCTTGTCAGGCAGGGGTACCTGAAGCGTCAGCAGGGAAAAGGAACTTTCATCTCCAGGACCTCTCAAGCTGAAGGGCTGAATATGCAGGCGCATCTCAGAGAACTGTGCTTCGAAGAGGGGATCCCCTTTTCCCCGCAGGTCCTTGCCAGAACTGTCATGATGCCGTTGAATGGCCTTGATACTCTTCTCGACATATCCCCTGAAAAGCATGTCATCTATATCAAAAGACTCTGGTCCGTCCAGGATGAGCCGGTTATGGTACAGGAATGCTATATCCCCTACCATCTCTGCCCTCTCCTCCTGGAAGACGACATCGAAACCCGTTCCCTTTTTGATCTCTTCGAAAAAAAATACGGCATAAAAATTACCAGGGTAAAGAATTTTATCGAGCTTACCCATCTGAAAACAGATGAGGCTCGTTTGCTGAACCTCCCCGAAGGCGCTCCCGCTTCTCTGCTCACCCAGCAATTTTATTCGGGAGATACCCTGATCATGTACATGCAGTCGGTGAAGAAATCGGACAGGTTCAGAATTTTCATGGAATTCGAAAGAAAGGTTGCATAAAAAGGAGGGTGTTATGGCAGACGGAAAACTTGTGAAAGATGTAATGATCGGTATTTTTGAGTATCCCCACATCCCTTACTGGTTTACGATCAACCAGGCGGTAAGGATTATCAAGGTGTCGTTTATCAGCTCGAAGAAGTACCCTGAGCCGATGGCGATACTGGTGTTCGACGAAAAGTACAACCTCATGGGGACCCTTACCCTGAAGGATATCCTCAGAGGGCTGGAACCAAGGTTTATGCAGGGTTCAGAAAAGGCTCAGGGATACAAGGAACAGGAATCTGAACTCTCTTTAATCTGGGATACGCTTTTCACCAAACAGTCGAAAGAGCTTGCGGAGAAGCCGGTCAGCGAGATAATGGCCCCTGCAAAACAGTTTGTTGATCCGGCCGATCCGGTAACCAAAGCGGCATATCTGATGGTGCATCACGACCTTGTTCTCCTGCCGGTTTTAGAGAACAAGAAGAAGTTCGTCGGTCTCGTACGGATGATCGAAGTCTTTGATGAAATTTCCGATTCACTTATCAAGGAATAAGGAGGCAATATTATGGCTGATCAGAAAAAACAATCAGAGGGGTTACCCCAACCACCGCCTGAAATTGTTCTTGCAGAAACCAAAGACAAATTTGACTGGAAACGGGTTATGTTTATCCTTATTGGATTAGGCCTCTTTTTGTGGATCTATTTTATGCCCCCTTGGCCTGATGCATTAGACCCCACAGGCAAAGCATTCCCCCTCTCGAAGGAAGGGAAAGGAGCCATTGCACTGTTCTTGCTTGCCGGCACCTGGTGGGTGTTTGAAGTTCTGCCAATTGGCGTTACATCCCTTGCTATCGGGGTTTTTCAGGCACTGTTTGCAATCAGGACGGCCAAAGATGCGTTCAGAGATTTTATGGACCCGTCCGTCATGTTCATCTTCGGCTCTGTAGTCGTAGGGCTGGCATTCACAAAATCAGGGCTCACAAAGCGGCTTGCCTATAAAATGCTTGAAGTAGTCGGAGAGAGAACGAGCATGATCCTGTTGGGCTGTCTTGTGGTAACCGCCGGACTCTCACACTTAATGGCACACACGGCTGCGGCAGCCACTGTCTTCCCTATTCTGCTTGCAGTCTATGCCCTTTACGGGGAAGGTGATAAACAGACTAAATTCGGCAAATCTCTTTTTATCGGCATGGCGTATGCCGCCGGAGCCGGGAGCATCATCACGTTTCTCGGAGCTGCGCGTGGACCGGCAGCAGCAGGTATGTTCAAGGAATTTACCGGAAGGGATATCGGCTTTTTTGAACTCACCAAATATATGTTCCTCATCGGTTGGATTATGGTCTTTATTATATGGGGCTATCTCATGATATTCATGAAAGCAGAGAAAAAGGTTATCACAGGATTAAGGGAGAAGGTAAAAAGATTATCCAGTGAACTGGGCCCTCTTTCATTTAACGAAAAGTTTGTAATCATTTGTGTTCTCGGTGTAGTGGTCGTCATGTCAATGCAGTCCTTTGTTCCTGCGTTAAAGTCGTTGGACAGGGCCTCGATCATGCTCGTTTCGACGCTCCTGTTCTTCATATTCAAAGTTTTGACAGTGAAAGAACTGGAAGATATCCCCTGGAATATCATCCTCCTTTTCAGCGGCGCAATGAGCATCGGCTTCTGTCTCTGGAAGACAGGCGCTGCCCAGTGGATGGCGGTTAACTGGCTGGTCATGTTCCAGAACGCCCCTTGGTTCGTATTTGTTTTGAGCATCGCAACCTTTGTCCTGATTATGACGAATTTCATCATGAACGTGGCAGCAATTGCCATTGCATTACCTGTTTCTCTTGTTGTCGCCGGGTATCTCGGTGTAGCACCTGACGTAATTCTGTATGCTTCTCTCGTGACAGCGGGCATGCCTTTCATCCTCCTTATCGGCGCGGCTCCGAATGCGATTGCCTATGAGTCTAAACAGTTCAGCACAGGTGAATTTTTTATGCACGGTATCCCCCTGAGCATTATTCTGATCGTTGTACTCGGGATCGCACTGTTCACGGTATGGCCAATATTAGGGATGCCGATATTACTGAAATAAGAAACAACAGATACACAATGTCCCAATACTTCCCCTCCCTTGACGGGATGTTCACGGCTGGGAAGGCCTGAGGGATTACCGGACAAGAGATTTTTTTATTAGTTTACGGAATGGAGGTCTTATGAAGGCAAAGGATTTGATGATACCACTACAGGAATATTTAGAGCCGGACAACACTCTTAAAGAAGCAGCAAACCTTCTCAGGATAGCGCTGAGAGGAGAAGAAAAAATTGGGGTGAAAGCCCTGCCGGTGCTTGACGCATCAGGAAATCTTATTGGAATACTCTCCATAGGCGATATCCTTAAGGCAGTCCACCCTGCCTATATGGATTTAATGAACCTTGGCAGCTTTGCATGGGATGGGATGGTCGAGACGTTTGCACAAAAAGCTTCCGGGAAAAAGGTCAGGGACCTTATGACCTCAAAGGTAATTACGGTAAAAGAGGATGCAACGCTGATGGAGTGCATAGACCATATGCTGAAAAATAAAGTGAAGAGGGTGCCTGTTCTGAACAAAGAGCACAGGGTGACAGGGATGCTTTATGAACGGGATATGTTTTACGAAATTACCAAGTCGATGATCAATGAAAATACAGGAGGTGGAAAATGACCGAAGAAGTTGCTGCTGCCACAACCCAGGTTGTTATGGGTTCTTCGTTCTGGATAGCGACCGCGATATTCCTGATCGCTTATGCAGTTATTGTATCGGAAAAAATACATAAAACGATTGTTGCAGTCTTCGGCGCAGGGGTAATGCTTATTCTCAAGATTCTTGAACAGCACGAGGCATTTCATGTAGAGGAATTCGGGATTGACTGGAATGTCATCTTCCTGCTTATCTCGATGATGGTCATCATCAACCTGATGAGACCGACCGGCGTATTTGAATATATAGCAGTAAAAAGCGCCAAGTTGGGAAAAGGTGAGCCATTCAGAATCTTGGTAATATTTGCTATTGTCACCGCCGTATTAAGCGCACTTCTTGACAATGTTACCACCGTACTCCTGATCGTCCCGGTGACCATTCTCATTGCAGATGCATTACAGGTGGACGCTCTGCCCTATCTCATTTCCTGCGCTTTAGCTTCCAACATCGGTGGTACCGCAACCCTTATCGGCGACCCCCCGAATATCATGATAGCTTCAAAGGCCCAGCTCAGCTTTATGGATTTCATATACCATCTGTCTCCTATTGTCATTATCATAATGGTTTTTTACGTCTTTGCGATAAAACTCATCTGGGGCAAGAAACTCAAGACAAAAGAGGAACTGAAAACAAGAATCATGTCCATGGAGGAAAATGAGGCCATCAAAGACCCGGTTATGCTGAAAAAATCACTCTTCGTCCTTGCAATTGTTCTGACCGGTTTTATATTCCATGGAGTGCTGCATTTCCAGCCTGCAACAGTAGCATTATTCGGCGCCGGTCTCCTGCTCCTTCTTTCAAAAACCCACGAACCGCATCATATTCTCGCAGAAGTAGAATGGCCGACAATCTTTTTCTTCATGGGTCTCTTCATTATTATTGGGGGTGTTGTGAAGGTAGGGCTCATAAAATGGATGTCTGTGCAAGTCCTTGAGTTAACACAGGGAAACATGTTCGCAACCTCAATGGTTGTCATGTGGTTTTCTGCCTTTGCATCAGCCTTTATTGACAACATCCCGTATGTTGCGACCATGAACCCATTGATCGTTGATATGGCAAAGCAGCTCTGGCCGGACCTTTCGGGGACACAGCTTCTCCATCATGCTGATCTGATGCCGCTCTGGTGGTCACTGGCTCTTGGCGCATGTCTTGGCGGAAACGGGACCGCAATCGGTGCATCGGCAAATGTTATTGTTGTCGGCATGTCTGAAAAGCTCGGCAAAAGGATCTCCTTCGGGAAGTTCATGCTCTACGGTATGCCCATAATGGTCATGACCGTTCTCGTTGCAACCGTTTACGTCTGGCTAAGATATTATGTATTAAAGATATAAGTCGGGCCGCTATCCCGGGATACAATCGGGATAGCGGCTTTTTTATTCGTGCTATGCAGAAAGCCGTTATCCTGATAATGAATGGTTAACGGCTTTTTATTTTCTTACTAAGACGTCCACCAGCGAGGATATTATGACTGTCATGGCCCTTGCGGTCATTTTCCCCGAAATACAGTGTCCGCTATCTGCACTTTCCCTCAACTCTCCATAAATTCAATAAAAATTTACCCTTCATTGCCGCAAAATACAGCATCTACCCGAGTAAAATACAGGCTTTAGCCGATTGAATCACATTCGCCAGTGGAATTAAGATAAGTTTGTAGAAACATTTTGACCACTTAACTTTATATTATCAGGACATACCAATGATGGAATTAATAGACAGGGAAGATCATCATAAGCTGTATCACCAGTTGTACGAAATTTTCAAGAATAAAATCGAGAAGAGCGAATGGGTGTTAGGCGCACAAATTCCAACGGAAGAAGAGCTTTGCAAAACATTTAATGTCAGCAGGGTCACCGTAAGAACAGCCGTTATGGAGCTTGTCAGGCAGGGGTACCTGAAGCGTCAGCAGGGAAAAGGAACTTTCATCTCCAGGACCTCTCAAGCTGAAGGGCTGAATATGCAGGCGCATCTCAGAGAACTGTGCTTCGAAGAGGGGATCCCCTTTTCCCCGCAGGTCCTTGCCAGAACTGTCATGATGCCGTTGAATGGCCTTGATACTCTTCTCGACATATCCCCTGAAAAGCATGTCATCTATATCAAAAGACTCTGGTCCGTCCAGGATGAGCCGGTTATGGTACAGGAATGCTATATCCCCTACCATCTCTGCCCTCTCCTCCTGGAAGACGACATCGAAACCCGTTCCCTTTTTGATCTCTTCGAAAAAAAATACGGCATAAAAATTACCAGGGTAAAGAATTTTATCGAGCTTACCCATCTGAAAACAGATGAGGCTCGTTTGCTGAACCTCCCCGAAGGCGCTCCCGCTTCTCTGCTCACCCAGCAATTTTATTCGGGAGATACCCTGATCATGTACATGCAGTCGGTGAAGAAATCGGACAGGTTCAGAATTTTCATGGAATTCGAAAGAAAGGTTGCATAAAAAGGAGGGTGTTATGGCAGACGGAAAACTTGTGAAAGATGTAATGATCGGTATTTTTGAGTATCCCCACATCCCTTACTGGTTTACGATCAACCAGGCGGTAAGGATTATCAAGGTGTCGTTTATCAGCTCGAAGAAGTACCCTGAGCCGATGGCGATACTGGTGTTCGACGAAAAGTACAACCTCATGGGGACCCTTACCCTGAAGGATATCCTCAGAGGGCTGGAACCAAGGTTTATGCAGGGTTCAGAAAAGGCTCAGGGATACAAGGAACAGGAATCTGAACTCTCTTTAATCTGGGATACGCTTTTCACCAAACAGTCGAAAGAGCTTGCGGAGAAGCCGGTCAGCGAGATAATGGCCCCTGCAAAACAGTTTGTTGATCCGGCCGATCCGGTAACCAAAGCGGCATATCTGATGGTGCATCACGACCTTGTTCTCCTGCCGGTTTTAGAGAACAAGAAGAAGTTCGTCGGTCTCGTACGGATGATCGAAGTCTTTGATGAAATTTCCGATTCACTTATCAAGGAATAAGGAGGCAATATTATGGCTGATCAGAAAAAACAATCAGAGGGGTTACCCCAACCACCGCCTGAAATTGTTCTTGCAGAAACCAAAGACAAATTTGACTGGAAACGGGTTATGTTTATCCTTATTGGATTAGGCCTCTTTTTGTGGATCTATTTTATGCCCCCTTGGCCTGACGCGGTTGACCCGGGAGGCAAGCATTTTGTCCTGTCACCGCAGGGAAAAGGATCTATAGCGCTTTTCATACTGGCTTCCACCTGGTGGATATTTGAGGTTGTTCCTATCGGCGTCACTGCGATTGCAATCGGCGTCTTTCAGGCTCTCTTTGCAATACGCCCTGCAAAAGATGCCTTTAAAGACTTTATGGACCCGTCCGTCATGTTCATTTTCGCATCGGTTGTTGTAGGGCTTGCCTTTACAAAATCAGGGCTTACAAAGCGGCTCGCATACAAGATGCTCCAGATCGTGGGCGAAAAAACAAGCATGATCATGCTGGGAGCGCTGGTGGTTACAGCCGGTCTTGCACATGTCATGGCGCATACCGCTGCCGCAGCCACAGTATTTCCGATATTGCTTGCTATCAATGCTCTCTATGGTGAAGGAGATAAACCTACAAAATTCGGCAAGTCATTGTTCATCGGCATGGCTTATGCTGCCGGAGCCGGAAGCGTTATTACCTTCCTCGGTTCTGCAAGGGCTGCAGCAGGCGCCGGAATGTTTGCAGAATTTACCGGCAAGACAGTAGGTTTCTTTGAGCTTACAAAATTCTCTTTTTTGATTGGTTGGATCATGGTATTTCTGATCTGGATATACCTCATGATGTTTCTGAAGCCTGAAAAGAGTGTCATCCCCGGACTCAGGGAAAGAGTCACGAAACTCTCCAAGGAACTCGGGCCTATGACAAGGGATGAAAAATTCGTCATCATTACGGTGTTAGGCGCTATCGCGGTAATGTCAATGCAGTCCTTTGTTCCTGCGTTAAAGTCGTTGGACAGGGCAGCAATAATGCTCGTATCAACGCTTCTTTTCTTTATATTCAAGGTGCTGACTGTAAAAGAACTTGAAGATATTCCCTGGAATATCATCCTTCTTTTCAGCGGCGCAATGAGTATCGGTTTCTGCCTCTGGCAGACGGGAGCTGCGCAGTGGATGGCAGTTCAGTGGCTTGTCATGTTCCAGAACGCCCATTGGCTTGTATTCGTTCTCAGCATCGCAACCTTTGTCCTGATTATGACGAACTTTATTATGAACGTAGCTGCGATAGCGATCTCGTTGCCTGTTTCGCTGGTTATCGCACCATATCTGGGTGTAGCCCCTGATGTAATTTTCTACTCATCCCTGATTACTGCAGGTATGCCTTTTGTGCTTCTGATCGGCGCTGCACCGAACGCGATTGCCTATGAATCAAAACAGTTTACACCGGGTGAATTTTTTAGACATGGCTTATTGTTGAGTGTGGTGCTTGTGGCAATCATCGGCTTTGCGATAGTAACATTCTGGCCGATGCTGGGAATGCCAATAACGCTTAAGTAAGAAAATAACCCCTCACTTCCCCCATCCTTTCCTTAGTAAGGAGAGGATGGGGGGGGGTTACTTCACAGGCAGATTATAAATGGGAGATTTTATGGGGTCTGAAGAAGCGCTTAAACAGAATTCTGGCAGGGTTTTCAAGGAAGTTGATTATGTCAGGAAGCCCTTGAACATGCCAAAGGAGATAATCATATGGAAGAAGGGTTAATTATACCTTTTCAGGAGCGCCTGAAGCCTGACACGACGCTCAGGGAAGTTGCAAACATCCTCAGCACTGCAAAGAGGGATGATGAAAAATCAGGCGTTAAAGGAGGAGTAAACCCATGATGGCAATGGTAGCAGTTGTATTCGTGCTCGCTTACTCAATGATCGCGCTCGAGCACCCGATCAAAATTAACAAATCAGCCACGGCCCTGTTGGCCGCTGGACTAATGTGGACCTTGTACTCGTTTGCAAACCCGCTGGGCGTGGAAACAGTAATCCATCAACTCACTGAAAAACTGGCTGAGACCGCGGCCATCGTATTCTTTCTGATCTCAGCCATGACCATTGTCGAGGTGACAGACTCCCACGGCGGTTTCGAGGTCATCACCACGCGCATTAAGGCAACCAAACTGACAAGCCTGCTCTGGATCATCGGCTTTATCACCTTCTATCTCTCGTCGATTCTCGACAACATGACCACCACCATCGTGATGGTCGCCCTGATGAAACGCCTTCTTAAGGACCATAAACAACGCCTCTTCTTCGCTGGCATTATCGTGATTGCCGCCAATGCAGGCGGCGCCTGGTCACCAATCGGCGATGTGACCACCACCATGCTCTGGATCGGCGGACAGATCACAACACTCAATATCATGAAAACTACCTGGATTGCTTCCATGGTCAATCTGCTGGTACCTTTGGTCATAGCCTCATTCATGGTCAAAGGCAATGTTGTGCCCCCGGACAAGGTCGAAAACGGGGCTTCCAGCTGTTCGCCGTTCGAAAAGAAACTGATGTTCTTCATGGGCATGGGAGCACTGATCTTTGTCCCGATATTCAAGGCATTTACGCATCTGCCCCCCTATCTTGGCATTTTGCTGGCCCTTGGTGTTGTCTGGTTGACAGGGGAACTCCTTCATCGCAACAAGTCTGAAGAGGATTTCGATCACCTCAGATTGACCAAGGCACTCAAGCGCATCGATATGGCGTCAGTCGTGTTCTTCATTGGCATCCTTTTAGCGGTGGCTACCCTTTCCGCAAACGGCATGCTTCCGGCACTGGCCGGGTGGCTGGATGCAAAGCTCGGCAATCAAACCATGATCGTCATTATCATCGGCCTTGTTTCCGCCATAGTGGATAATATTCCCCTGGTGGCCGCTTCCATGGGAATGTACCCGCTTGCGCAGTTTCCGGCGGACTCTTTTATCTGGGAGTTCATGGCCTACTGTGCAGGAACAGGCGGCTCGATCCTGATCATCGGTTCGGCTGCGGGTGTGGCCGCAATGGGACTGGAGAAGATCGAATTTTTCTGGTATGCGCGCCGCATAGGGCCGCTCGCCGCCGCCGGATATTTCGCGGGTATAGCTGCCTATATTGTGCAATATAACCTGGTGCACTGAGGCTGCAGAATGGCTGAAAAAATGGGCAACTCCATATCATTCAGACAGTTCATGCGCTACGGTATGTCTTTGATGATCGAATCAGTCATTCTCTGCCACGTCTACATCTGGCTCAGATGTTATGCCTTTATGATATAACAATTGACTCATCCCCTCTTTTTTTTGACTGTCCAGCCCCTCCTCAAAAAAGGGGCTGGACAGGGTGCAAAACAGAAAACAGTCCCGTGTATCACCATCAGCCTTGGGAAACGAGAGGGAATATGCAATCGCTAACAGCCAGGTATTCAGCATGAGCACTGCGCAACCCTTTCTTGGTACAAGGACGACCTTCTGTGATAGAATATTGAAAAGAAATCTACAGAGAAACCATACAGAAAAAGTTCATCCAGTCAATGAAAAACATTTTAAAAGACCTGAGGCACCCACGCGATCTGTTCAGTATTAGCGCCACAGACCCGTATAAAAGTCTTAAAATACGGGTGATTCTGCTGGACGCAATCCTGTCCCTCATTCCCCTGTTCATCGTGGTGACAACAAGCTACTTCTGGTTTCAATCCATCCTGAAAGAGGATTACCGGAGCCAGATAAAATGGCAGATCGAGAATACCAAACAATCCCTCGATTTTTTTATCGAAGAGCGTGTGTCCGGGCTGAGGTTTATCGCTTCTGCATTCACCTATGAGCAGCTCTCTGACCGGAAAACACTTGCAAACGTTTTTCTGAAATTCAAGAGAGAAGTAAGCGGCCTGGTAGACATTGGCATCATTGATGCCAACGGCATCCAGCAGGCATATGTCGGCCCGTACAAACTGGAGGGGAAAGATTATTCGAATCAGGACTGGTTTGATGAGGTCACTGTCAAGAATGTCTATGTAAGCGATGTATTCATGGGCTACCGAAAACTCCCTCATTTTGCCATCGCAGTAAAGAGAGAACTGCCTGAACAGGGGACCTTCTGGATTTTGCGGGCGACCATTGATGTGGAGACATTGAGCAAATTTGCATCTGCGATGAACCTGGGGAACAAGGATGATGCGTTTCTTATTAACAAAGAGGGAGTTATTCAAACGCCTTCCCGGTTCCATGGGAACGTTCTCGAAAAACTCAGTTTTCCACTGCCGGGTTCACAACAGGGTGCGACAGTCCAGGAAATAACAGATTCATCTGATGCATGCACCATATGCGGGTATGCAGAACTGAAGCACTCACCATGGGTGCTGGTGGCAATGATCCAGTCGGCGCCTTACCTGAAAATTCCCAGGATATTCAAGAACGAACTTTTCTTTATCACCATTATCAGCATTATTGTCGGCATCATCGTGGTGACACGGATCGCCAATACTCTTGTTAACCGCATTCAGGAAGCGGAAAAAGAGAGGGAAGACGCGATTGCACAGAGTGAGCATGCGAGCAAACTCGCTTCTGTCGGACGGCTTGCCTCCGGCGTTGCACATGAGATCAACAATCCTCTCGCCATCATCAATGAAAAAGCAGGATTAATGAAAGATATTCTTGAGGCGTCAGAAGATCAGTCGAAGAGCAGGGAAAAGTTTATCGGCCTGATCAATTCGATCTTCGACAGTGTGAGCCGCTGCCGGACGATAACGCACCGCCTCCTTGGTTTTTCCCGGCGTATGGATACAGCCCACGAACTCTTCGATATGAATGACGCAATCAGGGAGGTCCTCGGCTTCCTCGAGAAAGAGATCCTGTTCAGGAATATCCGTCTTGACCTGGTTCTTGCAGAAGACCTACCCCGTGTGATGAGTGACAGAGGTCAGGTCCAGCAGGTACTGCTGAATATCTTCAACAATGCGCTCGATGCGCTCCTGGAGGAGAAAGAGGGGACCATTACCATAAAAACAACCGTGAATGACCAGAAAATCAAGGTGTCTGTAAGTGACAATGGCCATGGAATACCGAAAGACAAGCTAAAGAAAATTTTTGAACCTTTCTATACAACAAAAGAGAAAGGCAAGGGAACGGGTCTCGGATTGTTTATTTCGTATGGTATTATAAAAAGGCTCGGTGGGAATATTCTCGTTGAGAGTGAAGCAACCAAAGGGACAAAATTCACGATCGAGATACCCACAACGTCCACATCGGAATAAGGAGGACAGGAAATGATTCGGACGAAGGTGCTTTTAGTCGATGATGAGGTAGAATTCGCATCAGCGCTCGCAGAGAGACTTCAGATGCGGAATTACGAGGTAAGGACCGCGTCAAACGGATTGGAGGCGATGGCCCTCTTCCACGAGTCCACTCCTGATGTCGTCCTGCTCGACTTGAAAATTCCAGGGATGGACGGTCTGGAAATCCTCAGCAATATTAAAAAATTCGATCCTACGATAGAGGTGCTCATGCTCACCGGGCATGGTGACGTTGCGAGCGTTCAAAAAGGGATGCAGAGCGGAGTTCTCGAATATATAATGAAACCAATAGACATCGATGAACTCACATCCAAGATCGACAGGGCCCGGAAAAAAAAGGAGAAGGGCTGATCGGGAGGGGAGAGTCACATGCATAGCAATGACAGGTCCGAACAGGAGTTAAAGCTTCTGCAATTGCATTTTATCGGAAAAATCCTGGCAGGATTCACCCACGAATCAAAAAATTACCTTGCGATTATCAATGAATCTGTCGGATTGATTGGGGATATGGTACAGATGGGAAAGTCTTCCGAAAAGGACCTCTCCGAGTATCTTCAGATTGTGCGTTCTGTTGAAGATCAGATCAAAAGGGCAAACGAACATTTCCGCGCACTGAACCGGTTTGCCCACAGAATGGACACTGAACTCTCGTCCTTCAGTCTCAATGAGAGTATCGAAGAACTCATTGCCCTCCTGACCAGGTTTGCAAAGCAAAAGAAGATAGCCCTTATAAAAAATTTTCAGGAAGACCTCCCTTCACTTTTCAGCAACCCATCTCTCCTTCAGTTTATAGTATTCAGTGTCCTTGATGAAGGGCTGCTGACGCTTGAGAAAGACAGCAGGATCACGATAGAGACTGCCGGTGCTGATCATGCAGTTCAGATTAAGATTATTCCGGAAGGAAATGTCCAGACGATGGAGAGCGAAGTTCCTTCGGTCCCTCATGAAGTGGTCGAAAAGACAATAAAACAACTGAATGGGAACATTGTACGGGAGGGAACGGGAAAGACCTTCATTATGCTTCCTCTGACGGCTTCCTAGAAGGGTTTTGAGGGGTTTCGCCACTTGACCGCGAAAAGGATTTGTTGTTAAAGTTAAACAGTCCCAAGGAGGCTTCCCATGAAACAGGCGGGCATTAAAGTACTGATAGTAGATGATGAAGTCGCACTCGCCAATACGCTTGCCCAGCGCCTGAAAATGAGAGATTTACAGGTTGAAACCGTCTATAACGGAGAAGAAGCCTTATCCAGACTAATGCAGGAAGAACCGGACGTTATGGTGCTCGACCTGAGGATGCCCGGTATGCAGGGGATGGAAGTACTGAAAGAGGTTAAAAAGACCCACTCCCATATTCAGGTTATCATACTTACCGGTCACGGGACCGATAAGGAAGAGGAGGAGGCGAAAATGCTCGGGGGATTCGGTTTCCTGAAAAAACCTGCTGATATCGAGACACTGGCAGACAAGATAAAAGATGCGTTCAGAGAGAAGTGTACCAGGACTCCATAGGCACTTTTCTGACAAAGTGGCAATTTTCAGAGAATGTAAAAAATACGGGGGAAGAACCCCATAAAGGAGGAGAACATGACAGAAGAGATTAAAGCAGATATTTTATTAGTAGATGACGAGGAACAGTTTCTCAAAGTCCTTTCACAGAGGCTGGAAGGACGCGGCATGAAGGTCGACACATCCAGCAGCGGCGAGGAAGCACTTTCAAAGGTCAAAGGGAAAGAATTTGACGCAATCATTCTGGATCTCGCCATGCCGGGGATGAGCGGCATGGAGGCCCTCAAACGTATCAGGAGCGAGAACCCTGATGTGCAGATTATCATGCTGACCGGCCACGGCTCTGTTGAGAAAGGGGTTGAGGCGATAAAAGAAGGGGCGGTTGACTTCCTTGAAAAACCTGCTGACCTGAACAAGATCATGGAGAAGGTTGCGGAAGCGAAACGCAAGAGGGTCATTCTTGTAGAGAAAAAACATGAAGCACATGTGAAGGAGATCCTTCAGGCAAAGGGCTGGTAGGAAGGGGACTGCGCTTTCCGGTTATTTCCGTTCAGAGGATCTTTTCTTCGCCTGATCGATTTTCTCGATAAGGTTGTAAATATCAGCGGGCTTCATGATGTATTCCGGAGCGCCGCTTTTTTTTGCTTCCTCGATGCTTTGTGAATCTTCAAGCCCGGTAAGCATGATAATTTCGATCGAAGGCGCGATCTCTTTGATTCTCTTCAGCGCCTCCAGACCATCCATACCGGGCATTCTGAAATCAAGCAATATCACGTCAGGCGGATTATTCTGGATAACCGTCAACGCTTTTTCGGCACGGGAGACGGTTTTTGTGTCATAACCGCGCAACCGGAGCCTCTCGGCAAGCGCTGAGGCAAATTCCACTTCGTCATCTACCAGAAGCACTTTCGTCTTTGGCAAAATGATCCTCCTTAATCAGTTTTGGCTTTTACAGGAACCTCAATGGTAAATGTCGTTCCCTGGTTGACTGCACTTTTTACGAGAATATTACCACCCAGTTTCCGTATAATGCCATAGGAAATCGACAAGCCAAGCCCGGTCCCTCTTCCCTTGTCCTTGGTTGTATAGAACGGTTCAAAAATGTGCTTCGATATATGTTCCGGAATTCCGTGTCCGTTATCCTGAATTGAAACGGTCAGAGTTTCTTCATCCTTTACCCCTGATATGACTTTTATGAGCCCCCCCTTATCAACAGCATCCATAGCATTATTCAGGATATTGAGAAAAACCTGCTGGAGCTGTCCTTTATCAGAAATGATTTCGGGGATGTCTTCCCGCAGTGTCATCTCTAAACGGATATTTTTGTACAGGATCTCCTTTTCAATAAATTCGATTACCTCTTTTATCGTATTGTTCAGATCAATCGTATTATATGATACATCTACCCGCCTTGAAAACCCCAGGAGGCGGTGGGTGATAGTCCGGCAACGATTCACCCCTTCAAAAATCCCCTGGATCAAACCAAGGAATTTTTCCTTGTCGTGTTCAAGGTCCCCGGAGAACTCGAGAAAATCTTTTATCAGGCCGGCCTTTTCATTAATAATTGCGAGCGGGTTATTGATCTCATGCGCAATACCGGCTGCAAGCCGGCCGATGGCTTCCATTTTATGGGCCTGGAGGAGCAGCTGTTCTGACTCCCGAAGCGCTTTCTCGGTTCTTTTCCGTTCAGTAATATCACGGAAACTCCATACCCGCCCTATGATGGTATCACCAATTCTCTGGGGGTGAGAATAGTACTCGAAAAACCTGTCATCCAGGAACTCCAGGACATCGGAGGCCTCTTTTTCATCCTGGGAATACAATTCCCTGACCCGTTGCAGAAAATTGTCAGGGTCTCTTAACTGCCCGCGAATATGCGTTAAGATATGATCGAAATCAGTCTCCTCTGTCAAGGGCTTCAGGATGTTCCACATATGGAGAAATTTCTGGTTAAAGCTCACTATTTTTCTGTTCATGTCTACTACAAGAATACCGTCGGCAGTTGATTCAAGAGTAGTACTGAGAAGGGAAAGCGCATCCCTGAGTTTTTCCTCTGCTTTTTTGCGCATAGTGATATTCCGGTTACTCGCCCGCACCCCAAGAAAATTCCCTCCGCTATCAATTACCGGCTGACAGACATGTTCAATCCAGCAGACTGTTCCGTCCTTCCTGGTGATACGGAATGTGATATCATGCAGGTCAGTCTCATGAAGCGCTTCATGGTGATGGGACGCCCAAATTTCTTTGTCTTCCGGATAAATAATGTCGTCAAGAAGACCGGGGTTTTCGAGAAACTCAGACGCTTTATGCCCCGTTATCCGTTCACTCGCAGGGGACACATAGCGCAGCGTTTTGTCGGGCGATTCCCAATATTCCCAGTCATGGGTAAAATCTGCGATAGTACGATAACGCAGCTCTGCCTCTCTGAGATTTTCTTCAGCTCTTTTCCGTTCTGCTATTTCATGCCACAGTCTCTCATTAATGACCCGCAGTTCAGAAGTCCGTTCCCTTACGCGCTGTTCAAGATTATCATATGCCTGCAGCAGCTCTGTTTCTGCCTGTTTTCTTTTTGTAATCTCGTTCGAAATGCTTTCGATTGTTTCATTCGTGACCCTTTTCAGGGACTCGAGGAGCTCAACCTGGGATTCTCCGAATACGCGGGCGCTCAGATCACCCTTTGATACTTTATGCAATATATCGAAATGCTCTGCAAGCACAATGGCAAATTCGTGAGACTGATCCACGATCTCGCCGATCTCCCTGGCAGTAAGATTCACAATATGCTTGAGTCTGTTTATCAGTTCAATGGAAGATTCTTCCGGTATCCTCACCGTGGGGTCCCCTGACGAGATCTTCTTGAGCGCCTCGAATACTTCTGAGAGACTCAGCGCCAGTTCCATGCTCATCCCTTCAAGTTCTCTATCGCGGGACTGTACTATGCCCTTGTATTCTCTGAATTGCTCGTCAATCGTGTTCAGGGTCTTGGTCATTGCGTTCAGGTCAATATTCTCCTGAAAAACACTACAATGGGTGCAGAGTTCCATCTTCTCGATGAATTCACCCTGTATCTCGCTCCGGCAGTGGGTTCCTGAAAATAACCAGCACCTGGTGTTACTCGACTTATATGCAGGGCATGCCTTCTCTTTACAGTCGAAAACTTCCCAGCATTTGACCTTTTTTCGCGAGCTTCTTGCAGCAGTTTTCTTGCGCGGCAATTTTTTCTTCTCTTCGTCTTTCATGGAATCATGACTAAAATCCGCTGAGTATCGGTAATATCGTCCTATTCTTTCATTCTATTCGTTGTGGAGGGGAGAAAGCAATTGAAGCCTTATACAACATGAAAGGGAATTCCCCTCTGCACGAGCATCAGCATAATTGGTATCCCTGCAGAGGTGATTTTTCCGGGATGGACGGCTCCTCTTTGGCACGGTGGGAAGCGGGGAGATTTCATAAATAAAAAGCAGCATTATTTTTCCTTAAACCCCCTCCGTCCCCCTTTTCCAAAGGGGATTTATTCCAATGAGAACAGCGTCCGCGATGAATAATCTTTAGGGTTAGGTATTCTCCCTGCTTTGCCTTATTTTTTCGTTGGCTTTCTTAATGGTCTCGCTGAGCAGATTCACATCTACCGGTTTTTCGAGATACGCAAAAGCCCCCAGTTCCATACATAATTTTCTGTCTGCCTCCGAGCCCTGTCCGGTGAGGATAATGACTTCGATATTCGGGCTTGTCTGTTTTACCCGTTTCAGGACCTCAAGGCCGTCAATCCCCGGCATTTTCAGGTCCAGAATCATGACATCGGGCTCTTCTTCCTTGATTAAATCGAGGGCGCTTTCACCGTCATATGCAACGACAGAACCAATCTCCCGCAAGCGTAATCTGTCGGACAACGTCTGTACAAACTGTCGCTCATCATCAACAAGAAGCAGTTTAGAAGGATTTTCAAGGTCGTACTTTCTGTACACATCAGCCTGATAGAATTTCTTGCCTACTTTTGTTGAAACTGACTTTACCCCAGGGACCTTGACAGCTAATGCCCGGAGTTCTTCCTCAAGACGCTGTAACAGCAGCACATGTTTATTGATTGTGAGAGTGACTGCACCCGCATCCGCCTCTGCGGTGATAAAGTGTCCTTCTTTCGCCAATGCGGTTCCAACCCTCGCTGCCAGGAGAAAATCTTCGATTGATTTTTCACTGGCACGCGAAGCTTTCAGGATATCTTTGCCTAAAGTCTTTCCTACTAAATCTGCTATTTCCGTAAACGACATCTTATCGGAAGGCAATACCATGTCGTAAATCGAGGCATCCCAGGGATCGTCTTTCTCCAGAACGCTTTGTGTCCAGAGCATTCTTTCTTCATCGCCCTTATGGATAAGTTTGAGCGCTTCACTTTCGGACATTCCTGAAGAAGACGCTACGGAAACCCTGTGCTTCATATCCGCGATAAGGCAAATTCTCAAGGCATGCCTTATTGTTGCCGGCACCAGGATACTTGTAAACCCTGTAAGAAGAATTTTGTCCTTATGTTCCGCGAATAATTCTGCTGTGGCAAGTTTAAGATATGTAATGGCACGTTCTTTTTCATGGGTGAATTGATTGAAAACAGACGTCTTTGCTGAAAAAGCCCTGGTTATTTTGCTTTCAGAAAGGTTCGACAGGCCGGTCGCTTTTGCAATGATATCAGCGTCAGTCAGATGCCTGTAGCTTGTCTGCTTGAGAATTTCCTTTATTGCGGTTTCTTCATTACAGTAGTTCCCTGCAAATACTGTTATAATTGACATTTTGCTCCCTCCATGAAATTTAAGTCTCCAGCCTGCATACAGCCATAAGAGGACATTGCTGCTCAGTCGTTTCCCGATGGGCAACAGAATAAACACTGCTTATTGCCTGGTCAAGGGTTGGATGGACATGGTCCTGTCCGATCTTTTCCAGCAGATGGGTCCGTCTGAGAACTTTCAGGACCGCTTCATTCACTTCTGCCAGGGATATATCCATCCCCGCGCTTCTGACCCGGTCTACAAGCAGCGACAAGGTTTCCTCGCCCGAGGCATCCATCTCATTTACGCCGTTTGCGAGGAGGACAATATGTTTCAATTTCTTTTTTGTCAGCATAATCCCCCTGACGCTGTCTTCAAGATAACTTGCATTCGCAAAGAACAGCGGGCCTTCGAATCTCATCACCGCGATATGCTCGCATTCCTGCAGACCGTGGGTATCTATGCAGCGAAGCGATTTGTCTTCATGCCTTGACAACAGGGATATTTTCGTCTTCATGCTCTTATATAAGAATACCGAAAGAGAGAGCGCAACGCCAATCATAATACCCTTGTCAAGGTGAGGAGCAAAGACTAAGGTGGCAACAAACGATATAACGGAGATTATCCCGTCGTACTTCTGCGCCTTCCAGGCATGGATGAAGCCCGAAACATTCAGGAGGCCGATAACCGCCATCATGATGACTGCCGCCAACACAGACTGTGGGAGATGATAAAGCAGCGGGGTAAAAAACAACAGCGCAATCAATACCGCAAGGCTTGTAAACACACTCGAAAGCCCGGTGAGTCCTCCTGCCTGAAAATTGACCGCCGAACGGGAAAAAGAACCGGAAACCGGATAGCTTTTCCCGACAGAACCAAGCATATTCGCCAACCCCTGGCCTATCAATTCCTGATTAGGGTCCAGCCGCTGTCCTGTTTTTCCGGCAAGGGCTTTTGCAATCGAGATCGCTTCCATGAACCCCAGCAGGGAAATAATTATCGCATACGGCAGGAGATGGAGAATACTTTTTACCGTTATGGTCGGGATTGTAAAAGAGGGAAGTCCTTCAGGGACTTTTCCGACCACAGCGCCGCCGCTTTTCAGCTGCAGGGAATTCTCATCTATCGGTTTGTTCCCGACTCTGATGCGCCATACGCTGTCGTCAGTAACTACATTCTGGGGTACTTCATCCTTCAGATAAAAAGTCAGGGAGCCGTCGGGCTGCTTGACCCCTGAGAAGAGCAGGTCCCGTATCTCGCTCCGCTGAGATACCTCTGTTGCTTTCCGCTCTTCCAGTTGGGTGTTTATCACTTCTTCATTCAATTTCACATTGAGAAACGGTATTTTATCCTTGCTCCCCTTGAGTGTTTCGAGTTGATTGGTAATCTCTGTCCGTTGTTTGGCGAGCGCTGAAATTTCTTCCTGGGTTCTATTAAAGTTTGTGATGAGTTCTTTTGCTTTTGGAGACTCGATTCTTGTGATATCAACCGTGGCATTGTGTTCGAATCCTATCGCCCATGAAATAACTGTGGTGATCGCAACCGCGACAAGGACATTGGGGATTTTGGGAGAAATCTTTTTCAATATGAACATTAGTGCAAACGCACCAATGCCCATAATCAGCGTCGGCCAGTGTGTATAATGTATTGCCGCCTGAATAACCCGCATGATGGTCTCGTAATGATGCTCTGCATTATCAACGGATACTCCGAACATCTTCGACAATTGAGAAGTGGCAATAATCAGGGCGGCAGCATTGGTAAAGCCATTCACAACAGGGTGAGAGAGAAAATTCACGACCAGGCCGAGTCTCAGGACACCTAAAAGAAACTGAAACAATCCCACAATTAAGGCGAGCAGAATCGCGTATCCAATATAGCTTTCGCTTCCCTGAGTAGCAAGCGGGCTTAAAGACGCCGAGGTCATGAGAGAAACAACCGCAACAGGACCTGTTGCAAGCTGCCTGCTGGAACCGAATAACGCAGCCACCATGGGAGGGAGGAATGCTGCATACAATCCATAATAGGAGGGCAATCCTGCCAGTTGGGCATACGCCATGGATTGAGGGATAAGGACCAACGCAACAGTCAACCCTGCTATTCCGTCAGCCTTTAATTTGTCGAATCTGTAGCCTTTCAGCCATTCCAGAAAAGGGAACACGTGTTGCAACATGATCTTCTCTCCTTTATTGATCCAATATATAATATTGCATATTCAAAAAAATGGTGAAAACAAATTTAAATGAAATAATGTTATAAGAATAAAACCGAATAATTATAACATCATTATCTAATTTTTATGCAAGGTTTTTTTCTTGCTGAAGATTAAAGATGAACAGAAAACCCTGCACTTATTCCGATAACACCCAATAATTCAATAAATCCTTTAATATTAATTGGTTGAAATGTATTTTTTATATAATGTCATATAAAACTCTATAATAATAATTCAATTGACAAGATAAAAGCATATCATTATTATATTTAATGGTTTGTAATAACTTTATTATTTTTATGGAAACTCCTGAATTTTAACCTCAAAGAGGAAACATCAAATGGAATTAATTGACAGAGAAGACCATCAGAAACTTTATCTCCAGGTCTACGAAATAATCAAGAAAAAGATCGAGACCAATGAATGGCAGGTGGGCTCCCAGATTCCAACCGAAGGAGAGCTCTGCAAGATTTTCAATGTCAGCAGGGCAACAGTAAGAACAGCCGTGCTTGAACTCACCAGGCAGGGATATTTAAAACGGCAGCAGGGAAAAGGGACTTTCATTAAAAGGAATGCTTTCTCCGAAGGATTCCCCATGCATGCGAGCATGAAAGAACTGCTCCTCGACTATGATGAAGAGCCCACATCCGAGGTCCTTGTCAGGACAGTCATGATGCCTGTCGACGGCCTCGACGTAAAGCTTGACATCACTCCTGACAAGCATCTTATTTACATCAAGAAACTCTGGAAAGTCCGGGAGGAACCCGTTATTCTTCAGGAAATCTATGTCCCTTATCATGTCTGTCCCCTCCTGTTAGAAGACGACATCGAGCACCGGTCTCTCTTTGAACTCTTCGAAAAAAAATACGGGATAAGAGTCACCAGAGTCAGGAATTATATTGACATCACCTATCTTACTGAAGAGCAAAGCGGAATCATCGGGGCGAATGGGTTTCCTGTGCTGCTCCTCACTCAGGAGTTCTATTCGGGGGACACGATCGTTGCCTATTCCGTTTCGAAGAAACGCCCAAACAGATTCCAGATATTCTTTGAACTCGAGAGGAACGTCATTTAACTCTCCCTTGAGAGCCTTACCGTCTAATCTTGTTTCGCGAATCCATTCTCCATTCTGTTCGCGGCGGACTCAATCCTTTCTTTGTAAAAACCCGCGGACATTAGGCTCGCAGGTATATTTCCTGCATCGCAGGGGGCGCCTCTCGTGGATACGGCAGAAAAAGGTCACACGGTCAAGATACGGGCAAAATCCATCCGCATCCCTTGCCATGTAGTAAGGTCGATCAGGATTGTATGGGTAAAAACCTTTTTTTACTTCCTCCTGCGTCAGGGCAAACACATAAGAACAACAGCCGGCCCTGCACGATGAAATTTTTGATGCGCAGTCCACAAAGGCATTCGGCTCAGAATCGTCCTCCAGCCCGTACACCTTCCCGTTGATCATTACCATATTCCCGAGCGCGACAGAAAGGATTTTTTCTTTTTCCTCATCATAATCGTGCGCATCATGTTTGCCGTTCGGCACGCTTTTTCTGTTCTTGTCTTCGCCCACCCGTTGCGCCCATTCACCCTTACAAATAGTGTTCAAGAAGCCCGAACTTTTACCGGCTGTTGTTTGAACCTGTTTTACAACAAAGCTCTTTCCTGTGATCTATAAAAAACAATAAATATATTTACTATATTTTATCATTCAAGCTCTATTTTTGTTGAGTCGAAACCGGGGTTAAACCGATTAAACGTTAGCCAGTGAGAATTTAATTTCACTGAATGTTAAGCTAAAAACGTGGCATTAGTGAGTTTGCAAGAGGTGAGGATCGCCTTCGGCGGCCCCGAGCTTCTCGATGGGGTTACCCTCCAGATAGAGCGGGGGGAACGGGTATGCCTTGTCGGCAGAAACGGGGTGGGCAAATCCACCCTTATAAAGATCATGGGCGGTGAACTCGCCCCTGACTCAGGCGAGATTATAAGAGCGGGAGCCTCGCGGGTCGCATCCCTCGAACAGGAAGCGCCCCGGGACCTGACCGGAACGGTCTTCGATATCGTCTCTGACGGGCTCGGCGACATCGTCGAACTGCTCTCCGAATATCGCTCCCTGGTCCACGGCCTCGCCTTGGGCCACAATCCCGGCATTATAACGGACCTCGAACGGGTACAACATCTTATCGATTCCTCTGGCGGCTGGCAGATACAACAGCGAGTCGAGACGGTCCTTTCCCGCCTCGGGCTGGACCCTGATGCAGCTGCTGCCGGGCTCTCCGGCGGCTTCAGAAGAAGGGTTCTTCTTGCGAGGGCGCTCGTGAATGAGCCTGACCTCCTGCTTCTCGATGAACCTACGAACCATCTCGACATCGAATCGCTCAGCTGGCTTGAGGAATTTCTTCTCGAATTCCGGGGTGCCATACTCTTCATAACCCACGACCGGAGGTTTCTCCAGACCCTCGCAACGCGCATTATAGAACTCGACCGGGGAAGGGTCACCGACTGGCCGGGAGATTACAAAACCTACCTGGCAAGAAGACAGGCCGAACTCGATGCAGAGGCAGCTCACAACTCACTCTTCGATAGGAAACTGGCGCAGGAGGAGGCCTGGATACGGCAGGGGATCAAGGCCCGTCGAACCCGCAACGAAGGAAGGGTAAGGGCATTAAAGGAGTTGAGGAGGGAACGGCTATCAAGGCTTGAACAGACAGGGTCCGCCGAGATGAAACTGAACGAGGCAAAAAGGTCGGGCAAGCTGGTTCTTGAGATCAAAGGAATAGGCCACAGCTACGAGGGCAGTCCTTTGATCCGCGATTTCTCAGCGGTCATCAGGAGAGGCGACAAGATTGGCATCATAGGCCCTAACGGCTCGGGAAAAACGACCCTGATCAATATCTTGCTCGGCTCGATCACGCCCCTTCGCGGTTCTGTGCGCACGGGTACCCGCTTCGAAGTCGCCTATTTCGACCAGCACCGCGCGCAGCTGGACGACGAAAAATCGGTCAGGGACAACGTTGGAGACGGATACGACAGCGTGACGGTCAACGGAAGGACGAGGCACATAATCGGCTACCTTGCGGATTTCCTTTTCCCTCCTGAAAGATCGCGGTTGCCGGTAAAGGTCCTTTCCGGCGGAGAGAGAAACCGCGCGCTTTTAGCAAAGCTTTTTACGAAGCCTTCGAATGTGCTGGTACTGGATGAACCAACGAACGATTTAGACGCCGATACCCTGGAGCTCCTGGAAGAGATGCTGATGGAATACCAGGGCACTGTTCTCCTGGTGAGCCACGACAGAGAGTTTCTTAATAACATCGTCACCAGCACAATAGTATTTGAAGGCGATGGAAGGCTTGTAGAATATGTGGGAGGGTATGATGACTGGCTTCGACAGCGCAGTATTTCATCCCCGGGAGAGACAGAAAAGGTAAAAAAGAAGGAGAAGCCCGGAAAGTCCCGGCCTCAGCAGGAGCGGCTTCGCACCCTGACATTCAGGGAAAAAAAGGAAATCGCAGCGCTGCCTGCGCTCATCGAGTCCATGGAAGCCGAGCGGGCGGGCCTTTATGAGACACTTGCGGACCCCGATTTCTACAGGCAGGAAGGAAGAAGTATCCCGACAGTTACGGCGAGGATGGCAGAACTCGATAAAGAGATCCCCGCAGCATATGAGCGCTGGGAGCTACTGGAATCAATCCCGAAAGGGCGGGAGTGAGAAATATTCAGGCTTTTGGAAGAAGACCTTTTCACTATCTATAGATCTGCAGGTTTGATTTAAACCGATAATGAGCTCAGGGCTGGGAATAAAAACTGCCATAAAATTTACAGCCCACTAGGGGATTATCTGATAAGCTGCAATACTTCCAGTGAATTCTGCAGGATAATGGATCTTGCTGAGACTTGCGTACAGAACCCAGAGCCAATATACCATCCTAGAAGAACCGACAAGCAGGGACTGCTGAGGCATTTTGTTGCTGTCATCAATTGTTTCAAGAACTTGATTTGCTCATAAAATTCCGGCTTTCCCTCCTCTCGTCCGCGAAACTGCTGTACCACTATTTTGTACTACAAGATTGTAGCATCATACAAATTTGTAGTATAAATAAATAATATTTATCTCTTTAAATCAATAAGTTAAAAACTGGCACGGTTTTCGATATACAGAGAACAGGTGGGATGATGGGATCGCTAAGGGAAAAAGTGAGAGAGATCGAGAAAGAAGAGATACTCAATGCAATGAGAGCATGTAACTGGATAATGGCAAGGGCTGCAAAAAAGCTGGACATAACGGAAAGGATGATTGGGTACAAGATAAAAAAATACGACATCAGGAAGGAGGATGAAAAACAGTAATCAGTAAAAAGAACCACCAAGGATGAAATGAAGCACAATACGAAGAATTACCTTCAAAAATAATTTTTAGGAGGAAAAAATGAAGAGTATAAGAATTTTGGTTCTCGCAATGATCATCACAGCAATGGCAGCAGGAAGTCTCTATGCAGAAGACATCAAGGCCGAGGGAACTGTTTCGGCAGATGTCATGAGCAACTATGTATGGAGAGGACAGAAGTTAAGCAACAGCTGGGTAGTCCAGCCATCCGTAGGCATCGCCTATGGAGTGTTTGGAGCAAATATATGGGCAAGCTATGACTCTGACAGACCCGAGGCAACCAGCGGCGATACCGGACATGGCGAAATGACAGAGACGGACGTAACCCTGACCTATACCCGCTCGATCGACAAGCTCACCCTTACCGCCGGATATATTTATTATGCCCTGGACAGTGCGAATGACACACAGGAACTCTTTGTCTCTGCAGGCTATGATACTCTACTCAGCCCGACACTCACAATCTACTACGATTATGATGAAGGACAGGGGGCCTTTGTGGTTGTTTCAGTCGGACATTCTTTCGAGGTCATAAAAGAAATGTCACTGGACCTGGGAGCATCGGTGAGCTATAACATCAAAAACAAGGTTATGGGATATGACAAAAATGGTGATGATTTCAACAACTTCTACAATGGTGAAATCACTTCCTCAATGACTATCCCTGTATGGAAGGCAGTAACCGTAACACCGAAGATCGCATACTCGTTCCCCTTGAGCAGTGACGCAAAAGAGGCAATAAAAAACATCAGTGATGATGGTGACAAGGATATTTTCTACGGCGGTGTCAACCTGGCACTGAGCTTTTAACGGAGGTAACGAATGAAAAATATTGTTATATTCACGATTTTAGCACTCATGCTTTTAAGCGGATGGGCTTTTGCTGAAGAGCAGGCTAACCCTCCTTCCCTTCCAGCAGCTGAGCAGGCTTTGCCTGCTCAGCCAGCCCCTGCGGATGAAGCGGTTCCGGTATTGGAGGAGACTCCTGCTCCCAAGCTCGACACAGGCGATACCGCCTGGATGATTGTTGCTACCGCGCTCGTAATGCTGATGACACTGCCGGGGCTCGCGTTGTTTTACGGCGGTCTTGCGAAAAGGAAAGACACACTCAATACCATGGCAATGTCTTTTGTAACGTATTGCATCGTAAGTTTCCTGTGGATTGCTTACGGGTACACGTTCACTTTCGGTTCGGACATTGGAGGATTCATTGGGAGCGCTGAGAAACTCTTCCTGTCCGGCGTAACCGTCAAAAGCCTTTCGATGACTATACCTGAATATGTTTTTATAGTATATCAAATGACATTTGCAGCCATAACGGTTGCGCTTGCAAGCGGCGCATACATTGAAAGAATGAAATTCTCCGCCTGGGTCTTCTTCTCGATACTCTGGATGACAGTTGTGTATGTGCCTGTAGCCCATTGGGTATGGGGCGGCGGGTTTCTTGCAAAACTTGGGGCACTCGATTTTGCAGGCGGCACCGTGGTACACGTAAACGCAGGGATTGCAGCGCTCGTCGGCGCCCTGGTTCTCGGGAAGAGACGCGAAGCTTCACTCAAGCCGAGCAATCTGACCCTTGTTATCACCGGCGCCGGGCTCCTGTGGTTCGGCTGGTTCGGGTTTAACGCCGGCTCCGCCGTTGCCGCGAACGGACTTGCTGGAGTAGCTTTTCTCAACACTAACACCGCAACTGCGCTCGCAGCAATGTCATGGATGTTCACGGAATGGTTACACACGAAGAAACCCACGGTGCTTGGTCTTGCTTCCGGTGCAATAGCAGGTCTTGTTGCAATAACCCCTGCTGCAGGGTTCGTGAATATTCAAGGCGCGATAATAATCGGTATCCTCGCAGGTATCGTGCCCTACTTTGCAGTTGCGAGCATTAAGCCGAAACTCGGATATGACGACGCTCTCGACGCCTTTGGCATCCATGGTGTCGGCGGTATCCTCGGCGCCATACTGACCGGCGTGTTTGCAGACCCTGCAATCAACGAAGCCGGTACCGGTCTCCTCTACGGGAACCCCGGTCAGTTGATCACACAGCTGATCGCAGTGGGCATAACAATCGTATACAGTGGGGTGATGACCCTGATTATCTTTGCGATCGCCCGGGCGGTGCTCGGGGTGAGAGTTGAAGCTGAGCATGAGATCACCGGGCTCGACGAAAGCCAGCATGGTGAAAAAGCATACAGTCTGTAAAAATAGTCAATAGTCATTAGTCATTGATTCTCATGACTGGTGACTATTGACGAATAACTTTTTAGAGAATAAGGAGGAAACATGAAAAAAGTTGAAGCAATCATAAAACCCTTCAAGCTTGATGAGGTCAAAGATGCTCTGAACAGCATCGGGATTCACGGCTTGACCGTCAGTGAGGTCAAGGGGTTTGGAAGACAGAAAGGACACGTGGAAGTCTACCGCGGAACGGAGTATGAGGTGAATTTTATTCCGAAGATCAAGCTGGAGGTGGTAATCCCCGATGCTATGAAAGACAAAGTCATATCGACAATCGTTGAGAAGGCGAACACGGGAAATATCGGTGACGGAAAGATTTTCCTCTACTCGCTCGAAGACGTGATCAGGATAAGAACAGGAGAAAAAGGGGAGGAAGCGATTTAATCTGGACTTTCCGGGTCGTTTCTCTTAGTTCTCATTGATGCTTTTGGTTATCCTACAAATTTGTTATTCATACAAATTTGTAGGAATGCTCTTTGACATGCCCTAATCCGCGCCGGATATTGAAAAATAAGGGAAAATAACTATGCCGCTCTCAAAACTCCCGGTCCCGTACCGACAATATTGTAGTATATTCCCGCGTTCAAATCGGTATTTTGTTTTTTTCCTATATTAATCATTAAGTTATAAGCTTGGCATGATTCGTGGATAGAGAAGTGCCATGAGGAAAAACCACCTATACGTCAAGGAGGAAGTATGAAAGGATTTGTTGGTATTCTCTTGATGCTCGTCATGCTGGGCGCAGCCGGAAGCGTATTCGGTGGAGATCAGCTTGTCCAGGCCGGAATTGATACAACAGCTACACCGAAGATTGATACAGGAGACACCGCATGGATACTGGTATCCACCGCGCTCGTCATGCTCATGACCCCAGGGCTTGCACTGTTCTACGGAGGTATGGTCAGGGGGAAAAATGTGCTTGGCACGATCATGCAGAGTTTTGTCGCGATCGCAATTATCAGCGTGCAATGGATCCTTATCGGCTACAGCCTTTCCTTTGGCCCTGATATACACGGCGTCATCGGAAGCCTCGACTGGATAGGATTGAACGGCGTTGGGGTAGAACCCAACCCTGATTACGCTGCGACCGTACCGCATATCGCGTTTATGATGTACCAGGCAATGTTTGCGGTCATCACACCGGCGCTCATCACCGGCGCCTTTGCGGAACGGATGAAATTTTCCGCATTCTTTGTTTTTACCCTGTTGTGGTCAACACTCGTATATGACCCGGTAGCACATTGGGTATGGGGTACAGGAGGGTGGCTGAAGGAAATGGGTGCGCTGGATTTCGCAGGCGGTATCGTAGTGCATCTGATATCAGGCATCTCGGCACTCGCAGCAGCGTTGATTATCGGCAAGAGGAAAGGGTATTTGCAGGAAGCTATGTATCCCCATAATCTCCCCATGACGGTGCTGGGGACAGGGCTCCTCTGGTTCGGATGGTTCGGATTCAACGCCGGGAGCGCGCTGTCTGCAGGGACATTAAGCACAATGGCCTTTGTCGCAACCCATACGTCCGCGGTTGCCGCTACACTCGCATGGGTATGCATCGAATGGCTGCACAGGGGGAAGCCAACCACCTTCGGCGCAGCCACCGGCTCGATTGCCGGACTTGCAACGATCACGCCTGCCGCGGGTTTTGTAAGCCCCATGTCATCATTGGTCATCGGACTGGTAGCGGGAGCGGTGTGTTACGCATCCCTGAATATGAAAAGCAGGCTTGGCTATGACGATTCACTCGATGCGTTCGGCGTGCACGGAGTAGGCGGGGTGCTCGGCAGTTTCGCGACCGGCCTTTTCGCACAGAGTGTTATCAACCCGGCAGGAGGCAACGGGTTATTTTTCGGTAATTTTGCGCTGGTCAAAACGCAGTTGATTGCCATACTCGTGACCGCAGTCTATTCGTTTGCCGTCACCGTTGTCCTGCTGAAAGGCATTGATAAAGTGATCGGACTGCGCGTTAACGAAGAAGCGGAGGTGACCGGGCTTGATATATCGCAGCACGGGGAAACCGGATATTCGTTATAATACCGGAGGTGAAAAACGAACGGTATGCAATGCCCTTGCTTCCCCCCGGGAAAAAGGGGACGGAGGCAGATAAAGTGATTGTCTGAGACTGACAAGCTTATTTTTTATCACACAGAATAAAAGGAGGCAGCACAATGAAACCAAAGGAAGTAATGGAATTTGCCAAGAAGAACAAAGTCGTGATGGTCGATCTGAAGTTTATGGATTTTCCGGGACTCTGGCAGCACTTCTCCGTCCCGTCCAAAGAACTCTCGGAAGGCCTGTTCGAAGACGGACTGGGCTTTGACGGGTCTTCTATCCGGGGATGGCAGGCTATTCATATGAGCGATATGCTTGTAATACCTGATCCGTCTACCGCCGTGATGGATCCTTTCACCCAGCACCCTACCCTCAGTCTGATCTGCAATATTGTCGATCCGATCACAAAAGAACCGTATTCGAGAGACCCGCGTTACATAACACAGAAGGCTGAAGCATACATGAAATCAACCAAGGTTGCGGATACCGCGTTCTTCGGCCCAGAGGCAGAGTTTTTTATCTTCGATGATGTGCGGTTTGATTATACCGCAAACAGCGGGTATCACTTCGTAGATTCTGTCGAAGGCATATGGAATTCGGGGAGAGAAGAGAGTCCGAACCTCGGGTATAAACCAAGGCACAAAGAAGGATATTTCCCTGTCCCGCCGATGGATAAGCAGCAGGATATCCGTACCGAGATGGTGCTTGAACTGGAAAAGGCAGGGATAGAAGTAGAAGCGCAACACCATGAAGTCGCTACGGGCGGACAGGCGGAGATAGACATGAGATTCTCTCCAATTGTGAATATGGCAGACAAACTGATGATGTATAAATATATCATCAAGAATGTTGCGTTGAGGCATGGGAAAACCGTGACAATGATGCCTAAGCCCCTCTTCGCCGACAACGGCTCAGGCATGCATACACACCAGAGCCTCTGGAAAAACGGCAAACCCTTGTTTGCGGGGAACGGCTACGCAGGAATCTCGGACCTTGCGCTCTACTATATCGGTGGAATTCTGAAACATGCTGCTGCGCTCGCTGCATTTGTCGCACCGACAACAAATTCCTACAAGAGGCTCGTGCCCGGGTATGAGGCTCCGATCAATCTCGCATACTCCAGCAGGAACAGATCTGCTGCGATAAGAATCCCCATGTACTCTTCAAGTCCGAAGGCGAAAAGGGTAGAGGTAAGGTTCCCCGATCCGTCATGCAACCCGTACCTCGCGTTCTCTGCAATGCTCATGGCGGGTCTCGACGGCATCGAGAACAAAATCGATCCGGGAGAACCGCTCGACAAGGACATCTATGACCTCAGGCCCGAGGAACTCGCAAAGGTACCGAACCTTCCCGGTTCGCTTGAAGATGCGCTTGACTGCCTTGAGAGAGACCACAGTTTCCTCAAAAAAGGCGACGTATTCACCGAGGATGTTATCGAGATGTGGCTGCACTACAAGAGGACAAGAGAAGTCGACGCCCTGAGGCTCAGACCGCATCCGTATGAGTTCTTCCTGTATTACGATATCTAAAAGCGCTGCAGAATAAGATCAATAAAAAAGCCCCCGTGGTGCGGGGGCTTTTTTATTGCACCCACTTTTCTTATTCACAAAATTGCTGGCAGGCTTAGCACACTATAAAATGTTTTTAATAAGGCAGATAATGTATCGAAGCGTCACTAAACGGAACGCAAGGCAAGGAACAATTCACAAGAGCCGGGCATGAGAAATATTCTCAGTTTTGTCCGTCACTTGTTGTTATACTGTCTTCTTCCCCTTGCGGAGTTTCTGCTGTTTCGGACTGATTTTCCTCTTCGTCTTTTTCATGGGTCTTCTTAATTCGTTTCAACCTTTTCTCGTCCTGCTGCTTCTTCCGCTGTAGTTCTTTTTTCCGCTTTTCACTTTTATATGCACCTGCACGTTTCATTGTTTTCCCCTTTTATGATAAGAAGTGATTTCTCAGGGCCTCCGGTCCTGGATGCCGCTGGGCCCGGCACTCTTGGCTCTCCTCTTCTGCGCCTCCCTTTTTTTGTTCTTGAGACGGGTCGAGGGTTTATCATAATAACGGCGCCTCTTTAATTCTCCCATGAGACCATCCTTCTGCAGATTCTTTTTTAGGATCCTTAATGCTTTTTCAAGGCCGTTTTCGCTTACCTTTACCTCCAACTACCTGAACCCTTCCCTCCTCTGTCGAAGGACCCCCCTTGTTTCCGCCACATGTCAGTCTTTCCTCTCGCTTCCTGTGGCCGTGCCTCGCTTATAGTAAGCGTCCTCTCCATAAGTACCGCCCCGGTGAGATCCTGAATTGCCCTGTCTGTGTCCCCATCCGAAGCCATCTCTACAAACCCGAACCCACGTGAACGTCCAGTGGCTGAATCGATAAGAACCCTTACCGACTGAACCTCCCCGATCTTCTCAAATACCTCTCTTATGTCTTCCTCTTTTGCAGAATAAGGCAGGTTCCCCACATAGATTTTTCTCGACGACATTGCTTGTTCTCCTCCTTAGGATGCTGCTCTTTAAAGACTGTTCTCTCTTTTTCTCATACTAAGAATACCACAGCATCCCTACCGGAAACAAGCCCATGAAGGAACCGGCGATCAGTCATTGAGTGGAATGAAAAAGGAGAAACCGCGGGAAATTTCAGGCAGGCTCAAACGGCGCTCATTTATTTTTTTGTCTCTCTAATTCTCTCTGCAGTTCTTTGATCTCCTCTTTGAGTTCTTTCATTCTTAACTCTCTGCTGACTGCTGTTTGATAAAAATCCTCAAGGTCCTTCATCTTTTTCCTTAGTTCATTCTCTTTTTTTGTAAGCTGCTCTTCGGCTATTTTCAGGTCATGGATATCAGACCCGATTGCCTGGATTACCGCCACCTGATTGTTTCCATCAAGAATAGCGGTAAATGTCCATCTCTGCCAGCGTATTTCACCGAACGGGGCTTTGACGCGATACTCAAGCCTTACAACAGGATTATCCGGATCAAGGGAAGCTATTACCCCTATGATTCTATCCCTGTCTTCTTCACACAGGAAGGACAGATAGGTACTCCCGACGATATCCTGCTTCCTCTTCGCGAGGGAACGGGAGAAAGCCTGATTCACAAAATTCAAGGTTCCATCAGGAAGAAAACGACAGATCAGTTCACTCTGAAAATTCTCGACTATTGACCGGTAAATTGCTTCTGAATCTCGCAGTTTCCGCATTTCTACTGCGCGGGAAATTTTCGATCTTAACATTTTAAAATCGAACGGTTTCAGGACAAAATCAAAGGCTCCTGCACTCATTGCGTCAACAGCTCTCTGAATAGTCCCGTAGGCAGTGATTATGATACACACGAGATCTCTGTCTCGCTCACAAGCTGTTCTGAGAAGCTCGATACCGTTCATTTCAGGCATTGAAAGGTCAGTCACTAACAAATCAACTTCCTCAGTCTCCAAAATCTCCAGCGCATTTTTGCCCGATGTGGCATGCAGGACCTGATACCCCCATTCTTCAAGAATCTCGCAGAGAGGTCTCAGGGTATCGATTTCGTCATCAACGATCAGCAGACGTCCGTGCGAAATGCACGCGTTGCCTGCCTCGCCTTCTCCACGGTTGAGTATTTCCATCATACAGCTTCCCCCCTTTTCATCACTCTCTTTTTTCTAATATTTTCACTATACACCTTCTGGGGAAATAGTCAACCCTACCGGAGGAGGGGATTGTATTTTTTCCTGTTGCTCAAGCAGCTGCACCCCCGGTATAATGTTACCCATCCGGGAGGTTTTGTGGATTTTGACCTTGCAGGAAAAATCGTGATCGTAGAGACAGAGGACGGTATCACTTACACAGGAAAACTCGTCGAAGTCGGGGAAGAAGAGGTACACCTCGAGGGAGAAATGGGCTGGATGGTAATACCAGTCGAAAGAATTGCCGATATCAGGGAGGCAGACGCTTTATCCTGAGGATGCGTAACCTTTGGCGAACCGGGTTAGTCCATTCCTCCAAACTGAAATTGTACTATTGAGAGAGCGGCAAGCGATGCAGTCTCAGCCCTGAGGATCCTTTTCCCGAGAGTGGTAAGAATGGCGCCCTGTGCTTGTGCAAGCGTGATTTCTTCCTGAGTGAAACCGCCTTCAGGGCCAACCATAATGAAGAGACATGAAGGACGGCGGGGAAGGGAAGCGACTGCTTCTGAAAATTTGGCCCCTTTTCCTTCATAGAACAGGAACCCTTGCCCCTGAACCCTTGCCCCCCGACCCTTGAGAAGGTCGATAAACTGCACTGCTTCGCGCACCTCAGGAACAATGCTTCTCCCTGATTGTCGCGATGCTTCTTCCGCTATTTTCTTCCACCGGGAAATTTTCCTCGTCTCCCTGATCTGGCTTCTCTCATTCACAACGGGGATGATTTCGTACACGCCGAGTTCTGTGGCTTTCTGTATTACCATATCCATTTTCTCGCCTTTCAGGAGACCCACAACAAGAGTAATACGGACACTCGGTTCGTTCCCGCACGGGAACTGTTCAGTCACTTCTGCGAGAACCACTTTTCTCTCAATCCCCTCTATCCGCGTCTTATAACAGTGTCCCGATCCGTCAAAAATAATAATTTCATCTCCCTTCCGGCATCTCAGGACAGTAATGAGATAATGCGCTTTCTCGCCGGTGATCGTAATGGTATGCTCTTCCCTGTTCTTCACCGGGAGATAGATCCTCGGCATATCCGTTATCCCTTTCTTCTCATTTTTTCAGAAGTCGGAGATGAGTCTCAGCGCAGCGTATGCGGTAACCTTGCGGTTTTATCCCGGACTTTACAAATAGTAAGGGATAATTATTTCTCTGCACCGGTAAAGAGGCCCTTGATCTTCTCTTTAAAAGACTTGCTTACCTCGTCCCCGTTTATTTGAGCAAATTCCTCAAGGAGCTCCTTCTGTCTCAGCGTGAGTTTTTTGGGCACATCTATATAGATTCTCACAATTTGGTCACCCTTGCCATGAGCGCCAAGTCTCTGTATTCCCTTCCCTTTCAGATGGAACATCCTTCCTGAAGGTGTGCTCGGTGATACTTTAATCTTTGCTGTCCCGTCCAGAGTAGGCACCTCGATTTCTGCTCCAAGCGCAGCCTGAGGGAACGATATCGGTACCTCACAGAACAGATCATTGCCATCCCGCTTGAAGAATGAATGCTCTTCGACATTGAGGATGATGTAGAGATCTCCCCGCGGACCTCCATAGAGCCCCATCTCCCCTTCATTGGACATTCTCAGCCGTGAACCGGTGTCGACCCCTGCCGGGATTTTTATGCTGATGCTCTTGTATTTCCTTACTCTGCCCTGGCCGTTACACTCTTTGCAAGGGTCAGTGATAACCTTCCCTGCCCCGCCACATTTTTCGCACGTCCTCGAGATGGTGAAGAACCCCTGCTGCATCCGGACCTGTCCCGCTCCCTTGCAATTCTGACAGGCAACCGGCGCCTTGCCTGGCGCCGAACCGGAGCCCCTGCATTCAAAACAGCCTTCCCACCGTGGTATCTCCAGGGTCTTCTCAGTACCAAGGGCAGCCTCCATGAGCGTGATATCGAGATCATACCGCAGGTCATTTCCCTTGGCCGGTCTTGGCCTCCGGTTACCGGTAAAGGTCCCAAAAAAGTCTCCAAAGATATCTTCGAACACATCCCCGAATCCTGTTCCAAACGGGCTATGACCGGCGCCCATGCCTTCCGCCGTGCCGAACCTGTCGTAGTTCGCTCTTTTTTCAGGATCGATCAGACAGGAATATGCTTCATTTATTTCCTTGAACTTTTCCTCGGACTCCTTATTATCCGGATTCCTGTCAGGATGGTATTTCATGGCTAGCTGTCTGAACGCTTTCTTGATATCAACTTCTGACGCGTCGCGGGCCACCCCGATTGTTTCGTAATAGTCTTTCATGCTCTCCCTATTCTATAAAACTCAAGAAATTTATCTCCCGGCGGAAAAGTCCTTTCACCAGAGTCATCTGCTCCTCATAAAAAGTCCCCCTCATTTCGAGGAGGACTTTTCAGGTGCGCGCTTTCAAGCACTGATCCTATATCATACCGTGAAAGTGTTTGTTATTTTTTATCTTTATCAACATCTTCAAATTCTGCCTCAACAACCTCTTCTTCAGGTCCCTTCGCACCTTCCTGCCCCTGTCCTTCGGCTGATGGACCTGCCTGACCTTCGCCTGCCTGTGCTCCGGCGCCTTTGTAGAGATGTTCTGCGAGCTTGTGAGATTTTGCCGTAAGCGCTTCTGTCGCGGATTTGATCTCCGATGCGGTAGTGGCTGTATCTTTTGCCTTCCGGCATCGCTCAACCGCTTCTTCGATCTCTTTCTTCTCGCCTTCGCTCACTTTGTCGCCGTATTCCTTTAGGGATTTTTCGACAGTATATACGAGGTTGTCCGCTTCATTCCGTGCCTCGGCAAGTTGTTTCTTTGTCTTGTCGTCTTCGCCATGGGATTCTGCGTCCCGCACCATATTCTTGATCTCTTCTTCTGACAGACCGCTTGAGGCGGTTATCCGGATAGATTGTTCTTTTCCCGTACCCAAGTCTTTTGCGGAAACATGGAGAATGCCATTCGCATCGATATCGAAAGTCACTTCGACCTGGGGCACTCCTCTCGGCGCCGGTGGAATGCCAATGAGTTCAAAATTGCCGAGGATCTTGTTATCTGCCGCCATCTCCCGTTCGCCCTGGAACACTTTGATGGATACGGCTGGCTGACTGTCTGTGGCCGTCGAGAATATCTGACTCTTCTTGGTCGGGATGGTAGTATTTCTCTCGATGATCTTGGTGAATATTCCTCCGAGCGTCTCTATACCCAGCGAAAGCGGAGTAACGTCCAGCAGGAGGACCTCTTTCACATCACCCTTGAGAACCGCCGCCTGGATAGCAGCGCCGACAGCGACTACCTCGTCGGGGTTCACCGTTTTATTCGGCTCCCTTCCGAAGAAGTTCTGCACCACCTGCTGAACCTTGGGCGTGCGTGTCTGCCCGCCAACAAGCAGGATTTCATCTATATTCGAGGCTGAAAGTCCTGCATCGTCCAATGCATTTTTGCACGGTCCGATGGTCCCCTCAACCAGGTCTCCAACGAGTTGCTCCATTTTTGATCTTGCGAGTTTCATAAGAAGATGTTTGGGGCCCGTCGCATCGGCCGTCACAAACGGGAGGTTTATCTCGGTTTCGTTTGCGGTCGAAAGCTCCACTTTTGCCTTTTCCGCAGCTTCCTTCAACCTTTGCAACGCCATTTTGTCATTCTTGAGGTCTATACCCTGGTCTTTCTTGAATTCCTCCACCATCCAGTCCATAATCCTTAGGTCAAAATCGTCGCCGCCCAGATAGGTATTTCCGTTTGTCGACCTGACTTCGATGACGCCTTCTCCAATCTCAAGGATTGAGATATCAAACGTACCACCGCCGAGATCATATACTCCGATTTTTTCTTCCTTTTTCTTGTCCATACCATAGGCAAGCGCTGCTGCGGTCGGCTCATTGATAATCCTCAGGACATTAAGTCCGGCGATTCTGCCTGCGTCTTTCGTGGCCTGCCTTTGACTGTCGTCAAAATATGCAGGGACCGTAATGACGGCTTCTGTTACCGGTTCGCCAAGGTAATCCTCTGCCGCCTGCTTCAGTTTCTGCAGGATCATTGCGGATATCTCAGGGGGCGAGTAGCGTTTGCCCCGTATTTCCACATGTGCATCGGCATTCGGGGCATCGAGAATCTTGTAGGGCAATCTCTTCATCGCGTGCTCCACTTCCGGTGCATTGAACTTTCTTCCCATCAGCCTTTTTATGGAAAATATCGTATTTTCGGGGTTTGTGATCGCCTGTCTCTTTGCTATCTGTCCAACAAGTCTTTCCCCTTTTTCAGTGATTGCAACAACAGATGGCGTTGTCCTGGATCCTTCCTGATTCGGGATAACAACGGGATCACCGCCCTGAACTACGGCAACTACTGAATTCGTAGTTCCAAGATCTATACCAACTGCTTTCCCCATTTTATGATTCCTCCTCTGTCATATTGTTTCTCTCATTCGCCCCGTTTACCTGTTTTGATCCTTCGTTCTTCTTAGAGACTGCAACGAGAGATGCGCGCAGCACCTTATCCCTGAACATATATCCTTTCCTGTACTCCTCTACCACAATATTTTCCTCAACATCATCCCGTTCAAGATGCGCCATCGCATGATGCACCGCGGGATCAAAGGGTTTCCCCTCCGCCTCAATCGGGATGAGGCCATATTTCTCGAGTGATTTCCTCATCTCCTTGAGCGTTAACTCTACTCCTTGTACCAGACCTGAAGATACATCGTCTGCTGCATGCTGTAACGCCATCTCCAGACTGTCGACCACGGGCAGAAGGTCATAGAGGAGACCCTCATTTCCGTATTTAATAAGTTCTTCTTTATCCTTCGTAACCCGCTTTTTATAATTTTCGAATTCGGCATAAAGCCGCAGATATTTATTGTTCATGTCTTGCAGTTCGGCAGCACTGCGATCCTGCTCATCTCCCCCGTCTTCAGGGGATATCTCACCAGTACCAGTAGCAGGTTCTGCTGCCTCCTGTATCTCTCTTTCCTTTGTTTCGTTTGTTTCGTACTCCTGCAAATGGATCACCTTCCTTCAAGCATTTGAGTGATGAATTTTGCAGTGTTTTCCACAATGTATATCGCCCTCGCATAGTTCATACGGGTCGGACCGATAATGCCGACAACACCGACCGGCCGGTCACCCTGCCGGCATGCAGACGCAACAACACTGAACCGCTTCATTTCATCCGAGGCATTCTCAGACCCTATGATGACCTGTACTCCTTCAGATTCGGATAGCTCATCGAGCAGTTTTATAATCATGTGTTTGTCCTCGATGGCCCGTGATAATTCCCTGATTTTTTTCAAGTCATGAAAATCGGGAAGATCGAGCACCCCGGAAAGCCCCGCGACAAAGAGATCGCCATAAGGGAATGAGAGGGCATCCCGGCAGATCTGCATAGCCCTGGAGAGGAGATGGTCGCATCTCACCTTATCTCTCGACATCTGCCTCAGCACCTTCATGCGTATCTCATCCAGGGGATATCCGGCAAATTCGGAATTCAGGTATCCGGCAATTCTGGCAAGGTCTTTCTGTGAGAGATCCGCGTCTATCGTGATGACCCTGTTCTTGATCAGGCCTTCATCGGTAAAGAGCACGGCGGCTATTTTCCCCGCGGTATATTTCAGGAGATCAATTTTTTTCAGCGTGGTGAGATCAGAAGCCGGAGACATGGCTACGCCAAGATAATGGGATAACATCGACATGCTTTTTGTAGCCTCGCCAAGAAACATATCGATATTATTCCTTAATGCTTCGAGTTTTCTGTAAAGGTCATGCAGGACTTCCATGTTTGACTCATGAACGCTTTCGTCCGCGAGAGAATCGACGTAGAACCGGTATCCGAGATCGGTAGGGACTCTTCCCGCCGAGGTGTGGGGCTGCACGAGAAAGCCCATTTCTTCAAGATCAGCCATGATATTCCGTATCGTAGCGGGAGAGAAGCCCAGTGAATAGCGCTTGGTTACAACTCTCGACCCTACGGGGTCGAAATTATTTATGTAACTCTGCACGATTGCATAGAGGATTTTTTTATTGCGTTCGCTTAAATTCTGCATGTTTAGCACTCTCAATGGTCAAGTGCTAATAATTTAACAATTAACTGATCGACGTGTCAAGAGTGCCCGGATAGCGGTTTTTTAAGGCCAAAATAATAGTGAGGCTTTGGCTCCAATGAACCGACCTATTTTATGCACAAGAGCATACCTCTCTCAACCTTTTGATAAATAGATATAAATGCGCATATGTATTGACTTCTGCGACAACATATGTCAAGATAAACGCCAGAGTTTCAGAAGTTTTTGTAGACTAAAGCCACAAAGACTTTTAGCTTTGTGGCTTTTTTTAATGGTTATTCTGAGATTTGAATTTTCGAACAAGGAGGTCCAAGATGGCGAAAGGAACAGTGAAGTGGTTTAATGATTCCAAGGGTTTCGGCTTTATCACAAGTGAAGACGGCAGTGATGTATTTGTCCACCATTCTTCCATCCAGGGTAGCGGATTTAAATCCCTCGCCGAGGGTGATTCTGTCACCTTTGATACCGAAAATGGCCCAAAAGGTCTCAAAGCAATCAACGTAATCAAAAATTAACTGACCGGAGCAGTCCCCTGCCCATCAGGGGACTGCTCTACTTTTGAGGTACAATGGCACACAAGCAGAATTATCTGGAAAAAATGGAACTGAACAAACAGCACAGACTTGAATCGGGTTTGGTTTCTGAATGCTTTCCTGATGTAACAGATATAAAAATCGAGATGACATATTATATGAAGGGATGTAAACAGGCTTCCATGCTCCGTACTGTCAATTTCTGGCCCTCGCGCCACGCATATTTCAACATGGATTGCATGATCAAAGACTGTGTTGATGGCGGGTTTGATCTCACCTCAGTGATTACCCATATGGTTAAAAAACATGAAAAATCGGGAAAGGGAGAACTTTCCTGCAAGGGAAAAATCAGCGACCGTCCCTCCCAGCATGCACGTATTGATTATAAGATCACCATAAAATATAGTTCTCATCCTCAAGGAATTTCGAAGGAAAAAGGAGAAAAAGACAATAGTTAATCGACGAAAAGCATTTCCAGTAAGGGTTGTTGATAAAACACGCGTAAACAAACAGATTCGGCTGATTAAAGCCAAACAGATTCGGGTCGTTGGCGATGAAGGACAAATAGGCGTCATGGACATTGAGACGGCGCTAAAGATGGCCGAGGAACAGGAACTGGATCTTGTAGAAATCAGCCCGGATGCCGACCCACCGGTCTGCAAGATCATGGACTACCAGAAGTTCAAATTCGATAAGAACAAAAAACTCCAGAAGTCAAAGAAAAAGCAGGCGACGCTCACCCTCAAAAACATCAGGATGCGCCCGTTAATCGGCACCCACGATTATGAGTTCAAGAAGAGGAATGTGCGGAGTTTTATCGAACATGGTGATAAGGTCAAAGTGACAATCCGCTTCAGAGGGCGGGAACTGAACCGTCAGGAACTGGGTGCGGACCTGCTGAACAAGCTGTCGCTGGATCTAAAGGATATTGCAAAAGTCGAAATACCGCCGAAAATGGAAGGCCGCCAGATGATAATGGTTCTCATGGCCTTGTAAGCCACTTACGATCCACCGGGTCGTTCCAGCCTCTCATCCCAGAGCACACTGTTGTTCCTTCCCGTTCTCTTCGCTTCATAGAGCGCTTTATCCGCGCGCTCAATAAGCTGCTCCTTGTTCTTTACCTCTGTACCACCCTGAGCATTCGTCGAAATGCCTGTACTGACCGTTATCGTAAATTTCTCCTTCTCTGAGGAGAAACTTGCGCCCATTATCGCCTTGCGCAGTCTTTCAGCCATATTCATCGCTCCCGAAGAATCTGTGCCAGGGAGGATTAAAGCAAACTCCTCACCGCCATACCGCGCAGGGACGTCAATATTCCGTATCGTTTTTCTGATAATCCCGGCAACCTTTTTCAGTACTGCATCTCCTGCCGGATGTCCATAGGTATCGTTGACCTTCTTGAAATGATCGATATCAATGAGAAGCAGTGAAAGCGGGCCAGAGAATCTCCCCAGACGGTTGAATTCCTGGGAAAGTTTCTCCTGAAAATGTCGGTGGTTGAAAAGACCTGTCAGACCGTCAGTAATCGCCAGTTTTTCAAGCTCTTCATGAAATTTTGCGTTCGTAATGGAGGTTGATGCCTGATTGGCAAGGAGTTGAATGAATTCTATTTGCGAGGTGCTGAACGCAGCCGTTTCTTTCGAAATCAGCGTGAGGACGCCAAGCACCTCTTTCTCGTAAAGCATAGGCAAAATAACGAGAGAGCCGGCGGCATCCGTCTTAAAAGGAAGTATCGGTGACCGATACGATCTTAAATCAGAGATATAGAGCGGATCAGAATTTTTTACCGCCATATCGAGGAGGGTACCTTTCAGACCAAACGACTGTTTCTCCTGGGACGGAAGTCCCTGCTGGCTGATGATCTCGAACTCCCTTCCCCTTGACAGGCAGAACACTATTGCACATGGTGCGATTTTGTAAATACCTTCTATCAGATTGCGGGCAATGACTTCAATTTTCAGTGAGGAGAGAAGTTTCGCACTCTCCTCGTTCAACACCTTAAGATTCGAGAACGAACGCTGTATCTGGCGATACACCCGCTCTCTCTGGAGTATTCTCACGATCTGGTTTGCATAGGTCTGAAGTATTTCCTGGTCAGCACTGTTGAACGCCTGGAACCGGCCGCTGTCGGCAACCAGAACTCCGAATGCAAAATTCCCGTCCAGCACAGGCACTGCAAGGAGAGAAGCAATCTTCTCCTTTTTCAGATATCCGACTTCCCGTTTCTTTTCAACAATGTCCAGGAAAAGTGCCGGTTTTTTCTCTTCGAAAGAGACTGGTACTATACCTTTTGGGGACGGGATGATTCCGCCGGCCTCTTCGCTGGAACCCCTCAACCGGAGACCCCCTTCGATATTCAGAAAGAGGTGGACCGAATCTGCGACCAGAGTGTTTTTTGTTATCCCGATGACTTCCTGTATTTCTTCATCCGGTCTGAACATCGATTCAAGATACTGGGAGATGACCGTCTCTTCCGGAAACATTTCTGTGCCAGTCTCAGCAAAACTCCCTGCCGCGCCTCTGTTGATGTTTCGCTCATATCCCGCCTTCTTCTTTATTGTCTTCACAAGAATTTGCGTTATACCTGTCGTAAGGGCAAGGGATGAGAAAAAAGCCACTTCCTGGACCTCAATACCATTTTTCAGGAAAAGGTTCAAATCCAGGAAAGGGACAAGGACCACCAAAGAAAACAGAGCCCGCTGGTCATACCAAATGGGGAGGAGCAAGAAAAAAGGGAAATAGAGCATCTTCAGCCACGGGAGTCCGGATGCCTGCGCAGCCCCTGCAATCAGAAGGGCAAGAGAAAAAAGAAATTCAAGCGCATACTGCCGTGGCTTCCTGGAAAAGTGAAAGAAACTACAGAGGAGGGTATTCGCTGTCCATAAGGAAAACCAGAGAACCGTTTTTTCAGTCGGAAATTCAAGGAGCAGGCCGAGATAGGTGAAAAAGAGAAAAACAAAAGGGAGTGCGTCCTTTATCCGGAAGCCCTGCCTTTTTTTATCTCCTCTTCCCTGTAAAACTTTTTGTACAGAATTTCCCACTCGGGGCTTCCCTCAACCATCTTTTTCGAAAATGACTGGAGTTTCTTTCTGACGACCTCGTCTATCGCTTCTCCCACTTTCAGTTCGGAAACGATCGTCCTTTTGATCTCGGTTCTTACTTTTCCCTCGTTTTCTTCAACCTGGACGAGTTTTCTTTCCATGAGGCCCCTTAACAGTATATGGGACAGGTGTGAAATCTTGTCGTCGGAGAGCATCATAAGACGAGGTTTCTTTCCTTTATGAGCTTTTGTTTCGTGAGATCAAAGAGCCTCCTGTAATCAAGCCGGCCTCTTTCTATCTCTGAAGTATGACTTTTTAACAGCTCCCGCACCTCGTCATTCAGCCTGTCTTCTACGGTAAGCTCATGCAGGATTAATTCCTCAGCTTCAGAAAGAACTTTTTCAGGAGGAACCACAGGGCTGATGAGGTTCTTTGCAATGAGATTCTCTATGATTTTCTTTGTGAGGAGAGGAACCCATGTCTTCGGGATCCTCATATCCTATTTTTCCGAAAAGGCAATAAGCGCTATGCTGCGCGCCCTTTTTATCGCCTCGGAGAGTTCTCTCTGATGCTTTGCACAGGTGCCGGTCATCCTTCTCGGGAAAACCTTGCCTCTCTCGGTGATATAGCTTCTGAGCATCTTGATATTCTTGTAATCCATGTACTCTACTTTTTCAGAACAGAATCTGCAGAACTTCCTTCTCTGGAATCTTCTCTGTTGCAAGGCAACTCCTTTCTCCTGTCGGGATTCTCTATTAAAACGTCTCATTAAAATGGCTCAAGGTCGGTTGTCTCCTCAGGCGGCCCGATGTCGTCATCACTACTGAACCCGGACTCCTGCGAACCACCCTTTTTCGAAAGAAACCGGACAGACTGTGCAACAACCTCAAACTTGCTCTTCTGTTGTCCGTTCGATTCCCATCTTCTCTCCTGCAGCCTTCCTTCAACAAGCACCGAACTCCCCTTGTTCAGGTATTTGCTGCATGTCTCCGCCTGCTTCCCGAAAACAACGTTGTCAATAAACATCGTTTCCTGTTTCATATCGTCCGCTTGTTTGTATCTGTGGTTTACCGCGAGTCTCAAAACTGCTACCGGTGTGCCCTGCGGGGTATACCGCAGTTCCGGATCTTTTGTAAGATTGCCTATCAGTATGATCTTATTATACATCTACCCTTCGCTCTTTTGTTCTGTACCGTGTTCCGGAGAAGGTTCGGTCTTTTCGAGATCCTTGACCTGTTTGGCCCCAAGTTTTAGGACCATATATTTCAGAACCGAATCGGTCACCTTAAAAAGCTCCTCCAGTTTTTTGATAGTCTGAGAGGGCGCTTTGTAAAAAAACAGGATATACAGGCCTTTTTTCTGTTTTTTAATCTCATAGGCGAGCCTCTTCCTCCCCCAAACATCGACTTTCAGCACTTCCCCGCCCTGACCGGTGACAAGATCTTTGATCTTTGCCACCGCAGTATCGGCTTCTTCATCTGAGAGCGCTGCATTCAGAATAACCATGTTTTCATATATATTCATCAGAAAATTTCTCCTTGCCAAGTAATATAAGCCCTTCTTCAGAGGGCGGGAAATCTTATATATATACCATAGAACAGGGCATAAAATCAATTACGATATCTCTGCGTATAGTGTTTGCCGGTAGCCTGGTCTATAATAACATAAATGACGCTCATTGCTTCTCTTGATGTCGGATCAAACACGTTCAGGATGCTGATAGCGGAGATCAGAGAGGACAGAATCATCGAGGTGTACACCGGGAGAAGAATAACCCGGATGGGCGACGGAGTCAATGAGACGGGAAGCCTGCAGGAACGGAACATGGAAGATTCTCTGGCCGCCCTGGGCGAATTTTCTTCAATTCTTGCAGAACATCATGTTGAACAGGTCAGGGCTGTCGCAACGAGCGCCCTCCGTGAAGCATCGAATGCCGGTGTTTTTCTCCGGAAAGCATTCGCAGAGACCGGGATCAGGATAGACGTCATCACAGGCAGACAGGAGGCAAAACTTACATTGAAAGGACTCCTTGCGTCCTTTCCCGGCTCAGCATTTAAATCCCCGAATGCTGCATTTATCGTTGACATTGGCGGGGGAAGTACAGAATGCATCGTATACCGTGATCACAGGGTTGTCTTCATGCAAAGCCTTCCCGTCGGCGTGATAAAACTCAACGCACGTTTTCTCCGGAGTGACCCTCTCGTACAGGAGGATATCAGTGATATGGACAGTGAGATCCTCTCTCTTCTCAAGGGACTCCACATGAAAATGGGTAATGCAGTAACTCAGCACACAAAATTCATAGGGACCGCAGGGACATTCTCTACCCTCGCCTCCATAGACCTCGGACTCGATTCCTATTCAGGGGAGAGAATCCATCTCCACACTATCCCCCTGGAACGGCTGCAGGAGATGAGCAGAAGACTCATTTCCCTACCGCTGGGAGAGAGAAAAAAAGTCACGGGGCTTGAGCCTGAGAGGGCAGACTTGATTATACCGGGACTACACTTTACAATTAATACCATGCGTTTATTCCATTTCCCCTCTTGCACAGTGAGTGAACATGGAATTCTCGAAGGTGTTCTCAGGGAGGTTCATGAAAAAAATATTTCAGAGACCGGAAAGTCTTAAGCAGGAACCCTTCCGTTACTGTCCGGGCTGCGGCCATAGCCTGATTCACAGGCTCATTGCCGAGTGCATAGACGAATTAGGGATCAGAGAACGGGTGATAGGGATCGCACCCGTAGGATGCGCGGTATTTGCCTACGACTATTTCAACTTCGACATTCTTGAAGTTGCGCACGGGAGGCCGCCGGCCGCCGCTACAGGACTGAAGCGTACACTTCCCGACAGGGTTATCTTCTCCTATCAGGGAGATGGAGACCTTGCCGCGATCGGCACTGCTGAGATCATCCACGCGGCAAACAGAGGGGAAGATATCACAGTATTTTTCATAAACAATACCACATACGGGATGACCGGGGGCCAGATGGCTCCCACCACTCTAATCGGGCAGAAGACAGCCACATCGCCTTTAGGAAGAGACCCGAAAACTGCCGGATTCCCTCTTCGCATGGCTGAGCTCCTTGCAACAATCGAAGGGGCTTCATATATCGCAAGAGTTTCTGTAGATTCCTATAGAAATCTGATCGATGCAAAGAAGGCGGTTCTCAAGGCATTCAGGTATCAGATGGAGCAGAAAGGCTTCAGTCTCGTGGAGATACTTTCCCCATGTCCCGTTGACTGGAAACTTTCACCGAAGGAGTCTCAGATACGCATACAGAACGAGATAATTCCAATATATCCTCTCGGGACATTCAAAGATGCTTACCAGGAGAGTACTCTCTGAAACACCGGATAATCATCGGAGGTTTTGGCGGCCAGGGCATACTGTTTTTCGGAAAGATACTCGCACATGCCGGCATGCTTGAAGGCAAAGAAGTCACCTGGTTCCCGTCTTACGGGGCAGAGGTAAGGGGAGGAACCGCAAGCTGTACCGTAATAATTTCGGATGAACTCATAGGATCTCCCGTTGTAATGAATCCCGACACTCTCGTTGTAATGAACGACGCATCGTTAGAAAAATTCCAGCCGCGGCTGAAACCGGATGGCCTGCTCCTTTTCGACTCATCTCTCATAAAAGACACATCGCTCAGGACCGATATCAAGGTTGTTGCGGTACCCGCCACCGGACGAGCAAGTAAAATCGGAAATACAAAATCAGCAAATATGGTGTTGCTCGGAGCATTTATTGCTAAGACACGACTGCTGAAAGAAACTTCTCTCCTTAAGGCGCTGGAGAGTTCGACGCCGGCAAACAGAAATAAAAGTATCGAGCAGAATAAAAAAGCCATTCATAAGGGGATAGAGTACATTGAAGATACGAAAGACTAAAATATCAGACCTGAAACAGATTCACAGGCTTGTGAACGATTTTGCCAGAAAAGAACAGATGATCCCCCGTTCGCTCAGTGAACTGTATGAGACCGTAAGGGATTTTATCGTGTGTGAAATCGACGGGACCGTCTGCGGTGTCTGCGCCCTCCATATCATGTGGGAGGATCTTGCCGAAATCCGTTCACTCGCTGTCGATGGGGGATTCCAGAACAGGGGTATCGGGAAAGCACTTGTGAAGAAATGCCTCGGAGAGGCAAAATCCCTCGGGCTCAAGCGTATTTTCGCGCTCACGTATCATCCTGATTTTTTCAAAAAGCTCGGTTTTGTCGATGTAGATAAAGCGACCCTTCCTCAGAAGATATGGGGAGACTGTCTGCGCTGCCCGCGCTTCCCTGAATGCGACGAGCACGCAATCATCAAATATCTGTAACTCCTACCCGATCTCCTCGAATTCCTCCTTCGGCGCACCGCATACCGGGCACTTCCAGTCATCCGGAAGGTTCTCGAACAATGTACCAGGCAGAATATTCCCGTCGGGATCTCCCTCTGCCGGGTCATAGATGTATCCGCATATCTTGCAGCGGTATTTACTCATCTCTGCCTCCTTATCACTTCGAAATATCCCGGTAAAAACAGGTCCTGTTACCCGTGTGGCAGGCGCCGGGACCATGCTGGACCACCTTGATAAGGAGTGTATCGGCATCGCAATCATAAAGGACCGCCTTAACTTCCTGGACATGTCCGGATGTCTCTCCTTTTTTCCAGTATTTTTGTCTCGAACGCGACCAGAAATGCGTATACCCTGTTTCGAGGGTCATCTCAAGGGACTTCCTGTTCATATACGCCAGCATCAGAACATCGCCATTCTTCACATCCTGCACGATAGCGGGTATCAATCCTTTTTCATCATATTTTAATTCAGGGATCATGAGTTCGTTTTCACTCCTTTTTCTTTTTCTCTCACAATTTATAGCCGATCTTCCTCAGAAATTCCTTCCGGTGCCCTTTGTCTTCGAGGGTCTCGACCCCTTTCGGCGAAGACCCGTCTATTACCCCCAGGATACCTCCTCCCTGTTCCGTTGTTGCCACTAACACTTCGACGGGGTTTGCGGTTGCACAAAAAATCCGGCACACCTCGGGGCAGTTCTTTATCTGATTGAGGACGTTGATGGGGAACGCGTTCTTCAGGAGAATGCAGAATACATGCCCTGCGCCGATTCTCTTAAGGTTCTTCACACAGACGGAGAGCAAGTCAGTATCGTTCCCCTCTGTCCTTATAAGACATGGACCAGATGCCTCGGTGAAGGCAACTCCGAACTTCGCCTGAGGGGTAGTAGTTACGAGAATCTCGTAAAGGTCCTCTGCGGTCTTTATAAAGTGTGTCTGTCCGAGGATAATATTACACCCGTCCGGTATCTCAATGCTTACTGCTTTTATGTCCATGGGACACCCCCTTAAGAATTATCGACCTCTTGTCAGTAATCTTCGGTCATTCAGGTCTGGTGAAGGCCATAAGATTTTCACCTGCGGGCGTGACCGGGTGATTTATGACTGCGTTTGCTATGCTATAATGAAAATAAATTTTCCCGAAGATGTCAAGCCATAAATGCCGGATCAAAGGGCACATATTGTATTCTGATACGCAATATAATTACAAGCAGAGGAACAGGTTTTCAAAGCGCTTGATGCTCCGTGCTTTGAAACTGTTTTTTTGCCTGCTGCTTCCTCTCCTCACTCTTCTCGTCACCTTTTCGCCCGTCTCCGGCGCAGAAATATCAGGCCCGGTGCTCACCACCAGAAACAGCGAGCTGTTTGTCGACGCTACGCTTTCCCTTGACGACAAATATCTCCAGGAACTCCGGAACGGCATGAAAAAGGAGTTCCATTTCTATATCGACCTTTACCGGGTATGGGGGATGTGGTCTGATGAATTCATATCGGGCAAACAGTTTATCAGGAAGCTGAAATCAGATCCGGTAAAAACAGAATTCGTTGCTACATCGAGCAACGGGAGTATCGTAACCCAGAAAAGGTTCAAATCGTTTGAATCCATGATCAGGTGGGCGCTAAGCATCGATAATGAGCGTCTCACGAATATCAGCGATCTTGAGCCGGGAACGTATTATGTCCGGGTTACGATCGAATCGAAAATACGGCAAATGCCCCCTGTTATCGGTTATTTCATGATTTTTGTAAAGGAAAACGAATTCTTGATCAGGAAAAACTCCCCGCAATTCACCACAGGTTCCACAAAATGAAAAGTCTCCGCTTCTCCGTCTTTCTGATAGTCCTGTCACTTCTGCTCTTCGCCTCGTTCGGAATTGAATTGCATTATATGCAAAGCACCTCTGTCCCCTTTTCCACAAAACTTGTCATTCTCCTGCTTCTCAATCTGACCGTCATAGCCCTGCTGACTTTGATGTTTTTTGTCATCAAGAGCCTCGTCAAGCTTTATTTCGAAAGAAAACACAAGATCCCGGGATATAAATTCAAGACGAAGCTCGTTGTGATTTTCGTTACGCTTTCCCTCATTCCTGCTACCGTCCTGTTCATCATGGCAAGCGGTCTCATCACCACCTATATCGACAGGTGGTTTGCTCCGCAGATCCGTCAGCCCCTGGAAAAATCCCTTGAGATAGCCAAGGCTATGTATGACATCGAAAAGCAGAAGACCCTGGACCACGCACAATCACTCGCCTCCGGTTCTTCTCTCTCTGAGGGATATCAGGTACGATACCTGGACGAACTGCCGAAAGATGCATCTGAAACAATACGGTCCGGGTTCGAAGGAAAGGAGGGCACGGAAGTAATATCCGGAAGCAGGGGGGATATCATTCGTGCGGTAGTCCCGCATGCTCAGGAGGGGAGGAACGGGGTGATCATTGTCGAGTCGGTTCTGCCGGAGAACATTACCCATAACGTTGAGGATATGAAAGAAGCGTATGAAACATATCTGACCCTTGAATCATGGCGGATACCGATCAAGGCAAACTATCTTCTCTTCCTTGGGTTCTTTACCCTGATAGTCATTTTCATGGCCCTGTGGATCGCCCTGAGAATCGCGCGGGGCATCACTGATCCGATCCGGAATCTCGCGCTCGCCACAGAACAGGTTGCGGGAGGCAACCTTGATGTTCAGGTTGTCCTCGAACGTGAGGACGAGATAGCGCTTCTTACCCATTCTTTTAATGACATGGTGAAAAAGCTGAAGACAGGTCAGGAATCATTACAATCAGCGTATCTGTATATGAAAAATATCCTCGATAACATCAATTCAGGGGTGATCATGCTTGACACTTCCGGAGAAATATCGATGATCAATGACCGTGCATGCTCGATCCTCAGGATGGAACCGGACAACATCATTCACAAGCACTACCGGGAACTCATCACGATGTTAAACTCACCTGAACTCCAGAAGCTTGTGAGCAGCATTGAAGGGAAAGAATTCAAACCTCTAAAAAAAGAGGTGAAGGCAGTGATCGGGAACAGGCGGGTTATCCTCCTCGTCTTTATCACAAGCCTCAAGGACTCCCAGAAATATATCGGCCTTCTCGTAGTCTTTGATGATCTCACAGAGATCATAGAGGCCCAGAAGGCGCTTACCTGGCAGGATATCGCCCGGAGGATCGCTCATGAGATCAAAAACCCGCTCACCCCGATCAAACTCTCTACGGAACGCATGATCAAGAAGTGGGAGAGCCGGGATAAAGATTTCGACGAAGTTTTCAGCAGATCTGCAAAGACAATCGTCAGGGAAGTAGACAGCCTGAAACGTCTGGTGGACGAATTTTCGCGGTTCGGTAAAATGCCGGAAATCTCAAAAAGTCCGGTGCTGCTCCTTCCCATAATCGAAGAGGTTTCAAACCTCTATAAAGATTATAAAGCCGTAGAAATTCATGTTTCGGCGCCCGACACCTCACCGGTTGTCGAACTGGACAGAGAACAGTTCAAAAGGCTTCTCATTAATCTGTTCGACAATGCGATACAAGCGATGAAGAGTCATGGAAAAATCGAGGTGAAGATTGATTTTGACATCCCTTACAATCTCGTCTATATTCATATTGCAGACAACGGACCGGGTATCAGGGAAGAGGACAAGGAAAAACTCTTTCAGCCTTATTTCTCTACGAGGAAAAACGGTACCGGACTAGGGCTTGCGATAGCCCACAGGATCGTTTCTGAACACAAAGGGCACATTCGGGTACATGAGAACGAACCACAGGGAACAGTCTTCTCTCTTGAGATTCCTTTAAAGGAGCGATAAATGTCATCACCACTTATCCTTGTCGTAGATGATGAAGAGGGTATCCGCGAGAGCCTTACCGGCATCTTCGAGGATGAAGAATACGCCGTCCTTGCATCGAGTTCGGGTGAAGAGGCCCTGAAGGTCATCAAAGAACAAAGCCCGGATTTAATCCTGCTCGATGTGTGGCTCACCGGAATAGACGGTATCGAAACTCTCAAACTGATGAAGGAAGTGAAGCCTGATATCCCCGTGATCATGATCTCCGGCCACGGAAATATTGAACTTGCCGTCAAGGCCACCCAAATGGGGGCATATGACTTTCTGGAAAAGCCGCTCTCTCTTGAAAGGGTTGTGCTCACCGCACAACGTGCGATTGAACGCTATTCGCTCGAAGTGGAGAATAAATCACTGAGGGAAGATCTGACCCGGAAGTGGCGGATTATCGGAAATTCTCCTAAAATGCTCCACCTCCTGGAACAGGTCGAGATGGCCGCAAAAAGCAACAGCAGGGTCCTGATCCTCGGAGAAAGCGGTTCAGGGAAAGAACTTATCGCACACATCCTGCATGAAAAGAGTGCGAGAGCGAAGAAGCCGTTCATCGAAATGAACTGCGCGGCAATCCCGCAGGAACTGATCGAAAGTGAACTGCTCGGTCATGAGAAAGGTTCATTTACCGGCGCGTTCGAGAGGAAAAATGGGAAATTTGAGCTTGCGGATGAAGGTACGCTCTTTCTCGACGAAGTCGGCGATATGTCCCTTTCTACACAGGCAAAAGTACTCCGTGTTCTCGAAACTCAGGAATTCCAGAGGGTCGGAGGAAACAGGAATATCAAGGTTGACGTGAGGATTATCACGGCAACCAATAAAGATCTCGTCGAAGAGGTAAAGAAAGGAAATTTCAGGGAAGACCTTCTTTTCAGGCTGAATGTCATCCCGATTCTGATCCCGTCACTCAGGGAGAAAAAGGAAGATATTCCGGCGCTCGTCGAATATTTCCTCGAATATTTTGCCCTCGAGTACAGGCAAAAACCCAAGAAAATGACTCCCGAGGCCATGAAAAAACTGGAGGGATATGTCTGGCCAGGCAACATCCGGGAGTTGAGGAATATGATAGAACGCCTCGTGATCATGACCCCGGCACAGGTGATAACCCCAAAAAATATTATACTCGGTGAATCAACTCGCTCAGACTACTTTTCCCTCACCACGCTGAAAGAGTCGAGAGAGGCCTTTGAAAAAGAATTCATTACAAGGAAACTTGAGGAGAATAACTGGAATATTTCGAAAACCGCAGAGGCCCTCGATATCGAACGAAGCAACCTCCACAGAAAAATAAAGGCCTACGATATTAAAACCCCGTAATCCAGGTAAAATCAAAAGATTGTGTTAATACTGTCATGCTGGCTTGTCCAGCATCTTTCCTCAGGAAGGATTCCCGGCTCCCAAAAGCTTTCGGGATTGCGGGAATGACATACGCTCTTATGTATGGCGTTATGGGTAAAGACACCGGGGGTCAGGGAGCAAAGACATACTGTAATCCGTCCCCCTCCTTCTTGAACCTTATATGGTTCAGCCATCCTTCCCCTTTTTCAGAGTGGTCCGACCGGTAGTGAGCTCCGACACTTCCCTCCCTCAGGGCTGCAGCCTCTGTAATAAGTTGCGCAACAGTCAGTAAATTCTTCAGTTCCAGTTCGCGTCTCGTCCGGTAGCTCCTGCTGAGGATGAAAGACCACTGATTCAGCTGGGCCTGCGCTTCCGAGAGGGATTGTCCGCATCGTATAATGCCCACCTTCTCCCACATGGTCTTGCGCAATAAATGCCGGGTTTCCTCACTTTTAAAACTACTCCCCCGCAGGTGATCATCCGCCCTCTTTTTCGCCCCCGCATCTTTCCGGCCCCTCTCATCCCCGGCATATAATTCCCTCTCTGTTCTCCGGATACCATACCGGGCTGCTTCCCGCCCTGCCCGGGCTCCGAATACCAGACCTTCAAGCAGACTGTTGGATGCGAGCCTATTCGCTCCGTGCACCCCGGTGCAGGTTACTTCTCCTGCGGCAAAAAGCCCTTCGATACTGGTTGCACCGGTCATATCGGTTTTGATGCCTCCCATAACGTAATGCGCCGCAGGAGAGACGGGAACAAGTTCCTTCGTGATATCAACAGCGTATTGCAAACAGGTAGCATAGATCCTCGGGAATCTTTTTTTGACAAAATCCGGATCCATGTGGGTGAGGTCCAGATAGACATGAGGACTCTTTGTTCGCACCATTTGTGAAATAATCGCCCGGGATACCACATCTCTTGGTGCAAGTTCAGCATCAGGATGATAGCTTTTCATAAACGGCTCTTTGTGAATATTTCTGAGGGTCGCTCCTTCTCCTCTCATCGCCTCACTGAGAAGGAACTGGGGCGCTGAAGGCGCAAAGAGAACAGTGGGATGGAACTGAATGAATTCCATATCTTCGATAACTGCACCGGCACGAAATGCAATCGCAATCCCGTCTCCTGTTGCAACACCGGGGTTTGTCGTCCGCAGGAATACCTGTCCCGTCCCTCCCGTAGCAAGCACAGTTGATTTTGCAAAAAGCGCTCTTATCTCTGAGCCCATTACAACATAGGCGCCATTGCAGACGCCATCCCTTATAATGAGGTCCTCGGTAAACGCAAAGGGATACTTTTTGACCGATGCAAATGACCTGGCTTTTGTAAGCAGCACCCTTTCCAGTTCCTTGCCGGTCGAATCGCCGTGGGCATGCAGAATCCTTTTCCGGGAATGCGCCGCCTCCATGGTAAAGTCGAGTTTTGTCCCTTCTTTATCGAACTCTGCTCCCCAAGAAATGAGTTCGAGTATCCTTTCGGGACCTTCTTCCACAAGGATCCTGACTGCCTCTTCCCTGCACAAGCCGTCACCCGCCCTGAGTGTGTCTTCAGAATGGATCCCCACTTCGTCTTCGTCACTCAGGGCGACCGCGATTCCTCCCTGCGCATATTCTGTGCTGCTTTCTGCAGGTCTGTCTTTTGTCACGACAAGCACGTTGCCATAGGGTGCAAGTTCTATTGCAGCCCTGAGCCCGGCAACGCCGCTTCCTATAATAAGAAAATCAACAAATTCCTTCTGCATGGTTTTTCATCTTACCATAATTTATAATTCGCGTCCCCCCAAAAAAATGCATTGGTTGCATTTTTTCAAAAAAGAATGGGCAGGGGTTAATTTCCGAACCGAAATCACGGGCAACTTCGAAGAGACCGGAGACAAAGCGGAGGTATCAGCTATCACCGAGTAAATACCATCAAAGTCAACGGGACGAATGTGAACACAAAGAGCTATTTCTTGTGTGTGAGTTCCTTGTAATCCTCATTGCGGTTAAGGATATGACCAATTTTGACGGTCTTGTTCTTTTCGTCTACTGCATAGATAATGCGATATTCACCCTGATCCACGCGGTACCCCTTAAAGCCTGCATAAGTGAAATTCTGCAGTTCTTTGCAGTCCTGCGGCTTTGGGTTTCGCCTGAGTGATAGGATTTTAATAAAGACCTGTCTCAGGATTTTTGCATTAGACATACCAAAGTCTTCGAGTTTTGAGAACGCATTTTCTGAAATGTCGAGCTTATAGCTCAACTTTCAGCCTCTTTGCAGCGTCTTCGAAGGAAACAAACTTCCCCTTTTTCAAGGACTCTTCAAGCAGCCTGGATTCATAGATATCTTCCAATTTCTCGAGTTTCCTGTACTCCTCGTATCCAATGACCACCGCAGCAGGCCTGTTGTGTTTTGATATTACTGTGCGCTCTTTTTTATACTCTGCATCGGTAACGACCTGGGAAAGTTTTGCCTTTGCATCGGCAAGGCTTATGGCTTTCATAAAATCACCATCCTTTTTTAATCTAACTGTATCCTATTATAGTCGTAATAGTCATAATAGTCAATTTTAAAAGATTCCCTTATATTCTATTGTGAATAATTGGTTGTACCCAGCAACAAACTGCCCAGTTAAAAGACTGTGCATTTCAGGAGGAAGAATACGAGCTTTTTATCGAATGTCTCTGAAATATTCGTTGACCTTGCATAGGAGAAATACTTATTTTTCCTGTGACGCAGATCCGATGATAATTTCGGCTTCAGACAGAAATTGTTTTAGCGTAGCTTCCTTGCTTGGTTTAAAAAAATCGCTACTTACTTCAACATGTACGTATGAACCGCTTATATTGACAGATGGGTTGCTGATATCAGCAAGACGTATAATTCTATCCCTAATTGCCTCATTAAGAAACCTTCTTGCAAATTCCTCTTCAGTACTCCATACCTCAAACTTGCGGCTGAAATCACTCTCTGGCAGTTGAACAATATTTTGATCCTTATCCGTAAAAATTCCAGCAAATACCCCCTTTCTGTAAACCGAGAGCTGGGGCAATGACTGTTTTATTCTTGCTTCAAGGTAGGTGCAGGCATTCTCACCCTCTCCACCCTCATCGAACCGAACTTTGCCAATCCATGTCTCTCTGGCATAAAACAATATAGGAGTATTGCCCTGTATAAACAAAAATGCTCCCACTTGCTGGCTGGCTATACGCCTGAGAACTGGATACATCCTTACGCTCCGGTTAAAATTTCTGAAGAGCATGGCGATTAAAAAAAGTATAAGAAATACTACAAAAAAGATGACGAGTGCTATTAAGGAGATCGGGAAATGGGTTTTGTTGTATTGATAACCGAAATAGCACCAGTAGGCAATGGCCGAAAAAAGGATGAGATAAACCGGAAATACCGGGACACTCAACAAGGGGGCAGCTCCGCTTTTTTGTTCCATAGTGAGACGAAACTCATCCGGTCTTTGGAACTTCTCGGGCAGGTCGGCTAAGTATGTGACGCTTCTGACCTTCTTTGGTTTCTTTTTTTCTCGCATCCATGCGTCTTGTATTTTACGCTTTACTTGTTCAAGTCTCTCCCTGTCTGTATGAACTCCATTTTTTTCTGCTACGGTTCGTATTTCCAGGTAAGTAGGGCCGCCCCTGTCAGCGCGCCATCTCATTTCTTTTTGATATTGTTCCTCAAAATTCGAACTAAACTCTTCTTTTGTTATCGTTATGCCCCCCGCTTCTTTTCTTTCTGCTTGGATTTTTTCAAGAAGTTCATCGACCGAACTCTCTTTCAGGTAAAACTTTTCTTGTTGCGGCATATGGTCGAGGCTATGACCTATTGGTGCGTTAGAAACAGTAAGGCTCCCTCCATTGCTATATTGCACAACTATATCGACCCATATACTTCCTGTAGGATGGTCGTAGATGATGCCTGTCATCTGCTGAGAGGGATAGACAAACCCCGAGATAATCAGAGAGGGAATTTCCGAGCATTCGTAATCTCCAGCTGATCTGAAACCCTTTGTTTCAAATGAATCAATAAGGTCTCTGATTTTTTCTAGGTCTGTCCACTTTGGATTATGAATCGGCGAAAGATGAATTTCGAGAATGGGTCTCGCCATAAAGTTTCTAAAAAGCCGTAAAACAAAATATGTTATACCAACAGTTCCGGCTATCAAAAGGAGAAAAAAGATAGTTGTCATAAGCGATTCTGCCACTAAGTCCGCTTTGTCGACACTGAGTTCGTTAGGTTCAACACTGAATCATCCGTATATACCCCTCAACGGATTTGGTTTCAATTTTCCTAAAGATTAGTATACCGCTGCTGTTTATAAATAAAAAGCGGGTTTCTTGTAATATTGGGATGATAGTTGAAATCTGGATAGCGAGTTCTGGTAGATTGAATCTGCTTATAAATACCAAGAGAAACAAACATTCTACCGGAATATCACAGAATTCCTCACAATTGCTATAATGAGAAACAAACAGATCTGTCACTCATAACTGAATGACATCAGAGGAGGATTTTCCAATGTCACAGGTATTTTTTGCATCGGCACGGGCAAAAAAATGGAAGTACGATGACAGTATGCCCGGCAAACTCGAACGGCTTCTCAAAGAATTCAATCTCTCGAAGTATTACGGGCCGCAGGAGTGGGTCGCAATAAAGACCCACCTGGGTTCTGAAGGGGCGCACAGGATCATACGACCGGTTTTCTTACGAAAGGCAGTAGAAGCCCTCAGGACATGCGGGGCAAAACCCTTTGTGACCGATACGGTAAGAATCAAAGGGCTTGATTACCTTGACATTGCGAACCAGAACGGCATCAATCATCTCTCGGTAGGGGCTCCGGTTATTCTGGCTGACGGACTCTACGGGAACGATAATATTATGGTGAAGGGGATCGACATCCTGAAAGAAATTGCTATCGCAAGCGTCATCTACGATGTACCTGCCATGGTGGTCTGCTCTCATATAAAGGGTCATATCCAGTCAGGATACGCCGGTGCAATAAAAAATATTGCCATGGGCGGGATAAGTTCCCGGCATAGGGAATGCGGGTGGAAATGCGGCAGAGGCGCCATGCACACTCTCGGCGAAGGGATGCTTTCATGGGACAAAGAGAAATGCGAACTCTGTTATCAGTGCATGGAGATCTGCCCGCTCGACGCAATAAAATTTGTCGATGAAAAACTCGAATGGGACACCAATGAATGCTGGAGATGCGGCAGGTGTGAACGCGTCTGTCAGTCCAGGGGACTCTCGCTTCCGGGTGATGAACAGCGGTTTATGCGTTCTCTTGCCGAAGCTGCAAAGCTGGTTCTTGACACATTTAAACCTCAAAAGGTCATTTACATCAATTTCCTTACGGAAATACAGCCTGAGTGCGATTGTATGCCAGTGGCTGATGTTCCTGTGATACAGGACCAGGGGATTCTCATATCTGACGATATCGTATCGATAGAACAGGCAAGCGTTGATCTGCTTTTAAAGGCCCCTCCACTCCCCCAGTCTTTTGCGGACGAAAAGCAGATAGCACCGGATGATGATATCCTTTTCAAGCTCAGCGAAAGGGACTACCATCTCCAATTTGAGGCAGCGGAAAGGCTTGGGCTGGGCACGAGAAGCTACGAACTCATTGAAATTTAAAACAAATTAGCGTTTGCTTCTTATATGAAAATTAAATACTGCTGCCCGTGGGAATTGGACAGCAGTATTAGGGGAGATAACGAGGCATTTAGAAAAAATTACCATTCCCTGACATCGTTTGTCAAGAAAAATATCTAAGTATTTTTACGTACGATATTCTGCATTCACTTTTATATATTCTTCGGTCAGGTCACAGGTCAGAACTCTTGCGTTCTTTTTTCCTCCGTTCAGGTCGATAACTATTTGTATTTTCTTGTTTTTTAAGGCTTCTCCTGCCTCCCGGTCCCTGCCATTGCTCAGCCCTTTTGATGCGACCTTTACCTTCCCAATCTGTATATCGATTTTCTCCTCACGAACCGGTACCCCGGAATATCCAAGGGCTGCCATGATTCGTCCCCAGTTTGCATCATTCCCGTACAGGGCTGTTTTTACAAGGCTGGAATTGGCAACCGAAAAGGCCGCCCGTTCCGCAGCTTCTTCGCTCCGTGCCCCTCTCACTTCTATTTCGACGAGCTTGCTCGCACCTTCTCCATCGCTGGCGATCAACTTTGAGAGTTCATAGGTGACTTCATCGAGCATTTTCGAGAAATCTTTATACGCCCTCGACTTCTCTGTGATCTCGCGGTTCCCGATCATACCGTTCGCCATAAGCAGGGCCGTGTCATTGGTTGACCTGTCACCGTCAATGGTAATTCTGTTGAAAGACCTGTTCACAGAATTCAGAAGCACTTTCTGTAATGTCTTCCGGTTCACCGCGATATCAGTCATTAAAAAGCAGAGCATGGTTGCCATATTCGGCCAGATCATGCCCGCACCCTTGCAGATCCCTGCAATGACGCCCGTCTTTTTTCCGATTCTGACCTTCCTCTGAACCATCTTGGGGAATGTATCGGTTGTCATGATCGCCTGCGCAACATCATCAAGGGAATGACGGCCGAGATTGTCTATCAGTTCAGGTATCTTCAGCCTGATCCTGTCCATCGGCATCGGGGTACCAATCACCCCTGTGGAACATACATAGACAGAGGAAGGTTTTATTTTAAGGGGGCGGGCAGCAAGAACCGTCATCTCCCCGGCATCCTTCATCCCCTGCCTCCCTGTACAAGCATTTGCGTTGCCACTGTTCACAATGATCGCCTGCCCTGCAGCCGACCGTATCCTCCTCATGTCAAGCCTGACCGGCGCTGCTTTCACTCTGTTTGTGGTAAATGTCCCCGCAATTGCGGCTTCAACCTGGGAATAAATGAGCGCGAGGTCCTTTCGGCCTGGTTTTTTTATTGCAGCTTCGGCTGTTGAAAAAAGAAAGCCCTTTGGTGTCATTTTTTAAGGATAGAGCGCCAGGGTATCCAGAGCCGTTGTTTCCTCAAACCCCAGCATGAGATTCATATTATGCACAGCCTGCCCTGAAGCGCCCTTTACGAGGTTATCAATTGCGGTTATGACGATCAGGGTGTTTGTCCGCTCATTCAGTTTTAATCCGATCTCACAATGGTTCGTACCCCTTACATTCTTGATATTCGGGTATTTCCCATACTCAAGAACCCTTACGAACGGCTCATTCTTATATGCCTTTTGATAGGTGTCTACAATCTGCACCGGAGTCGCCTGCTTCGCAAGCGGAGCATAGACCGTAGTGAGAATGCCCCTGTCCAGAGGCAGAAGATGAGGGGTAAAATTCACCCTGATATCCTTTCCGTAAACCAGAGATATCTCCTGTTCGATTTCGGGAGTATGACGGTGAGTACCCACTGCGTAGGCCCTGAATCCTTCGTTTACCTCGCAGTAGGAGACGGTCACGTCAGCTTTCCTGCCTGCGCCGCTTGTGCCGGATTTCGAATCGATAATTATCGAGGAGACATCGATCAGCTTCCCTTTCAGTGCGGGGATTAACGCGAGTATGGCCCCTGTAGGATAACATCCCGGGTTCGCAAGAAGTCTGGCCCTTCTGATCCTCTTTCTGTAGAGCTCAGGAAGCCCATAAACCGCTTTCTTCAGGGTCTGCACAAAGGCATGGGGGATGCCATACCACTTTTCATAGAGAGCCGGGCTTGAAAGTCTGTAATCAGCAGACAGGTCTATAACCTTCCTGTTTTTGCTGAAAAAAAAATGGACCGTTTTCTGGGAGGTTCCATGGGGAAGTGCGAGGAAAAACACCTCAGCTTTTTCGAGGAGTTTTTCCCTGTCTAATGGTTCATAGACAAGGTTTTTGTAGCATGCAAGGTGGGGGAAAAGATCCGAAACCTTTTTTCCCGCGGATTTTTCAGAAGTCACCCCGGTAACCACTACTCCGGGATGATACGACAGGATACGGAGAAGTTCAATCCCTGTATAGCCACTGCCTCCGCAAATGCATACTTTTATCATAGTCCCCTGTCATCGGCCATTGGCCTCTCAGCACATTATATGTCAGCCGTTCCGTATACTGACAAGTGTTCGCAATTATCGACCGATGACCAATGGCTGCTCTTTTATCTCTTGGAGAACTGGAATCTCTTCCTGGCGCCCTTCTGGCCGTACTTCTTCCTCTCTTTTTCCCTCGGGTCTCTTGTGAGAAACCCTTCCTTCTTGAGTCTTACGCGAAGGTCGCTGTTCATATCAACAATGGCGCGGGAAATGCCGTGCTTTACTGCACCAGCCTGACCGGAGAGACCCCCGCCTTCGACTGTGGCGGTGATATCATATTTCCCCGTAATTCCGGCAAGTTCGATAGGCTGCCGGATAACCATCCGGAGCGTCTCACGGGAGAAATAATCATCAGCCGGTTTCTTATTGACTATGATCTGGCCGGTTCCCGGTGTGAGGGTAACCCTTGCGACTGCAGTCTTTCGTCTTCCTGTTGCGTTATACTGAATTTCTGCCATGTATAACTCCTTATTCTGATACTGTCAATATTTCCGGTTTCTGTGCTTCGTGGGGATGTTCCGGTCCCCGGTAAACCTTCAGTTTTTTTATCATTGCCCTTCCAAGCCTTCCCTTGGGAAGCATGCCCCATACGGCATCCGCAAGAATCATTTCCGGAGCTTTATTCATGCGCTCCCGTGCCGTCTCTGCCTTAATGCCGCCCGGATATCCTGAATGCCGGTAATAAATCTTGTTGTCCAGTTTCCTGCCTGTGAGTTTTACTTTCTCTGCATTGACAACAACAATAAAATCACCGGTATCAGAGTTTGGGGTGAATATCGGCTTGTTTTTCCCCCTGAGGCAATTGGCAATTTTGACCGCAAGCCTTCCCAGCACAGCATTATTGGCATCTATAAGGTACCACTTCCGTTCGACTTCACCTTTTTTCGCAAAAACTGTCCTCATCACGCCACCTTCCTGAATTATTATTAAGACTATTAAGATAATAAAAACTACAGGTAAATGTCAACTTGCGTCATTAAACCTGCCCCTGCCTGAAGAACATCCGGGACAAGTCAACCCCTATGGAGCCGGCTGCAGCCTTCCAGCGTTCATTCACCGGTGTATCAAAAAGTATAATGTTGTCCAGAGGAGCAATGAGCCAGCTGTCTGCCATGAGTTCGTATTCGAGTTGTCCGGGCGACCATCCTGCAAAACCAAGGGTAAAGAGATACTTTTCCGGTCCCTTGCCCATGGAAATATCAATAAGGATTTCCTTTGATGTCGTAAGGGTGAGGGTATCGTTTATCTTGATTGAAGGGTAATATGTTTCCGGGGGAGTATAGAGGATATATCCCTGTTCCGGTTTTACAGGACCACCGTAATATACCGGCAGGTCGATCAGAGAGTCTTTAATATCAAGTCCTTTCTGGAAAGGAACAAAACTCCTCAGCAGAATACGGTTTATCACAAGACCGAAGGCCCCATCCTGCGTATGGTCGCAGATAAGTACTACCGAATGCTCGAAGTTCGGGTCCTTGAGCGCCGGCACTGCGATCAGGAACATCCCTGACAAATTTTTGATATCAACGTCTGTCATACATTCCGTTCTGTCGCGAGATCACCAGTTGCAGTCCTTTTTTTGCATTTCATGACCGACTCCCTGGCAAGTGTATCACATCGTTCATTTTCCGCATGATTACTGTGTCCCCGTATCCATTCCCACTGAATCTCGTGGGAATGGGAAAGCTGGAACAAACGTTCCCAGAGGTCCCTGTTAAGGACCTTCTGTTTCTGGCTGTTCTTCCAGTTATTCCGTATCCAGGCATGGATCCAGACTGTTATGCCCTGTACCACATAATTGGAATCAGTCATGACTTTCACCCTGCAGGGTTTTTTTAATGCTTCAAGCGCAGTGATAACCGCGGTGAGCTCCATCCGGTTGTTTGTGGTTTCAGGTTCACAGCCTGACAACTCCTTTTCCCTGTCTCCGCACCGGAGGATCACCCCGTATCCTCCCACTCCGGGATTCCCGCTGCATGCACCATCGGTAAAAATCTCCACAAAAGGCTTGCTGTCATTTTTCATCAAAGGTTTCTTATTCTCATTTACTCTCCCTACAACTATAGTAAGATAGTTGCTTTCAGTCAATCATGTCAATCATATGCTACAATACAATCCGATGGGGATATCGGTCATTATTCCGCGGATAAACACCGAGATACATGAAAAAAACCGCCGCCTTTCCTCTTCCGGAACTTCACTCTCTCTGAGACAACCGCAAAGGAGGCATAGACGGTGAACGGGATGATCCAGAAACTGTTGCGTGTATCCTCCCTCATGCTTATCGATCTCCTTGCCTTTTATACGTCTCTCTCTCTTTCATGGGAGCTAAGGGCTGACGTCCTCCCTGCTTTTTTTTCTCACCTGCCGCCCTTCCATTTCTCCTTTTCCGATTTCGTTTTATTATGGTGGATACCCGCAACATTCATACTCTTCATCTTCTACGAGGATCTCTATGACAACAACCTGCCGTTCTGGGATGAGACAAGGGACATAGCAAAATCCGTATCCCTCGCGAGTATCACCCTGATGGCCATTGTGACGCTCGGGAGAATGGGCGACTTTGTATCCCGTATCGTTCTGCTCGGACTCTGGTTCTCGTCTCTCTTCTTCCTGCCGCTCTTCCGGCTCTGGGGGAAAAAAATCCTTTATAAAACCGGAATCAGAAGAGAGAAAGTACTCATTCTCGGCGCAGGGAACGCAGGCAGACTTGCCATCGAAGGTCTCCTGAAGGAGAAACACATAGGATACGATGTCGTTGGGTTTCTCGATGATGATGAGCAGAAAACAGGGACTGTAATTCTCGGGAGGAAAGTATTCGGCAGGGTTTCCGATTTCCGTAAGGTTATGGAAGAGCAGCAGGTAAAGACAGTAATCATCGCGATCCCTTCACTGCCTCCGGAGCAACTCTCGGCTCTCACGGCGAAAGTCCAGAATAGTGCAGTCAATACGATGCTTATCCCCGCGCTGAAGGGCATCGCAATCCTGAATACCGACCTCACACACCTTTTCAGCGAGCAGCTCTTCCTGATGAATATCAGGAACAACCTCAAGTCTGCAGCAAACCGCCTCATTAAAAGGCTTTTTGATATTTCTCTCTGTGTCGTTTCCCTACCCCTCCTGCTTCCCGTTACGGCGATTATCGGGTTGATAATACGTCTGGAGACGCCGGGGCAGGCTCTCTACTCCCATGACAGGATCGGCCGGAACGGACGGATCTTCCGCTGTTATAAATTCAGGACTATGCCCCGTGATGCAGAGGAAAAACTGAAAGAACTGCTGGATCGGAACGAGGAGATCAGGGTTGAGTGGGAACACACATGGAAATTGAAGGATGACCCGCGTATCACAAAGGTCGGGCGTTTTCTCCGAACGACTTCACTTGATGAACTCCCGCAGATATTCAATGTCCTGAAAGGCGAGATGAGCCTTGTGGGACCTCGGCCGTATCTTCCGCGGGAAAAGAAAGACCTCCAGGAAAATATGCAGGTAATCTGCAGTGCAAAACCCGGGATAACCGGTCTCTGGCAAGTTTCCGGCAGGAGCAATACCAGCTATAAGCACCGGTTGAAACTTGACGCCTGGTACGTCATGAACTGGTCATTATGGCTCGATATCGTCATTCTTTTTAAAACGGTGAAGGTGGTGCTCAAAACTGAAGGCGCATACTGAGAAACGCTTGTGATATACTAAAAAATCGTATGCGAGGACACAAATGATTAAAGATATTCCTTATTTAGATGCAGAAGACCTTCCGAAGGTTCCCTTTGTTATAAATGGCATATCCTCCCGGTTCATCCGTGAGAATAAGATCATCCCCATCGAGATGAAAAACAATATCCTGAAGGTCGTCATGGCCGATCCGGAAGACACCACTACCGTTGACGCCTTGAAAGTCGCCACCTCGGCGGATGTTGCAGTATTTGCCTGCGACAACAACGCGCTTGAGGAATACCTCTCCCGTTTCTATGAGCAGGAAACTCAGAACATCAACAGGATTATTGAAGATCTGAGCGAAAAAGGCATAGAGTTCCTGAAAGAAGAAGAAGAGGATATCGGGCATCTCAAGGACCTTGCGGCAGAAGCGCCTATCATCAGACTGGTCAACATGTTTATAACCCGCGCAATCGAAGGCAGGGCGAGTGACATTCATATCGAACCGTTCGAGGATGAACTGAAAGTCCGATACCGCATCGATGGTGTCCTGAACGACATCGAATCAACACCCAAGCGACTTCAGGCAGCGGTTGTCTCCAGGATCAAAATCATGGCGAAATTGAATATCGCTGAAAGGAGACTCCCCCAGGACGGCCGCATACGTCTGAAAGTCGGCGAAAGAGAGGTTGACCTGAGGGTTTCAACTATCCCTACCCTGCATGGAGAGAGCGTGGTTATGCGCATACTCCACAAGGAAGGGATAGTAATAGACCTTGATCTCCTGGGATTTCCTCCCAAAACATTGGAGAATTTTAATCAGCTCATCAATAAACCGAACGGCATTCTCCTTGTCACCGGCCCGACCGGAAGCGGGAAGACCACAACGCTGTACGGCGCACTCGACAAAATCAATTCACCGGACAAGAAAATCATCACTGTCGAAGACCCGGTTGAGTACCAGTTAAAGGGTGTAAACCAGATCCAGGTGAAACCACAGATCGGTCTTAACTTTGCGAATACCCTGCGACATATCGTGCGACAGGACCCTGATATTATCATGATCGGAGAGATCAGAGACCTGGAAACTGCAGAGATAGCCATTCAATCCGCGCTGACCGGGCATCTCGTATTTTCGACTTTGCACACCAATGATGCGCCAAGCGCAATCACGAGACTCCTCGATATGGGGGTTGAGAATTTTCTTCTCTCGTCAACAGTACGCGGCATCCTCGCGCAGAGGCTTGTGCGGGTAATCTGTTCTTCCTGCAAAGAGAGGGATTCTTCTCCTGCGAGCGCTGAAGAATTACGGATTCTCGGCATCGGCTCCGATACTCCGCTTTATAGGGGGAGAGGCTGTGAGCGGTGTGCATTCACCGGTTTCTACAGCAGGTTCGGCATTTTTGAACTCCTTGTGGTGGATGACGATATCCGCAAACTCATCCTGAAAAGTTCCGATGCAAATGAGATACGCCAACTTGCCCGTCAGCGCGGCATGCGCACCTTGCTTGAAGACGGCGCACAAAAAATAAAGGAAGGCATAACAACCCTGACCGAGGTGCTCAGGGTAACACAGGAGGCGTAAGTGCCCGTCTTCTCATACAGAGCGACTACCCTCGACGGATCGATCATCGAAGGGGCCATAGAGGCTGCCGATGAACGTTCGGCTGTCGAAAGGCTTAAGAACTCCGGGGTCATCCCTCTTCAGGTTTCATCACCCAAGGAAGGTCTGCAGAAAAGATACAGACTCCGCTCATTAAAAAGTGACGTCCTCACGTTCACTACCGAACTCTCTGCGCTTTTGAGCGCAGGATTGCCCCTGGACAGGAGCCTCAATATTCTTGCTGAAATATCAGAGGACAGGGAAATGAAAACCATCATCCAGTCAGTCCTGAAATCCATACGGGAGGGCAGTTCTTTTTCAGACGCGCTGCAGAAGCACCCGCGAATCTTTTCGAAGCTGTACGTCAATATGATCCGCGCAGGCGAGGCCGGAGGGGTGCTTGACGTGGTATTGGACAAGTTGAACGAGTTCCTTGAGTCGACCAAGGCATTGAAAGACCATATTGTTTCCGTCATGATCTATCCGACTATTCTTATGGTGAGCGCGGGGGTCTCAATCATCGTCCTCCTCACCTTCGTACTTCCAAAATTTTCCTCGATATTTGCAGAACTGGGAGGTTCTCTGCCGCTCTCCACACAGATCCTCCTCACGGTAAGCAATGCGATAAAGGCATACTGGTGGATATGTGCATCTGCGCTGGTCATAGGCTGGCTGATCTTCAGAAACTATACGAAATCAGCTGCAGGACGATACCAGTGGGATAAGCTGAAACTGAAAATGTTGGGCGACATTGTCAGAAAACTCGAAACAGCAAGGTTCTGCCGTACTCTCGGGACCCTTTTGAAAAGCGGGGTCCCCCTGCTCCAGGCTCTCCAAAACTCAAAAGATGTAATCGGGAACAATGTCGTGGCCGCCAGCATAGACAGTGTAACCTCAGGCGCAAAAGAGGGGAAAGGCATCGCGGAGCCTCTCTCTCAAACGAATATTTTCCCGCAGCTCGCTCTTTCCATGATCAAGGTCGGCGAAGAGACCGGACAGCTGGACACTATGCTGATGAAGG
>JAVHLL010000001.1:0-1413 GCA_031082155.1 Thermodesulfovibrionales bacterium | reverse complement strand
TCCATGATCAAGGTCGGCGAAGAGACCGGACAGCTGGACACTATGCTGATGAAGGTCGCGCAGACTTATGAGAAGAGCCTGAATGTGGCGATCAAGAGATTCGTAAGCCTTCTTGAGCCGGTCATTATCCTTGCAATGGGGCTTCTCATCGCGTTCATCGTCATCTCCATGCTCCTCGCAATATTCAGTATCACGGATCTGCCTTTTTAGGATACCCGGATGAAAAGAGAGAAAGGATTTATTCTTCTTGAACTTATCATCGTCCTTTTCCTTATGGCGATCATTCTCGGCATGTCAACTCTTCTCTTCACAAATCTGCTCCCTTCTCAAAAGTTTCATGCAACGGTGAGAGAAGTGTCGGCAACCATCAGAGAGGCCCGGTCTCTCGCGCAGATCCACGGTGAAAGGCAGTATGTAATCATCGACCTCGATGCAAAACAATACGGGATCGAGGGACGGGGATCAAGAGATATCCCGGAAGATATTTCCATAAAAATCATAGACCCCTTTGCAGGGGAAATCATCGAAGGGAAATATCAGCTTATCTTCCATCCTTCCGGTGGAATAGAAGGCGGCACGATAGTTCTCTGGAATTCCAAAAAGGCGGTAGAGATACGGACAGATCCAATCGGTGGTTCAGTGGTCGTGAAATGAAACAGGGACACAGAGCATCGGTAACCGGGAGGCAGGGGCGCCGCTCCTCCTTCCTGAATACCGCGACAGGCTTCACCCTCATCGAGATCCTCGTCGCGATTTCGATACTCGGCATCGCAGTAACCGTCGTCCTGCAGCTTTTCTCGGCAAACCTGAAAGCGATCTCGGTCTCAGGCGATTATACGACTGCGGCAACAAAGGCACAGGTAAAGATGAGGGAGCTCCTCGATGAAGAGAAACCTGTTGAACAGTCTCTGGGCGAAGTGACTGATGACGGATATCGAATCGATACTTCCATCGCTGAAACCCTGCAGGAAAGGACAGAGAACCTCCAGGTAAAGATACTGGAGATCGCTGTCACCGTCCATTGGGTAAAAGGGATAAAAGAACGGTCGTTCACAATCAGGACGCTAAAGGCGGTAAAAAAGGAGATATAGGGTTGACCGCGACGAGAATGACCGAAAATCCTGATTCTGCCAGCGTTCAGCCGCATAATGCATTCCACAGCCCGGAAAAGGATACACGGGAGAATCTGAAAACGCAGAGGTTCAGACTCAATGCGCTGGGCTTCACGCTCCTCGAGTTGACCATTGCAATCACGCTGCTCGCTCTCATCATCATAATCATTCTCGGTGCAATGCAAATCGGCATACGTTCTGTCGAATCAGGGGAGATGAAAATAGAATCATTCGAGAGAACCAGGGCGTCCATGAATATCCTTGATTCACAGATTCAGTCCCAAATTCCGCTCTCCTATGT
>JAVHLL010000030.1 GCA_031082155.1 Thermodesulfovibrionales bacterium | reverse complement strand
TCCGTGAAGGCGGCAGAACTGTCGGCGCAGGCGTCGTCACAGAGGTCTTGGGATAGCGACATGAGAGATATTATATTATTCCAATGCACAGAATGCAAAAACAGGAACTATTCGAGCATGAAAAATAAGAAAAATACTCCTGACAAGCTCCAGCGGAAGAAGTACTGCAGGAATTGCAGGCGGCATACAATGCACAAGGAGATAAAGGCGTAGGCCAGTAGCTCTAACGGATAGAGCATCGGACTCCAAATCCGAGGGTTGGGGGTTCAAATCCCTCCTGGCCTGCCATATGAATGAACAGAACCGTACAGGATAAAAACAATGTTCAATAGAATAAAAGAATTTTTCCGTGAAGTGAAAATCGAGGTCAAGAAGGTTACTTTCCCGTCAAAAGACGAACTCATCGGGTCTACTTGGGTTGTCATAATAACCGTACTGGTCATCTCACTATTTCTGGGGGTTGTTGACATCAGCCTTTCGAAACTGGTGGGAATGGCACTGAGATAGCCATGGATAAAAATTGGTATGTTGTTCACACATATTCCGGGTTCGAAGAAAAAGTAAGGCTCGGTATCGAGGAAAAAACAGACAGACAGGGCATGACGGATAGAATCTCCAGGATATTGATCCCGACTGAGCGTGTCATTGAATTGAAGGGCGGAAAAAAGAAGGAAAGCGATAAAAAATTCTATCCAGGATATATTCTTGTTGAGATGGAAATGGATGACGAAACGTGGCACCTTGTCAGGAGCACACCCAGGGTTACCGGCTTCGTAGGGGGGTCAACCCCTGTTGCGCTCTCCGAAGAAGAGGTAACGGTGATACTCCAGCAGATAGAAAAAGGGCCTGTGCCACAGGTCAAAACCCAGTTCCAGAAGAGCGAAAGTGTCAGGATTATCGACGGACCCTTCTCGAACTTCGTTGGCAGTGTTGAAGAAGTAGACATAGACCATGGCAGACTTTGCGTTATGGTCAGCATTTTTGGCAGGCAGACACCTGTTGAACTGAATTTTTTCCAGGTAGAAAAGGCATGAGGAGGAAATAGATGGCTAAGAAGGAAATAATTGCTCAGGTTAAACTCCAGATACCGGCAGGGAAAGCAAATCCCGCCCCGCCCGTAGGCCCTGCACTCGGTCCTCACGGTGTAAATATCATGGAGTTCTGCAAAGCATTCAACGCACAAACACAGGCACTGGGAGATACGATTATACCGGTAGTGATGACTGTATATGCCGACAGGTCGTTCACTTTTATTACCAAGACGCCTCCTGCCTCGGATCTCCTGAAAAAAGCCGCAGGCATAATCAAGGGGTCAAGCACTCCAAACAAGGAAAAGGTCGGCAAAGTTACTGCTGCTCAAATCAAAGAGATCGCACAGAAAAAGCTTCCAGACCTTAATGCATACTCGGTGGAAAAGGCGGAACAGATTATTAAGGGCACCGCGAGGAGCATGGGGCTCGAAATCACAGAATAAAAGAGGGCGACATGGGGAAAAAGTTAAAAGCAGTTCAGGACAAAGTTGAACCGGGGAAGGAATACTTTCTCGAAGACGCAGTAAATCTCGTCAGGGAATTCACCTATACAAAGTTTGACGAGACCGTGGACCTTGCGGTAAATCTCGGGGTCGACCCGAAAAAATCAGAGCAGATGGTGCGGGGGACGGTTGTCCTTCCTCACGGTATGGGGAAAAAGGTCAGGGTCCTTGTCTTCGCAAAGGGTGAAAAGGAAAAGGAGGCTTTAGATGCCGGCGCAGATTATGTCGGTGCAGAAGACGTTGTCGAAAAAATAACCAAGGGATGGCTCGATTTTGACAAGTCAGTTGCTACCCCCGATGTCATGGGTCTTGTGGGCAAACTGGGCAAAATACTTGGACCGAGAGGGCTTATGCCTAACCCGAAACTGGGGACAGTAACCTTTGATATAGCCCGCGCCGTGAAGGAGATCAAGGCGGGAAAAGTAGAGTACAAGGCTGAAAAAGGAGGTATCGTGCATGTCCCGATAGGAAAAGCCTCTTTCGATGCGGACAAACTTATAGAGAATGCGAAATCGGTCCTTCACTCGATCATAAAGGCAAAGCCAGCGACAAGCAAAGGAAAATATCTCAAGAAATTATCCATTTCTTCAACCATGGGACCAGGGATCTCTATTGACATATCATCCCTGGGGAAGGGGGTATAAACTGAACAGGTCAGAAAAAGAACAAGCGGTACAACAGTTAAAAGAAGCGTTCGAGAAATCAAAAGCCGTCGTCTTCGCTGACTACAGAGGGCTCACCGTAGCCGAACTGTCCAATTTGCGCAAACTGCTGAAGGAAGGGAATATTGACTTCAAGGTGGTGAAGAACACCCTTGCAAAGATAGCGGCAGAGGGGACATCTGTTGCTGCTGCAAAAGATTTCTTCAAGGGTCCGGTCGGCATTGCGATAAGTCATGATGACCCTGTTGCCATTGTGAAAAAAATGCTCGAATTCTCGAAGAAAAACAACAAACTCAAGGTCGGGATAGGCCTGATCGAAGGCTCATTATGTACTACAGCGGACCTGAAAACCGTTGCTGAGATTCCCTCGAGACCGGTATTACTCTCAATGCTGGCGGGTGTTTTCCAGGCACCGCTTTCAAAGATGGCATCTGCACTGAACGCCACAATCAGCAAGTCTGCATATGCACTTGAAGCTTTAAAAAACAAGAAACAGGAAAGTTAAACATTGAGAGTTAAAGTGAATACTCTTAACTCAATTAAAGGAGGACTTTAAAATGGCTGTTACAAAAGAACAGGTTTTCGAGTTTATTGACAACATGACAATCCTCGACATGTCAAAATTCATAAAAGAGTTCGAGGAAAGATATGGGGTGACCGCTGCTGCACCTATCGCTATCGCTGCCATGCCGGGTGCCGGAGCCGGGGCTGCGGCGCCGGAAGCAGAGGAGAAGACAAGTTTTGATGTCGTGCTCACCGCTGCAGGCGAGAAGAAAATTCAGGTAATAAAAGTGGTCAGGGAACTTACCTCGCTCGGCCTGAAAGAAGCGAAGGACCTTGTTGACGGAGCTCCTAAGCCGGTAAAGACAGGCGTATCGAAAGAAGAGGCAGACTCGATTAAGGCGAAACTTGAGGAACAGGGAGCAACAGTAGAAATTAAATAAAAAGGAGACCTATGTCAAGGGTTTTGAGAAAACGAGTAAATTTTGGAAAAGTTCCCCAATTCCTCGAAATCCCTAACCTCATAGAAATACAGAAAAAATCTTATGAGAAATTTTTACAAATGGATTCTTCTCCGGAAAGAAGGGAAGACTCCGGGCTGCAGGCTGCATTTTTAAGTGTATTCCCGATTGTAGACTATAACGAGACTGCTTCGATAGAATTCTTGGGGTATACTTTTAGTGATCCCAAGTACGATCTGCGCGACTGCCTGCAGAAGGGGATCACCTATGCCGCCCCTCTTAAGATAAAAGTCAAACTGAATTTATGGGAATTTGTTGAACCAAAGGGGAGTAAGAGACTAAAAGAATCAAGGGAAGAAGACGTCTATATCGGCGAAATGCCGTTAATGACGGACATCGGCACATTTATCATTAACGGTACCGAACGTGTTGTGGTAAGTCAGCTTCACCGCTCGCCAGGAGTCTTTTTCAGCCACGACAAAGGAAAGACTCATGCAAGTGGCAGATTATTATATTCTGCCCGTGTCATTCCCTCACGGGGATCATGGCTTGATTTCGAATTTGACACAAAAGACATCCTTTACGTCAGGATTGACAGGCGGAGGAAATTGCCTGCCACAATCGTTATGAAGGCTCTCGGCTATTCAAACGAAGATCTTCTCAAGATCTTTTATCCTGTCGAAACGATCCAGATCAGCGGGGACAAGTTTTCGAGAGCGGTGAGCGAAGTCCTTGTAGGAGTAAAATCACTTGTCAATATAACTTCACCGGACACAAAAGAACTGATTGTCAAGGAAGGGGGCAAAATTACCCGTGGCGCCATAAGGAAGATGGAGGCCTCGGGCATTACAACGATCCCGATTTCAAAGGAAGAGATCATCGGAAGAATTACCCTGAAGGACATTATTGACCCCTCCACAGGAGAAGTGGTCATCGAGGGGAATGAACCTATTAAAGAGGAATCCCTGAACAAAATCCTCTCTCTGAAGATTGATTCTCTGAGTCTCCTTTTTATAGATAATGTACATTATCTTCCTTCTTTGAGGGACACCCTCCTGACGGACAAAGTGAGCACACAGGAAGAGGCACTGATCGAGATTTACAGAAAATTAAGGCCTGGTGAACCACCAACGGTAGCTGCAGCAAAAGACCTCTTCAATGGGCTCTTTTTCGATCCGAAGCGTTACGATCTCTCGCCGGTAGGACGCTTGAAACTGAACAAAAGGCTCAACATTAACGTAGCATTAGATACCAGGGTATTGACGGATAACGATATCGTTGAGATTGTCAGGTATCTGTTCAGCCTCAGAACCGGCAAGGGTGAGGTTGATGATATAGACCATCTCGGCAACAGGAGAGTAAGAAGGGTTGGCGAGCTGCTCGAAAACCAGTTCAGAATAGGGCTTGTCAGAATGGAAAGGACTATCAAGGAAAAGATGACCCTGACAGACCTTGAAACAGCCATGCCTCACGACCTGATCAATGCAAAACCTGTAATGGCAGCGTTGAAAGAATTTTTTGGATCAAGCCAGCTCAGTCAGTTCATGGACCAGACGAATCCATTGTCGGAAATCACCCATAAGAGAAGGTTATCCGCTCTTGGTCCCGGTGGTCTTACCCGCGAAAGGGCGGGGTTTGAGGTAAGAGACGTACACCCTACCCATTATGGAAGAATATGTCCCATAGAAACCCCGGAAGGTCCGAACATCGGATTAATAACCTCATTAGCGACATATGCCCGTGTAAACGACTTCGGATTCATAGAAGTTCCGTACCGGAAAATTACAAACGGCAAAGTTACCAAAACCGTTGATTATCTTTCGGCAATAGATGGTGAAAAATACATCATAGCAGAAGCAACTTCTCCGATCGATGAGAAGGGAAACATCCTGGGAGAGACTGTTTCAGCAAGAGTAGGCGGTGATTTCAGGATGGTGTCTCCCGATGAAGTCGAATATATGGATGTATCACCCAAGCAAATTGTCGGCGTCTCTGCTTCTCTGATCCCCTTTCTTGAAAACGACGATGCGAACAGGGCATTGATGGGATCAAACATGCAAAGGCAGGCGGTGCCGCTCCTTCAACCGGAAGCGCCCATTGTTGGCACAGGTATGGAACATGTTGCAGCCAGAGATTCAGGTGCGCTTGTTCTTGCCAAGCGGGGGGGGGTTGTCGAAAGTGTTGACGCATCCCGTATTGTTGTCCGCTCTTCAGAAAATACAGGTGGTGTCGACATCTATTCCCTTGTTAAATTCCAGCGGTCCAACCAGGCTACCTGCATCAATCAGAAAGTATTTGTGAATGTTGGAGACGTGGTCAAACCGGGAGATACTCTTGCTGATGGATCATGCACAGAAGCAGGAGAACTTGCCCTGGGCAGGAACGTCCTCGTAGCCTTTATGCCATGGGGTGGATATAACTTTGAAGATGCGATTCTCCTCAGTGAAAGACTCGTCAAAGAAGATGTCTTTTCCTCCATTCATATAGAAGAATTCAGTCTTGAGGCCCGGGAAACCAAACTCGGCCCGGAGGAGATCACCCGTGACATCCCCAATGTGGGAGAGGAGGCGCTCAAGGACCTCGACGAAAGCGGAATAATCAGGATCGGCGCAGAGGTGAACCCCGGCGACATCCTTGTCGGGAAAGTAACCCCGAAAGGGGAAACACAACTGACGCCTGAAGAAAAACTGCTGCGAGCAATTTTTGGAGAGAAGGCAGAAGAAGTCAAAGAAAGCTGTCTTTATGTACCGCCCGGCATAGAGGGGACGATAGTTGATGTCCGGATTTTCTCAAGGAAAGGTGCTGAAAAAGACAACCGGGCAAAAAGCATAGAAGAAAAAGACATCAATAGATTACAGCGTGATCTCGAAGAGGAGATCAGAATCGTAAAAGAAGAGAGGTTCAAGAAGATCCGCAGCCTCCTTACCGGACATGCGGTAGCTGAAGACATAAAGGACTCCAAGACAAAAGAGGTAGTCTGTCAGAAAGGGAAAAAACTGGGAGACAAGCAGCTTGAACGGGTCAAAGATGAACACCTCATGCGCATCAAGCTTACAGACGGCGCGGCCCGCGAAAAAATTGAATCCGTGAATAACGAAGTCAATCAGTATATTCGCTATCTTGAAACACGCTATGATAGCATGCTCGAAAGGCTTAAAAGAGGAGATGAACTTCCGCCGGGTGTAAATAAAGTGGTTAAAGTTTACATCGCCATGAAGCGGAAACTCCAGATTGGCGACAAAATGGCTGGACGGCATGGAAATAAAGGAGTCGTTGCCATGGTGCTCCCCGAGGAAGATATGCCTTATCTTCCCGACGGTACTCCTGTTGATATAGTGCTCAATCCGCTTGGTGTTCCTTCAAGAATGAACGTCGGGCAGGTTCTCGAAACACATTTGGGATGGGCAGCAAGGACGCTTGGACTGAATGTTGCGACCCCTGTATTCGAAGGAGCAAAAGAGATTGAAATCAAAGATCTTCTCAAAAAAGCCAAACTTCCGGTGACCGGACAGATTACCCTGTATGACGGAAAAACAGGTGAACAGTTCTACAAACCTATTACTGTTGGATTCATGTACATGCTGAAACTCCATCACCTTGTTGATGATAAAATCCATGCACGCTCAATCGGTCCCTACTCTCTCGTTACCCAGCAGCCCCTTGGCGGGAAAGCACAGTTTGGCGGGCAGAGACTTGGAGAAATGGAAGTTTGGGCGCTTGAAGCATATGGTTCGTCCTATACACTCCAGGAATTTCTGACGGTAAAGAGTGATGACGTTTCAGGGAGGGCGCGCATGTATGAGGCAATTGTGAAAGGTGACGCAACCCTCGAACCAGGGGTTCCGGAATCTTTCCATGTACTAATAAAGGAACTCCAGAGTCTTGGGCTCGATGTTGAACTTCTGGAGAAGAAAAGCAAGGGGGAGTAGCTTGACAGAAGATATTTATGCAATTTTTCAGAGACCCAAAGACCCAACTGACTTTGAGGCGGTGAGGATAAGACTTGCGTCGCCGGAAAAGATCAGGGAATGGTCTTATGGTGAAGTGAAAAAACCCGAGACCATTAACTACAGGACGTTCAAACCGGAAAGGGACGGGCTTTTCTGTGCAAAGATCTTCGGACCGATAAAAGACTGGGAATGCATCTGCGGCAAATACAAGCGGATGAAACACCGGGGCGTAGTATGTGATAAATGCGGAGTCGAGGTTATCCAGTCCAAAGTAAGGCGTGAGCGTTTGGGACATATCGAACTTGCAACACCGGTAGCCCATATCTGGTTTCTCAAAGGCCTCCCGAGCAGAATCGGAACCCTTCTCGATATGACCATGCGTCTGCTCGAAAAAGTTCTCTATTTTGAGAGTTATGTAGTGATAGACCCCGGCGATACTCCTCTCAAAGAGAAAGAGCCGCTTTCCGAAGACGAATTCAAGAAAAAAACCCTTGAATTCGGTTCCCGGTTCAAGGCAGGGATGGGGGCTGAGGCCATAAGAGAACTGCTGAGGCTGATTGACCTGGAAACCCTGTATCATGAGCTCAAGGAAAAAATTCATGAAGCGGTATCGATTGGCGTCAAGAAAAAGCTTACCAAGCGCCTGAAGGTTGTAGACGCATTCAGAAGGTCAGGGAATAAGCCCGATTGGATGATCATGGATGTAATTCCGGTGCTCCCTCCTGACCTCAGGCCTCTTGTCCCGTTAGAGGGCGGCCGTTTCGCCACCTCGGACCTTAACGATCTCTATCGCAGAGTGATCAACAGGAATAACAGGCTGAAGAGGCTCATGGAACTAAAAGCCCCGAGCGTCATCATAAAGAATGAGAAAAGGATGCTGCAGGAAGCTGTTGACGCGCTCTTCGATAACGGGAGACGCAGCAGGGTCCTGAAGACAACCACAAAAAGACCACTGAAATCTCTGAGCGATATGATAAAGGGAAAACAGGGGCGGTTCAGACAGAACCTGCTTGGAAAGCGGGTTGATTATTCCGGAAGGTCTGTTATCGTGGTAGGCCCTGAACTGAAACTCCATCAGTGTGGTCTTCCGAAGAGGATGGCTCTGGAGCTTTTCAAGCCGTTTATCTTCAACAAACTCGAGGAAAAAGGCCATGCTACAACAATAAAAGCAGCGAAAAAATTGGTAGAAAAAGAGAGTGCGGAGGTATGGGATGCCCTGGAAGAGGTCATTCGGGAACATCCGGTTCTTTTAAACCGCGCGCCTACTCTCCACAGGCTTGGTATCCAGGCATTCGACCCCCTTCTTGTTGAAGGCAAAGCGATAAAACTCCACCCTTTGGTCTGTACCGCTTTCAATGCCGACTTTGACGGTGACCAGATGGCAGTGCATGTCCCTCTCTCGATCGAGGCACAGATCGAGGCGCGCGTACTCATGATGTCCGTCAACAATATCATGTCACCGGCAAATGGAAAACCTATTGTCGTCCCGACTCAGGACATGGTCCTTGGCATTTATTATCTTATGAAAGAGAGAAAGGGTGCAAAAGGCGAAGGGAAGCTCTTTGCAGACTCTGAAGATGTGATAATTGCGTACGAATCAGGGGTCCTGGATGAACATGCCATAATAAAAGTGAAGATGAACGGCAGTTTTGTGGAAACCACAACCGGCCGGATCATTTTCAGCGATATTCTGCCGGAAGGGATTTCCTTTTCTATGGTCAACAAGGATATGACCAAGAAGGAACTCGGCAAACTTATCGAATACATATACAAAAAATCCGGAAAACGGAGCACCGTTGTCTTTCTCGACAACCTGGAACAACTCGGATTCAAATATGCAACCAGATCCGGAGTATCCATATCAATGGCCGATATGCATATCCCTACGAAGAAAACAGAGCTGATCCGTGTTGCCGAGCAGGAAGTCATCGAAGTGCAGAAACAGTATGCAGACGGCCTTATCACCCACGGCGAACGGTACAACAAGGTTATCGATATCTGGGCGAATGTAACCGAAAAAGTTGCCGATGAAATGATGAAAGAGCTTGGCGCCGAAGACGGGAAAGAACTCTCTGAAGACGAACTCTGGGAGAGAAGGTCGTTCAACAGTATCTTTATGATGGCGGATTCAGGCGCGCGGGGAAGTACTGCCCAGATAAGACAGCTTGCCGGAATGAGAGGCCTCATGGCGAAGCCGTCCGGTGAAATTATAGAAACACCTATCACCGCGAACTTCAGGGAAGGGTTAACACCCCTCCAGTATTTTATCTCGACACACGGCGCAAGAAAGGGTCTTGCCGATACCGCACTGAAAACTGCGAACTCCGGCTACCTTACAAGACGTCTTGTTGATGTCGCACAGGATGTCATCATATCGGAAGATGATTGCGGCACCACCGACGGGATAAGCGTGACATCACTCGTCGAAGGCGGCGAGATTATTCAGCCTCTTGAGGAAAGGTTGCTGGGGAGAACCGCAGTCGACGATATCAAAGATCCTTTAACGAAAGAGACCATCGTCAAGAAGAATCAGGAAATAGACGAAGAACTTACTCTTAAAGTCATCGAGGCAGGGGTAGACAGGGTCAAAATACGGTCGGTGCTTACCTGCGAGACGAAGCAGGGTGTTTGTACAAAATGCTACGGACGCGACCTTGCACGGAGTGAAGTTGTCGAAAAAGGTGAATCCGTCGGAATTATCGCTGCACAGTCGATAGGTGAGCCGGGGACACAGCTCACCATGAGAACATTCCATATCGGTGGTGCAGCATCGAAAGTTGTTGAACAGACTGTACTCGAAGCGAAAAATTCCGGAACGATTAAATTTATCAATATAAATACCGTAAAAAACAGAGAAGGCCTCCTCGTTGTCATGAACAGGAACGGTAGTATTGCCGTGGTTGACGCCAAGGGGAGGGAGAAAGAAAAGTATTCTGTCGTGTACGGTGCAAAACTCATGGTCAAAAACGGGCAGAAAGTCGAAATAGGCCAGAAACTTGTTGAATGGGATCCTTATTCCATGCCGATACTCACAGAGATCGGCGGAAAGATCGCTCATGGAGATATTGTTGAAGGGGTAACTGTCAAAGAAGAAGTCGATGAAGTAACCGGTTTGTCCCATAAAGTCATCATAGATTATCCCGCAAATATGAGGCCGAGGATCTCGATCAAGGACGAACAGGGCAGAATCACGCAAAAGATTCCCGGGACAACCGTCCTTGCGCGATATCTTCTCCCTGCAGGCGCCCATATCCTGCTTGACAGAAATTCCATGGTATATCCAGGAGATATCCTTGCGAAGATACCGAGAGAGACTACAAAAACCAAAGACATAACCGGAGGTCTTCCCAGGGTCGCCGAACTGTTCGAAGCAAGGCGTCCGAAGGAACAGGCAATCGTCACCGAGATCGACGGAATGGTCGAATTCAAAGGCGCGCATAAAGGTATGCGAGTTGTCGTGGTGAAAGGCGGGGACGAAGTACGTGAGTATCTCATCCCAAAAGGAAAACATGTCGGAGTGCATGAAGGCGACTGGGTAAGGGCAGGAGAGCCACTCATGGACGGAGCGGTGAACCCCCATAACATCCTCGATATCCTGGGTCCTCAGGAACTTCAGAGATATCTGGTTGACGAAGTGCAGAAAGTTTACCGGCTGCAGGGTGTTACGATCAACGACAAGCATATCGAGGTAATCGTCAGGCAGATGATGAAAAAAGTGAGGATAGAAGACCCCGGTGATACGAACTTCCTTATCAGCGAACAGGTGGACAGGCGGTTCTTCCAGGAAGAGAATGCCAGGGTGAGAGCTGAAGGCGGAAAACCCTCTCAGGGCAAGCCTCTTCTTCTCGGCATCACAAAGGCTTCTCTCACAACGGACAGCTTCGTATCTGCAGCCTCATTCCAGGAGACGACCCGCGTCCTCACAGAAGGTGCTATCAGCGGCGCAGTCGACGAATTGAGAGGCCTCAAAGAAAATGTAATTATGGGAAGGATCATCCCGGCAGGCACCGGGATGCCGAGATACAGGAATACCTTCGTCCAGAGGGATTTTCAACCCTCCCTTCCTGAACCGACGCCAACCGAAGAATAGTTACTGCCCGTGAGCCGCGAGGATAAAGAAAAAATCTTTACTCCCCGCGGCTCACGGGAATTTCGTTTTATCGCTGACTCCATGCTTGGAAGACTCGCCAGATGGCTTAGATTCCTTGGTTTCGATACCCTCTATTTTGCCCAGATCAGCGACAGGAAACTCGTAAGCATTGCCATGGAACAAGAACGGCTTATTCTTACGAGGGACACCGGCATGGTGCAAAGAAAGGCTGTCAGAGAGCATGTGTTGATTCATGCAAATAACCCGGCGGACCAGCTGGTCGAAGTGGTCAATGTCTTGCAATTAAAAGACTTCTCCCACTTCAGCCGGTGCGTTATCTGCAATGGCCTGCTTGCCAGAATACCTGACAAAGCAGAGGTGAAAGATTCTGTCCCGGAGTTTGTCTTCCTCACAAAATGGGTATTTTTTCGGTGCATCGAATGTGGCAAATTGTACTGGGAGGGAAGTCATCCGAAACGGTTCAGGGAGAACCTTGCCGGCATTCTTTCGCGCACAGCAAGCCATTGACTTTTCACCAGGCAACAGGTAAAATAAATAATAAAAAAAGTATATTTATTGGGAGGAGTCAAGTAACTATGCCAATTTATGAATATGTATGTGAAAGCTGCAACAACTATTTTGCCCTGTTCAAGCATCTCTCAACTGCCGATGAGGATTCATTATGTCCAAATTGCGGCTCTGAAAAGGTGAAGAAGCAATTGTCATCCTTCAGCTGTTCCATGCCGGACGGCGGTTCGTCAACTGGCGGTTCTTTCTCCGGCGGCTTCAGCGGCGGTGGTTGAAGGCCTTCCTTCTGCTAAACCGTCGGTTTAGCCTGATAAGAAAATATTAATTTTAATTCAATCAATAAGACAGAGGCACAGTTATCAGCGTGATAAGAATCCTGGAACTGTGCCTCTGTTTGCAGATTGTTGCCAGCAAGGGCAACAATGGTATTGCAGGTATTCCAATTCCCCATTTAGGAATATCGCGTTTCAGAAACGTATGAATAAAATTTCCCCGCGGCTGCAAACACGGTCCATTCCTCAGATGAACAAACGCCTTCGACAATCTCGACCAGACTGAGGAGTACAAGCAAAAATATTTACTCATTGCACAATAGCAAGCCTGACCTTTTACATTCTGCTATAATGCATGCATGAGAGACGGAGAAGAAAAAAGAGAACATAAAAGATTTATTAAACGTTGTGAGACTGAATTTATAGTAGATGATACGCAGCATAGGGGGATATCGAATAATTTATCCATGACCGGAATCTATATCAGCACAAACCGTCCCTTTGCTCCGGACACGTTGATGAACTTGGTAGTTTACCTTCCAAATGGAACATCCTCAAGAATCAAAGGGCAGGTGGTAAGAGCTTTAAAAAGCTCCTTTGGTAAGGTCATGGGGACACCTGTAAAATCGTTAAAAAGTGGAATTGGTGTGAAGCTAATTGAAAAAGATAACAACTATATTGAATTTGTAAACTCATTGCTTGCCTGATTTTTCCTCTTTTTGTTACATAAGAAGACTGTTCACCATAACTTTTCTCATTAATTTACAAAGGGAGAATAACTCTCGTATTACTTTGAAAGGATGCATATAAGCAACCTTAAGGGAACGGAATAACAAGGCATTGACTTATTGTTCAATTAAATCTCGCGAGAGTCAAGATAGCAGACAGGGTACAATTTCAGCAGGCAGAAAGGATCAATCCTAAAACAAACATGAAAAAAGCTGCCGTGCTCACAATGATTCCGATAACCGGCACCCATTTATTTATTCCCCCGAGTTCTGAAAAGGTTTCTAGCATGTCATTGAATTGTTGCAATGTCTTCACCCTAAGTATCTTCCTCTTCGCATATCTGTAATAGAGATAATTTCCTGAAATTGGCAAGGTTATCCAGGCAGCAACATTTGCATAGGGTATTATAAGTAAAATGAAGTAAACGAAAGCCCAGAGATACATTTTCCGGTACAATAGCCACCAGAAACCAACGAGAAAGGCAGGCCAGTGCCATGTTGCTGAAAAACGATCATTCCCATCAACAGAAAATTTTCTGAACTTCAACAGATATTTCTGTGCTTTTGCTCCGATGAATGCAGCAAGCTCATCTTCAGTAACAGTTACCTGCAATCGGTTATCTTTCATAGTTCCAGTTCACGTATCTGATTGTAACAAGAGAATCTTAGGGGCAAATCTTGAAATATTAGTAATAGATAACACACGCTACATACCATGTTACCACAGAAACACAACCGTACAATACTAATCATCATTTTTCATCATATGATCCATTTGCGACATTGCAGGTATAGCAGAACCTTATATTGGAATCCCGTTCATCTCTTTTTTACTATAATCAAAAGAAATCAATGCATGCGTGCAAAGATGCAAATAAATACACCTGTTTCCCGAGTTTAGCGATGTGCGGAGAAAAATCGTGCGATTACGCTTAAAAAGACATCAAGGGGCGGAAGGGTATAGGTCTCATCGATCTGTCCGGAGAACTTTTCTGACCATCTGTTCTCAACTCCGAGGGCAAGGGCATAAGGCAGATATTCCTGGTACAATTTGGGCGTTTCTTTCGGAGGGGTCATCCTGTCGAGTCTGTCTCCTTCGGCTGCAGCAAGGTATGTCCTGAACCCCTCGATCTCGTCGAGGACATTTCTGCCCAAGGGTGTGGGCGCCCTGAGGAGAAAAAGGAAGACGACATGTGCTGTCAACATGATGAAGAGGGGAGCAAGGAACATGAACTGCATGATATTGAAGACTTCGAAAGCGTGGCTGATTGACACGGCAACGGAATACAAAACAGCAGGGAAAAGAAGCAGGAGATAGATTAGTTTAGAAGGTTTTTTCAGCTCCAGGACATTTTTTCTCGAAAGGAATCTGCAGACAAATCCGGCAAAGATCGTCCAGAGGCCGAGACCTGTAAGTTCCTTAACGTAGCTGCCTTCCACATGAACAATTTCGGCATTTATTGCAGCAACAACAAGAGAGATGATAACGCCGGGAATGACATATCTGGCATTTCTGAGAAAAAATCGTTTGCCGAACGACGACATCAGATGACGGTGATGTTCTCTGTAGGCACGATGGATTGTTACCGCATCCAGAACCTGTTGTTCAGACAGAGATGTCTGCTTCCTTTCGTCTCCAAAAAGCGCTCCGTAGAGAACCTCTTCATCTGTTGAGACCCTGCTCTTGTCTGCCCCTGTTTTTTCAACAACATATCCGTCGCCACGACCCAAAATTCTGATTATCCCTTTTGAAGCAAGGTCCAGGAGTGCTGAAGCAAAGACAGTGCGGTCGTATCTCATTATGAGAAGATGTCTGGCAAATGCAGGCGAGCAGTCTGCAGGAGGCTTGTAACGGGGGACGATTGACTTCCCTTCAGGATCGCGTCCCACACGGACCCAAACAATGAGGTAGTACAAAAAGAATACAGTGAGCCCGATAATCCCCGGCAGATATGCGATCATGTCGCGGAAGAAAAATTCCATACGTTTGGAGATGTCGGGTTCATGCACAGTTCCCTTTGGCATGCCTACCACGACAGAGAGATAAGGGTTTTTCTCCGATACAACCTTGCTGTAGTGAAGGACATTGGTCTCACCTGACTCAGCAGCCCGGCGTAGGAGTTCAGGGATCTTTCCTGTACCCTTGTTCCAGGAGTAGTCATCGAGACTTGCGATAATACCATGGCTTCCTTCAGGCAGGACTACCGTAATTTCTATTCTGCCTACAGACGTTGCCCATCCATGGCCGCCTTCACCAAACACCCACCAGAAGAATTCATCCTGTTCCGGAAGAAAGGTAATGTGACGGTCTGTTGTATAGTCAAGGGTAAACTCATGTTCTCCCGGAGAGAGCACAAGACCATCGGGAGCAAGAAAAATATAACTTGTAAACCACGAACCTGTTGTCTCTACTGAATACAAAATGGGGTTCCCATCCATCCTGGCGTCGATCATCTCGAAGGCCATACGCCTGTAATAGGCGTGTTTACCCTGAATACGGCTGCTGATGCTCCTGTATATCCCTGAGAGCATGCGGGTATTTTTTCTTGGCTCGAATGTTATACCGTTGGTGAAAATCTGCATCGTTTCATGCACCGTAAATGTACCATCATTCTTCACAAGAATCCGTGCATGAAAATTTGTGACATCGATAATTTTTTCAGCTTGCTGAGTACGTCGGCTCCCAGCAGGAGAAGGCTGCGGGCCCGAAGCCGAACGAGCATGGTGCGGCATGGTAACAGATGGTGATTGACCATCAGAGGTATCCCCTCCAGCCTTCGCCGCGGTAAGCTCAAAACACGATATCCCTTCACGTGACTCATTCGTAATTGGCCTCACCATCATGCCTGGCTCAGAGAAACAGTATTCCAACCGGTTTTTTCGCCGCGAGTAGGCGCCCAGAGAAATAGTATTCCTATGGGAAGTTTCCGAAGATTGAATGATATCCATATCCAGTAACGTCCAGCCGCGGGGCATTCGGATGTTACCGTCGGTCAGGCCGAGCTTCCAATGGACAAAAGCTGTGCCCTGGCGATAATAGCCCTTTGAATTGCTCACACGTACCGCATAATTCTGCTCAAAGGTAAACCGCCATTCGGCACCATCTTTATCACTGATACCAGACCATGTTCCAATAATTTCCTGCATATTGCCGGGGAGTGTTGTCTCAGGAAATGGTCCGGTTTCAACTCGTTCCAGAAACCGATCGATGTTTTGGGAAATCAGTTTATCAAGCCCTGGGGCTCCGATTTTCTTTCCGAGTCCCATAACGCCTGCCAGCACAATGACTACAACAGTGATGATGATAAGAAGGAACCCAACGAGAACTTTAAATTTCATACTCTGTAAAGCGATTTGCTAAAACTGTGAGGGGGTTTTCCTTCAAGAGAAAAATTGCTCATTTGCAATTGTATAAACATGTATATTTCTACCAATATTTCACAAGAATTACAAGAATTTATCTATCTGCTTTTACTCTGGCGATTATCTGATTCAGTGTCTTTTTTTTGAAATATCAGCAACGGCAGGGATATTGCCTGCTTACACTATCCCCTGTTTCAGGATATCGTGCAGGTGGATAATGCCGACTGGCTTTCCTTCATCGTCAGGGACTACAAGCGCAGTTATGGAATAACTTTCCATGATAGAGAGGGCCTTGGCAGCGAGCTCATCCTGGGTGATGGTTTTGGGGTTTCGTGTCATGACCTCCCCGGCGGTTTTTTCAAAAAGACCTCCTCCCCATATCTCCAGGCCCCTTCTGACATCCCCGTCGGTAACAACTCCGGCCATCTTTCCGTCCGGACTTGTTACGATTGCATGCCCCAGCCTCTTTGAGGACATCTCGATTACTGCAGTTGAAAGAGGGGTGTCAAGTGCAACGATGGGAAGGAGATTTCCCGCATGCATAAGGTCTTTCACCTTTACAAAAAGTTTTTTTCCGATACTCCCGGCCGGGTGGAAAAAAGCAAAGTCCTGTTCTTTCAGCCCCCGCTTCACAAGCAAAGCAACCGCAATCGCATCGCCCATCGCCATGGTCGCCGTGGTTGATGCAGTAGGCACAAAGCCCATAGGACATGCTTCTTCTTTTACCGAGATATCGAGAGAGACGTCGGACTGCTTTGCGAGGGTTGAATTCGGGTTCCCTGTCAGGGAAACAAGTTTTACACTATACCTTTTCAGGAAGGGGATAAGTTTGACAATCTCCTCTGTATCTCCGCTGTTCGAAATCGCAATAATTACATCTCTTTCAGTTACCATGCCGAGGTCGCCGTGGCTCGCCTCTGCCGGATGGAGGAAAAACGCAGGGGTGCCGGTTGAAGCAAGGGTTGCCGCTATTTTTTTGCCGACGAGGCCGGACTTCCCCATCCCGGTGACAACGACCCTCCCCTTGCTCTGATAGATAATCTCTACCGCCTTTTCGAACGTGTTGTTGAGCTTATGAACAAGCGCAGCTATGGCCTCTGCTTCAATCTGCAACACTTTTTTTGCTATCGTAATTATGTCGTCCATCGTAATACCATTTCTCTGCACCCGGTAATTGGTGTATTATTATATAATGTCTTCAGGAAAATTGCGTGCCCTATGAAAAGATCGCACTATCTCTTATGGCTTGGCATCTCTGCCGCCGCAGGGACTGCCCTGGGAATGTTTACCGACCGGAGACATCCATTGAAAGGCGGCCTCATCGGGATAACCGCCGGGGTAGTTGCAGGCTCTGTGGCTTCTGCCGCCTACCACTATGTGAGCTCCCGGGAGAAAATACCCTATTATTCGAAATCTTCTCCCTTCTATGACGAACTCAACACTATCTGAACTTTGATCATCCTTATTCACCCGCCCGTTGCAAAGCCATGCGAACCGCCTGCCGGCATTGCACGACTCTCCGGCATGCTGGAAAGCCTTGGAGTCGGACATTATCTCCTTGACGCAAATATAGAGGGGTTGCTCCATCTCCTCCGGATGCCTGTGCCGTCCGGGAAAAAGAGAGACATATGGACAAAGAGAGCTGTTCGCAATCTGGAGCATGACCTCGATTCGATGAGAAGCCCGGTTTTGTATCATTCAATCGACCGGTATAAGAGGGCGGTCAGGGATATAGGAAGAGTCCTTGCGAGGGTTTCTCAGTCTGGCGCTTCCGCAGGCTTGGCAAATTACGAACAGACAGGGCTTTCACCCGTGAAGAGCAGAGACCTGCTCCATGCCGCTGAAAATCCTGAAGACAACCTCTTTTATCCATATTTCCGGCCGAGGCTCGAACAACTTATTCAAGAAAAGCAACCCTCTCTGGTAGGCGTCTCTCTGAATTATCTGAGCCAGGCATTATGCGCTTTTTCCATGATTGGTTTTATCAGGCAGACCTTTCCCGGACTCAAAATAATCCTGGGCGGAGGGCTGGTTACTTCATGGGTGAAGAATCCCCGGTGGAAAGACCCTTTCTCCGGCCTTGCAGACCATTTTGTGGCAGGCCCGGGCGAATATCAGCTCCTTTCATTGCTCGGTATGAATGCAAAGAAAGGGACAACATGGAGACCTGATTACCAAAAGTTCCCCATTGACAGGTATCTCTCACCCGGTTTTGTCCTGCCCTACAGCGCTTCATCAGGGTGCTACTGGAAAAAGTGCAGTTTCTGCCCGGAGAATGCAGAAAATAATCCGTATACTCCAATCCCTCCCAAACAGGTTCTATCGGAACTGAAGCATATATCTGAAAAAACCGGGCCTGTACTCATCCACTTTCTCGATAATGCCATAAGCCCTGCCCTTCTTCATTCCCTTGCATCCCATGAGACAAGAGTTCCCTGGTACGGATTTGCACGAATAAGCCCTGATCTTGCCGATCCGGATTTCTCGATGGCGCTGAAAAAATCAGGATGTGTCATGCTGAAGCTCGGCATTGAATCAGGGGATCAGCGTGTACTCGACGCCCTGCAGAAAGGTATCAGCATTGAAACCGCAGCCGCGGCCCTGAAGAACCTGACGAATTCAGGGATAGCCACGTATGTATATCTCATGTTCGGTACGCCGGCGGAGACCGCGGAGAGCGCGGAGAAGACCCTCGGATTCACTGTCCGGCACAGCGACTGCATCAGCTTCCTTAACCTTGCACTATTCAATATGCCCGTCTGTGCCGATTCTGTTCGGATGGTCAGGACAAGGGAGTTCTATGAGGGAGACCTGTCCCTCTATACTGATTTTATCCATCCTGCCGGATGGGACAGGAAGCATGTGCGTTTGTTCATTGAGAATACATTCAAGAAACACTCGGCGGTTTCAAAAATCCTGAAGAACGACCCGCCGGTCTTCACCTCAAACCACGCGCCGTTTTTTGTGATGTGAGACTGGAGGATTATCATGCTTGTATTGCGCTGCGCAGCATGCCGCAAAAAGCTCTGGAGATACAACAAAATCGGCAAAGGAGAAGTGCTGCGCTGCCACAAGGCAAAGATCGACAGGGACTACGGAAACTGCTCAACCGATGGGGACAAAATACATTGCATATGCGGCAACACCATCGGCATCGACAAAGGGAGCTACTACAAAATGATCGGCAAGGCTTTTACCTATTCAGGGAAAAAGAGAAATGCGTAAGACAATTTGGGGAATTTACGGAACGAGAGAGATTTCAATGGATTTTGAAAAAGCTTAGTTCTCACAGTACTGAGCGTTTTTCTGAAGCCTACACGATATGTTTATTTCAACTGACAATCATTCCCTCACATCTTATGATGCTGTTTTCATAATATTCCACTGCCATGCTACATCTGTCCTGAAGTTTAAAAATCAAATCGGGATAGAACCGGAAGGTGAACGCCTATATTTGACCATTTACAAAGTAATCAGCCAACAATTCGGCCTGTTTAAGAACCATATCAACGGCCTTCTGCTGCATGTCCGGTGGATAGCCATATTTGTTCAGCGTCCGCTTCACCAGAACCATCAGTTTCGCCCTTGCGCTTTCCCGAATCGTCCAGTCAATCGTCGCATTGGCCTTGACCTTCTCAGCAACTTCGACTGCAATAATTCGAAGCTTTTCGTCGCCTAAAACGTCCACTGCGGACTTGTTTTCAGCAAGGGCGTCATAGAAGGCAAGTTCCTCCTTTGACAGGTTCAGCTTCTTTTCTCTTTCATCATTTTCCCTGATTTTCTTTGCGACTTCATCAACGAGGAATTGGATAATCTCTGCTGTAGTCATCAGGCCGTTATTGTATTTCTTGATCGCATTTTCGAGCATTTCGAGCAAGGCCTTCCCCTGCACCAGATTTGTTCTTGCCCGCGTCCTGATTTCGTCGTTCAGGATCTTCTTTAATAGTTCAAGGGCAAGGTTCTGATGTTTCATCCCCTTTATTTCTAAAAGAAACTCCTCTGAGAGGATGGATATCTCAGGCTTTTTTATTCCGGCGGCGTCGAATATGTCTATCACCTGGTCGGAGCTCAGCGCCTCGTCAACGATCTGCTTTATTGCTGTTTCAATGTCCTTGTCCGATTTTCCTGTACCGGTCCCGGCAAACTTCACAAGTCTTGCCTTCACCGCCTGAAAGAAGGCCACTTCATCCTTTGCCGCCAGTGCTGTTTCATGTGGTATGGATAACGCGAATGACTGGCTGAGCAGGGTCACTTCCCTGATAAAACGTTCCTTCCCATTCTCAAGACCGAGAATATGCTCCTCCGCCTGCAGGATAATCGAAAGTTTGTCTTTGGGCGATGCGGTAAAGAAACGACGATAGTTAAAGCCAGTCCCCGGATAACCTTCATAATATGCGGTTGGTTCCGCGATCAGGATGGCATCAGCGGCCTTGCTTTCCTCAAAGAGCAACTGGCGGACTACTTCCAGTTTTTCGACAAACATTGCCACGGCCTTTTCCTGGGTTTCGGCTGGATCACCTTTGCCGCCTGAATCGGAATAAAACGAAAGGGCCTTTTTGAGGTCAGAAGCAATCCCAAGGTAATCGACCACCAGCCCGCCCGGCTTGTCCCTGAATATCCTGTTCACCCGCGCAATTGCCTGCATCAGAGTATGCCCGCGCATAGGCTTGTCAACATAGAGCGTATGCAGGCAGGGTGCGTCAAAGCCGGTTAGCCACATATCCCTGACAATCGATAGCCTCAAAGGATCGTCCGGGTCCTTCATCCTGTCTGATAAGAGTTTACGCTGCATCTTGGTTGTATGGTGCTTCTGCATTGCCGGGCCGTCGGCACTCGACGCGGTCATTACCACCTTGATCGTACCCTTGCTCATATCGTCGTCATGCCACTCAGGCCTGAGCTTGATGATTTCGTTATAGAGATCAACCGCGATCCTGCGGCTCATCGCGACGATCATTGCCTTGCCGTCGAAGACCTTCTGTCTCTGCTCGTAGTGAGAGACGATGTCCCTGGCAAGATTTCTTATCCGTTCTTCGTTCCCTACAATTGCCTCCAGCCTTGCCCACTTCGCCTTTGCCTTCTGGGCGTCGGTCACCTCTTCGTCCGCTTCAAGTTCCTTATCGAACTCCGCTATCAGGCGCCTGCCTTCGTTATCCAGATTGACCTTGGCCAGCCGGCTTTCATAGTAAATTCTGACCACCGCCTTATCTTCGACCGCTTGCGAAATATCGTAGATGTCCACATACTGGCCGAATACGACTGGAGTGTTTATATCGGTGCTCTCTATTGGTGTCCCGGTAAAGCCGATATAGGTAGCATTCGGCAGAGCATCTCTCATATACTTGGCAAAGCCATAGGCTATGCGTTTGCCGATCACTTCTTTTGTCTTTTTATCCTTTGTCTCAACAAGCTTTGCCTCGAAGCCATACTGAGTCCTGTGCGCTTCATCCGCTATGACAACGATGTTGGCCCTCTCGGAAAGCCGGTCATATTCCGCCTTGCCCTCAGGGGGCAGGAACTTTTGAATGGTCGTAAAGACGATCCCACCGGAGGCGACCTTCAGCAATTCCTTCAAATGGTCACGGTCTTTTGCCTGCACCGGCTCCTGCCTGAGCAGTTGCTTTGAGAAAGCGAAGGTATCGAACAACTGATCGTCAAGGTCGTTCCGGTCCGTGATGACCACAATGGTAGGGTTCTGCATTTCGGGCGACGTGATCAGCTTGCCTGCGTAAAAGACCATGCTCAGGCTTTTTCCTGAGCCCTGGGTATGCCAGACCACTCCGCCTTTTTTATTTCCACTCTCGCCCGAGGCCTTAATGGAGCTTTCTATTGCCTTATTGACTGCATAGTATTGATGATAGGCTGCCACCTTCTTTTCGGTTTCGATTTGTGTTATTCCAGTCTTCGGGTCTTCCTTTTTTGACTTCTCGAATACGATGAAGTTGCGTACAAGATCCAGCAGGGTCGTAGGGTTCAGCATCCCCTTTACAAGTGTCTCGATCTGCGGGGAAAAGCGCGAGGCCTCGGTCTTTCCGTCGGCTGATTTCCACATCATGAAGCGGTTGAATCCGGCCGAGACGCTCCCGCCCCTGCACTCCAGGCCGTCCGAGATCACGCAGAAAGCATTGAACGTGAACAGACTCGGGATGGTTGCCTTGTAGGTCTGTATCTGGTCGAATGCCTTGGTAATCGTCGCGTTTTCATCGGCAGGGTTCTTCAGCTCTATCAAGACCAGAGGGATGCCGTTGACAAAAATGAGGATGTCCGGCCGCTTATTCTGGTTATTTTCGATAACGGTGTATTGGTTGACCGCAAGGAATTTATTGTTGAGTGGGTTCGCAAAATCTATGAGCCAGACGTAATCGCCCTTTTCATCACCGTCCAGTCGGTACTGGACCGGGACACCGTCGGTGAGATAACGGTGAAAGGTTTCGTTGTTGACGAGCAGGTCAGGTGAACCGATGCGCTGCACCGCGCGAAGTGCCTGTTCCCGGGCATCTGCCGGGATGTTGGGATTAAGTTTCTGAATAGCGCTTCTAAGTCTTCCTGCGAGGACAATGTCGCTGTAGGATTGTCTTTCTGCAAATAACCCGTCACAGGATATATCCGGGCCGTAAAGGAATGTATAGCTAAGCTTTTCCAGTTCCTCGATGGTGAAAAGCTCTATGTCGCTTTCAGTGATCCTGCTCATTTGGTTCTTCTCGCTTGGGTCCGTGCCTGATAAAGCCTTTCTGTAAAGCCGCCCTCATCGAGAAATTGTTTTTCAAGCTGCCGAAGCTGCTGATCGAGCAGGTAGTTCGCCTGGTGGATCAGGCAGATGATCGCGTTAGCTGCCACTTCAGGAGGCGAAGCCTCCACATAGGTCTTATAAGTCCCATAGGACCTATTTTCCTTCCAAGCCATCTTTCGGATGGCTTGCACTTCAGGGTGGTCTTTTCCCCAGAGTGGCAAGTCCTGCTGCCGCAAAAAATCCTCATAGTCCAAAAGCAGCTCTTCAAGACTTGCCCGGGCCACGCCGATCAGCTTCAGCTCGGTCTTTCTGGAAGTGCCTGAGGCCATGCTCCCCTCAGCGATGTTCTGTTTGCCGCTTCGCGCAGCCTGCACCATCTGGTCGTGTGTCCTGGAACGTCTGCTGATGCATCGGTCACAAAATACCGCTGTAGCGTCATAGACGATTTCTGCCGTCTGGTAGGATTTCAGGTTGCGGTATCCGCCGTGAGGAGGGATAAGTCCATGAGACTTTTCGTTCTTCTCGTTCATAGCCCTTTCGTAGTATAATTAATCATGAAAAAGAAATCCCTGAAAGAGACAAATCCGTATTTAAAAGACCCCGAACTCCGCGAGGCATTAATCAACATCTCTGTTTCATCCTCAACAGCGGTTGAAGGAGTTCGCACTAAATACCCCAAGCTTTCGAAGGCCATTGAAAATAAATTGAAGGCTGTCATTGCCGTTCACGAGTCCTCAGCGTCTTACGAATAACGCTTTTAAATATCTTTTCCATGGGTGTGTAGTCTCGTTCCATTCCCGTCTGTACTGCAGCTATATATTCTTTCTTCTTTCTACCGACAATCCCGCTGAAATCAAGAGGCGGCAAACCTGCCTGTAATGCCATTAAAATAGACAGCAGACGGGCGACTCTTCCGTTTCCCTCTCTGAATGGATGAATCAGGACAAGTTCCACATGAACTTCGGCCAACGCCTGAAAGACCCGTTCCATTGATTTAAATTTGCAGGGAGTATGCTTGCGAAGAGGACCCTTCTCAAACTCTGCCATCAACTGAGAGATATGCAGTGAGGCGGCAAAATTGAAATCTCCTTTGCTCACATTCACCTGCCGGTATTTGCCTGCCCAGTCGTAAATCTCGCCGAGCCAAATCTTGTGCATCGTGTCGATGTCTGAAGCGGTAAAGCGATGATCCCTATCGTACATGCCTATGAACTTATCGGTTGCGGTCTTTAGGGCGATAGATTCGGCCTCATCCATTTCCCTTTTGCGTTTGATGCCGAGCTTGTTTTTGAGGACGTGGCCCCGGGAGCCGGGCTCGAACTGGGCTTCGGGGAGAGAGGACGCATCATAGCGGTCAAAGGGCTTCATTTCGTGCTACTTCCCGCACTATTATTTATTTTCGACTTGGCAAGATAATCGGCAAGTATATCCATTCTATGGGGCAAAAGAATCGTTACGCTTATCAGAGCAACGGACACCCGCACCAACTGCCAGATGGTTGAATAATATGTCCATTTGTATTCAGCTGGCCAAAGAGTATTTATGGCAAGGAATCCGACCACAAGAAGATAGGCGCAGCCCCCATATTTAAACGCTATCTCAAAAATATCTGGATTAACGGTTTTCGACCCCTTGGCTCTTGTCCTGATTTTATTAAATGGATGGCCAAAGCACTCATAAACTTCAATTAAGATTTGACGATACTCTTTTATTTTTAGCCGAAAATGGGCATCATAAAATTCCACCATTAATGCCCCGAGCAACAGCAAAAAAGAAGTTAAAATCTTCAAGTATGGCTCTTTGATATTGCTGGCCTGTGAAATGAGCGCAGCTGCAACAGCAGAATAAAAGACATAGACCTGCCACTGGCTCTTTTTCAACGATTCAAGGTTTGCTGCAGCATTTTCATATAAGTGACAAAGTTCCTGGTGATTTCTCTGTGTGTCGTTTGACATGTTATGATCCTTTGCCGCCTATACTATTATGCCTTTCTCCGGTATTCTTCACTCTCACTTCCCCGCTCATCAGCTTTGGCAGGAGCGTATCGCGCAGGCGGGTGAGGGTACGGGTTTGGATTTGGTTAGCAAATATTTTGTCGAAATTTGGCTGAACTTGACTGTGAAAAAGTTCAAGCACTTTATCCTCGGGTTTTATGATTTCAATGTTTGAAAAATCGCCTGTGTTTAAATTGTCTGTCGCTGTTCCACCGCTTGCCATGGATAGCAATTCATCTTTCATTGTTGCCAATTTCAAATAAATAAAATATCTATAAATCTCTTTCCTTGGAACAATAGAATTGATCTGTTGATTGGTTTGACTATTTAAAGCATTCATCGTTACCAAACCGACCGTCGCTATACAACTGACACAAATTGATTTCGCTGGGAGGAATTTGTTTTGTTGCGAATTAGCGCCTTCCTCTGTCAGTGAGTCCACAGTATCAAAAATAAATGTTTTGCCATGCATATCTGGTATTTTTATAAATGGAATATCGCCTCCAAAATAAGAATGGATTTTCTTTGATGGTGTTTTACCGCAAATAATTTTACCAAAATCCCCCAACTTCCCCGTCTCCCACCCCTCCTCAGCCTCCTCCACAAACCACTGTCTGAACAACGTCTCCGCCAATGCCTCCAGGGTTTTGTTCTGCCGGTGCAGCAGGTCTATCTTGTCATCAAGGCTGCTGAGGACCGAGGCGATGGATTTTTGTTCAGGCAAATCGGGAATAGTTAAATCAAAATCCTTAAGCATACCCTTTGTTAATGCACGTCTTGTAGCGCCTATTTCTGATATACTGAGAAGATAGTCTTTCTTAGCTTGTAAATCATAAAGCAAATAATCACTATCCAGTTTTTCTTTATCTGCTCTAATGATTGCGACGTGTTGATTAACTCTCGCCGGTAAGACTTTTTCCGGCACTTTACAAACTCTTGCAACACTATCGCCAGTGATATTCAAAAGAACGTCTCCGCTCGCAACAGTTACATTGCGCAATGCATCTGCTTGCTGATCATCAATGAATGCCAAGCCATTATAGGAAAATTGGAAATCGAGGATATTTTGACTTCTTATTAGTGATATGCCCTCCAACTTATAGGAATTATCACCACCGGTTGGCGTTGCTCCACTGCCTATTTTGGTTGTTAAATCCCCCAGTTTATATTCCTTCCACTCACCCATTACAGCGGCTCTGTTCCTTCATTCATAACATCAAGATATTTGCGATAAACATATATCCTGTTTCTGCCTTTCCCAGTCACTTCTTCAACTATGCCCGAGGTGATAAGAGCTTTCAGTACCTTGTTTACAGTATTCGGCACAAGGCCGGTGGCAGCGCTTAAATGGGCTGAATCAGTCAGCGGGTGTACCATCAGGTTTTGATGTATCATAAGTGATGAGCCTGCAATTCTGCCCATACCCTGTATAAGTTTTCTGTTTTCATCTGCAAGATGGGAAAGTTTTCTTGCTGTGCCTGTTGCCTGTTCAGCGGTAAGACTTACCGCCTTTATGAAAAACTCGAACCAGATTTCCCAATCTCCGTCTACTCTGACTTTTTGCAGCAGATCATAATAGTCGTTCCTGTGACTTTTGAAATACAGGCTCAGGTAAAGAAGCGGCTCGGTCAGGATATTTTCCACACAGAGGATTAGGGTAATTAACAGCCTTCCAAGCCTGCCGTTTCCATCAAGAAAGGGGTGGATAGTCTCAAACTGGACATGAGAGAGAGCGGCTTTTTCAAGACCGCTGACGATACCTCGCTCATTGTTCAGGAACAACTCCAACTCTCCCATGCAGTCCGGCACTTCGTTGGGCGGCGGTGGCACAAAGACGGCATTGCCGGGTCGGGTTCCCCCGATCCAGTTCTGACTCCTGCGAAACTCGCCCGGATTTTTTTGACCGCCCCTTCCGCCGCTGAGAAGTATGGCGTGTATTTCTTTTAACAAACGGTTTGAAAGTGGGAACCCGGAGCGGATTCTGTCTAATCCGTGGGTCAGGGCAGAGACATAATTGGAGACTTCTTTCACATCAGCAATCGGCACTCCGGGAACTGCGTCCATCTCAAAAAGCAGAAGGTCGGAAAGGGAAGACTGAGTGCCTTCTATCTGAGATGAGAGCACTGCTTCTTTTCTGATGTATGTATATAACAATAAATTGGCGTCGGGCAGATATGATGAAACACTGTCGAGCCTGCCAAGCGCTAACAATGCCTTGTCAAGCTCTCTGCGAAGCGCGGTTGAAATCTGCAAAGGAGGATCAGGCGGCAAGGGGTTTGGAACATATGCCTTTACCGTCTCACCTGTTGTGCTTGTTGTTATATAACGCCCTGGATTTTTTCTTTTCATCTTCTTAATCCGACAAAGATGCCTGTTGCATTATTTGCATTTGCACTTTCTATTATTGCACGATTATGGCATAACGTGCAATAAGAATCAGCCTAAGATTACTTTATTGCCGCAAAGTAAAACAAGAAAACTCTTAATTTACTTTGCTCCAGTCTTTAGTCGGCTCAAGTTCTCCATAATTGCTCTGTTTAAACTCTCTTCCTCCGCCATCTGCTTTTCCAATTCCGCTTTTAATGCATTAAACCTTTCAGCAAAATTGAAATCGTCTTCATCATCCGGCAGACCGATGTATCTGCCCGGGGTCAAGACATAGTTCAATGCTTTCACTTCATCTAAGGTCGCAGATTTGCAGAAGCCAGCCACATCAACATATTCGCCCTCTCCGGTACGCCAGTTGTGGTAGGTGCCGGCAATCCTGGAAATATCTTCGTCGGAGAGGACCCTGTTCCTTCGATTGATTAAGAAACCCATGTTGCGGGCGTCTATGAACAGGATCTTTCCTTTTTTCTTCTGCTTGTTGCGACGCAGGAACCAGAGGCACGCGGGAATCTGGGTATTTAGAAAAAGCTTGGTCGACAGGTTGACAATGCAGTCGATCAAGTCGTTTTCGACCATCGCCTTTCGTATCTCGCCTTCGTTGGATGTCTTTGTCGTTAGCGAGCCTTTGGCGAGGACAAACCCGGCACGGCCTGTCGGCGCGAGGTGAAAGAGGAAGTGCTGTATCCATGCGTAGTTTGCATTGTTTGGAGGCGGAGGGAGCTTTTGTCCGAGCACGCTCCAGCGGACGTCGTCGCGGAGGAGATCCCCGGACCAGTCGCTATCATTGAAAGGAGGGTTGGCGATGATGTAATCGGCCTTCAGGTCTTTGTGTGTATCATTGAGGAATGAGCCTTCGTTGTTCCACTTAACATTGCTGCTGTCGATATGGCGGATTGCAAGGTTCATCTTGCACAAACGCCAAGTGGTCTGGTTACTCTCCTGCCCGTAGATCGAGATGCGGTCTGCCGGATTCAGGGATAACCCGTTACCTTTTTTCTTGTAATAATCCCTGTGCGCCTCAACAAACTTTTCACTCTGCACAAACATACCGCCAGAGCCACAGCATGGATCAAAGACACGTCCCTCATAAGGCTCCAGCATTTGAATAAGTAGTTTTACGACACTTGCAGGCGTATAGAACTGTCCGCCTTTTTTACCTTCAGCTAAAGCGAATTCTCCAAGGAAGTATTCATAAACCTTCCCCAAAACATCCTTGCTCTGAGCATCCTTCGTGCCGAGGGCGGCGCTGCCCACAAGGTCGATCAAGCCGCCGAGGCTTACCTTGTCCAGCTTCTCCTGTGCAAACACCTTCGGCAAGACTCCTTTAAGGGATGGGTTGTCTTTTTCAATGGCGTCCATGGCATCGTCAACATCCTTGCCGATGGTCGGAAGTTTTGCCCTGCCCTGAAGCCACTTCCATCGGGCTGACGGAGGCACATAGAAAACCTTTTCAGCTGTGTACTCATTTTTGTCTTCCGGGTCTGCACCCTCATAGTCTCCCTTACCTTCCTTCAGCTTTTCATAAAGTTCTTCAAAGGCATCGGAGATGTATTTCAGGAAGATCAGGCCCAGTACAATATGCTTGTACTCGGCAGCGTCCATGTTCTTGCGGAGCTTGTCTGCAGCCTTCCAGAGCTTTTTCTCCAAAGGCTCGTCTATTTCGTTCTTCATTGCTTTTGTGCTTCGAGCCATCAATCATCTCCTCTGTCAGTACAATCTATTCTGGTAAAGAGGAATAATCAGCATCAAATTTAAGGACAGGCATTGGGGGAAAAGTCTTGTTTCTTGATTCTGCTGTCGCACATCTTCTCAATACCTATCCTTCTCCCAAACCTTCCCGCTTTTGCTTAATCTTATGAATTCGAAAGTTCATATTTGCATACACATTTCTACCAGTAAAGCGTAAAAAATTCAACATATTTGGCGTGTTCAGTAGCAGGTCCAAAAAATTATCAGGACCTCTCTATTCTATATCTTTGCAAATGAATGTTAAAAGCAATAGTGAAACTTTAAAATCTTGCTACAGAATCATTTATTCACAGAGGACTGATAAGTATACGGTAAGAATTCCCAATTTTTTCTTTCAGGTCGATTCTTACGCGATTGATTTCATCTTGAAAAGAAGTTTTTTTGCCAATATCGAAAGCTGCTCCTTCAAGATGTGGGATGGAGGAGTCTGCATCTATTAATTTAACCGGTGCTTTTCCATGGCGACATTCGGGAATCCTGTCATCAGCATACATGATTAATACCCCGCTACCAGGCAAGTTCTTGTCGTACCCAAGGGGTTGACGGTTTTCGATCAGATAATAAGTATTCTCGGAAATAGGTATTTTTGCTGCCAGTATCTCTGACGAACCATCTTCAAGAGGACCCAGGATAAATTCAGCTTTTTCACCCTTTTTTATGACTCTTATTTTTGATGGTTGGATCCAATTCAATCTTATCTTTGTCCAAGTAGATATGCCAGGAGGTGGCAACTCTCTCCTAAAGTAGTGGCAGGACATAGGATCCCAGAATCCCATATTGATAGTAGCATCGACAAATGTCTCCCGCATAGGACCAGGCTTCGCCTGCAAATCATGATCATACAGACAAGGTACCATTCTTTTTCCTCCCTTCACTCCCCCAAGAATATGGGCAATATCGTGGAAGAGGGTTCCAAGATGGGCCTGAAAACTGAAGATTGCCACTCCGCCTTTTACCAGCTGTCCGCTTTTCGTTTTTAAAATATCTTCGGTACCCCATCCGAGCATTCCCGGATAGCCGCAGAGGCCAATCATTCCATACTCTTTCAATTTCGCTCCCATCACAATTGCAGCGAAGGAGTATTGAGAGAAATCAACATCTCCATCAGCTAAATTTATGGCATCATAGATTATTTTTTTCACCCGTGATTTATCTACTTCCAGATTTCGAGATGAGATCCTGTATTGGTTGATAGAGTTCGGCAGCGTGTACCATTTTTTTGTGACGTCAATATCCAAAGAAACTTTGTTGTAAGACATTTGTTGAACATAATTATTTAAATCGTGAGCGAATCTTTTTTGTACAAAATCTCTGTTTATATCATGTTGTACGTCTGAAAATTCTACGATAATAATGATACCTTTCTCTATAGTCTCTCCAAACGCGATGGTCTGCGTCATGGAAAAACCAAAAAGAAAGATTACAACGAAAATAAAAAAAGAAGCAAAATTTATCCTAGCGGTATTCATTCTAGACCCTCCTTCTTCTCAATAAGCTTTACTGAAACGGTTTTCAATTTATTTAAAGAATCTTAGATTGAGGTTAACTTAAAGTCAAGCGACTTGCTTGGAGTAAATTAAGAGGCCCCTATAATTAATTCTATGCCTATTCTTTTTTAGGACAGCAGCTTCGCACAACTGATTAATATTTTTAGGGCTTACCAGATGAATTCAGTGTCCATCAGTTAAAATATACCGATGATACAGGCCAGTAATCTTTCAAAGGCATACGGCACCCAGATCATCTTTGACGATGTCGGTTTTACGGTTAGCGCCGGAGAGCGGATTGGTCTGACGGGCAGGAATGGCTCAGGCAAAACGACACTCCTCAGAATGATAACCGGTGAAGCAAAGCCGGATACCGGCGTTCTCAGCATCCCCAACAACTATAAGATCGGCTATCTTTCCCAGCACCTTCAGTTCAGTCAGGATTCTGTCCTCAAAGAGGGTTGTCTCTGCCTGAAACCCACAGATGACGGAAGGGATGAAGCGTACAAGGCAGAGAATATACTGATGGGACTCGGGTTTTCAGTGGGGGATTTTTCACGCAATCCCTTTGACCTGTCCGGTGGGTTCCAGGTCCGCCTGCATCTTGCGAAACTGTTTGCCTCTGAACCGGACTTGCTTCTCCTCGATGAGCCGACAAACTACCTCGATATTATCTCTATACGATGGCTCACCAGGTTTCTGAAGGGATGGAAGGGGGAACTTATCCTGATCACTCATGACAGGGAGTTTATGGACGGGGTAACGACTCATACCATGTGCATCCACCGGAACAAGATACGGAAAATCGCAGGGCCCACACAAAAGCTCTTCAATCAGATACTCATGGAAGAGGAAGTCTATGAGCTGACGAGGGTCAATGAAGAAAAGAAGCGCCGGGAGGTTGAGCAGTTCATAAACAGGTTCAGGGCACAGGCAACCCGTGCGAGGCTTGTCCAGTCAAAGATAAAGGCGCTCCAGAGGAAGGAAAAGCTCGAAAAGTTGTCCGGGGCCAAGGACCTTGAATTCGAATTCGCCCAGGCACCTTTCAAAGGGAAAATGCTTATCGAGGCAAAAGACCTCTCATTCTCCTTTGAGCCGGAAGGCCCTCCGCTTATAGATGGGCTGGACCTCTCTATCGGGAAAAAAGACCGTATAGCAGTCGTCGGGAAAAACGGGAAGGGTAAGACAACGCTTCTGAACCTGCTTGCGGGTGAGTTCCCGCCTCTCAGGGGTGAAGTGTTCCATCATTCACAGGCAAGGCTGGCCTATTTCGGCCAGACCAATATCCAGCGGCTCGACGTTGAAAAGACTGTGGAAGAAGAGATACTCGACGCCATGCCGGAGTATAACAGAGGCACTGCGAGGACCATTTGCGGCGTCATGATGTTCGAGGGCGATACCGCACTCAAGAAAATCGCCGTGCTTTCCGGCGGTGAGAAAAGCCGGGTACTCCTTGGTAAACTTGTCGTCAGCCCCGCAAATCTTCTCCTGCTTGACGAGCCGACCAATCACCTGGACATGGAATCCGTAGACTCGCTCCTCGCAGCGATAGAGGCATTTGAAGGCGCTGTTGTGATTGTTACCCATAGCGAGATGATCCTGAATGCGATTGCCACAAGACTCGTTGTGTTCGATGATGACAGGGTGAAGGTTTTTGAGGGTACATACCAGGATTTTCTCGACAGGGGTGGGTGGAAGGATGAAGAGGAGGCAGCGGTCCGCAGCAGCGAGAATTCCGCGCACAAAAGCAATGGCACAAAAAGAAAGGACCTGAAAAGAATAAAGGCCGAACTGATCAATGCCCGTTCCAGAACACTCGGACCCCTCAAGTCAAGAATATCTGAAACAGAAGAGCAAATCATGCTGCTTGAACAACAGATCGAAAAGGATACCCAGGCTCTTGTGAACGCGTCGGTAAAAGGGGATGGAGAGTCAATCAGGAAATTGTCCATGTCCCTGCGCGAGTCGAAAAAGGAAATCGATTTCCTTTTCGACGAACTTGAGAAACTCACCGATGAGTTTGATGCGAAAACAAGAGAATTCGAGGAGCGGTTCGGTATAATACAGGCCGCAGGCGGTTAACCTGCGGAATTTATCAATAGAGAGGGTAGAAAATTAATGAAGCCATAGTAAGGATCAGCTTGATTGGACAACCTGTAAGGCAGGCATTTTTACCTCTGCCTTAATGTTTCCAGGTGACCGTTTATCCTTCTATGGCCTCAGAATATGTCTTGCGACCTCAGGTCCGGAATCCCTTAAGCTCTTTTGTTTAAGTGGGTGCTTCGGTAGATGCTTCAGGCTTCCTCCTCGCTTCTGGAGGCTTGCTCACCGCATCTCACTCCCAGCTCCCTTTCAAAGAACCTGATCCTCAGGTTTTATCCCGTCCTGAGTATCGCAATTTCCTGCTCTTCTTACTTATAATTTTACTCTTTCAGCGCAGAATATCAAGACTCAAAAACCGGACATTTTATCCGAATAACAGCAGCCTCTCCCCATTAAGTTATGCCCTCAGTTCTTTTCTTTAAAAATTGCCGTTATTCATGATCTAAAATCAATTTATAAAAGTCGATATGGATATGCACGCTTTGTCCACTCGCCTTTAGGATCACGAGCATTGAGTTTTTCATATGCCTCTTTAAGAGGTTCAGCTTTATGCGTGTTCTTGTAGAGACATACTCCCCTCAGATATATTGCCTCAGATGTTGAATCACTCTCTGGATATTCTAAAAGGAGCTTGTTTAGGGTTGCCAGAGCATTATCAAACTGGTCACCATCAAAATACCCTTTCGCTATACCTAAGAGTAATGAAGGAATTAATTCCTCTGGAGCAAGAAAACCAACGGTGCGATGATGTTCCTTGCCCTTGGAGTCAAGCGTGATGATGGTAGGTGTCCACTTGACGTTAAAATCAGTAGCTATCGGCTGTGCATCAAAGCTGACCTGCAGAGGTACCATCTTTTCATTTATAAAGCTTATTACTTTGTCATTTGGATACGTAACCGCAGCCATTTGTTGACAACCAATTCAACCAGGATTGAAAAAATCAAGTAATATGGGTTTATTCTCTGACTTCGCTCTCGTTATAGCCATATCCATCGAAGGTTCCCATTTTATAGTATTTCCCATAATCGTTCCTCCTCATATCTATTTATTTTCTTAGCTATCTCGCAAAAAAGATGCCACGGGATAACCTTTTGATTTATTTAGATTTAAGAAATGGAGGTGATGTGCACATTAGGCAGTTTGTCCTTTAAGTGAGGCGTGTTGCCCGTGTTAGTTAAGAAGTTCTATTTGTAGTATCGCATTATTCGGCAAAAGTCAAAGATTGAAACAGGGAAGGAGGATCTTCTCAACGTCCTCCCAAGGAGAATCGATTATTCAATATGGGACTTCGCTGTTTTGACAGCGAGGTCTTTATCTTTTGCAAATAATCTCCACTCCCTTCCTGAATACGGAATACCCAATGATAAAACGCAGTTACAACAACTTTAAGCAAAAATACTGCCTGCTACACATCAGACAATCCCGAAGGACTTACCTTCAGTTTTTCCTTTTTTTGCTTGTCTTTTTTCTTTCAGAGTGTGCTGAGGTTTTTTCTTTGCATTTGGCTTTTGCTTATTTTTTTCTTTGCTCATGCTGTCCTCCTTGATAAGACTTACTCTAATTCTACTGCATCCCTCAGAATAGTCAACTGTAACCATTACTGGG
>JAVHLL010000029.1 GCA_031082155.1 Thermodesulfovibrionales bacterium | reverse complement strand
TTCCTACTTGTTTTGCCGTCTATTATATCACCTTGCCAATTGTGACACAGTCTGTCTGCCGAAGAAGTGCATCAGATTGACGATGATATTTTTCATGAGATTCCTGTCCCCCCTCGGTATGTATTCAAGCAGTTCCAGCACACGGGATATCCTTGCGTATATAGGTGCGATCTCTTCGTGTGTTTTCAGGTCTTCAATCAGGGTCGAGTTGTCATATTTTTTCTTCCTGACCTTCACGGATGTATCACCTGTCTTTTGACCATGCTTTGAAAGTTCGTAGGCGATAATCAGGACCGCATGTGAAAGGTTCAGCGAGGGCTGGATCGTACTGCTCTGGATTTTAATCAGAAAGCCACACTGATCCACTTCATCATTGGTAAGCCCCTGCGCTTCTCTCCCGAAGAGGATAGCGACTTTATTGTGTGCGGCTATCTCACGAATCCTTGCCGTACCCTGTTCAACAGGCAATATCACCCCGCGTCTTTTTCCTTCTCTCCTGGTCGTTCCCACGACAACGGCCTTGTCCCTTATTGCTTCTTCAAACGATCGATGGACCTTTGCGGAGTCAAGCACATCATGAGCGTTCCGGGCAAACCATCTCCCCTCTTCAGACATCTCAGGCGGAGGATTAACGAGGCAAAGGTTTCTGAACCCCATGTTTTTTATAGCGCGTGCGGATGCACCGATATTACCCGGTTCATGGGGATCGACAAGGACAAAAAATATGTTTTGTTTCCATGCATTCATATCTGGTTGTAATCTATACCATTTTAACTATTTTGGGAAGAGTGGAATTTCAGGAAAAGAAAAAATTGCAGACAGGCTCTCTGCACAGTATAATGGTGGTATGAGCGACCGGAATCCAAAGGAACGCAGGGAAAAGAAAAGATTTCCTATACAGGGGAACATACTGATTGACGGAAAAATAGCATTCCAGTGTATGGACATCAGTGAAGATGGCATGTATCTCTATACCGGTCGTTCATTGGAAGAAAACAGGGTAGTGCAGGTGACTCTTCCCATAAAAGGGAAGCCCTTAACCGTAAAAGCACAGATCAGGCACAATGAACCGGGCATCGGTATAGGGCTGCAGTTTATGGATATGACCGATGAGCAGAAGAAAACAATTTACAGACTGGTGCATCATGTACGGGAACACTCCGTTGATGCGGCAGACAGAAAACGCAATATCCTTCTTATTGATGAAAACGCAATATCCCGGCAGATTTATAAAAATACGCTCCTGCACGAAGGGTTTTTTGTTTTTGAGGCAAAGGAGGCAGGGGAAGCCCACCGAATTCTGAAGGAGACCCTGCCGGACCTTATATTGTTCGATCTTTCCATGGAAGCAATGGACGGATATGAGTTTCTTTCAATACTGAGAGAGAACCCTGCATGGAAGAAAATTCCTGTGGTCATTTTTTCTGCGGTAGAAACCCCTGAAGTAAAGGAGAGGGTTATAACGGGCGGTGCTGACGTATTGCTTATTAAAATGAAAACGACGCCTTTCCTTCTCGCGGATACGATCCGGAAAACCTTGCAACAGCATTCTCCGCCCTTATAAAAAAAGGGGAAATTTAAGAAGATACTTCTTGAAGTTACTGTGCTTGTCGGGAAGCAACTACTTTTTTTCTGAGAGATAATGAATTATGGTTTTACGTTCATTCTCTGGCAGCTTTGTGCCATAACTGATCATACGGTCAACAGTCTTCGTCCATTCTTCTTCACTTTTCTTCGCACTATAGACTATAACTGTCGAGTGACACTTGCTGCATTCATTTTCTATGATATCTTTCGGCGAGGCTGAACCGAGCACGATGACCGGACTCAGTGTTAAGAGTGCACCTATCAATAAAATTGTTATTTTATTGATAGGGTTAATCATTTCTATAAGTTATACCTTATATTTTGAAGCATACGTTTTCTATAAGATTGCAAAAGGTACGCGGTCAGCTGTTTCTTTAAGAGGCGTCTCCGCAAACTGATTCCGTTGGGATTTTCCTTCAGGACTTCGGATTTCTCCCAGTGCTGGAAAAGGTCTATGATTTTGTTCAGTGATTCCTCATGGAGTGCTTCGATTTTATCTCTTGGCGGGAGTGAGGTTATCAGGTTCCTGTCTATGAAATCGCCAACTTTTTCCCGGTTGAAGACAGAGAGAAACACCATGCTTTTGAGGATCCTCTTATTTGTACGGAAGGAGAAGATAAAACTATCGAGTGTATTTTCCAGAAATGAATCGTTCCTTACCTGGGTTTTTCTGTCTATCCCTCTTGCGAGGAGCCAGTATTTTTTATCAATGATACAATCAGCCTTCAGTTCGAAGAGCGTATGGCCAAAATTCTTTTTGTCGGCGGTATAAATATTATGCGCTACCGTGTCGGCAGCGAGGTGACTCATATACCCGTATACGAATGCCTTTTGCTGGCGAGTTCTGCTTGCCTTAAAAAGTTCAAAGGCTATGTCCCAATTGTGTGAATTCTTATGTTCAGGGAGGTATTTTTTCCCGACGACAATGTCAGCCATGATATTCCCGTAGATGAAATCTTTTCTGTATCTCCTGATAACCTCGAATATACCTGCCGGGATTAGAGAACTGAAGGCCAGTATTTCATTCCCCAGATAGATATGGGTCAACGGACCCCATGCAAACGCTACTGAAGGCAAGAACAGTACAGAAAGCAATAAGATTAGTTTGAAAAATTTCATATTGACTCCCTGATTACATTGGTGAGAAGTCTTACTCCGATACCTGCAGCGCCTTTTGGGACATAAGGTTTGTCTTTTTCGGCCCAGGCAGTCCCCGCAATATCAAGGTGTACCCATGGTATCTCTCCTGCGAATTCCTTGAGAAAATATGCAGAGGTAGCCAAAGAACCGGCCCTGCCTCCTGTATTCTTAAGGTCGGCAATATCACTCTTGATATATTCTCTGTATTCATCGAAAAGCGGCATTTCCCATACCCGTTCGTATGTTGTATTGCCTGCTTTCCGGATTGTATCCAATAATTCCCTGTCGTTTCCCATCATTGCGATAGCCACTTGACCGAGAGCAATGGCACAGGCACCCGTAAGGGTCGCTATATCTATCATAGCACAAGGACTGAACCGTTTTGCATATCCGAGCGCATCAGCCAGGGTCATGCGTCCTTCTGCATCGGTATTCAAAATTTCGATTGTTTTCCCCCCTATTGTGTGTATGATATCCCCCGGTTTTGTTGCGGAACCGCCTGGCAGGTTCTCGGTAGCCGGGAGTATCCCGACGAGGTGAACCGGGAGCTTCAATTGAGAGACTGCCCTGAAAACGCCGAGCACTGCAGCGCCCCCTGCCATGTCATATTTCATCTTTTCCATCCCCTCGGCAGGTTTGAGGGACAATCCTCCACTGTCGAAGGTGATCGATTTGCCTATGAGGACGAGCGGTTTTTTCCTGGTGCCCTTATAGTGGAGGATGATGAATTTGGGAGGCTCCTCCGAGCCCTTCGCAACAGAGAGATAGGCGCCCATGCCCAGCTTCGACGCATCCCTCTTCCCGATGACTCTCACCGAAAGGTTTTTCCCCCTCAGAGAATGTGAAACCCTTACGAGATGAGAAGGCGTCATATCGTTTGCAGGGGTGTTAATCAAATCCCGCGCAAAGAGAACTGAGGAAGAGACTGCCTCCACATAGCGGACCTCGTCGAGCAGACCTGAACTCGCCTTCGAAAGTATGGTGATATGCGAAAGAGCTTTTTTATCGTTTTCCGTGCTGTACTTCCTGAACTTGTATGTTCCGAGCAAAGCTCCTTCAATAAATATCGCTGGAGATATTTTCAGGGAAGAAAGAACTTCTGTGGAAAGGGCGATATTTCTCAACCCGAGATTCTGCGCATACGAGGCTGCTTTGCCGCCGGCCTGTCTCACTTTCTCGGGGGAAGCCTCGTTTCTTTTCCCGATCCCGACAAAGAGGATACGTTCAGGTTTCACGTCTTCCGGGGACGGAACCAAAAGAAGTTCATGCAGTTTTCCGCTGAATTCCCTGCGGAATATTTTCCTGATAAGACTGGAGGTTGAAGGGCTGATTGATTTATAGACACCGGGGTCTTCCTGGCAGAATGGAAGAATAAGCGCGTCGCATCGGTGATGACGCTCTCTTATGTTTTTTATGACCACATTCATGTAACTTTTTAATTGTATCCAATTTGTCCGGGAAATAGCCACGATTAGTTTCATTGACAGAAAAGTCTATTTCGGCAATCATGATAGTATGGAAAATAATGTGGTACATTCTGCATTTACGAAAGAAGCGATCGAACGGATATACGGGACTCCCTTCACCGGGGGGAACAGAGTGACCCTTCTCTGGAAGAGCCATGAATCCTTCCAGACGATCTTTGATGCAGTGAGAAACGCAAGGGAAGTAATCTGTCTTGAATTCTATATTTTCAGGAATGACGAGACAGGGAATGAACTGGCAGAGATCCTCCGGCAGAAAGCGTTAGAAGGTGTCAGAGTTTATGTCCTTTATGACCATTTCGGTTCTTTCGGGACACCGTTCAGCTTTTGGTGGAGATTGAAAGAAGCCGGTGTCAATATTCGGGCATCCCGTCCTTTTCAGTGGTTATCCCCTCTCGCATATGTTTACCGGGACCATAAAAAGCTTATCATCCTGGATGGGGTGAAAGCCTTCACAGGGGGCTTAAATATCGCGAATGAGTACCGGGGATACCATAGACTGAAGCGGATACGAGGATGGAGGGATACCGGGATAATACTTGAAGGCCCGATCGCAAAAACGCTTCTCAACATATTCACAAAAAGCTGGTGTATCTGGAAACATTGTTCCATAGAAACCAGCGGAGAAGCAGAGGCCATCCCTCAGGGGCTTCCGGTTATCCCGATCTTTGCAAGCTCCTCACGGGGGAGAAGAAAAATGAGGAAGCTCCTCTATTACAGTATTACGCAGGCCCGGAAATCGATCTGTTTCACTACTGCATATTTTACCCCAAGCAGACGCATGCTCCAGGTTCTTGAAGAGGCGGTGGCGAGAGGGGTTACGGTAAAATTACTTTTGCCCGGCAAATCGGATATCACCGCAGCGCATTATGCGGGAAGGGCTTTTTTCACAAAGCTCCTCAAGGCCGGAATCGAGATACATACTTACATGGGGGACATTCTCCATGCCAAGACAGCGGTTTTCGACGGGACATGGAGCGTTATTGGTTCGGCGAATCTCGATTTCCAGTCACTCAGGCGAAACGATGAAGGAAACGTTGGCATCATAGATGAGGGTTTTGGAAAACAGATGACGGACATTTTTGGGGAGGATTTAAGACATTCCAGGAAGATTACGCTCGAAACGTGGAGGGGAAGACCTTTGCGTGAAAAAATCTTTGAGCACTTTTTTGCACTGTTTCGAAGGAGGTTGTAGAAAAGAGAGGATATATGCCAGAGACAGGCACAGCGACATTACCGCTTCACTGCTGCAAGTCTCTGCGGTGGGTCTTCAAACGGATGAATGTCATCAGGAGACTTGTGCGATATTTTGAACCCTATGCTTTGCTATAATCATCAGCAATGAAAAGACGCAGGTTGGAACGAATTTCCCTCCACCCGGAAGAGTTAGATTTTCACATGGAACACGGGGAATCTTTTCTGCGAAAGAAAGATGACCGTGCATCGACTGTAGGTATCCTGAACGGCACATGCATCCGGTATGATGGTCCATTGCTTGTGAAACGGTTCAATTACCGGGGCCGGGTCGATCTTTTGAAACAGCTGTTTTACCGCAGCAGAGCAAAAAATCTGTGGCAGAAAAATACGGCATTATATGAAAAAGGCCTGCCGGTACCGGAGCCTCTAGATTATTCCGATCCTTCGTTGAAGCAGAGGCTTTCTTTTTTCGTCTCTTCCGTGGTCCATGATTCGGAAAATCTAGGCTTTCTCTGCAGGCGCAGGGTATATGAAGAAGAATATGAGACGCTTTTCTGTCAACTCGCCGGCACTCTGGCCCGGTGGCATCTGGCAGGCGCTGTGCATGGCGACCTCAAATGGTTCAATATACTGGTGCAGAAGAACGGCCCGGATTTTCTCTTCTCCTTCGTCGACCTTGACAGAGCGGAACTTCATCCTTCTCCCTCCATACAGGGTATGATCAAGGATTTAAGGCGAATCTACAGGGGTGGGAAGGAATTCATGGTCGAGAAGCTTATCGAAACAGTATATTTTCCGGCTTACCTGAGTTGTCTCCCTGAGGAGATCAGGACGCAGATCCATGTTGAATCTATTTTCAGAATAGCCTCCCGAGAATGGCGTGACAAGGGAAGACTGTTGTATCTGGAGAATGAATCACGGTATCAGAGTCCGGTGAAGTCTGGTGCGGGACTGGTATTCAAAAAAATATTGAAAACCATTGCTGCCCAAAATAATCAGGAATAGGGATACCGTTTAATTAAAGAATTCCTCGATGCTCTGCATCGGGGTTACTGTTTTCCTTAAAGATACTGCATCTGCCGTATCTTATGATCAATTTATGAATAATATGGATTAACTGATTCTCTTTGGCCTGTCCCTTTTCGCGTTTACGATGCAGAAGAAACCGAACGGTTCTTTGAAGGGGTTTATGAGCTGGTGGGGGACTGAGGGTTCGATATAGAGTGTCTCGAGGAAACCGATGGCATATTTCTTTTTCTTCACGGTGCAGACGCCTTTTCCCCGGATACCTATGACGACGTGTTCATGCCTGTGGGTCTCGAAGCTGCTGTAACCGCCGGAGGCAATCTCGAAATATCGTACGTGAAATTTGGTCGTTTCCCCGTGACTGCCGATCAATGTCTGCCGTATCATACTGGACCAGTCTTCTCCCACTGGTTTGTATTCTTCGATCTTTACCCCTCGCCATGCGAAGTCGCCTTTGTACCGGTACAAGGTTGTCCTGTTTCTTTTTTTTGTTCTGCTTCTGTCGACCGGTTTCTTTTCCCAGTCGCACGAGAAGGCTTTAACAATGTTTTTTTTCATTCCTGAACATCCTCTATATAAACTATCTACTAATCAAATACAACTACACTCTTGAGCGAATCCTTTGCTTCAGCCGTCAGCCTGAACGCCTCTGCAGTTTTCTCTATGGAGAACCTGTGTGTCACGAGCTTTTCAGCCCTCACGACCCCTTCTTCGATTATTTCAAGCGCATCTGCCGTATCCGGCGGTCCGCAGGAATAGCTTGTTATTATGCTGATATCCCGGAAATAAAGTTTATTCGGCTCAAGCGTGAGTTTCTCTCCGGGCTTTGCCGGCGTAAAGAAAAGGACCCGTGCTCCTGCGCCGGCAGCTGAGATCCCCTGTTGCATAGCTTCTGCACTGTTTGGTCCGACAACGACAAGATCCGCCATCTCTCCTTTTGTCATATCTTTGAGTGATCCAATGAGATTGTCCCTCAGGATGTTGATCACTCCGTCGGCTCCGAACTCCCTTGCTTTTTCAAGGCGGTATGGGACCATATCGGCTCCGATGATTTTCCCAGCGCCGTATTTTCTCGCGAGCAGGACGTGCAGCAGTCCCATTACCCCGAGACCGATGACCAGCACCGTGTCCCCCCGCAGTAACCGCACTTTTTTCAACGCCTTCACCACACAGGCAGTCGGTTCTATCAGTGTGCCGTCCTCATAGCCCAGTGTGTCAGAAAGAATGAGGGTATCGTTTTCAAGGTTTGTATGCGGTACGAGAATGAATTCAGAGATTCCGCCCGGAATGATATGCGTATTTTTCCATGTATCGCATTGCACATAATCACCCCGTCTGCAGAAACGACAGGAAAAACATGGCGCATGGTGATGAACGAAGACCCTTTCGCCGGGCCGGAAAGAGGTCACATTTTTCCCGACTTCGACAATCTCGCCTGCAGGCTCATGACCGGGTACAAGAGGGACCTTCTGCTCGATATACCAGGGCATCACGTCGCCCGAGCATATCCCGCATGCTTTTGTCCTGATCAATGCATCGTCAGGGCCTGGTGCCGGGACAGGGACATCCTCAATCCGAATATCGTGAAAACTGTATAATTTGGCGACTTTCATGACAATTCAAGAATGCCTTATTATATTACATTTCTTCAGTGTTGGTTCGCATAATTTCATCTCGATTACTCACTGAAATATCTCTTTCCAGAGGGAGTATTTCATCTGATACTCAATGCAATGGACAGAATGTTCAGATTTATAAATTTTCATATTCATTCATATTTCATTCTTCATATCTTCATATTTTTCTTGTATCGTAGAAGAGTAACAAAATAAATATGTGACTAAAGGGAGGAATCATGAAAAGAGTAGTAGTTGCAGTACTTGCCTTATCTCTGGTAGTAGCAGTATCGGCATTTGCAGTCGAAGACACTCAGTCACCGAAAGATACAGGCCTCAACTTTGAACAGATGAAGACCAATCACATGAAAAAGCTCGACGAGCGAACAAATAGCCTTCAGCAGGAAAAAACTTGTGTACAGGCAGCAAAGAACCAGGACGATCTAATGGGCTGCAGATCGAAGCATAAGGCCGATATGAAAGGGCGCCATGATGAGATGAGAATGAGAGATGGTTCCGGTGGCCCGGGTAGTGCAGTCCCTCCACAGGTTAAGTAATTTATCTGCGTATTAAGTTACCCGGAAAGGCGGGATGGCCACAAGCTATCCCTGCCTTTTATTTCCCCCACAAATTTAATCGATGATTACCGGAATAAATTCACGGGATGATGGCATATTTTATCCCTCTGCCGTTTGAGAGGTTTTTGAAAGCCGTCTGAATTTTCTCTAACGAGTATCTCCCTGATATCAGCCTTGATACTTTCAGCTTACGTGAACAGAGGAGTTCATATGCCTTTTTCACGTCTTGAGGCGTGAAGTGAAAAACACCCTTCAGGGTAATCTCGTCGTAATGGATTCTCCCGGTGTCGTAGGTGACCGTTGTCCCGGATTTGCAGCCGCCGAACAGGATAACCGTTCCACCTCTTCTCACGAAATGAACGGATGCTTCCCAGACCTCAGGCATGCCTGTACATTCGAAAACGAAATCGAATCCCATACCCTTTGTGAACGTCTGGGACAGATTCAGGAGCTTCTCAGGCCTGCATGTCTTCTCAGCACCGAATTTCTTTGCGGTTGCAAGGCGTGTTCTGTTGATATCCATCATCGTCACCCTGGCGCCTTTTTCTTTGAGAAGCAGGAGATGGAGAAGACCGATAGGGCCTGATCCGATGATAAGGGCTGTCACTCCTCGTTGTATGGAGAGCGGTTCCATACCGTGAATAACGCAGGAGAGCGGTTCAAGGAATGCGGCTTCTTCGAATGAGAGGTTTTTTGGTTTATGGAATACATTCTGCGCAACGATATGATGAGGCAAAAGGATGTACTCTGCAAATGCCCCGAGGACTTTCGCATTCATGATGTTCTCACAAAGATTGTAAAGTTTCTTTTCGCAGTACCTGCAGGACAGGCAGGGAGCGCTATGGACAGCCATGATTTCATCTCCCTCCCTGAAGCCTCTCACGCCTTTTCCGACGCTTGAGACTACCCCGGAAAACTCATGTCCGAAAACACCCGGCAAGGGGATTACAGGATGCCCTCTTGTATACGCCTTAAGGTCGGTACCGCAGGTGAGGGCCACCCTGATTTTTATCACTAATTCGCCACGGGAAGGAAACGGGTTATCGATTTCGCGAAGCTGAATATTCCCGGGCTCTACAAGGATGTTCGCACGCAACGGTTACAACTCCAGCCTGCCGCCAAGCACCTGACCGATGAGTGCGGCAAGCGCGAAAACCGGGATGTATTTCATTTCGATGTGGGAGACGGTTCTTGCAACAAAAATAAGCGGAATAGGAACGTGAATATAAAGAAACCACCAAAAAGAATATCTTTTTGTCTTTGCGCGGGCATACCCGAAAGGCAGGTTGATCAGGAGAGTAACCACAAAAAGTGCAAAAACGATATAAAATTTATGAGGAAGTTCCATAGTTATTGAACAATACCGTATGGAAATGAGAGAAGTCAAATTATCTCTTGATAAAAGGACACGATTTTTATATCATCATAACTATGGGTAAAATTCAAATAATCCGGAGCGTTATCCTCTTGTTTCTCATAGCCTCTTTCGTGTCTTGTGCAGGGATACAGGCAAGGCAGGCGCAGTCTGAATTTGATGATGGCCTGTCTCTTTTCAACCGCGGTCATTATGATGATGCGATACCCCATTTTGAAAAAGCCACAGAAATTGATCCTGATTTCGCAAAGGCCTATCTCTATCTCGGCAGGTCATATCTGAATATTGGAAAATGGAAAGAGGCTGTTCCCCCTTTGCGTACCGCATACCGTCTGAGTCCAGGTGAGACGAAAAAGGAGGTTGCGGATATAATCCTCGATATCATCCTCCGCAAGGGCAGCCTGATGGACAAGGGCGCCCAGTCCGAAATCCTGGATCTGCTGAGACAGTAAGTGCAGCACAGGAGTGCTTTATTGTATTAGGTTGTTTTTTAGCCATTTTTTCATCAAGTTATCTTAACACACGACAGATACAGTATTTTTGCGGATTTAAATTCTGTGGAGATTTATCGGAACAGAATTTCCCTCGGAGGGCAATAGCCCGAGAATGAGCAAAAATACTGCATCTGTCGTATTCATCCGGCAATCTATGAATAATAAAAGTTCGGAGGATAGAGTATGACCAAAGGTTCCATACCAACCGCGGAAGATATTAAGAAGGTGCTCGAAAGCCTTGAGTGTATCCTGACTGCTCACGACAGTTGTGCGGAATTAATCAGCTTCGAGGAAAATACTGCGGTGATCTATTGTGGCGGACCCTGCAAGAACTGCGACAATCGTTGTATCGAGGGGGCGATAAAGGACAGGTTCCCTGATGTTGAGGTGATTATACAATAAAAGTTGTTCCACCGACTGATTGTACAATACAGCAGAGAGAGTATTTTTGCTCATTCTCGTCCCGAAAGCGTTCGGGACTCCGAGGGATCCCGATAAGAATCGGGATAAATCCGCAAAAATACTCTCTCTGCTGTATTTATCCGGGAATTAATGAATACCGAGGGGTAGGAGAAGGTATTTGGTCATTTCATGCTTACAATCGTTACGCCGGCGCCTCCCTCATCTATAGCGCCGCTCCTGTAGTGTTTTACAAGTGGATGTTGGTCAAGATGTTCGCGGACCGCTTTCATTAGCAAACCTTTCCCGATGCCGTGGATAACTACAACCTCGCGTAGTTCAGCCAATGAAACATCGTTGAGAAAACGTTCGAGTCTCGAGAGCGCTTCATCAACCCGCAGTCCGACAAAGTTCATTGTAAGGGGAACCGCCCCTTCAGGCTCATGGAACGTAACAGAAGTTTTTTCTGGATATCGTGAATGTTCCTGCTTTATTCGAATATCCGACAATGGCACTTCGATTTCCTTGCTCCCCGCAGAGACGCGCAGTCGGTTGTTTTTTGTATGGATCTCGATGATTGAAGCGTTGGAGCCAAGGGATTTCACGAATATAATATCTCCCTTTTTTAGTTCTTCAGGAGAAGGGATCGATGAATCATCCATTGCGAATTCTTTAAGCTTTTCATCCATCTGTTTTGCCTCCTCTTCCACCTGCTTCAACAGTCTGCGGCTTTCACTCCGTCCCTTTTTCTTCAGTTCGTCGAGATAGGCGTGCATCTGTCTTCTTGCTCCAGATATGATGTCAGCAGCCTCCTGATATGCCTTCGCCATTATGTCCCGCTGTTTCATTGCAGATTCGGAACGCATAAGCTCGAGTTCCCTGCTCTTCTCCTGAACTGCGGACTGTTGTTCCCGAATTTCCTCAAGAGACTTTTCGTACTGCATCCTTTTTTCATGAAGGTCAACGATCATGGTATCGAGCTCTGTCTTTATGCTCCCGATCATGCTTCTCGCATCGGTGATCACATGATCAGGGAGGCCGTATTTTTCCGCTATCGAGAGTGCATGGGACTGACCGGGTTCCCCCATCCGCAGGCGGTAAAGAGGATTCAGGGTCTTCGAGTCAAACTCCATAGAAGCATTCACCATCCCCTCTGTTTTGTGGACAAATCCCTTTATTTCAGAGAGGTGCGTTGTCGAGAACACAAGGGCGCCGGTCTTCCGGATCTCTTTTAAAACCGCACAGGCAAGCGCAGCGCCTTCTTCTGGATCGGTGCCGGTTCCAAGTTCATCCATCAAAATAACGGTTTCCGGACCGGTATTTTTCAGGATTTCAGCAATATTCGAGACGTGTGCGGAAAATGTCGAGAGATTGTCCTCGATGGACTGTTCATCTCCTATATCGACAAGCAGATGCTCAACGAACGGAAGATGTGATGACGAATCCGCCGGAATGGGCATTCCTGAAAGAGCCATAATAAGAAGAAGACCGATGGTCTTGATCGAGATTGTTTTTCCGCCGGCGTTTGCTCCTGTGATGACCATCACGGTATTCGTGCCGCCTAATGTTACATCGAGGGGTACTACCTGGAGCCCTGTGTGTTTTTTCTCAAAAGACAACTGAAGGAGAGGATGCCTGGCCTGCACAAGAATGACTTTGAGGGAATTGTATATGGACGGCATATGCATGTTCAGTCTGTCTGCAAACCTTGCAATGCAGTTCAATGTATCGAGATACACTATCGTCCGGAACTCTTCTTCGATCTCGTCAATAACAGTGCGCATGGTTGTGCAGATGGTGCGGAGTATGCGTATCTCCTCTGCCTTCTGATCCGCAATAAGATTTTCAAGTTCGTTTGCAAGATTAATGATTGCAAGCGGTTCGATAAAGGCGGTCTCGCCCGATTTCGAGATGTCGTGGACAACTCCGGGGATCTGTCCTTTTGAATCCATTCTGACCGGGATGACCCACCTGCCTGAACGTTGTGTTACAAAATCGTCCTGGAGAAATGCTGAGACATGCTCGTCTCTCACGATTTCCTCGAGTTTCTTCCGAATCTTTGTTTCAAGTCTGCGGGTCTGGGCGCGAAGGTCGGCGAGAAGGAACGATGCGGAATCCAGGATATTCCCTTCGCTGTCCAGGGATTTCTTGAGGGTTTTCAGAATATCCGGAAATCCGGTGAGATGTTCTGTCGTCTCCCTGAGAAAGGAGAGGGCGTCTTGCTGGCTCAGCTGAAGAGAAATCGCAGAGGCGATACTGAGGACAGGTATAAAATCTGACAGTTCTTGTGCCTCAAGGACTGCGCCTTCCGGCCTTATGTTGTAAATATGCACCGAAATATCCGGGAAAAAGGACAACCTGAGAGGGGTTCCTTCCTGGACTAATCTCCTTATTTCTGTAATCGATCCCTGACGTTTTTCGATAGCTTCTCTGCCTTCGAGAGGAGAGATTTCCAAAACGGCAGATTTCGACGCATCGCTGTTAGCAAGATCAGAGATCAGCCGCAGGAGCTTAGGGAATTCAAGGAGTTCAAGCGAGGATTCAGCAATCATTGATATCAGGGATTATAATATTTTTTCTTTTTTTTCAGGTAGTCCTGTTCGATATATCCTCCAAAGTCATGGGGATATTTATATCCTTCTCCGTGCCCAAGCTTCTTTGCACCGGGATAATGGCTGTCTTTCAGATGGTCGGGCACTTCCATAGTCTCTTCATTCCCTACATCTTGAAGCGCTGCCTCTATCGCCCTGTAGCATGCATTGCTTTTTGGCGCTTTTGCGATATGGATAACCGCCTGGGCAAGTGGTATCCTGGCCTCAGGCATGCCGACGAATTCTACAGCCCTTAATACGGCGGTTGCGACAACCAGTGCCATCGGATCGGCCTCGCCGACATCTTCTGATGCACAGATCACAATCCGTCTTGCGATAAAGCGCGGGTCTTCGCCTGCATAAATCATCTTTGCGAGATAGTAGACGGCGGCATCGGGGTCTGAACCCCTCATGCTCTTGATGAATGCAGAGATGGTATCGTAATGCTGGTCGCCCTTTTTATCATAGACAATGACCTTTTTCTGGATGGACTCCTCTGCGATTGCAAGGGAAATATGAACCCGTCCGCTCTCATCCGGAGGGGTTGTGAGACATGCGAGTTCAAGCGCGGAGAGGGCCTTTCTTGCATCACCGTCAGACATCCTGGTGATATGTTTCAATACCCCCTCATCTATGCTGATCTTCATGCTGCCGAGACCACGTTCACTATTCCGCAGGGCGTTTTTCAGGACAAACAGGAGGTCATCTTCAGTCAACGGTTTCAGTTCGAAAATCTGACTTCTCGACAGGAGGGCGGAGTTTACATAGAAGAACGGGTTTTCGACCGTTGCCGCGATGAGGATGATATTGCCTTCTTCAACATCAGGCAGAAGCGCATCCTGCTGGAGTTTGTTGAAGCGGTGGATTTCGTCAAGAAAGAGGATCGTCCTTACACCACGTGCTTTTCTTGTCTTTGCATTCTGTATGACTTTCCTGATCTCGTCGATCCCGATGGTCGCTGCGTTCAGCCATTCGAAGTGTGCCTTAGTCTTTTCGGCGATCACCCGCGCAAGCGCGGTTTTTCCTGTTCCCGGCGGACCGTAGAGGATGATTGAAGAAATCCTGTCGGCTTCGATGGCCCTGCGCAGCAGTTTCCCTTCTCCGAGGATATGCTGCTGTCCTGCGTATTCTTCAAGTGTCCTTGGACACATACGGAAGGCAAGAGGCTGGCCGGTCGTTTCTTTCTTGAAGAGGTCCATGCGTGTATGTTCACTTATGGAAGAAAAAATTTCAAGTTCAGCGGCACTTATTGTTTGTGGAACACGATACTACAATTCAAAAAGCGGTGGTATCAGATATCTCTTGAATTCAATGCACCGGTACTGGATACCGCACTGCTGACACACCTTCACATGCTTCCAGCACCCGTATTTCCTGCACCAGATCTTTTTGCCCGGATCTATCGTGTTATCCGTGCCCGGATTCTTGCCTGTGAATGCCTGTGGCCTCATTCCATAAATGGTATCTCTCTTCCTGTTGCAGAGTCAAATATTTTTATCGAACCGGCAATTCCTCACACAAAGAGCTCCCGGTTATCCTGCACCAACATCATCAAGGCAGGTCAATAGGTTTCAACGCGAATATGAAGTTGGCAGAAATTATGAAAAATATGTTATTTTATACATCTCTGGGGCTGTAGCTCAGTTGGGAGAGCGCTTGAATGGCATTCAAGAGGTCGTCGGTTCGATCCCGATCAGCTCCACCATTAAAAATACGCACTTGGAAATTCTGATAGCGACCTCTTAATAAACACTCAAGAGGTCGCTTCTTTGGAACTATTCTTATTACTTGAACATTGAGGTCGAAAATAGGTTTGCCTGCCATGCTTTTCTTTCGTCATGGTGTAAAGGCAGGTTTCTGTTTCTTGTATTTTTCCAATTCTTTCTTCAAGTTCTCTATAATCCTTCTGGTTTTATCAGAAATATTCCCAACAAGCGGGAACCGTATAAATTCAGGCTTTCTTAATATGTATCTTTCTACCTACCTCCTTCGGGCATATACTCTCTCAGTATTTTTCATGGTGTGATGGTTTATAATCATTACTATACAATGATGAAATACAGACGAAATAAATAATTCTGGTCCCGTAATCTATGTCCAAGAAACTGTTGTCAGGTCTTATCATATTCTCGACGATAGCCGGGATTATCGGAGGTTTCATAAACTGGACCGTTTCCGATCTGCCGAACATAAAACTCCTGGAAGAATATGCTCCGATGGAATCTTCTCGTGTCTATTCCAGCGACGGAAAAGTCCTGGCAGAACTTTACTTAGAAAGAAGGACGTTCATCCCTTCATACACTATCCCGGATTTCGTAAGGAAGGCGTTCATATCAGTAGAGGACGAGAGGTTCTATTCTCATCCCGGAGTTGATTTAATCGGTATCATGCGGGCACTCTGGAAGGATATCAGGGCAGGAGGGATTGTTGAGGGGGGAAGCACCATCACCCAGCAGCTTGCACGTCTGCTTTTCCTGCAACCGGATAAGAGCATCAAGCGAAAGATCAAGGAAGCAGCCCTGTCGATAAAGATAGAGCAACGGTACACGAAGGATGAGATATTGGGGATGTACCTGAATCAGGCATATTTCGGTACAAGGGCATACGGAATTGAGGCTGCATCACAGACATATTTTGGCAAAACAACAAGAGATATCACTCTTGCAGAAGCCGCGCTCCTTGCGTCAATGCCGAAGGCTCCATCGGTCTATTCTCCTTTCAAAAATCCGGAAAAAGCAAGGGACAGAAGAACAACAGTTCTAGAAAAGATGCTGGACCAAAAAATCATTACCGAAGAGCAGTTTCATCAGGCGAAACTGGAGCCTTTGCCGGAGGCCCCGCATTTCAGAAAATACGACGCCCCTTATTTTATCGAAACACTCAGGCAAATCCTTGAAGCAAAATACGGCAGCGGTCTCTATACAGAGGGCTACAAGATTTACTCAACGGTTAATTCTGTTATGCAGCAGGCGGCAGAAGAGGCGGTGAGAAAAGGCGCAGTCATGGTAGAAAAGAGGACAAAACCCGGAATTGAGGGGGCGCTGCTTGCCGTCGATTTAAGGACTGGCCAGATAAAAGCGATGGTAGGGGGCGTCGATTTCTGGAAGAACCAGTTCAACAGGGCGACACAGGCGTTGAGACAACCGGGTTCCGCATTTAAACCATTTGTCTATATCACCGCTCTCGAAAACGGGATGACTTCTGAACAGATTATCAGCGATACCCCCATATCGTTTCCGGGGGCAAGATCAGGACAGACGTGGAGACCAAAAAATTATGATGGACAGTATCATGGGAATGTCACCCTGAAGACAGCGATGGCAAAATCCTTGAACGTAGCAGCGATCCGGCTTGCTGCGAATACCGGGGTGGAAAATATAATCGCGATGGCGAAAAAACTTGGTATTCAAAGTACTCTCGATCCTTATCTGCCTCTTGCAATCGGCGCTTCGGACGTTACCCTCATTGATATGGTTACGGCATATGCTGCATTTGCGACAGGGATGAGAACAAAACCTCAGTTTTATGAGAAAGTACTGAACAGGGACGGTATTGTGATACAGGAAACTGCCATAGAGCAGGAAAAAGTTCTCTCTGAGAAGGCGGTGGAAGAGATGAAGATACTGCTCAGGGCAGTTGTTGAGGAGGGAACAGCAAAGAAGGCAAGAGAATTAAAGAGAGTGCTCCATGGAAAAACCGGGACAACAAACGATTCTACCGATGCATGGTTTGTCGGTTTTGACGACAGGCTTGTTGTGGGAGTATGGGTTGGAAGGGACAACCATGCCCCGATTGGCCCAAGACAGACGGGATCGAGCGCTGCGCTTCCTATCTGGGTCGAATTTATGAAAAGAGTGCCTCAACAAATTCTCGCGGATCAAAATCCCTGAGGTCGTCTATCCCCTCGCCGACTCCGATCAGCCGTACAGGTATCCCAAGGCTTTTCCTGATCGCGACGACGATTCCTCCCTTGGCGGTGCCGTCGAGTTTCGTAAGGGCGATTCCCGTTACTCCTACTGCTTCATTGAACAACTTGGCCTGACTGAGCGCATTCTGACCGGTTGTTGCATCGACCACCAGGAGCACTTCCTGAGGTGCACCTGGCATTGCCTTCTCTATAGATCTTTTTACCTTTTTCAGCTCTTCCATAAGGTTGCTTTTCGTATGCAGACGTCCTGCGGTATCGATAATCACCACATCGATGCCTCTGCTCTGTGCTGCCTTGACTGCGTCGAATGCTACCGCTGCGGGGTCAGAGTCTTTCTGATGCTGAACGAACTGGGTATCGGCCCTTTTCGCCCAGATTTCGAGCTGTTCTATTCCGGCTGCACGGAATGTATCACCGGCTGCAAGAAGCACGGACTTGCCCTGAGACCTGAACCTGCTCGCAAGTTTCCCTATAGTGGTCGTCTTGCCCACCCCGTTCACACCGATTGCGAGAATGACAAAGGGTTTGGTTCCATGCACGAGGATAGGCTGAGATTCTCCAAGGATATCGGTCATCTCATTCTTCAGGAGGGCTTTCACTGAGTTAACATCGGTCACATCTCCTATCCTGGCCTTTTCCCGGAGTCTTATCATGATGCCGGTCGCAGCGGTTGTGCCGATATCAGATACGATGAGTGTCTCCTCGAACTCTTCCAGCGCCACTTCATCGATCTTGCGGCCGGTAAATATGGTCTCGACTTTGTCTACAAAACCCTGGCGTGTTTTTGTAAGGCCTTCCTTCAGACGATCGAAACCGGCTTTCGATAAACTCTCTTTCACACGATCAAAGAAACCCATTCATCCTCCTGAACATGCTAATTTTTCATTTTATCCTGTTTGGAAAGGATTAATCAATCAGCACGCTGCAAAGAGCAGGAGCTGAATAGCATCGGTAGCAAACGGTTGCTTTTTTATCGAATTGAATAGGTATAATAGAAAGATTTTAAAAGATATTTGTCAAACTGGAGGATCTCTATATGCTGAAGAAAAAGAAAACATATATCGTAGCCGTTGTCGGAGCGACAGGAGCAGTCGGCAATGAGATGATCAGGACACTTGAAGCAAGAAATTTCCCGGTGGAAAAACTCAGGCTTTTTGCTTCTGAGCGGTCTGAGGGGAAGGTCCTGGAATTCAGGGAGACAGGAATCAAGGTCGAGACGCTCAAGAAGAATTCATTTGAAGGAATCGACATAGCCCTTTTTTCAGCAGGCGCGGAGAGGTCCAGAATATGGGCCCCGGTTGCTGCCGCATCAGGGTGTGTTGTCGTGGATAATTCAAGTCAGTGGAGGATGGACCCCGGGGTGCCCCTTGTGGTGCCGGAAGTGAACCCTCATGATCTGGAGTGGCATAAGGGGATAATCGCAAACCCGAACTGCTCCACGATCCAGATGGTCGTTGTCCTGAAGCCGATTCATGATGCCGCCCGTATAAAAAGGGTCGTCGTCACAACTTTTCAAGCGGTATCGGGCACGGGGCAGAAGGCAATCGATGAACTCATGCAGCAGACAAAAGACCTCCTCGGGTTCCGGGAGGTTACCTGCAAGGTTTATCCGCACCAGATCGCGTTCAATGTCCTTCCGCATATCGATAAATTCCTCGAGAACGGATATACCAAAGAAGAAATGAAAATGGTGAATGAGACAAAGAAGATCATGGGTGATGATTCGATACAGGTTACTGCAACAACCGTGCGGGTGCCGGTATTCAGATGCCATTCCGAAAGTCTGAATATAGAAACTGCAAAGAAGATAACCCCGAACGAAGTAAGAGCGATACTCTCAGGGGCGCCGGGTGTAATAGTATATGACGCGCCGGAAAAGAATATTTATCCGATACCGATTGATGTAGCGGGCAAGGACGGGACATACGCCGGAAGGATACGCGAAGACGATACGATTGACAACGGCATTAATATGTGGATAGTCGCCGACAATCTTCTGAAAGGCGCAGCGCTGAACGCTGTGCAGATCGCCGAGAGATTGATCGGGATGGATGCATAGCCACGGAATGATTGCCGATTCCATTATCGCTGCCGATTATATCCTGACCATGGATGATTCGCTTACCGTCATCGAGAACGGGGCGCTTGCGGTAAAGGGGCCCGATATTCTTGACGTTGGGACATTTGAGGAAATTTCCCGCGCCTATAGTTCCGAAAGGGTAATCAGAAAGCAGCACAGCGTCATTTTCCCAGGGCTGATCAATACCCATACCCATGCGGCTATGGTGTATTTCAGGGGGATAGCAGACGACCTTCCTCTTCAGGAATGGCTGAACAATCATATCTGGCCCGCCGAAAAAAAATGGCTGAGTCCTGAATTCATCTCCGATTCGATAGAGCTTGCATGCCTCGAAATGCTCAAAGGCGGGGTAACGGTATATAACGACATGTATTTCTTCGAGGACTCTGCTGCGCATGCGACGAAAAAAATCGGGATGAGGGCTGTTCTTGGGAGCGGGATCCTCGATTTTCCCACGAAGTCAGGAAATTCACCGGATGAATATCTTTCCCATGCCGAGGCGTTCATCAAAGACTGGAAAGGAGATGAACTTATTTCTCCCTGCATTGCGCCCCATGCGCTTTATACCTGCGGGACTGAAACATTGAAGAAAGCAAAAGCGATGGCCGAACAATACAGTGTGCCGCTCCATATCCACTTAGCTGAGACGAAGTGGGAAGTCGAAGAAGTGAAAATGAGATACCGCATGAAGCCGGCGCACTACCTTGAATCCTTTGGATTTCTCGATGAAACCGTGCTCGCCGCGCATTGTATCTGGCTTGACGATGACGAAATAGAGGTCCTTGCAAACAGAAAAGTTGGGGTATCCCATTGCATGGAGAGCAACCTGAAGCTTGCCTCAGGGTTCGCCCCGGTAGTCACCATGCTCATGTCCGGGGTTAAGGTAACATTCGGTACAGACGGAGCGGCAAGCAATAACGACCTCAATATTCTCAGCGAAATGTCTACTACCGCAAAGGTCCATAAAGCGCTCTCGGAAAACCCGACCGCACTGGATGCGAAGACTGTGCTCCTGATGGCGACCAGATGGGGTGCGGAGGCACTGGGTCTCGGGGACAGAATCGGGAGCCTCGAAAAGGGGAAACGCGCTGATTTCGTAACGATGAATTTAAATAAACCGCACCTTACTCCGTGCTATGATATCTGTTCCCACATCGTGTATGCTGCGATGGCATCGGACGTTGATGTGGTCATGGTGAACGGCAGATTCGTGGTCGAAAACGGCAGGCTGGTTACGGCCGACGAACAGGCAATCCTCAGCAAAGCGCGGCAGTGGTCGGAAAAAATAAGGGCATAGCTGTATTCAGGAAGACCGTCTATGCGTATTACCATGGGAATATGCGAAGTCTCCCGTGGAGAAAAACAAGGGACCCTTATCATATCCTCGTATCAGAGGTCATGCTCCAGCAGACCCAGGTCGAAAGGGTTATTGGCAAGTACCTTCAGTTTATAAAGACTTTCCCTGACTTCTCTTCCCTTGCACAGGCGTCCCTCAGTGATGTGCTCAATACGTGGCAGGGGCTCGGGTACAACAGAAGGGCAATTGCGTTGAAAGCAATCGCAGGGATTGTCATTGAAAAATATAAGGGAAAACTGCCTGAACTCCCGGAAGAACTTGCAAAACTCCCGGGGATCGGAAAATACACTTCCGCTGCTATTTCTGCATTTGCTTTTCACAGGCAGGCAGTTTTTATCGAAACGAATATCAGGAGGGTTTTCCTCCATTTCTTTTTTCCCGAAAGAGAGAATGTCAGGGATTCAGAGATTCTTATGCTGATTGAAAAGACGATGGACAGAGAGAACCCCGGAGAATGGTACTATGCCCTTATGGATTACGGTGTCATGCTGAAGAAGAGTTACGAAAATCCGAACAGGAGGAGCGCCCACTACAGGAAACAGGACCCGTTTCATGGTTCCAACAGACAGGCAAGGGGGAAGATCCTTAAACTGGTGCTTGAGAAGAGGGAAATCACACAGGAAGAAATAACTGCAGAGCTTGCAGCCCCTTCGGAGAGGACCGGGAACGCACTCAAACAGCTTGTGCAGGAAGGATTCCTGAAAAAACGAGGAAAGAGATATTCTATTCAGGAAAGAAAGGATAGGGGATACGATGGGCAATGAACCGAACAAGATTATTTATTCCATGATCGGGGTGAGCAAATATTATGATAAAAAGCCGGTCCTGAAGGATATATACCTCTCCTATTTCTACGGAGCGAAGATAGGAGTCCTTGGTCTGAACGGGTCGGGAAAAAGTTCCCTCCTCCGTATACTGGCCGGAGTTGAGAAGGAATTCAACGGGGAAACAGTCCTCTCTCCCGGATATACTGTAGGGTTTCTTGAACAGGAACCGGAACTGGGCAACAGCAAGACTGTACGGGAAGTAGTGGAAGAAGGGGTACAGGAGACAGTAGACGCCCTGCATGAATATAACCTCATCAATGAAAAATTCGCCGAAGCGATATCTGACGACGAGATGAACAAGCTCATTGAACGCCAGGGGAAGGTGCAGGAGATGCTGGATGCGATGGACGCATGGGACCTGGATTCGCGCCTGGAAATGGCCATAGACGCACTGCGCTGTCCCCCGGGAGATACTCCTGTCAGGATCATCTCGGGTGGGGAAAGACGGCGGGTGGCGCTTTGCAGGCTTCTCCTTCAGAAACCGGACATCCTGCTCCTTGACGAACCCACTAACCATCTTGATGCCGAGACCGTAGCATGGCTCGAACATCATCTCCAGACCTATCCGGGAACCGTCATCGCGGTAACACATGACCGGTATTTCCTTGATAACGTTGCAGGGTGGATACTGGAACTTGACAGGGGACAGGGTATACCCTGGAAAGGGAACTATTCCTCCTGGCTTGAACAGAAAAGAAACCGCCTGCAGCAGGAGGAGAAATCCGAGAGCGAGCGGCAAAAAACCCTGCAGAGAGAACTTGAGTGGATACGGATGTCTCCGAAAGGACGCCATGCAAAATCCAGGGCGCGGATTAATTCTTATGAGACGCTCCTCAGCCAGGATATCGAGAAAAGATCCAAAGAGCTTGAGATCTATATTCCCCCCGGACCACGCCTCGGAGATGTTGTGATAGAAGCTCATGACGTAACCAAAGCGTATGGCGACAATATCCTTATGGAGAATATGACCTTTTCACTTCCAGCGGGTGGGATTATCGGTGTAATAGGACCGAACGGAGCAGGGAAAACAACTCTTTTCCGCATGATCACCGGGCAGGAGACTCCTGATTCGGGAACCTTCAGGGTAGGGGAGACAGTCAATCTGGCGTATGTCGATCAGAGCCGTGATGTCCTTGATCCTGAAAAGTCCATATGGGAAGTAATCTCCGGCGGAGATGATGCCATCCAGCTCGGCAAGCGTGAAGTAAATTCACGCGCGTATGTTGCACGCTATAACTTTTCAGGTAACGATCAGCAGAAAAAGGTTTCGATGCTGTCCGGAGGAGAAAGAAACCGTGTTCATCTGGCACGGATGCTTAAGGAAGAAGCAAACGTCCTTCTGCTTGATGAGCCAACAAATGACCTTGACGTCAATACTATGCGTGCGCTGGAAGAGGCTCTGGAAAATTTCGCGGGATGTGCGGTGATTATTAGTCATGACCGGTGGTTCCTTGATCGCCTCGCTACCCATATACTTGCGTTCGAGGGTGAAAGCAGGGTAGTATGGTTTGACGGGAACTATACGGAGTATGAGGCAGAAAGAAAAGTTCGTCTCGGCGATGCTGCAGACCAGCCCCACCGCATCAAGTACCGTCATCTGACAAGGGGTTAACTATCGCAGATAATTCATGAATTCAGGGATGAATGCTGCATCTGCCGCATTTGATGAATAATGAGTAATAAAGGGTAGAGAAGATGAAGAATGAGATAATTAAGGAGACGGGAATGGAACTGCATATATCGGTCATTGCACAAGAGCTCGCGATAAAAACCCGGCAGGTTGAGGCAGTAGCTTCACTCCTTAATGAAGGGGCGACAGTTCCCTTTATTGCAAGGTACAGGAAAGAGGCTACCGGGAGCCTCGACGAAGTCGCAATCACAGCCATCAGAGACAGGATCGAACAACTGAGGGATCTCGATAAACGGAGAGAAGCTATTCTGAAATCACTCGAAGAAAGAGACCTGCTTACCGACGAATTAAAGACAAAGATAGGCGCTGCCGAATCTATGACGATTCTTGAAGATATCTATCTCCCCTTCCGTCCGAAACGACGGACGCGTGCGACAGTGGCGAAAGAAAAGGGACTTGAGCCGCTTGCGCTCCGCATTTTTGCGCAGGATGAAACAGACCCTCTTATTGCAGCCAGCTCATTCCTGGACAGTGAGAGAGGGGTTGTATCAATTGAAGATGCAATGGCAGGCGCGTGTGACATTATTGCCGAGTGGGTCAGCGAAGATCAGGCAGCAAGAGAAAAAATACGTCGACTTTTCTTCTCTGAAGGAACAATGAGGTCAAAAGTCGTTTCAGGGAAAGAGGAGGAAGCGATAAAGTACAGAGACTATTATGAGTGGGAAGAAGCCGTATCGAACGCGCCTTCACACAGGATACTCGCAATAAGGCGTGGAGAGTCCGAAGGGTTTCTTATCCTCCGGATAACTCCTCCCGAAGAGAAAGCTCTGGCGATGCTCGATGGACTTTTCGTGAAGGGAACGGGACCGGCTTCAGAACAGGTGAGGCTCGCGGTACATGACGGCTACAAGCGGCTCCTCTCCTCATCCATGGAGGGTGAGATACGCCTTGACCTGAAGAAGCGGGCTGACGAGGAGGCTATCAGGGTCTTTGCCGAAAACCTCAGACAACTCCTGCTCGCTCCTCCACTTGGCGGTAAAAAAGTGCTCGCTATAGACCCTGGGTTCAGGACTGGCTGTAAGGTCGTATGCCTCGACAGGCAGGGAAAACTCCTCCACAACGATACTATTTATCCCCATACTTCGGAAAGAGGGTCATCGGAAGCTGGCGCGAAGATCAGGGACCTGTGTGTGCGTTTCGGGGTTGAGGCGGTTGCAATAGGGAACGGAACTGCGAGCAGGGAGACGGAGGGGTTTATCAGGAATACCGGTCTCCCTGTGGAAATTGCTGTCGTCATGGTGAATGAGAGCGGGGCATCGATCTATTCTGCTTCAGATACAGCACGTGAAGAATTTCCCGACGAGGATATAACAGTAAGGGGCTCGGTTTCGATAGGGAGACGCCTCATGGACCCTCTCGCCGAACTGGTGAAGATCGACCCGAAATCAATAGGGGTTGGGCAGTACCAGCACGATGTGGATCAGGCAGCACTGAAAAGAGGACTGGACGATGTGGTAATAAGCTGCGTGAACAGAGTAGGTGTCGAGGTAAATACCGCGAGCAAGCAGCTCCTCACTTATGTGTCCGGTCTGGGTCCCCAGCTTGCGAAGAATATTTTAGCCTTCAGGAACGAGAACGGTCCTTTCCGGTCCAGAAAAGAGTTAAGGAAAGTCCCCCGCCTTGGTCCCAAGGCCTTCGAACAGGCGGCGGGATTCCTCCGCATACGGGATGGAGAAAACCCGATAGATTCAAGCGCAGTCCATCCTGAGAGTTATCACATTGTGGATGCGATGGCGCGTGACATCAACTGCTCAGTTGTTGACCTTATGAAAGAAGAGGGCTTACGAAAAAGTATCGATCTCTCTCGGTATGTGAACGACAGTGTCGGCATGCCGACACTCAGCGACATTATGGAGGAACTCGCGAAACCGGGGCGCGACCCGCGAGACCAGTTCGAAACATTCACCTATACAGAGGGTGTTGAAAAAATTGAGGACGTGAAACCAGGGATGAAACTTCCCGGTATCGTTACGAATATTACTGCCTTTGGTGCGTTTGTAGATATAGGGGTGCACCAGGACGGACTTATGCATGTGAGTGAACTTGCGGACAAATACGTGAAAAATCCGGCGGATGTGGTCAAAGTGCATCAGAAAGTTACCGTCACCGTGCTCGATGTCGACCTCAGGAGAAAACGCATCTCCCTTTCGATGAAAAACAGAGCAGCGAACTCTGATGATCAGGAAAAGCAGGAAGTGAAGAGAACAGAGACGAAGACTGCACCCGCAAAAGACCGGAGAGAGAAAAAGCCGGAGTGGTTTTCAAATACCCCCTTTGCAGAGGCCTTCAGGAAAAAGCTGAAACCCTGAGTGGTTATCACGCACAGACGTTTTGTTCAAAGGAAGGGGTCATTGATTTCTTCCAAGTCCGGCTGACCGGACAGCTTAATTCTCAGTTTATGAACAGACTCTCGTATATTCATTCCTGAAACGATAAACAGGAAACCGGTACCAGCTTCAAGTAACGATAGCCTCTGTAAACCTTTAATTTGCTTGACATGCTTTGTAACAAGCTGTTATTGTTAAACAATTTACAATAAACTGTATCAGGACAAAAACTGCGTCTTTGTATCTCCCGCATTGCACCACGTTTTTCCCCCGAACAGAAAAAGAAAAGGAGTTTTATGGAATTTCAAGCATTTAAGTTTCACCCTCAGATTGCGGCAGGCGTTCAGGCGCTTGGCTATCATACACCAACACCAATTCAGAGCAAGGCTATCCCAACAGTCCTCAAGGGACGCGATGTCATGGGGCTTGCACAGACAGGTACCGGCAAGACGGCGGCCTTTGTGTTACCGATACTGGAACGGCTGATAAAAGAACCTCGCGGAGGATGGGTACGCGCTCTGATTATCGCTCCAACGCGGGAACTGGCAGAACAGATAAACACCTCTATTATTGATCTCGGACGCAGGACGCACATTCGGAGTACCTCGATCTACGGTGGTGTGAGCATAATCCCCCAGATAAAAAAGTTACGTTCTGGTGTAGAAATCGTCGTCGCATGTCCAGGCCGCCTCCTTGATCATATTAATCAACGCACTATCAGCCTGTCACATGTGGATGTGCTGGTGCTCGATGAGGCTGACAGGATGTTCGACATGGGATTCCTGCCCGATGTACGGAAGATCATAAGGTGCCTTCCCGTAAAGCGCCAGACACTTCTGTTCTCCGCAACAATGCCCGATGATATCCGCAAGCTGGCACAGGAAGTGCTGCGCGACCCGATTACCGTGCAGGTGGGACATATAGCGCCTGTGCATACTGTGTCACATGCGCTTTATCCTGTAGACCAGCACCTCAAGACCGCACTTCTCATGAAATTGCTGCATCAAACAGATACCGGGTCGGTTCTTATCTTTACACGCACAAAGCACAGGGCGAAGCGCGTAGGGGAGCAACTGGAAAAGGCCGGATACCGTGCAGCATCATTGCAGGGGAACCTGTCGCAGAGCAGACGTCAGGCCGCGCTTGATGGGTTTCGCGAAGGTGCCTTTCAGGTCCTTGTTGCAACAGATATTGCTGCACGCGGAATTGATGTCTCAAACATTTCACACGTCATAAACTACGATATCCCGGACACGGTAGACGCATATACCCACCGCATCGGCCGGACGGGGCGCGCTGAACATACCGGGGATGCCTTTACCTTCATCACCCGTGAAGACGAAAACACGGTCCGTAGCATTGAGCGCGTTCTCGGTGAAAAAATAAAGAGACATATGATAGAAGGGTTCGATTACAAAAAATCCGCTCCTGTACGCGATAAAGAATTTGCCCGTCCGCCGTGCACACCACAGCGCCGCAAAGAACAGAAGAGGCCTGAACAAGCTGGTCCTTTTGCAAAAACCGCTCATGGGAAAAGTGCACAACAGCACCGTTCTCCGCAGTCCGTACTGAATGCTCCTCACCGGAATACTTCCGGAGGTCATCCACGGTCGGTAGCCCACGGGAATAAAGCTCGTAAAACGGGAACATACAGAGTATCGCAGGAGCTGAGCAGCCGACAGTAAAAGGAGCAGGTTAATGGAGGGAAGAAATCGCTCTGATATACAACCGGGATTGCGTGTTTTAATTGTATTGAAGAAAGACCAGCGGTCGGGAAAGCTCACCGAAGGAATTGTGAGGGATATCCTCACAAATTCTCCGTCACACCCCCATGGCATAAAAGTTCGTCTGCAGACCGGGGAGGTCGGCAGGGTACAGAAACTGCTTAAAGATTAATCCGAAATTTTCAGATATTGCATGAAGAATATCATTCTCTATTCGAAAATGAATTCTTTGTCAAGTTCTCTGGGGCTTTACCGGTAAGTTGGTTATACGCATAGCACCTTTTCTTATAGGTTTCTCTCTCTTTGCAAGATACAGGAAACGGGGATAGCCAGGATATTTATTTTCTCCCTCCTATCCAATATGTTTTTTTTGTGCTACTGTGTATTCCATGAAGTTCTGATGCAATGCATAGGAAGTTCTATCATGCAGGATTAAGAGGTAATTATGGCAAAATACACCGCACCGATTGACGAGGACACCCGGCAAAGGATTCTTGCGCTTCCGAGAGGCATACATTTCCCGGAATTTATGCGAAAGGCAATATCTGTTTTTGTCGAGGAGCTTGAGAAGAATCCCGACCTGAAGCCGGAGAATTTCGTTATCACAGTAACAGCAAGAAAAGATAGATCAGAAAGAAACTAAGTATCAGTTGCGAAAGGAGAGGGACATAATTGCTCTTTACCCCGTATAGAATACCCGGATAACGATATGAAAAAAAACAGGATTCTGATTACCTGTGCAAAAGGGATTGCCCCTTACCTGAAAGAGGAACTGCTTCAGCTGGGATTTCCGGTGCTCTCTGAAAATGTTGCAGGCGTGGCGACTGAGGGGACCCTGGAAGATACCTTGCGTCTCAATCTCTTCCTCCGGACAGGACACCGGGTGCTCTTCCTCCTAAGGGAATTCATTGCAGAAGACGCTGAGTCTCTCTACGAAGAATTATCGTGGATAGCATGGGAGGAATATATCGCAGAGGATGGATATATCTGTGTCACCTCCAGTGTAGAGAATCCGAATATCAGGGACTCGCGCTATGCAAACGTAAGGTGCAAGGATGCAATTGTCGACAGGATAAGGGAAAAATGCAGGCAGCGTCCAGATTCAGGTCCTCAGCAGGACAGAGCGGTAGTGAGTCTTTACTGGAAAGAGGAGCACTGTTCTGTATATTTTGATACCTCAGGAGAGCCTCTATCCCGTCGGGGGTATAGAAAAATCCCAATGTCTGCACCGATGCAGGAGACACTTGCTGCTGCGGTTATCATGGCTGCAGGATGGAGTGGCACAGGGCATTTCATTAACCCTATGTGCGGCAGCGGTACTCTGGCCATTGAGTCTGCCCTCACAGCTCTCAACCGTGCTTCAGGGATGGTGCGAAACAACTTCGGATTTATGCACCTTAAGGGATTCGATAAATCGAAGTGGAGCGATATGCGTGCACAGGCAAAAAGAGATGCAAAGAGCAGGCTGGATTGCAGGATCATTGCCACCGATATCAGCAAACAGGCGGTTGAAGCAGCAAGAAAAAATGCTGCTACGGCAGGCGTCGAGCATCTTATCGAATTTAACATATGCGATTATAGCGAAATTGATGTTCCATCCGGAACGGGGATTGTGGTCATGAACCCGGAATACGGAGAAAGAATGGGGAAGATCAAAGAACTTGAAAGTGTATACAGAGGGATCGGGGATTTCTTCAAACAGAAGTGCAGGGGGTATTCAGGGTATCTCTTCACGGGAAACCTCGACCTTGCAAAGAAAGTTGGGTTGAAAGCGAAACGAAGGATCCCTTTTTTCAACGGTCCGATAGAATGCAGACTCTTTGAGTTTGAGTTGTACGAGGGAAGCAGGAAAGATAAAAGAAGACCGGAGAATGGCTAAAGGTGAATATAGAGATAGATATCCATTCTCCTGTTGAGATAGATATGCGGTTAAAGATACAATAAGCGCAAGAGAGAAATTTTATTTACGTCTGCCTCCCTCTGATTGTTCAGATGGAAATATTCGACCGAAAACTCAGGGTATGATGGAGGAGATCATGCAGGAAATCGATCAGGCCGAAACGAAGCCGTTCAGTCTGGATGAAATCAAAGAAAGGGTCGCAACCTGTCTCGGACCCGACCGGGTGCAGAAACGATACAATATCATCACCGACACCACCGATTTCTTCAGGGTTGAGTACGATGACGTAGTAATCCTCGGAAGCAAACCGTATCTGATCAGGAACAACGAGCGGGAAGGCCGTTTCGGAATCGACGAACAGCAAAAGTTCTGGGTCAAACGTGCGAGAGACCTTTCCGACGGCAGTGTAAAGATAATCAAGCTCGTTTTCCATGAGCGCTTTCAGGCGAAAGTCGGAGATATCGTGTTCGACTGCTTCAGAAGCCCCAAAAAGGAGGCGAGAATCCTTGATCTTACAAAAGGGCATTCCCGCTTTATGCAGGGTTTTTCGCTCACAGATTCATCGAATAACCTGATAAGGGTCATTGACTTTGTTAAGGGAAAGACGCTTGCCGATGTAGTCATGAACCTTGGCAGAGACCATGAGGATTATTTCTTCAATCATTTCCCGTCGATATTCGAAGAATACATGGAATTGGTTGAGGCGATACGGTTTCTCCATCAAAAAGGTGAAAAACACGGTGATATCAGACGGGACCATATCATTAAGGAAGAGGCAACAGGAAACAGCCGCTGGATCGATTTCGATTTCAATTACCTGCACCGGGAGAATATGTTCGGCTATGACCTTTTCGGGTTGGGGAATATTCTTGTATACCTAACAGGACGCGGAGATGTGACAGTCCAGCAGCTCAGGGATGCAGGTTCACCGGTATTTGACCAGTTGACGTCATATGACACGAACATCATATTCAACAACAGGGTGGTAAACCTGAAGAAAGTGTATCCCTATATTCCTGATGCACTGAATTTTATCCTGCTCCATTTCTCTTCGGAAGCCAATGTATTCTACGAAAGTACGGACCAGCTCCTTCATGACCTTCATGCAGCGAAGGAGCATCTGAAAAACATGTAACCTTAAAAATGAAGGGTGGACAGAGTATGGAATCAAAAAAAGTACAGAAGCGAAATATTCTTATCGCAGTCGACGAATCAGAAAATGCAGCCAGGGCAGTATCATATGTCAGGGACCTCCTCTCCGGGTTGCCGGGATTCCGGATCAACCTTGTCACCATCATCCCTGAACCATCGGAAGATTATTTCCAGTCAGAGAGTGAACGAACTGAATGGATGAAAGAAAAGAAATCCTCAGCACGGAGCATTCTTGAAGGGTTCCGCAGATTACTTATAGACGCCGGATTTAAAGAAGGAGATATCAGGGTGGAGGTGGCGATCAAGACATGCCCCTCGATCGCTGAATGCATTCTTGCCGAGCAGGAGAACCTCGCTTGCGGAGCCGTGGTTATCGGCCGCCGGGGCATTTCAAAGAAAGAGGAATTCATTTTCGGGAGCACCTCAAGCAAGATACTCCATACTGCCAAAGACTGCGCCGTCTGGGTCATCGAATAAGTTACCCCTCAGCATGACCCCTCATAAGGGAGGGCATATGCAGCGAATGAATGCCACACACAGTGACAGTGACTGTGTATAAGGCTATACAACTTATTTGCGTTGAACCATGTTTTGCTTACTCTATAAAATATGATAGAATTCTCAAAGCGTTTCATAAAACCTTTCGAAAAGGAGATTTGTATGAAGATTAATATTGATACACCCGAATTAATCACTCCGATATCAGCTGCGGTTCTTTTGAACACCGTTCGCCTTGAAGAACTTATCGCCCTACAACAGGGCAAATCATTCGATGAAAAGAAAGCCTTAGAATCAATTATCACGCAATGGTGCGATCTTACTTTGGCACTCTTTAAAAAAATGACGCCCGAACCGACCCCTAAGCCCCAGTAACCGATTATCGGTAATGCAACTATGTTGAACTAATCTTATTGATGTCCAGTTTACTCTGTAGTGGTAAAAAGAATATCACAGATGCGGATAACGGGAAGAACTTAACGAGGTTCATTGTCTATTTTTTGTAATTTCTTGAATAATAACTTATCAAATAACTATAACCTTCGCAAAGCAAGTAAATACAGGGCTATATGTCGGCTTATTAACAAAATATTCATTAAAGCCTTGATAGCATTGGTCTTACGAAAGCCAAAATGCATCGTTACTTGTAGAGCCAGCATTAAAGTTGTAATATATTGATATTATTGTATATATTCTCTGACTGATATTTAGGCAGAGTGCTGCAAGCCTTCCATTTTCAAGCGTTGGCATAACGTACAAACCATTTTGCTGACAACTTATCAACAGGCTTTGTTCACTAGGGAAAATATAACGATCACTGTATAAAGTCCGCGGCTTAAGCAAATCAACTACACTCCTGACTTCTCAGGTCAAAAACGGTTCAACTGAATCTAATGATATTTTGTACTTCTTTGAATGCCAGAAACATATTACAGTTTCCGCATCTGGTTCTTTAAGGAGAAACCGCGAAGGGTTGGGGCCTTGTTCCCTTTATACTGGATGAGGACATTATGCGTCTCCCCAAGAGTGCCTGGAAGGATCAGCCTTTTGATTTTTGCGACCTCGAAAAGATAATCCTTTGAATTCTTATACAGTTCGGCGATCATTTCATCGATGCCGAGAGATACAAGGTAAGTGCCCTGCCGGCAGAAACCGAGCGTACGGAAACCGTATTCTTCTCCCCATTTCTTCACCGAAGAAAAATTTATATGTGCGGTGATATCCTGATCTCCCGCATTCGAGAACGGGTCCTCGTTAACCTGATGTCTGAAGTAGCACATGAGCGTACCTCTGTTTCGTTCTTCGCTGTAATATTCCTGTGATGGGTGTCCGTAATCTATTGTGATGAGAAACCCTTCTGAAAGAACACCGGAAACTGCCCTGAGCCATTCCTTGATCCTGAGGTTTATCTCTGTTCTGTAGCCGGGAGGGAAAGACAGTGAGAATTCTTTCAGATACCCGGAAAGGGCAGGGGTGCTTAAGTCACCCTTTGTTTCTTCGAATCGTTCATTTTCTGCAGAAACATAGACCTCTCTCAGGTTTTCCTCCATCTCAACGAGATGGACAGGGAAGGCGTCGAGCAGTTCATTCGACAGGATGCAGCCGGAAATGCTCCCCATTTCCTCCAGAGCAGAGACCCATTTCACTTTGTGAGAAAAACCGCTAAGAAGTTTTTGCTGTTTCTCTCGCATGGAGGGATGAAGTTCGACTATCACATATCTCAAGGAATCATAGAGCTCTTTCTTTGCGAGATAATTGAGAAGGTCCATGCACAGATGACCGGTTCCTGCGCCGGGTTCGATTGCGTGAAAGACGGACGGCTTTCCCATGATTTCCCACATCTCTTCAAGCTGTCTTCCCAGGAGAGCACCGAATATGGGATGGAGATGCTGGCTTGTATAATAGTCTCCCGCTTTCCCGATCTCGATCTTCCCGGATGCGTAATAGCCGAGACCAGGTTCATACAGAGCCATGTCCATGAAGGTCTCAAATGTGATCGGACCCTCATTGCGTATCTTTTCAAGAATCTTCTTTACCAGTTGGTTCATGCCATATAATTATGATTCATTCGAAAAAAAGATGAAAGACCTGTTCATCACAATAAAGTATGTCATTCCGGCTTGTCCGGAATGACAACAAAAAACTTTAGAAATGTTCTCATGAGTATCTATTCACATAAATGCACAGGAATGTAAATTACAGGTCAATTTCTTCGTGTCTTTACAATCCATTGCGTGTCACAGATGTACTGATAATTACAATTCGGGCAGATATTCTTTTTGTCGGCAGCAGGAAGGAAGGGGATTTCAGGATCGACAATTTCACCGATCAGACTGAATAGTATCTTTTCCAGCGCCGGTAAATATTTCTTTTGCCCTTCGTTGTCAAAAAGAGGAAGTTCAATGTCACGGTTTATTGTCGAGCGACCGAGCAGGAGGAACATGGCATCCATGTTTTCTGCCTTTGTTCCGGTCCTGTCTGAATACAGGAGAAGATAGAAGGGGAGCTGAAGACTTCCGATGGCTTCATTCCAGGTCTCTCTTTTCCCCAAATCAAGCTTCTGAAAATTGATTTTCAAGTAAGATGGGTCTGAGCCTGTTTTGTAATCAACAATAACAGTCTGCTCACCTCTTTGCTCGATGCTGTCAATGCGGCCTCTGAGAAGAAAAGAGTATTTCGACATCTTCATATCCACCTCTGTGCCGAGGACCGACAGGGAACCCTGTTCCGTGATTTCATAATAATACTTTGTGATGAGGTCCCGCAGATGGTTCTTTATCTGCCTTTTCAGAAGGTATGTGGCACCTGAGAGGTCTTTGCCGAATCTCTCTGCGAAAAGCCTCTCGATATAGATATCCATGTCATCCGGGTTAATGTCGTTTTGTTTCAGCGGTCTTCCTTTTCTGTTCCGAAAGTAGTTTGAAAGGACGGAATGAACGAATTCTCCAATATCAGTGCGCTCGATGTCACCCGAAAAATCTTCTTTGTGACTTAGGTTCAGGACAAAGGAGTAATAAAATGCAAGCGGGCAACGAAGATAGGTATCCAGAGTCGTTGCACTGTAGGTGAACTGTTTCAGAAAATTCATCATCCCGTTGCTCTTCGCAATCTCCCCGGGGTTTTTGTTCCCGAGACTGACGCGGTACTGGACAGTATTGAGGTACTTCCTAGCGTTCTGTTCCCTGTATTTTTTCTGCTTTTCCCAAAGAAGACGTTCTGCGAAACGGGATTTTTCTTTCCTGTCGTTTTCCACGAAGAAAAGATGAAATTCTTTTGCGCCATGGAAAATATTCTCGAAGTAATATGAGATAAGGGCGTCTCTGTCGCGGTATGTCGGTATGTTGAGTATCTCCCTTGCTTTCAGCGGGAGGAGGGAATCTTCTCTTTTCGTGTCAGGCAGCACCTCTTCGTTGGCGTCGAGGAGAAAGACCCTGTCGAACTGCAGGGTTCTTGTCTCAAGAAATCCGAGGACCTGGAGTCCCCGCACAGGTACGCCTTCAAATGGCGTATGACAGGTCATAAGGTATTTTCTGAAAAAAACGAAGTAGCCGGTGATTTCAGTGAATGTAATGTCCTTCATGAAAGAATGTTGTATGGTATCGAGCGCTTTAATGAGTGATTCGGCAAAAGGATGGAAGAGAGGATGAAGCCGTGCGGTGCTGTTCCTGTAGATATATATAAGCACGTCAGCGCATTTTACCGCGAAGTCCTTCACGTCCCCAAAGGAGAGGAATTTCTCTATGGTGTGTTTGTGAATATTTCCGAGATGCTGCTTTATCTCAGCGGCTGGTATGTCTTCCGCATCTGTTATGCCGGAAAGAATGTTCAGGGAAGATACGGTCTCTTCTATTTCACGAAGGGTCGCGAAGGTTTTCGTTCTGGAGTGGATAAGGTTTTCTTCTATCGCATGGAACATGATCCTTGTGGGTTCAGACACGCCGTTGAAATAGATGTTCTTCGTATAGGGATGGAGTACAAATTTAAGATAATCGGGAATATAAATACGCTCACCGTCCATGTTGGCGACAAGTTCCATGAGATTATTGAGAAAACCGAATACCGGGGTGCGTACTATTGGATATCCGACGGATATGTTGTAGCTGTCTTCATCGAACGAGGACAGGCATTGACGGAGGAGCGGGAAGAGTGTTTCTGAAGAAGGAAGCACGATGACTGTTTTTTCGTTCAGTTCCGGTTCTATCGCGTTCAGCATGCTGTTCAGAGCAAAAACCTGTCCGTGGGCATCGGGGCTTGCGCAGAAATTCACCATCGGGCCTTCATTTTCCTCGCTCTCATCGACGGTTGCAATTCCCATGAATGAAATCTGATCTTTCAGCCCAGTGCCGTTCTGGAACAGAAACAGGGTGTCTTCCCGCCGGGCCAGTTTTTTACATAGCGCTTTTTCAGATGTCGTAAACGCATAAAATCCCGCAAAAATGATCTTTCGGAAATTATCCGGAATGATATCCGATACCTGTTCGGAAACAGTACGGTACCGGAGTGAACGCGTGGAACAGCCGAGTTCCTGCACTCTCTGATAGAACTTCTCATAGAAATGCGATAAGGACTGAAGTCTTTTCGCGGAATTGACAGGGATATTCTCGCCGGCAAGGGTTTCCACACCCCTGAACGCATGCGCGGATACGCATTCCATATAGAGTTCTTCGAGGTCATTATATATCTTCAGTCCGAGGGGGAAGAAACTGTCAGGGGTCAGGAAGCCGTGCTTGCCGAGAGGGTTTGGTGCGTGTCTGTGTAGGTCATAGAGGACTGCTATTGCGTCTATGGTCTCCAGTCTTCTGTCGGAATGAACAGTTTCGTAGAGACGGTCTATGAATTCATCCATCGATAAGATGCAGGGGGGAATGATGCTGCCCCGCAT
>JAVHLL010000028.1 GCA_031082155.1 Thermodesulfovibrionales bacterium | reverse complement strand
CTTCCTACTTGTTTTGCCGTCTATTATATCACCTTGCCAATTGTGACACAGTCTGCAAGCCGGAATGACGATGAATATAAACATACTATAAATAGTGTCTGTGTATAAAGTCGATATTTAAACACCCTCGCCAACCCCTCCCCTCAAGGGAGAGGGCAAGGGTGAGGATGTTTAACAGTTCGTAAACAGACTATAAATAAGGATTTATGATGCGCTGTCTTGTTCAGCGTTCAAAAGTTCAACACAGCATCATAAAACCTGTCATCGACAGTGAACTCGATGAGCAACGATACCAGATTCTCCGGAAGCGCAAAATTCTTGAGTCTCATTATATCCTTTTCTGTCGTGACAATCCACTGAGCACTCTTCTCCTCAGCCTCTCTTCTGATTTCCTCAATATCCCCCTGACTGAACCGGTAATGGTCGCGGAAGGCTTTTACCCTTTTCAGTCTCAGCCCGGAAGCAATCAGTGATTTTTCGAACGACCGGGGGCTCCCTATACCGCAGAAACCGAAAAACTCCTTCCCCGATCCCCATTCCAGAGGATACGACTCTCCACGGGTGCTCAAAAACCCTGTCGCCCTGTGCCCGGCACGGAAAACCGGAGCCCTGGGGTTAACGCGCTGAAGGTCTTCCATAAGACCATTTAGGCTGGTTTCTTCCTTACGGTCCCCCCCACCCATCCCTCCCCCTCGAGGGGGGAGGGATGGGTGGGGGGTGTCTCCTGATTTTTGATTATTCAGCAGTAACAGCTGTCTATCCCCAGATTCTGTCTTCGTTATCACAATAATATCCGCCCGTCCCGCCTCCTTCACCGGTTCCCTCAATGGTCCGAGGGGAAAGAGTCTCCTGTTTCCGAAAGGATTCGTACCGTCTACGAGAAGCACATCTTTGTCCCTGGAGAGCATCCAATGCTGGAAACCGTCATCGAGTATGAAGAGGTCCGGCCTACGATTGGCGGGCAGGGAACTGAGGGCGAACAGTCCTGACCGGTACCGGTCTTTGCCCTTCACAACCGGGACCCCCTGCAGTTTCCCGGCTATAAGCAGCGCTTCGTCTCCGGCCTGCTCTTCATTGAGGAGGAGGGTCTCTCCATTGCTTACAAAGCACGGCCCCGGCACCTTGCCCCTGTAGCCTCGGGTGAGAATGCATGGTTTCCAGCCCCTATTTTTGGCCTCCCGTGCCAGCGAGATTACCGCCGGTGTCTTGCCCGTGCCCCCAAGGGTAAGGTTGCCAATGCTGATGACCCTGCAGGGAAGTCTCTTCCGCCTTTGCAGTGCCTGATACTTTTTGAGTGAAGAGCCGAAAAAATAAAGTAGTTCTAAAGGTGTCATAATGTCTTTATTACAGAGTTATTTTATGATTTTCCAGTTTTTTCTAATAAAACTCCCCCTGTTTCTCCTCCCTTGATGGGAAGGGATAAAGGGGAGGGTTTTTAAATGTGTCCTAACTTATGAACTCCTTAGTATGTGTTGGATTTTCTTCTCTTCAACAAAAACCTTATCAAGAAAAAGGATAACCCTGATGCGACAAGACTCAGGACAAAACTGCCGAGAAGAATAGGGGGGAGATAATGCCCAAGCAGACTGATACTATCCGAGTAGGTTATTTTGATCAGTTGCCCTTTCAGAAGCAGGCTTCCTATTTCTGCGCTGAGAAAAATCTGGAATGGAAAAGAAAGTGGGTTGGATATCTGTGTCCCGAGGATAACAATAAGTGTATTCAGCCTTAGTACCTGTGCAGCTCCGATTGCGGTTATTGTATGCGTGCCGAAAAAGGGGATAAAGGCAATAAAGACGCCCGCGGCAATCCCCTGTGCGATCTCATCCGGAGACAGACCTTTTTTCATAAGTTGAATAATATGCTGTTTCAGCTTCGTAAAATATTTCATGCTGATTTACTAAGGACACTCAATAGAGTCTGTCATGCCGGTTTGTCCGGCATCCTTCCTTGCAAGGAGAAAAGAAAGATTCCCGACAAGCGGGAATGACAGCTAGCGATATTTTATTGCTGTTCTTATAGTAACCCCTTGCAGTTGTTCTATTTCAGCATTGTTACAGATATTTTGCAAGAACCTCCATTGCCTGACCGACCGCGCCGGAGTTCTTTCCGTATAAGTCCCGTGCCCTCGAACCCATTGCGCCAGCTTTCTCCGGACTCATAAGAAGCTCCCGGAGCGCGTCATGGAGATGCTCGGCAGAGACTTCGAGGGCGGCTCTGGCGTTATAGAATTCCCTGATAACAGGAAAATTCTCCATATGGGGTCCGCAGAGAATGGCCTTCCCCCATAAAGCAGGCTCAAGAGGATTCTGTCCTCCGTATCCCACAAAACTTTTACCGATGATGGCAATATCAGAAGCCCCGTATACAGCCGAAAGTTCACCCACTGTATCAAGGAGAATCACAGTCCCCTTTATCTCCTGGAGTACAGGTGATTGGAGTTCCACCCCACCACTTCCCTCCCCCTCGAGGGGAGGCTGATCATCAAGAGCCGAGCGCCTCAAATAGGGAATGTTTTTTGAAGCAATCATAGCTGCAACCGCATCAAACCTCTCCGGATGGCGGGGCGCAAGAATAAGATTCAGTGCGGGAAAATCTTTTTTCAGTTGAAGGTAGACCGAGGTTATCAACTCCTCTTCTCCCTCGTTGGTGCTCCCTGCGATAAGGACCGGTCTGTGTACTCTTTCCGTCCATTCAGGGATTTTCGCCGGGGGAGCTGCATCGAATTTGAAATTGCCCAGGCTCATTATCCTGCTGTGCTCCACGCCCAGACTCCGGACCCTTGCAGCATACTCGTCATTCTGCATGCCGAACAATTCAACACAGGAAAGCACTTTTTTCATGAAAAACGATATTCTGCGGTATCCCCTGAAGGAATTTTCTGAAATTCTCCCGTTCATGAGAATAACCGGTATCTTGCGGGAAGCGCATATTTTAAAAAGATTGGGCCAGAGTTCGGTCTCCATGATAATCAAAAGCCCTGGGCTCACTGTTGTTAAGGCCCTTGCTACAAGAGAAGGGATATCGAAAGGGAGATATATCACGATAGTACCCTCCGGAGCCCGCTCACGCGCAACTTTCTGCCCTGTATCCGTGATTGTCGAAAGGAGAATCATGCGGGATGGATATTTTTTCATTAAGTTTCTGAGCAGCGGGACGGCGGCAATCACCTCACCTACTGAAACCGCATGAACCCAAATGGGTGGAGAGTGAAAAGTGGAGAGTGAAGAGTGAAGAAATCCGAATTTTTCCCGCACCCATCGTTTTCGGATATCCGCAGGCCTCTTGAAATATTCGAAGGGGAAGAGGAAGAAAAGAACGATACGGTACACTATACTGTAAAGAAAAAACACTATCCCTCCTCCTTATTTTCGCCCTATCATCCCCGTAATGATCTCTGCAACCCTTCGGGACGGACTCCTCCCCTGGAATTGTTCCCTGATGGTTCTGTACTGACGGAGCATGTCTTCCCTGTACTCAGTATCGCGCAGGATTCTTGCCAGTTCTTTTACGATCTCTTCCGGGTTCGCTTCTTCCTGCAGGAGTTCACGGACAACCGTCCTCCCCGACAGAATGTTGATGAGCGAGATATGGGTGACTTTTACGATACGCCTGCCGAGATGAAATGTCAGAGGGGACAGTTTATAGACAACAACCATCGGGACTTCAAGAAAGGCGGTCTGGAGTGTTGCGGTACCTGAAGCAACTACCGCGAGATCCGATGCGGCAAGCACCCTCACCGACTCGCCTTTCCTGATCGCAACTCCTTCCTCGTTCAGCTGCGCGAAAAAAAGACTGTATCTATGTTCATCGGTATTGGGGGCAAGGGGTATGCAGAATTGATACTCTTTCAATGGCTTGAGCGCGGCATCGCTCTTTATCTTCCTTATGACATCGCGCATTACGGGGAGAAGTTTCTCCAGTTCATGCGGCCTGCTGCCGGGGAGGAGAGAAAGGAGCGGTTTTTCCGGATTGAGACCAAGGGCAGATTTGAAACACGATCGAAGTTCAGAGTATTTCAGATCATCGGTCGTTGGACATCGGTCATTGTTTTTTATAAATGATCGCTGACTAATGACTGTTGCCTTTAGCACAGCTTCGATTTCTTCCATAATCGGATGCCCTACAAACTCACAGGGCACCCCGGCATCCCTGTACAGTTTTTCTTCAAAAGGGAGGATGACCGCCATCCTGTTCACAAGCTTCGCGATCTTTCTCACCCTGCCTTTCCGCCACGCCCATACCTGCGGACTCACATAATAGAGAATCTGTATGCCGAGCGATTTTGCTTTTCCTGCAACCTTGAGGTTGAAATCCGGATAATCAATCAGCACAAGAACCCGCGGAGACAGTTCCTTCATCGCCGCGACAACCCGTTTGTAGGTGTCTTTGATCTTCTGCAACGACGCAACCGCTTCTAAAAGCCCGAATGCATCTGATATGGTCGAGATGAGTTCCACCCCAGCCTCCTGCATCCTCTGTCCGCCGACGCCGATAATGCGCATATCCGGGTCCCTCTGTTTGAGTTCCCGCGCAAGGAGGGAGCCGTATAATTCACCGGAACTTTCTCCCGCGATTATCATTACAGTATTCATATTCATCATTTGAGAATAAGGATCCTGTCTATCCCAGATAATTCATAAACAGTGTGGATCATGGAAGGACCTGGTGTTTCCGAATCAGAATCACGGGCAACTTTGAGGAGACCGGAGACGAAGCGGAGGTCTCAGCCTTCGCTCTTTCACTCCCATTACAGTCCGCGTCAGGACTGAATATTACCTGAGGGAGTTTATTTTGGTTCGGAAATTGAGCTGTACCCCTATGTCGGAATATTGTGAACAGCATCAGACAATGTCTTTGATTATTCCGGCTATCTCTCGTATCGTCTTCTCTTCAAGTTCGGGATACATCGGCAGGGAAAGGACTTCCCGTGCGGCCTTTTCAGCGGCGGGGAAATCACCTCTCTGGTAGCCCAGAAATTTAACAGCTTCCTGGGTGTGAAGCGGCGAAGGGTAATACACAACTGAGGAAATTCGCCGCTCTTTGAGTCTCTGCTGGATTTCATTCCTCTTTCTGCTTCTAATTGTGTATTGATGATAGACATGGTATGCGCCTTGACGCTCCACAGGACAGGAGAGCCTGTCGGAAAGGAGTTCAGTATAGAGCAAAGCGTTGTTTCTCCTTTTCCGGTTGTATTCGTCTATATGTTTGAATTTTACGAGCAGGATGCCTGCCTGTAGCTCATCGAGCCTGCTGTTGAATCCGACCCTTCCATGCCGGTAAGCTCTCCTTGACCCGTGATTTCTCAACTCCCGTATCCGCTCGGCCACTTTCGGGTGGTCGAGGGTAATCAAGCCCCCGTCTCCGTATGCACCGAGGTTCTTGCTCGGATAAAAACTGAAACAACCTGCATTCCCGAAGCTTCCCGTTTTCCTGCCGTCAATTTCCGCGCCGAAGGACTGGGCGCAGTCCTCTATCACTTTCAACCTGTGTTTCTTTGCAATTTTCATAATCCGTTTCATATCTGAGGGATGACCGAAGAGATGAACCGGAAGAATGGCTTTTGTCTTGTTCGTGATATGCGCTTCAATCTGCCCGGCATCGATATTCATGGTATCAGGATCGATATCAACAAAAACCGGCAGAGCGCCTGTATAGAGGATGGCTTCAACTGTCGCAAAGAAGGTGAAGGGGGTAGTGATCACCTCATCGCCCTCCCCTATCCCGAGCGCAGCTATGGCGAGATGGAGGGCGTCGGTGCATGATGCAACCCCGACCGCTTCTCTGACCCCGTGATATGCTGCGGTCTTCTTTTCAAAATCTGCCACCCTGGGCCCGAGAATATAGTGGCTGCTCTCGAGTATTTCCGCGAGGGTAGCGAATATCTCTTTTTGTATCTCATGGAACTGCTTTTTCAGATCGACCATCGGAACCACTTCAGTAAATCCTCCCTTATCCTGATTCTGTATTTCTGATCATCCTGTTTATCTCAAGCACCACTTTCAGCGCATCCCTTCCCTCGACCGCGGAGACTTTGGGAGGTTTCCTCTCCTGAACACATCTGATAAAATCGTTCAACTCCTCCTTAAGCGGCTCCTTCTTCTCCGGTTGCGCACTGTCAACAGCTATCCCATCGCGGGTTTTATAATAACGCTTCATCTCCGAACTCTGATAATCTACGGACAGATAGGAATCTTTCTGGAATATCTTGAGCCTTCTCTGCTTTTCGGGTGACAGGCGACTCACCGTTGCAAGCGCCATGCAACCGTTCTCGAACTCCAGCCATGCCTTTGCGACATCGATCTTCCCTGAAAGGACACTTGCGCCAACCGCCCTGATATCCTTGACAGGGAGAGAAACGAGACTCAATATAATATCGATATCATGGATCATAAGGTCGAGGGTAACATCGATATCAGTCGCTCTTACGAGAAAAGGCGATAGCCTTTCCGATTCTATAAAGACCGGATCCTTGATCAGTTCCGCAGCAGCGAGGATAGCAGGATTAAACCGTTCAATGTGGCCCACCTGGAGAATACGCCCCGTTTTGGTTGCCTCCCTGATCAGTGCATCCGCTTCTTCGATTGTCACGGAAATCGGTTTCTCTATGAGGAGGTCTTTTCCTGCCTTCAGACATTCGAGGGCTATTGCATAATGGGATGGCGTCGGAGTTACAATACTGACCGCCTCGACTCTGTCAAGGATATCTCTGAAATCATAGCAAGCCCGGGCAGAATATTTCGCTGCAAGGGTATCAGCTTTCTCCCTGTCAATATCAACGACTGCGACAAGCTCAGCATCTCCCATCCCGGAATAGATCCGCGCATGGTGCTGGCCAAGATATCCCACGCCTACGACCGCTACTTTGACTGCCAAAGATACTCCCTATAATGCATTGCTCACCCTCTTCACCTCTTCCAGTTTTTTCTGCGCCTTACCCGAATCTATCGAAGCTGCAGCAATATCGAGCGCCGTGCTATAGTCTCCTGTTTTTCCTGCAACAATGAAGGCGAGCGCCGAATTCATAAGGACGATATTCCGCTTTGATCCCTGCTCACCCTGGAGGATGGCTGTGGTAATCACTGCATTTTCTTCTTTATTCCCGCCCTTCAGGTCTTCTATTCCGCCCCTCCATAAACCAAAATCTTCGGGTTGTATGGTGAAGGTTTCGAGGTTCCCGTCCCTGTAGCGGGAAATTTTGGTTTTACCCGAAATGCTGATTTCGTCCAGTCCGTCCTCACCATGCACCACCATGACGTCCGTTGCCCCAAGGTTTCCGAGGACCTCTGCAAGCGTTTCTGTGAGCCTGTCCGCAAACACCCCCAGCACCTGCCTTTGTGCTCCGGCGGGGTTCGTGAGGGGACCGAGGATATTGAAGATGGTCCTTATCCCCATCTCGCGACGGGGTCCGATCGCATATTTCATAGCGGGATGGAACAGGGGCGCGAAGAGGAAACCAAATCCTGTTTCGAAGAGACATCTCTCGACTTTCTCCGGGGGAAGGTCTATCTTAACCCCAAGAGCTTCCAGCACATCGGCGCTTCCAGACCGGCTCGATACAGACCGGTTGCCGTGCTTGGCTACAGGGACCCCCGCGCCGGCAACTACAAAAGCAGTCGTAGTCGAGATATTGAAGGTATGGGACATGTCTCCGCCCGTGCCGCACGTGTCGAGAACTCCCTCAGGCGCCTTTATTGCAGTCGCCTTCTTTCTCATGATCTTTGCCGCGCCGGTTATCTCACCGACGGTCTCGCCTTTTACCCTTAACGCAGTGAGCAGAGCCCCTATCTGTGCGTCGGTGGCCTTTCCCTCCATGATCTCTTCCATGCATTCGGCCATCTCTTTCTCAGAGAGGTCGATCCGGTCCACCAGCATATGGATTGCTTCTTTAATCATGAATCTTTATCCTCGACATCCGATCAAATACTCAATCTGAGGAAGTTTTTCAAAAGGGACTTTCCGACCCTTGTCAATATTGATTCAGGATGGAACTGGACACCTTCGATAAGAAACTCTTTATGCCGGACGCCCATGATCTCGCCGACATCCGTCCATGCAGTTATCTGAAGGCTTTCCGGGAGGGTCTCTCTTTTTATTAGAAGTGAGTGATACCGGGTCGCCTCGAAAGGATTGGGAAGGCCCTGAAAGACCCCCTTCCCGTCGTGGTATATCATGGAAGTCTTTCCGTGCATCAGTCTTGGCGCCCGGATAATTTCGCCTCCAAAAGCAGCGCCGATAGCCTGGTGTCCCAGGCACACACCGAGTATCGGAATCTTGCCTGCAAAATATCTGATAACATCTACCGAAATCCCGGCCTCGTTCGGTGTACAGGGGCCCGGAGAGATAACAATCCTGTCAGGGCGCATATCTTCGATCTCACCGACCGTGATCTTATTGTTCCTGTAAACACCGATATCTTCCCCAAGCTCCCCAAGGTACTGCACGAGGTTATAAGTAAAGGAATCGTAATTATCGATCATCAGCAACATACAGTTTTTAACCTAATTCTTTCTCCGCCATCTCTACCGCCTTCATCATCCCCATCGCCTTGTTGACCGTCTCTGCATATTCATTCTCGGGGACCGAGTCGGCAACGATACCTGCGCCTGCCTGGACATAGACTTTGCCGCCCTTTATGATGAGCGTTCTGATGGTAATACAGGTATCCATATTGCCCGAATAGCTGAAATATCCGACCGCGCCGGCATAAGGCCCCCGTTTCATCGGTTCGAGTTCTTCAATAATCTCCATCGCTCTTACCTTGGGAGCGCCTGTTACCGTTCCCGCGGGGAAGCAGGCCTCCAGAACGTGGAATGCATCCAGACCGTCTCTGAGTGTACCTTCGACATTGGAAACAAGATGCATCACGTGGCTGTACCGTTCAACAGACATCAATTCCGTAACCTTCACGGACCCTGTCTCCGCAACTCTGCCGACATCATTCCTCCCAAGATCGACAAGCATAATATGTTCGGCAATCTCCTTGGGATCTTTTTTGAGGTCTTCTTCGAGCAACTTGTCTGTTTCTTCGCTCTCGCCCCTGCTCCGCGTGCCCGCGATAGGTCTCAGGATTATCTTCTTCCCCTCAAGTCTCACGAGTATCTCGGGGGAAGAGCCGACAAGTTTGGCGTCACCGGTATCTATGTAGTACATATAGGGAGAGGGATTAATAACCCTGAGAGCCCTGTAGATATTGAAAGGGGTCGTCTCATAGGTGCGTTCAAACCTCTGGGACAGCACCACCTGGACCACATCTCCTGACATAACGTATTCTTTACTCCTCAAAACAGCCTGTTCAAATGAATCTCTTGAGAAAAAAGAAGACTTGTATCCTGAAAAAGCCGGGTCGCTTCCGGCGGTAGCATCTTTCTGCGGGGGCTTCCTCTCAAGCGGGGACAAGGCATCCTCAGATTTCCTGCTTCTTCTGGCCGCAGGGATTTTAGATCTCCTGAGCTTTTCTATGATACTCGCGATTTTTTCCTCTGCTTCCTGATAGGCCTCTTCCGGGGACTTGTCATTGATATGCGCATTGGAAACTACCTTGATCTTCCCTGTGAGATTATCGAAAATCACCACGGTATCGGTAACCATGAGAAACATGTCGGGAATTTTCAGCCCCTGCGTATTCGTATCCGGGATCTCCTCGAAGAACCTGACCATATCGTAGCCGATGTAGCCGACAAGCCCCCCGTAGAACCTCGGAAGTCCCGGCACATCGACCGGCTGAAAAGAGGTGATCTCTCTTTTAATTACTTCGATTGGGTTTTCAACCTTCCCTGTCTTATTCCCTGTCCTTTTATCTTTTATCTCTATCCTGTTCCCCCAACTCCTGATAATCCGGGAAGGTCTTGAGCCGAGAAAAGAATACCTCGCCCATTTCTCTCCGCCGATCATGCTCTCGAGTAAAAACGAGGGAGACCCCCCCAGTTTCATAGCAGCGGAAACGGGTGTTTCAGTATCTGCGAGGACTTCACGGTAGACAGGGATAAGGTTTCCCTTCTTTGAAAAAGACTTGAAAGTCTCAAGGTCAGGCACAAGCATATTGACAAAATCTACCCTTTCTTAGTATTTTTATTAGTACCGTTCATTATAGCTCATCAGCCTTGAATAAGTTAAGGGTTGAACGTTAAAAGTCAAGAGTGAAAATGAGAAGCTAAAAAATACATTTTATAACTTTTAATTTTCAACTTTTCACTTTGAACTGTTTTTACAATGCGGGAATAGCTCAGTTGGTAGAGCACAACCTTGCCAAGGTTGGGGTCGCGGGTTCGAATCCCGTTTCCCGCTCCATTTGAAACAACCAGTATGCACTAAGGAGTAGGGAGTAAGCACCCACGGTGATGGGTTTTTAGTGGTTTCTTTATACTGCTTACTGCTTGCTTTTTGCTTTTTGCTGCATACTTTCTTTTTTGAAGGGCGGCGTACCCAAGTGGCCAAGGGGGAGGTCTGCAAAACCTTTATTCAGCGGTTCAAATCCGCTCGCCGCCTCCAACAAGAAGTTTTTCAAGCAGTGCCGGATCAAGCTTCCTCTGTTCGAAGTACTCCCGTTCCAGTGTTTCTATATAAAACCGGTCAAGCCCGCTGTTGTTCAGGAAGTCTTCTCTCAGAACACTATCCCGGTTCTGAATGATCGAGGGTAAAAGATGGTTCAGATAGAAAGATTCTTTCTTGATGTCCAGAAATACTTTGTCGTATAAATTCTTTGGAATTTGCAGCGCAATACCCTGCCCGCCAAGCTCTTGCGAGATGTCTTCACGTATCTTCTCACGGCCTTTCTTTGTGTCAAGGCCGGGGAAAAAGCTCCGGGTTCTTTGTTTGAGTGCCTTATGGATAAGCCGGTAGAGCTTCTCCTCCCCGGTAATTGCTGTCAGTTCCCCGATAACATCCCGTAATGACGCGTCACCCGCGTTTATCTTTTTTATCCCTTTGGCGAGTACTTTGACTTTTCTCCGGCCATAACTCGTGACATACTTATTGCTCAGAAGCTCAGTGACAAACAGGTTTTCAAAGATACCCTTATCAAGCAGGTCGAACTCTCTTTTATTCCCTAAAAGACTCCGCAGGGAATCCTCGGAAAATTCCACATTCTCCATGAATGCAAGCTGGCTCAGTACTGTTGAGACATTATCAAAACGGTCAAAATAGGTGGCAATAGAGGTGAACTCTTCGAAGAGATTGAAATCGTTTGTCTCACGTGCTATCTCGTCACAGGCCCTCACGGTATCGAGAAGGATTTGCTCAAACCCTTTGTCTCTTTTCGCATCGGCGATCTGCTTTGCCCTGAGGAGCTTGATGATATCTTCATGGATTATGTGTTTTTTCAGTGACTGGTCCTTAAAGAAAAGGCTCTGGAGTATCGTCCTCGTCTCACGGAGATACTCAGGCTCTTCAATTGCCTGAATCTTCTTCCCCCTTAGGAGCAGGTCATCAAGCGTCTCGAACAGTACAATCGGGATGTTGTTCCGTATACCAAGTGTCCTCAACCGTTCAAGCCTTGCGAATTCCTGATGATGCAGGGTATCGTTTAAAATTCCGCTCAGGAGGATATCACGGTATTCATCAACAACATGTTTGTTATTGATATGCCGGTACATGACGTCGATCTTCATCCGCTCCTGCTGATAACGGTCTATCTGGTGCCGCGTGGCGATATCTTCCATATAGAGCTCTTCATTCGGAGAGAGCAACCTGTCCTTCGCATAAAAACCGGAGTATGTCTGGTAAAATGTCTGGTTCCCTTCGTGAATGAGTTTAAAGAGAAACACAGTAGAGTTCTCTTCATGGAGTTCGTTCAGAAACCCTTCAAGGAGATCCGTGTCACTGTTTTCGAGCAGGAGGTCGGTTCTCTTGAGAAATTTCCCCACGGCGCCAAGGACATGTTTCTGTCTTTTTTTGTAATCTCCGCTGAAATCAGAGGCAACGAAGAAGTAGTAGTTTTTTACTGCGTGCCCCTGAATGAAAAGACGGTAAAAAGACTCGTGCCCCTCTGTTTCGTTGGTAAAAACAACCCGTTCGTTATCGTCAAGAAAAGCCCCGGACATGATAAGCCTGTTCGCGATATCACGCTTCAGAAGGTCCTTGAGCGGCTGATCAACACCAAACATATACTCGCAGAAACTCCCGCCGGTGCCCTTGTAATCCACCCCGTCGGCAGTTATCGTAAATTCATTCCCCCGTGAAAAAAACCGGATGCCTGAAGGGATCTCTTCATAGAAATATGTGTTATAGGCGCTGGCACCTCCGATAAAGGCAAAATACTCGACTGAACCTGTCTTGCCGTGAAGCCTGAGGTCACTGATCATGGGGAAATATACCATAGCAACCGGAAAAATGCCATTCTCCAACGCAACGCTCTCTCTTGCTGAAACAAGTCCTTTCCGCTATCATAAGGGTATGAAGCATCTTCTTTTTATCGCTCTTTTTCTTCTGTTTTCTGCTTCAGCATGCGCAGAGGAAACCGGGGGAAAGGCTTCTCTTCAGAAAGGGAAAAAAGCATTCGACAACGGCAGATACGAAGAGGCAATATCGAGCCTGTCTCTCGCCGGGGAAGAATTTCCTCTCCTGGGTGACTATGCCCTCCTCTGGTTAGCGGAAGCCTATAATGAGAATAAGAATCACCGTGAATCACTTAACGCAATCCGATCTCTCCTCAAGAAGTACCCTGAATCACCCTTAAGCAAGAAAGCCCGCTGCATGGAGATCAGCAAATCTGCGGAACTCTCTGAAGACCGAACCGGAGATCTGTTTGAAACATATCTCAGCGACTACGCCGGCGACATGGAAATGAAGTATTTCTATGCGAAATGGCTCAAAAAACAGGGGAAGATACAGGCGGCCAAGCCTCTCTTCAAGGATATCTACATCAGGGCCGGCGCCTTTGCTATCCAGGCGTATAGCGAATTAAGCCCCGAAGAAATCAGCACCGGGGATATGCTCCAGCGCGGTTCAAACCTGAATGACCGGCTGGATTTTACTGATGCCGAGTCCCTTCTCCGGACAGCCCTTTCACAAGACGACGGCACGCTTAAAGACGAAATCCTGAAAAAACTGGGGGTTTCCCTTTTCAGGCAGAAGAAGTACCGTGAGGCGGCAGACATATATCGAAAGGCCGGCGAGAAATACTGGGAAGTCCGTTCGCTGTACCGTGCACGGGACAAAGAGGCCGTGTATGCGCTCATTGATGAAATGATGACCATGAAGGATCCCCGCTTCGCCTCGCTCCTTCTGGCAGTTGCAGCGGACAAAAGAAGAGCAGGCAACATCAAGGAGTCCCTGGACCTCTACGAGCATGTTCTGGAATCATTTCCCAGAAGCCGTGAAGATACCCTGTGGGGGATCGGATGGACATACTACCTGTCTGGAGAATACGCAAAGTCTGCAGAAATATTTACAAAACTGCACAGCATAAATGATGACCCGCAGTATCTCTACTGGAAAGCACGGAGCATAGAGTCTGCTGGTGAAGATACCGCAGATTTGTATCCCCGCCAAATTCCGGAAAAGCGGGACTTCTACAGTCTCCTTTCCTTTGTAAGGACCAAAAAATTATGGCAGGATGCAGCGGCGAACACCCGGCATAAATTCAGAAAGCCCTCGATGCCGGCAAAAGCATCCCCTGACTCATTCAAAGAGCTCGGGCGGGTCGAAGTCCTCCTTGAATTTGGTTTGAACCGGGAAGCGGTTTCAGAGCTGATTCATCTTTCAAAACATACAGGTTCTCTCGAGGAGTTTATTTCCCTGTGCTCGAAATTCGAGGAGCTTGATGAGTACAAGCATTCAGTAAGGCTGGCCGCAAAAAAATCCCCTTCTTCAGAGCAGCTTTACGGTTTTCTCTATCCCCTTGCATACTGGGATACTGTCATCTCTCTCTCTGAACGGTATCACGTCGATCCCTTTCTTGTCCTTTCCCTTATCAGAGAAGAGAGCAGATTCGATGCCGAAGCAAAATCCCCTGCCGGAGCGCTCGGACTCATGCAGCTTATGCCCCAGACCGCATACCGGCTCGACAAAACCGTTCACCTGAAAATACAGAGTAACAGGGATATCTATCACGTCAGAAACAACCTCCATCTCGGCATCTCGTATCTCAGCCAGCTGATTCAGGAATTCGGCTCCTATCCCCATGCGATTGCCGCCTATAACGCAGGAGAAGAAACAGTACGCAAATGGGCAGCAAACGGGCAATATAAACAGGTCGACGAGTTCATCGAAGACATCCCTTACACAGAAACAAGGAATTACGTGAAACGCGTCCTCACGACCTTTTTCGAATACAATCGTCTTTTTTTTCCCGCTGAAGAAAGACCTGACGAGTCACTTGAAAAACTATAGACAATCCTTCGGACATTCTGGTATTTTAGGTACAAATGGTTTTCATGAAGACCCTCTTCGACGATAATCAGCATGGGGAACAACTCAATACTATAAAAAAGGAGAGCACACCATTGGATAAATTCAAAACTCTTGAAGATAAAATTGCAGCAACTATTGAACGGGTCAAGTCTCTGAAGGAAGAAAAAATACTGATGGAGCGGCGGATCAAGGAACTCGAACGGCTTCTCGATGAAAAAAACCAGGAAGTTGAGCAGATGCGGTCAGAAAAGAATGTCGTGAGAAGCCAGATCGAAACTCTTCTCGATGAACTCGAAACGTTACATACAGAGTAAAAGTCATGGGCAGTACTGAAGTCTACATTTTAGGCCAGAAATATACCATCCGGGGCGATGAACCTGAGGAATACATCAGGGAACTCGCTTCCTTTGTGGACAGAAAATTAAAGGAAGTATATTCAACATCGCCGAATATCACCCCTGTAAAAGCTTCCATTCTTGCTGCGCTGGATATTGCAGATGAACTGTACAAGCTGAAAAACGAGCAGGAAGAGTTGACGAAGCATATTGCGGAAAAAACCGACACCCTCGTCTCGCTGTTCGATTAACCCTGCACTTAACCCAAACAGGGACATAGCTCGATTTCCAAAGCAAACTAAACTCCCTTTATACACAATTTAGATGAATATGGCAGGTACAGTATTGTATAAATCAATTAGGGATATGGCTCGGTTTCCGAATCGAAATCACGGGTAACTTTGATGAGACCGGAGACGGAGCGGAGGGCTCAGGCTTGAATATCTCATTACCATTTCAGTCAGAAGAAGGTTTGCACAGAAATAGACGGAGTTTAGTTCGATTCGGAAACCAGAGCCATATCCCAACGCCTGAATATTTTGGACAGCAATGATATATAATCACTTTGAATGGAAAAGCTATGGAACATACGCATGCGGGCATCACAAGAAGGCAGAGGGGAAAAGCAAAAAACTTCAGAAATCCATATCTCCGGCGCTGAGGGGCTCTATACTCTCTCAGAGATGCAACGAATGCTCAGGGGATATATTGAAAGGGCATTGCATCATCCGAAAGGGAAGCCGGATACGATCACTCTGACTCTGGAAAAAGTAAGGCAAGAACCGCTCACAATCTCAACACTGCCCCTATCAACCGTCATTTCGGACTCTCTATCCGAAGCAAGGAAGATATCAGGGAACATGTTGCGGGCACTGGGAATATCCAAAAAAGCACTGCGGTCTGCCTTTGCTGTTCTGCAAAAAGGGAATATGCGCGGCGCCGCTCTTATTTCAGCAGAAAAGGGCATGCGGCTGGAACATGACCGCAGGAGAGGAGTCAGGGTGTCGCGCCTTGGCATTGCAAAGCCTGCATTAAGAATTCTTTCATCAAGGCTCGCCCGGCTTGGGATTAATATTGATACGGTGAAAGAAGCCCTGATTCTGGCCTCGAAGGTTGCTTCCTCTTCTCGTGTAATCGCGGAACTCTGCATCTCCGATGACCCTCATTATACAACAGGATATGTTGCGTCATCACGATTCGGATATATGAGAATACCGGGTATGAAACAGAAGGGCAGAAAGATCGGCGGTCGGGTTTTTTTTGTACAGGAGGGGAGCGATATTGACCCGATAATTCAATATCTCGAAAGGACACCGGTAATGGTTGACCATATCGGACCATGTAAAGGTATACAGCAGGCAGAGGAAATCCTTGATAGTCATAATCTGTAATCCTGCAGCAAAAAAGGCTTCAGAAAAAAAACTCGAAAACGCCTGCCGGTACCTCCGGGACAGGGGCCATGAAGTAGAATCATTCCTTACCAGGCAAAGAGGTGAAGCTGAGCTGCTTGCGCGGGATCTTCTGAAGAAAAATCCCTCGCTGGTTCTTGCTGCCGGAGGTGACGGCACATTCAATGAGGTAATGAACGGTCTTGCCGGATCTGTAATTCCGATGGCGATTCTCCCTCTCGGCACAACAAATGTGCTGGCGAAAGAGCTCGGTGTCCCCGAGCATGCAGAGCATGCAGTGGACTTTGCGCTCAGCAGATATCCCCATACCATTGCACTCGGGAGAATAACCCTTACACACTCCTCACCTCCGGTGAGCCGATATTTCTGTCTCATGGCCGGCATCGGATTCGATGGAGCGGTAGTCCATGGAGTCAATGAAACACTGAAAAAATTTTCCGGGAAGGGCGCATATATCTTCAGCGGGTTCAAAACTCTTTTCATGCTGAAACTTTCAGGTCTTCAGCTGACTATCGATGGGAAGATGCGTTCTTGTTTTTCCGTTCTTATTGGAAACGTCGCAAAATACGGGGGGAATTTTAGCGTCACCCCCGACGCAGATATCGCCGACCCTGCGCTCTCAGTCTGTTTCTTTCAGGGGAAGAGACGGGCAGATGTTGTTCGATACGTTCTGGGCATCTTGTGGGGACGGCATCTGCAGTTTCATGATGTCAGCCATACAAAAGCGACCGCTCTTGAGGTGAGAGGTTCCGCGCATATCCAGATTGACGGTGATTATCTGGGGATGACCCCTGCAACGATAGAGATCGTGCCCAACATACTCCGGCTCGTCTATTGAGCAGCCGCAGCGAGTTTGATCCTCTGCATATTTTCCTCAATGGCTTCGAGGTAAGGGTTATGACTGTCGTTATAATGATAGGTAAGACAGGCATCTAAAGAACCCATCTTCTGAAACTTGTCCTTCACCACAACCTCATAAAAATGGGGGGTGCTGTTGATCAGATCACCGACGCTCTGGAAGATCACCGCGCCTTCACTCTCCAGCTTTTCTTTCCCTTCAAAGCGGTACGCTTCTTCAAATTCATCGAAGAGTGCCGATAATTTTTCCGGGTAATCGATAGCAGACATCTGCCCAATGAGGTCTGAAGTGCCGAGGGCGTATCCAACGATGCGCTCTTCATCAAGATTGAAATGGAGCTTGGAATAGTCGACTCTCACCCCGGTGCACATGATGATATTCTTCACACTCTCAATTGTCCGTGTGTCAAAACCGATCTGGGGGAGATAATGTTCTGCAAAATCAATGCTCCTCTGTATATGCACAAAGGTATACTTGCCCCCGTTTCCCTGAGAATCGCCTTCCCTTTTTATATATCCGGTATCGTGCAGAAGTACGCCGATGAGGCCTAAATCAAAATAGTCTTTCGTGATGCACGGTGTCTTACCGCTCTTGTTCCATCCATCAAGAATCCCGATAAAAGGCGGGGCAACCTGCAGGGTGTGGAAAAGATCATGGTATGGCGTATCACATCTCTGGAACCCTTTCTTTTTTCCCAGGAAGAGGGCAACGATGTCATTGAACACCATCTCGACAAGCCCGGTATCGCTGCTTCCATAATTTCCCCGGTATACCTGTCCGATATCTGCAAAGATTTTCTCGTATGTAAGGTCTTCTTTTTTTATTACCACGATGTCTTCCGCTGTTTCATTTGTTTCATTTTTTATTATATTGACAAAATTAATAAAAATCTATTATTAGGCCTCCGCCAATCACCCTGTCTCCTTCGTAGAATACCGCGGATTGCCCGGGAGCAGGAGCCCATTGCGGTTCATCAAACACAACCCTGACATTGTGATGCGAAAATCCCCCAATTCCCCCCTCAGAAAAGGGAAGTGAGGGAGAAGTTGTTTCCAGATAGAGCATTGCCGGTTCGTCTTTCATGGTAGAACGCACTTTCACCGTTGCTCTGAAAGGACCCGTCCGCTCTCCTTCTTCGTGGAAGAAATGTTCCAGGGGATTCACCCAGTTCAGGTCTGCAACGAAAAATTCCTTCCTTCTCGCTTCATCCTGTGGTCCTACATAAATGATATTTTCCATGGCATCTATCTTCACCACATAAAGCGGACCGGGAGATGATATGCCAAGCCCTTTTCTCTGCCCGACCGTGTATCCGTGAATGCCCTTATGCACTCCTATCACCTCATTATTTTTTAAAGCAACAATCGGGCCAGATTTTCCCGTTTTCCGGGCTCTTTCTTCGATAAACGAGGAATAAGCCCTCCCCTGAATGAAACAGATCTCCTGGCTCTCTGTCCGATCGGCAGCCGGAAGATTATGTTTTTTCGCTATTTTCCTGATTTCATCCTTTTCATATACTCCGAGCGGGAGGAGTAATCTGCACAGTTCTGTTTGGCATAAAACATATAAGACATAGGACTGGTCTTTCCTGGGATCGACCCCTTTTTTGAGACAAAAATATGGAGAACTCTCCAGCTTTTCCCTGCTTTTATTTCCCAAACAGGTTGCATTGGAAGTTACCCGTGAATCGTTCGTAAGACAGGGAAATGGTTCAACCCTTGCATAGTGGCCTGTCGCAATGAACTCAGCCCCCTGTTTTGCAGCTTCGCCCAGGAGATGAGGGAACTTGATGAATCTGTTGCAGAGTATGCAGGGGTTCGGGGTCATGCCTGACAGATAGGCTTTCACAAAAGGCTCAATCACCTTTTCATGAAAAATATCTCTGAGATCGAGCACATGGTGGGCGATACCAATATTTTCGGCAGTCCTCGCCGCCGACTCAAGGGAGCGGAGTGAACAACATGCTCCCTGTTCAGTCTTCGTCTCCGGTTCCCATAGAACCAGGGATATCGCCTCCACCTCATACCCCCTTTCTTTCAAGAGGTATGCGGTTACCGAGGAGTCAACCCCTCCGCTCATCCCGACAACAACTTTCTGCATATGTACAATATACCAGATTGACCTTACACACGGTAACTATTGAACGCCTCTTCCGAGGATATCATTGCCTGCCGGGGAAAGAACAGCGCTTCAGACATTGCCGGTCATGGGGCATTCATTACATATTTTCCTAAGGAAAATGATTGATTAATATACTAAAGGGTAATAAAATTACAAATAATTTAGGCATTGCGCTATATTAAGGATTGAAGAGGGGAATCCCTATGGCCTTATCAGGTATTTTCCATGAAAGCTACGGCAAAGCCAAAGAGACAAAATAGGGTTGCACTGAAAGAATCCCGCCGAATAAGTAAGAACCCCAAAACAACTAAGAAGAAAACAGCACTTGTACGGGCAAAGAAAGAACTGACTATACTCAATAGATTAGCCAGGACAGTCACGGCTCAACTCTCCCTTCAGGAAGCATGCAATGCAGTGGTTAAAGAAATATCTTATGCACTTAAACTGAAAGTCGCAGTCCTGTTCCTGCAGGAAGGCGATGAACTGCAACTGAAAGCTATTGGTCCTAACACATCGTATCTTAACCCCGAAACAGTTCCATTGCACAGGGTGGGAGAATGCCTCTGCGGGTTGGCTGCTGGAACAGGCCGGATGATCGCCTCCAGCAACATACATAAAGATAAGCGCTGCACATGGATAGAATGTAAGAAAGCAGGTCTCCATTCCTTCGCCGCTGTACCCTTGCTTCTGGGAAAGCAGCATATCGGTGTATTGGGTATTGCCTCGGCAGATCATCATGATTTCAGGCAAGCAGCACGCTTTCTAAAAACAGCAGCCGATCAGTTGGCCATTTACATCCAGAATGCGAAACTGTTTGAGCAAACCCGCACCTATGCTTCACAACTTGAGCAGCAGATTGCAGAACGCAAGCATGATCAGGAGGTTCTGCATAAGAGTGAAGAACGATTCCGTGCTCTCACGGAAAACACCAGTGACTGGATTTGGGAAGTAGATCAAAATGGTGTTTATACTTACTCCAGTCCCAAAGTGAAGGATTTATTAGGATACGAGCCAGATGAAATCATCGGTAGGACGCCCTTTGATCTTATGTCTAAAGATAAGGCAAAGCGCTTACATGAGATATTTAATTCTATAGTAGAATCCCTGAAGCCTTTTGCTGCATTGGAGAATGTAAATCTCCATAAAGATGGTCGACAGGTAATTATTGAGACGAGTGGTATTCCGATTTTCGATAAAAATGGTAATTTTGTTGGATATCGGGGGATAGACCGTGACATTACCGAGCGGAAGCTTCTTGAGGAAGGCATCAGGGAAAGCGAAGGGAAGTATCGATCCTTGTACCAGGAATTCTGCGGGATTCTCAATGCGATTCCTGATGCTCTGGTGCTTCTTTCCAGTGATTTGAAGGTCGTTTGGTCAAATGAGGTCGCCGCTAAGAACATGAATATGAGTCTGGATGATTTTATCGGACAGCACTGTTACAAGGTGCGACATGGGCGGTCAGAGCCTTGCGAAATGTGCTCTGTGCTGGAGTGTTTCACCTCTCATAAACCGAAAATTATAGAATCGACGACTCCCGACGGAAGGATCTGGGAATTGCATGTTTATCCCGTCTTTGGCGACAGGGGGGAAGTGAAAGGAGTGATTGAGGCAGCTCACAATATCACCGAACGCAAGCGAGCGGAGGAAGCATTAAAACAGCATAAGAAAGAGCTTATAGGGAGAATCAATGAACTTGAAGAATTTTATAATCTGGCAGTTGGAAGAGAATTGAGGATGATGGAATTGAAGAAGGAGATCAAGCAGTTAAAACAGCTACTTGAAAAATATCAAATCCCCCTCCCTAAAACAACCCTGCCGATCCGATAAATTACAACAAATGTGATAGGTTAAATTGTGCCTTCAGATGAAGTATTAGACAAGAGTTTATCCAATTCGATTTTGCGTGTTCGTGTACTTAAATAGATATAAGGAATTGATACTTTTGCGTATAACTGTGAGTTTTCAGCAATACTGAGTTCCAATCGAATTTTCTCTCCTTACGTTGTTGCGCTGTTTTGGCATCCTCAAGTAGTCTGATATCATACTTCAATTTTTCAATCGAAACAGGTATCCTATCTCTACAAGATGACGGGAAATGTACGGATTCGGAATATTTGAGACAATGAAAAACATTGTGCTGACAGGATTCATGGGGACCGGAAAGACTGAGGTAGGGAAGGAGCTTTCCAGCCGTCTGGACTTGAAACTTATAGATGTTGATACCGAGATTGAAATTTCCCGGAAAATGTCAATCGCTGAAATTTTCAAAAAACATGGGGAACAAAGATTCAGGGAAATAGAAACGGAAATAATAGAAAAAATATCCCAAAAAAGAAATGTCATTATATCAACCGGAGGCGGCGCTGTCCTGAAGCAGGAAAACATGGACATGTTAAAGGCTCACGGCATAGTCGTCTGTCTTATGGCATCACCTGAGACTATCCTGAAAAGGACCGAGGGGAACGATGCAAGGCCGCTGCTTCAGGGAAAAGATCCTCGCGGGACTATCAAGGACCTTTTGAATTTCAGGAAACCATATTATGAGAACGCAGATATCGTGGTCGATACGGAAGACAAGACCCCGCTCCAGATCGCAGAGGAGATAATCAATAAAATCCGGGATTCAGAAGTCTGAATCAGGATAGAAAAGGAACGGAAGAGTATGGAAAAAATAAGGGTTCAGCTTGGTGAGCGAAGCTATGATATTGTGCTGGGAAACGCCATTCTCGACGGCATAGGAGAAGAGCTCAAAGCCTTTCATCTCAGCCCCAAAATTGCGATTGTGAGCAATCCCACTGTTTTTTCGCTCTATGGAGAGAGGGTATCCGATTCAATCAGAAATGCGGGATTCGATCTCCTCACGGTCACTATTCCCGATGGCGAGGAACACAAAAACCTTGTAACGCTCCAGCAAATATATAACGAACTGCTCAGATACCGGCTCGACAGAAAATCAGCCGTCGTTGCGCTCGGGGGAGGGGTTGTCGGAGATATCACAGGATTTGCTGCGTCTACCTATATGAGGGGCATTCCCTATGTCCAGATCCCAACAACTCTGCTTGCACAGGTGGACAGTTCGGTTGGCGGCAAGACAGGCGTTGACCATGCACTCGGAAAAAACATGATCGGCGCATTCTGGCAGCCTAAGCTGGTATGGATTGATGGAGATACCCTGAAAACCCTGCCGGAGAGACAATTACGTGCGGGACTTGCAGAGGTCATTAAATATGGGGTTATTTATGACAGTGAACTCTTTACGTTTATCGAGAGGAATAAAGACAGAATCATGAATCTCGACGAAGAGGCCCTGATCCATATCATCAAACGTTCATGCGAGATAAAAGCCGGGGTCGTCGCTCAGGATGAGCGTGAAGCCGGGTTGCGGGCTATCCTGAATTATGGCCATACGATAGGCCACGCCATAGAGACGATCACCGGATACACACGGTTCCTTCACGGCGAAGCGGTTGCGATAGGCATGCACCTTGAGGCCCGGCTTGCGGAGAAGCTGGGACTCATTCCGGAAGATCAGGCAGTGCGGATCAAAAACCTGATTGAATCCTATGGGTTGCCGGTTGAGAAGCCGAATGATATAAAAGAACAGAGTCTCTTCCTGTCAATGCAGCTTGATAAAAAAGCGGTTGCAGGAGAACTGAAATTTATCCTGCCTGAAAAGATCGGACAGGTCAGAATACAGGAGGGGATATCAGATAAAACCCTGCGGGAATTATTCGTATCCTGAAAGTAGACCGGAAATCACCCAAGAACAAAATGCAGTAATTTACATATACCCCATGCGAGTATCACACACGCGGGAATCGTCAATATCCATGCAATCACGATATTCCCCCCGATTCCCCATCTGACTGCGGAGAGCCTTTTTGATGCACCTACCCCCATTATTGTCGAGGAAATCACATGGGTTGTTGAGAGCGGAAGGCCTATCCTTGATGCAACCTCGATAACGGTCGCCGCTGCACTTTCTGCGGCGAATCCGTGAATGGGCCTGAGGTGTGCAAGCCTGACCCCCAGGGTCTTGATAATTCTCCAGCCGCCGCCGGCAGTGCCAAACGCCATCGCGATTGCACACGTCACAATAACCCATGCCGGCACATGGAAATCACTCAGGTTGTAGTAGCTCACGAGGGCCATAGTAATGATTCCCATCGTTTTCTGGGCATCATTGCTTCCGTGGCTGAATGCCATATATGCGGCAGACATGATCTGGAGTCTGCTAAAGATTTTAGTGACCGATGTCGGGGTAGATCTCTTAAACATCCAAGTGAGGAAAAACATAAGGAATAGACTGAGCACGAACCCTATTAAAGGAGAAAGGACCAAACCCAGAAAAACTTTCTCTACCCCTTTCGCGATGACGATTCCCGTACCCGATGTAGCTACTGCAGCGCCAACAATACCGGAAAGAATAGCATGGCTTGATGACGTAGGAAGACCGAAATACCAGGTAATAAGATCCCAAACGATAGCAGCCAACAGCGCAGAGATAACCGTTATCTGAGTTATGCTGGCGGTCTGTACAAGGCCGACGCCCACCGTTTTAGCCACAGCGGTGCCGGAGAATGCTCCGATCATATTCAAAGCAGCAGCCATCAATACCGCTGCTTTGGGAGACAAGACCCTCGTTGAAACCGAAGTAGCAATAGCATTCGCAGAATCGTGGAAACCGTTTATGAAATCAAATATTAGTGCAAGGAATATAACAATAAGGAGGAGAGAATACGATTCAGGCATTTTTGAGGACTATGGCTTCCAGGATATTCGCTACATCCTCGCACCTGTCAGACGCGTCCTCAAGATGCTCGTAGATTTCTTTCCATTTAATAATAAGAATGGGGTCTTTGATTTGATCAAACAGGTGACAGAGGGCATCCTTAAACCCCCTGTCCACTTTATTTTCGAGTTTGTTGATCTCGATGCAGTATTCCTGGATATGGGCATAGTTCTTGTCTTTCAGTTTCTTTATCGCTTTTTCTACCAGTTCAACGGTTGCAAGGAGATCCTTTGCCATAATGATCGCGTATGGGGTAGCCTCAGTGAGTTTGAACACGGTAAGCCTGTCGGCTGCATTCCAGAGCAGGTCAAGGATGTCGTCTAATCTCGATGCGAGCGCATGGATATCTTCTCTGTCAATCGGCGTAATAAAGGTCTTGTTAAGCTTCCTGATAATATCATGGGTATATACATCGCCTTCCTGCTCAAGTTCATGCACTTCCTTTGCCCAGAGCTCAAGGTTGGTGAAATGTTCCATGATTCCGACGAAGAGCGTGGCTGCATGGGTGACATTGGCCGCAGCCTTTTCAAAAATCGAAAAAAAATCAGTCTCTTTTGGGAAAAGTTTCATTACTTACCTCGTGGAGCTACATTAGGATATAAAAAATTTCCGGTAAAGTCAATAAACGGGAGCTTATTTATTGCATAGGGATAATTAATAATGCTATAAGTATAGTGTGGCACCTTTAAAGCATATACTCGTCATTGAAGACGAGGCTGATCTTGTCGAACTTATTGCATATAACCTGAAAAAAGAGGGCTTTGCCGTAGATTCATCCTTTGACGGGGATGCCGCCCTCGGCAAGATCAGAAAAGAGAACTATGACCTTCTCATACTCGATCTCATGCTGCCCGGAATTCAGGGCCTGGAACTCTGCCGCATCGTACGGAATGATCCGAAAACGGCCGGGCTTCCCATAATCATGCTGACTGCTAAGGGCGAGGAAATAGACAGGATACTCGGACTGGAGATGGGCGCAGATGACTACATGGCAAAACCGTTCAGCCCCCGTGAACTTGTAGCCCGTGTAAAAGCCGTTCTGAGAAGGGCGTCGGAGAAACCTGTCACGGAGAAGATCCTTAAGATTGGGGAGCTTGAGATAGACCGGGAGCGATACATTGCTTCAGTAAGAGGAACCCCGGTCAAGCTGAGCGCAACAGAATTCAAACTCCTTCTCTTTCTTGCAGAGAGAAGAGGCAGGGTATTCAGCCGCAACCAGCTTCTTGATGCAATATGGAGAGATGAGGCCTTTGTAGAACCACGGACTGTAGATGTCCATATACGGCGGTTGCGGGCCCAGATTGAACGAAATCCGGCAAATCCCCGCTATATAAAAACAATGCGTGGCATCGGGTATGTATTCGATGAAAAGGCATGAAACGGTTCCTGTTCAAAAGGATTGCCATTCCCTATGTAATTATAGGATCTCTTCTCCTTATCATCCTTGAACTTTATATCTCCGGCGCAGTCAAAGACAACTTCATAGCCAATCTCCAGGACAGTCTCCTTAAGCAGGCGCGGTTGATTGCCGGACAGATTCCCGCTTCCCGCGCTGATCTCGACGATTTCTGCAGGCGATACAAGGAAAAGACAGGAGCGCGGGTAACTGTCATAGAGAGTTCGGGGAAGGTCCTGGGGGATTCCGATGAACCATCAGAGAGTATGGGAAATCATGCGGACAGGCCGGAAATAAGGGATGCAGATATCAATGATGTCGGCACTTCCATAAGATACAGCAGTACGTTGAGAAAAAATTTATTCTATCTTGCCCTGGCAGTTGGAGATACAGAGAAAATATTCCTGCGATTATCCTTACCCCTTCAGGATATCGAGAAAGCACTGAATGCTATCCGGATGAGGATAATTTTCTCTTCTCTCATTGTATTATGCATCGCTATTATAATAAGTCTTTATCAGACAAGAAAAATCACCAGATCAATTGAGGACATTACTGACTATTCGAAAGATATTGCCGCGGGAAATTTCAGGAAGAGACTCTTCACCAAAGAGAAGGGTGAACTGGGAGAGCTTGGCAGAAATATCAGTGCTATGGCAGAGGAACTGCACGAACGGCTCACAGAGAGTGTGGAGGAAAGACAGAAAATAGAGGCAATTCTCCGGAATATGTCTGACGGACTCGTGCTGACCGACACAAATGGGAGAATTGTTCTGAGCAACACCGCCATCAGAGACCTGTTCGGTATTCAGTCAAGCATCGAAGGAAAAACCCTGACGGAAGGTCTCAGAAGAGCTGACCTCATGGAAGTCGTCGAACATGTATCACAAGGCAGGGAAAAGATATCCCGTGAGATCGAGATACATGGGACGAAGGAACGCTATCTGATGACAACAGCAGCCCCGTTCAGTATCAAAGGAGAACTGTCCGGCGTAGTTTTTACCTTTCATGATATAACCCGGCTGCGGAAACTGGAGGAAGTGCGGAAAGACTTTGTTGCCAATGTCTCTCATGAGATCAAAACACCGATAACCGCAATCAAGGGGTTTGCTGAGACACTTCTCGATGGAGCGCTTGATGACAGGGAGAATGCCCGGAAATTTCTCGAAACGATAAAAAACCACAGCGAGCGCCTCAATTCTCTTGTCAGTGATCTGCTCACCCTTTCCCGAATCGAGCTTGGCGACATCAAACTTAAAAAGACATTAGTGAATCTCGATGAGCTTATCGACGCTGTCTTTGCAACCCTGAAAGAAAAAGCACGGGACAGGGGACTCACTCTGAGCAAACAAATTGCTCCGGATTGCAGGGAAATTAGAGCCGACAGGGACCGTCTGATACAGATCCTCCTAAACCTCACAGACAATGGAATTAAGTTCACCGAGAAAGGCGGGGTAGCAATTAAAGTAAAGGGTGAAAAATTGAAAGTTGAAAGTGAAGGAAAAGAACCTGAACAACAAAATATCATCAATATTTCTGTTGAGGATACAGGGATTGGTATTCCCAGAAAACATCTTGCCCGGCTCGGTGAGCGGTTCTACCGTGTTGACAGGGCACGGTCGCGGGAACTCGGCGGCACAGGACTGGGACTGGCTATCGTCAAACATCTTGTCATTGCCCACAGCTGGGATATGAAGATCGAGAGTGTCGAGGGCTCCGGCACTAAAGTGCGCCTCATCAGTCCCCTGACGTAACAAAAACTTAACCTCTCCGTAATATTCCTGTAACATTCCACGGGTAAAGTATTCCCAGCATATGTCATTCCTGCTTGTCTTGTATCATTCCCGGAGAAAGATGCCCGACAAACCGGCATGACGATCACAGAAGGATTTCACTGTAAGGAAATCTCAATACAAAAGGAGGAGAATGTATGAAGAAATTCGCAGCGTTCGTGGTAAGCCTCTGTATCCTGCTCTCCGCAGCTGGGGCGGCAATGGCAGCAGAGGATATTAAGGACCCGATTCTTAAGAAGCTGGTCGAAAAAGGAGTACTTACAAATCAGGAGGCAATCTCGATAACAGACGAGATGAAGGCCGAAGCGAAAAAAGCCGAGGCAAAAAAAGCAAAGTGGGAAGGCAGTTTCAGGATGCGACATGACTCACAATGGTTCGATAAACCGGATAAAGCGGACAGGCACAGAGAGAGAATACAGGGACGCTTCGGATTTACCTATGATATCAATGAACTGACACAGGTAGGGTTCAGACTCGGCACCGGAGAAAAACAGGATCAGGTCACCCTGAATCAATCCCTAGGAGACATCTTTGAGCTGAAAAATGTCTGGCTTGAGTCCGCCTATGTACGACATAAATTCTTCGACAAGAAGCTGGACGTATATCTGGGGAAATTCAAGAACCCTTTTACCCCTTACACATGGATAGTATTTGACCCCGACCTTCACCCTGAGGGAGTGGCAATCCAGGCCAGTCATGAAGTCGGGAAACCCACGGTGTTCATCAATGCGGGAGCATTCCCTCTCGATGAACTGAGCGGTGATTCTTCCGATCCCTGGCTTCTGGGTATCCAGGGCGGTTTGAAATACGGCGAGAAAGACAAATTTGATGTGGTAGTGGGGCTTGCCCACTATAATTACTCGAATGTCGACCTCATTTCGGCAGATGACAACAAATACCACGGGAACACAATCAGCGACTTCAGAGTCTACAATGCAACTGCTAATGTGTCATTGTACCTGCCGCTCTATGTGGGCCTTACCGCCGACTATGTATATAACGCTGCCGCCGATGAGAACAATGACGGGTATCTTTTCGGCATTACGGCCGGGAACAAAAAAGTGGAGCAGTTCAAGGATTGGCAGGTATTTACCACCTACAGCAGGGTGGAAAGCGATGCAACATACGATGAATTCTCGGATTCAGATTTCCGGAGCGGAGGAACAAACAACAAAGGCTGGACATTCGGATACCGGTTCGGACTCGGCAAAGGATGGGCGCATGCGCTGAAATACTACGCCACCAAGGCCGTAAGCACGCAACTGCCTGCTGATAAGCGGTCGATGGAGGAGAACAGGATCCAGATAGACCTTACCTACGCCTTCAAATTTTAATCTTTTGCTCTTTATACCAGATAGAGAGCACTGCAGCACCCTCCACAGCCCTCCTCGCCCCGGGAGGGCTTTTTTTTCATGCTGCAAAACCTGAAGGATGAAGACAGAAATAGCAAGTGACCGTTTCCTCTGGGGGGTAGCCACTTCAGCTTTTCAGCTCGAAGGTTCTCCCTATGCAGACTGGACCACCTGGGATTCGGTCCTCTCCGATAATCCTGATGTTACCAGCCATTACACGCTTTATAAAGAAGACCTCAAACTTCTGAAGGAACTCGGTGTAAATGCATACAGATTTTCATTCGAATGGAGCCGGATCCAGCCAAGAGAGAATGTATGGGATTATGAAGCGCTGGCACATTATCAGGAGATCATCGATATTCTCATCGAGAATAATATTGAACCCATGGTCACCCTCCACCATTTCACCCATCCGTTGTGGTTCATCAAAAAATACCCCTGGCATGAATATCCATCGATCAGAAAATTCCTGGATTATGTGGACAAGGTCCTCTCAACAATCCGGGGGGTGAAGTACTGGATAACGTTTAATGAACCCTACGTACTCCTGCTTGGCGGATACCTTGAGGGGTGCATGCCACCGGGTAAACGCGATGCTGTGCTGGCGCTTGATGCTCTCCGCAATATCCTCGTATGCCATGGACAGGCATACGATATGATCCATTCCAGCATCCCTGATGCAATGGTAAGCGTTGCTCATAATATGGCAGCGCTTGCTCCCTGGAGGAGATGGAACCCTATGGACAGGCTCCTTGCAAAAATTGCAAAGTACTTCTATAACCATTCGCTCCTCGATGCATTTCTCACCGGGAAGGTATACGTGAAATTCCCCTTCAGGAAATCACTCGAAATCCCTGTTCCCATAAAAGATAAGCTCGATTTTCTCGGAGTGAACTATTACACAAGGGTGCATATGAGATTCAATCCGTTCAAAAAAATGGGGGTGGAACTCCGCCACAGAGATATTGACGGTTATGGCTTAACCGATATGGGATGGGAAATACATCCACGCGGCCTTGAAAAGGTACTGAGATATGCATCGAAACTGGATGTCCCTTTAATCATCACCGAAAATGGCATTGCAACACACAGCAGCAGGAAGAAGATACGGTTCATGAAAAGCCACATCGATATCCTCGAACGATGCGTACGCAAGGGAATGGATGTGAGGGGATACTTCTACTGGTCTCTCATCGACAACTATGAATGGCTCCAGGGACTTGATTCACGCTTCGGCCTGTACACGGTTGATTTTACAACCCTCGAGCGAAAGCCCACAAAAGCCGCTTTCTATTACTCCTACCTGATGAAAAGCAGGAATTTGTAATCAAAACTTCATCTTACCGTAATACTCCTGTAATTTAAAAAACTTATTATCATATTAATGTTACTGTGTGATTTCCACATTCACACGAAATACTCTGATGGCTCGGTAGAACTGAGAAGGGCGGTCGATCTCTTCGGTCAGGCCGGGTTTGATGTTATCGCCATCACCGACCATGTGGTAAACGGCGACAGTTCCTTCGGCAAGCTTGCCCACCGCTTCAGATTCACCGTGAATGAAAACAATTTTGATGACTATATGGCCCATGTCAGGCAGGAAGCGGAACGGGCGTATGACAAATACGGGATGCTGATCATTCCCGGGGTTGAGATAAGCAAGAACTATATCTCATCAGACAAGTCGGCCCATATCCTCATTCTCGACATAAAGGAATTCATCCCCGCCTGCTGGAGTTATGAAAAAATATTCCGTGAAGCAAAGGGACAGGATGCCCTCGTAATCGCCTGCCATCCGCACCATACTTCAGAAATGACGATCAGAGAGACCCTCTTCCTATGGAACAACAGGGACAAGTACGCCAAATATATCGACGCCTGGGAAATTGCAAACCGGGACGACGTTTTTAATGTTATAAGCCTGAAGAAATATCCCTATATCGCGAACAGCGACTTTCACAGGACACGGCACCTCTATTCATGGAAGACGCTTCTAAACTGCGAGAAGAAGGTCGAGTCCGTAAAACAATGCATCCGGCACAACAAAGGAGTAGCGATAACCTTATTCAGGAATTAAAGGAGAAGATATGGAAACAGTATTTATTATTTTTGTTCTTATCACCATAGCGGGACTTGCAGCATACGGATTGCAGATCTGGGCAATCAGGAAAAAATTGCAGGAACGAAGAACAGGAGAAGAAGAAAGAGAAAGAGGTTTATCACAAGGAGCATCTCCTGCTTCTTTTTCTCTGCCTGTACCTTTCCCCGGTATTTCTATTCTCAAGCCTCTCAAGGGAATTGATGACAATCTCTTCGATAATCTTGCGAGCATTTGTATGCAGGACTATCCCATGTATGAAATTATTTTTGGGCTCCAGGATTATAATGATCCTGCCTATAAGGTCGCAAAAAAGATAAAGGAGAAATATCCTGAAAAAGATATCACCATTATCGTGGAACGATGCAATGCAGGGCTCAACCCAAAGATAAACAATCTTGTGCCGTCCTATAACGTCTCAAAATACGAGGCAATACTTATCAGTGACAGCAATGTTCTGGTCGGCAGAAATTACCTGCAGGAGATCGTGAAGCATCTGCAGGACCCGGGTGTCGGACTGGTGAGTAATCTCATACAGGGCACAGGGGGCCGCACGCTCGGTTCAGTATTTGAGAACCTCCACCTGAATTCGTTCATAATGGGAAGCGTCTGTTTCCTTGACCGGTTTCTGAAGATGCCCTGTGTGGTGGGAAAATCAATGCTCATGAGGAAAAGAGATCTTGAAGCTGTCGGGGGATTTCCTGCGGTGAAGGATGTCCTTGCAGAAGACTATCTTATAGGGAAAAAGATTAAGGAAACAGGGAAAAAGGTTGTACTTTCACACTATATGGTCCGGAATGTGAATCATTACTGGGGGATACGGAAATTCCTGAACAGGCACATACGTTGGGGTAAACTGAGATGGAGAATAGGCGGTTTTCGATACTTTTCTGAATTGATCGGGAACCCTGTCTTCTTGTCATCAATTCCGATGTTCCTTTGGGGACCTTCAAAAATAACCGCGTCTCTATTGGTCGCATCAAGCTGCATAAAGATCATGGGTGATCTCTATATCGGAAGGATTATCAGGGCGCCAATGCGTTCTTTGCTCTATTTTCTCTCTCCGGTTAAGGATATGATTATTGGCATTATCTGGTTTGTGCCGATACTGTCCAATACTGTAGTATGGAGAGGGAACAGATATATCATCGGGAAAGACTCTTTTCTCTTGCCCTGTAAAGAAACCGGATGGTCATGGACATACAGGCTTACCGATGCCATCAAGGCCCGGTTCGCCTGATCGGTCCATGACGAGCACAAATTCAGTGGAAACATCTCTGCCTGAGACATTCCACTCGCTTCTTACTGTCAGCATGTACCGCAACTCCTCACATATGACCCGCCGGGGTCGTCTTCAAGGGAACGTTCAACCATCCTCAGCATAGACAACAGAACAGCCCTGAAAACAGGAATTGCCGACGGATCGGTAAAATACGAAAATATCGTATACTCCCTTGCCGGAGTAAAACCAACAAGCACCCATTCCACATACCCGTATTTTGCTACAATATCACTGATCGCATCCATATCCAGATGATTCATTCTCCTCACCCCTTTCTTTTTCATTTCCCATACAGAGCCTCCGGTTTACTCCGGCCATCTTCCGGACGCTCTCTTGAACCAGCCCCTATTTTCGGGGCTTTATCTTTTACCGTTCTTTCCCATAAGTAAGCATATTTTGTGCCATTGTGTTTCATTTCACAACCCCTTGATTTCAAAAGGAACAACGCAACGACCGAAAGAATTAGTAGGTAACTATAAGGAATTTTGACGGTAATAAACGTATGCAAATTACATTTCATGTCAGAATCTTAACCTCTCTTTCATCATCCTGTAACATTCCCCTGTTAACCTTTGAGAAAGAAAGGAGAAAAGAAATGGAAATGATAAGAACAAAAGCAGAGAACAGCAGGATTATGGCCTTTGATACCGGTTGCCCGTATAATGGCAAAACAGTATGCATGGCTTCTCTTTCATCGATGATAATTGACGGCAATAGAAGGGCAGCCTGTTGCAGCACTGATAACTATGACAATTGTCCGATATTTTTATCCAAAGTGCTCAGGGGGGTGAGCTATGTAACAGAAATTTAACACAACTGTAACAAACCTGTAACAATCTCGTAGTAAGGTAAAAACAAGAAGGAGGAATGGAATGATGAAAAGATTTTTAACGGCTGTATTCGCAGGCTTGATAGTATTCTCTCTTGCAGGGCTCTCTTTTGGAGAGGACCTGAAAATTGATGGTTCCACCACAGTGCTGCCTGTAGCTCAAAAAGCCGCAGAGGTCTATATGAAAAAGCATGCCGATACAAAGATTTTTGTATCAGGCAGCGGTTCGGGAACCGGTATCAAAGCACTTATCGACGGCACAACCCATATAGCAACGAGTTCGAGGGAAGCAAAAGACAAGGAAGTGGCTTCAGGAAAAGCAAAGGGGATCACCTTGACCGGACATAAGGTTGCGCTTGACGGCATTATACCGGTTGTCCACCCTTCCATGAAACTCACCGACATCACCATGGAACAGCTCAGGGACGTTTATAACGGAAAGATTAAAAGCTGGAAGGAACTCGGCGGACCGAATCGGCCTGTCTCCGTAGTTTCAAGGGACACAAGCTCGGGCACTTATGAAGTATGGGAAGAAAAAGTATTAAAGGGTGACAGGGTGAGAGCTGATGCACTTTTGGTTGCATCCAACGGTCAGGCTGTGCAGACGGTTGCACAGAATAAATTTGCCATCGGGTATATCGGAATCGGTTACACGGACAAATCCGTGAAGGCCTTGAAAGTCGGGGGCAAAACTGCAACAGCCGCGAGTGTGCGTGATGGTTCATGGCCGATTGCAAGACCATTGCTCATGTATACAAAGGGAAAGCCCGCGGGTACCATTGCAAAATTCATTGACTTCATGCTTTCAAAAGAAGGCCAGAAGGTCGTTAATGAAGTGAAATACGTAAGCATTCATTAAAAAATCGGAAGGAATCGATTCACACAGGGGAAGGAACCGGATGGTTCCTTCCCCTGTTTAAGAAGAGGAACGAATGAAATTATACTGGCAGAAAAAAGAAAAGACGGTTGAAATAATTGTAAGCGCGGTGGGGCTGACATCGGTCATCCTATTGCTTCTTATCGCTATTTTTCTCTTTAAAGAAGCATTTTACATCTTTTACCGAGAAGGTGTCCTCACCGTTCTTTTCGGGAAAGCGTGGTATCCGACCTATGATCCGGCGAGCTTCGGCATGTTGCCGCTCGTTATCGGCACCCTCGCGGTAACAGTGCTCACCGCTGTCATGGCAATACCCTTAGGCCTGGCGACTGCAATCTATATCGCAGAGGTCGCCAATCACAAAGTCAAAGAGTTCCTGAAACCGCTTATTGAAATGCTTGCGAGTTTCCCCTCGGTCGTGCTTGGATTTTTCGGAATGGTCATCATTGCACCCATTCTCTCCAATTGGCTCTCTCCCATCCTTTCCGAAAAGCTTCCTGAAATACTGAGAAGCACAAACCTGCCATATCTCTCAACGACGCTTGCAGATTTCTGTTATGACAAACTGTTTATCGCATCAGGGCTGAACATATCCACCGCAGCATTGATGCTTACAGTAAGGGCGATACCGGTCATTTCGAGTATTGCAGAGGATGCCCTGACCGCAGTTCCGCGCACCTATCGTGAAGCGTCCTATTCTCTCGGAGCAAATAAATGGGAAACAATCTGGAGAGTGGTTGTCCCTGCATCAGTGTCCGGATTGAGTGTCGCCGTTATTCTCGGCATCGGAACGATTATCGGAGAGACCATGATTGTTCTCATGGTGGCAGGAGGTGCTGCTGTTATTCCTGAATGGATATTTGATCCGGCAAGACCCATGCCGTCCGCTATCGCTGCTGAAATGGCCGAAGCGCCCTACCGGAGTTTGCACTATCACGCCTTATTCGGTGTGGGAGCTATTTTGTTTCTCATGACTTTCATCCTGAGTTTAATCTCTGATTTTATTTCCAAAAAGTACAGGTCCGTGCGAATAGGGGAAAAAATTTGATGGCAGAAAATACTGCAAACCAAAAGAATACAGAGTTATTGAAAAAGCACAAATTTGACCTGAAACAGGGTTTCTTCCTTTCTCTTATCCGGGTAATGGGATTCATGGGAGCCCTGATTCTGTTTATTATTCTTTTTTTTGTGGCATATCAAGGAATTAATATTCTAAGCTGGGAATTCATTACCCAGCCGCCTGTCGATGCGATGACAAAGGGAGGAATTTTTCCGGTCATTATCGGCACCGTCCTGCTGACACTTTTCTGCATGGTTGTAGTGATACCTGTCGGTGTGACAACAGCAATTTTTCTTTCGGAATATTCAAAACCCGGCTTGCTCCTGAAAATTGTGATGATGTCTATTTATACCCTCGCAGGGGTTCCATCGGTTGTCTTCGGTCTCTTCGGTCTTGCAGTCTTTGTCGTAGCCTTCAACTTCGGCATGAGTCTTCTGGCGGGCTCTCTGACCCTTGCTATTATGGTACTTCCCTATATTATTTCTACGTCGGAGGAGTCTCTTAAGTCTGTTCCCTACAGTTTTAAAGAGGCTTCGCTGGCATGCGGCGCCACAAAATGGCAGACGATCAGAAAGGTTATCCTGCCTACTGCCATGCCGGGAATCCTGACAGGGGCAATCCTCGGAACAGCCAAGGTAGCCGGGGAAACCGCCCCTATTATGTTTACCGCTGCTGCTTTCTTCACTCCGGGGGTGCCGCGGTCATTACTGGAACCAATTATGGCTCTGCCCTACCATATTTACGTGCTCGCAACCGCAGGCACTCACATAGAAGAGACAAGACCGATACAATACGGAACCGCTTTGATATTAATTATGCTGGTACTCGGAATGAACTTCCTGGGAATTATTTTACGTTCAAGACAGAGGAAAAAGAGAACATGGTAGAGAGCAATGCAATATTCGAGATAAGAAATTTCAGCATCCATTACGGAGACTTCGCCGCTGTCAGGAATGTAACAGTGGATATTGAAGCCAGTAAAATAACCGCTATCATAGGGCCCTCGGGCTGCGGCAAATCGACCCTGCTCAGGGCACTGAACAGGATGAACGACCTGATCGTCTCTTCATGGGTAGAAGGCGAAACATTGTTCCGTGGGGTAAACATTTATCAAAGGGACGCTGACGTTATCGAACTGCGCAAAAGAGTGGGCATGGTTTTTCAGAAACCCAACCCTTTTCCGAATTCTGTATATGAGAACGTTGCATACGGCCCAAAGCTCCGGGGTATAAAAAAGAAAAGCCAGCTTGACGGCATTGTTGAAAACGCCCTTGTCAGGGCAGATTTATGGAAAGAGGTGAAGGATAAACTCAACGAATCAGGCATGAGTCTGTCCGGAGGGCAGATGCAGAGGCTCTGTATCGCACGGTCACTTGCGCAGGAACCTGAAGTGCTTCTCTTTGACGAACCGACATCGGCTTTGGACCCTATATCAACCGCAAACATCGAAAATCTGCTGCAGGAGCTCCAGAAAACTGTTACGATAATAATAGTGACTCACAATATGCAGCAGGCAGCCCGGATATCGAAATATACAGCCTTCATGTATCTTGGAGAACTCGTTGAGTTCGGGGATACTGACACCATATTTGTCAACCCCAGGAACAAGCTTACAGAAGAATATATCACAGGAAGGTTCGGATAATGGCAATCTTTGATAACGAATTAATAGCGTTAAAGGAAAGGGTTTTAAAACTCGGATTGATGGTGGAGACCGCTATCCGGAATTCTGTCAAAGCATTGGTTGAAAGAGACAGTGAATTGGCGAAAGAGGTCATCAAAAATGATCATCTCGTCAACGCACTCGACGTAAGCATCGACGAGGAATGTGTACGGCTGATCGCCCTCAGGCAGCCTATGGCACGGGACCTGAGGCTCATCACCACCGCCATGAAGATAACCACTGACCTCGAGAGGATGGGAGATCTTGCGGTCAACATTGCAGAGAGAGCCCTTGAATTAAACGAAGAGCCTCAATTGAAGGCATTTGTAAATATACCTCTGATGGCTGAAGCTGCTCAGTCTATGGTAAAAGACGCTCTTGATGCCTTTGTTGCCGGGTGTTCACGTTTACCTTATGAGGTCATAAAAAAAGACGACGAGGTCGACGAACTCACTGTGAGAAATTTCGAGGAACTTCTGGCTCTCATGATCCAGGACCCTAAGATCATCCCCTTGGCTATTAAAAGAACCTACATAGCGAAATATCTCGAACGGATCGCAGACCATGCAACCAATATCGCCGAGATGATCATCTATATGTGCAAGGGCAAGATGATCAGGCATACAGATATTACTGAAGAGCCGTAACAAGGCTTCGGTTATTCCATCCGTCAATATGCCTAACGGAGACCCGGAATCTTTTCGCACTCTTCAGAAGAGAACTTATCCATACGCTTTCCAGTCATGACAGGAACAGCAGCCTGCAGTGCATGGTAGCGTAAAATCTTCTGTGTAAAAATCTTGAGGTAAAAAATAAAAGGGTGT
>JAVHLL010000055.1 GCA_031082155.1 Thermodesulfovibrionales bacterium | reverse complement strand
CGTCCATGAATATCCTTGATTCACAGATTCAGTCCCAAATTCCGCTCTCCTATGTACAGGAAGGGGAAGCCGAGGTGCAATTATATTTCAGGGGCGAACGGCAATTCATTCAGTTCACGACAAACTATTCGATATGGGGCGGGGAGAAGGGGTTCGTGCTCGCGAGCTATTCAGTCCAGTCCACGGAAAACGGGAGACAAATCCTTGTTGTTTCAGAAAACGTCGTCAATATGGAGGCAAAGCGGGAGGCAACGCTTTTCGACACTTTTGAAAGCATCTATTTCGAATATTTCTATAAAGACCCTTTCGAGGAAGCAGGCCGGTGGGTTGACCAGTGGACAGAAAAAAATCAAATCCCCGAAAAAATAAGGATGCACTTCATTGATGGCCCCCGTGACCTCTCCCTCATCATTCCGGTCAGGGTCCGCGGTACTCTTACGGATACGGGACAGTTTGTAATAGGAGAAGAAGAATAGATGACGGGACACGGGAAACATCTGAGGACAGAAGGAGGGATTGCCCTTCTTATCGTACTCTGGGTGCTCACCATTCTCATGGTCATCGTATTTTCCTTCTCTCTCATGGCAAGAACCGAGACGCTCTCAATAATGTCATACAAGAGCGGAATAGCAAAAAAATTTCTTGCGGAGGCCGGAATCCAGAGGGGGATTATGGAGATTTTCTACCGGAATGTTTACAGGAACCAGAACGTCGAATTCGAGGGCAGGGAAATATGGAAAACAGACGGTACGCCACATGACGCACAATTAGGAGAAGGGTATTACACTGTCAGAATAACGGATGAAGCCGGGAAGGTTGACATCAATACCGCACCTGAGCTGGTCCTGAAAAATTTGTTCATGAATACGGGGATAAGCGGAGAAGACGCTGATATCATTGTGGATTCTCTCATGGACTGGAAGGACCCCGATGATCTTCACCGCCTGAACGGCGCTGAAAGCGACTATTATCAATCGCTGCCGACACCCTATAACGCGAAAAATGCCGGGTTCGATACTGTGGAGGAACTCCTCCTGGTAAAAGGGGTAACCCCTGACATCCTCTATGGGAGCAAAGAAAAAAAGGGGGTTGTCGAGTTCCTGACCGTCCATGCAAAAAATAGCAGGATCAACGTGAAAGCAGCGCCGAGAGAAGTTTTGCTCGCGGTCCCGGGCATGACGCCGGAGGCCGCAGATCAGCTCATAGAGTTGAGGGAGAGCAAAGAAATCGACATGAACGACATTACTGGAATCCTTGGCACCAATTCTCAGGAAGCATTAAAATACCTCATCATGACTGATTCCAGCGTTTTCAGTATCGATGCATCCGGGAAGAAAACAGGGGAGAAGGGAGCATATGCAATACGGGCCACGGTCAGACTTACGGAAATGGACCAGTATACCTTTCTCTATTACAAGAGCCCTGTTATAATAAGAGAATGAACGGAAGCGCAGTCATAAAAAGAATAACCGATGTTGCCTCAAGCTCGTCAACATCTCTGAAACAGATAGGCGGTCCTCTCTGGAAAATACTCTCGTTCAGTCCCGCTGACGACAGGGTCTATCCGTCAAAGAACATTTCCGTCTCTCTCGAAAAAGGGACAGCATCTGTAGCATACGGCTCACGGTTTCTCTCAAGAATTACTGTGAAACAGACAAGGGAATTTTCTTTTGAAGAAGGAAAATACCCGCAGCCGGAAGTGCTTGCATCGTCTGCCGCTCTTGCACTCAGTGAATTCACCACTTCGGAGGCTGAGATTACCCTCTGTATTCCAAAAGCATGGGCTGTCTTCAAAACAGCGGAATTCCCCGCTGCAGTGAAGGAGAGCCTTTCGAATGTCGTCTCTTACGAACTGGACAGGATAACGCCGTTCAGTGCTGAAAACGCCTATTACGATTTCAGGATACTCGGAGAGACTGCAGAAAAGATCACCCTGTTCATTGTCGCTGCCAGGTCTGACGTCATCGATCAGTACAGGGAGGCATTCAGGGAAAAGGGGATCAACGTATCACGGATAACCGTAAACCTCTCGTGCATGGAAGCGCTGAGTTCTTACCGCAACGGGAAGGCAGCTTCGCTTTTCCTGGACATAAGGAAGGAAGGCTTCGAGGGCGCCCTCTTCATCAAAGGCACGGTCATGCACACCTTTTCAGGAAATTTCCAGACAGAGGATGAACGAGCACAGGCCGACGCGCTCATGTCAGAAATTCAGACTCATACGGATATTTTAAAACTGTCCGGAAAACCGGAGCGGATACAGATACTCTTTAAAGACCGCACCGCAGGCCTGCGGGAGATCCTGAAATCCCGCATTACCCATCCGCTTACCATCGTGAATGAGACTAATCTGAAGTTCAAAACCCCCGGACAGACATCTGAAATCCCCTATGCAGCCGTCGGAGGAGTAATAGAATCGTTGTGGCCGAAGAGAGAGCGCCTGAATCTCCTGAGCAGGGGAAGACATCCCGTGCAGAAGGTGCCGTTTGCGCTCACAATCATTCTTCTGGTTGCTCTCCTCGTACTCTGGGTTCTCTATATCATGGCTCCGCTCAGGGTGGAGGAGAAGAAGATTCAGGAAATTGACCGCCAGATTATGCAGAGAAAAGAAGAGGTCAGAAAGGTAGAAGCGCTCAAGAAAGAGGTGGAGAATATCCGCAAAGATATTGCTGCGATACATGATTTCAAGACCAAGAAACCTATGGCGCTCAATATCCTCAAAGAGATCACTACCATCCTGCCGAAAACCGTATGGCTCACCAGGTTGCGCATAGGCGAGGCGAAAGTAGAAATGGAGGGATATGCAAGTTCTTCTTCAGGGCTTCTCGCAAAACTTGAATCATCGCCTTATTTCATCAAGGCTGAATTCGCCTCCCCTACCTTCCGTGATACCCGGCTGAATGCAGACCGCTTCAACATCAAGATGGAGATAGAAGGAATAAAAGAGGAACCCCCAAAATCCGTGAACCAGGCAGTGGAGGAAAATGAAGAAGAGTAGAACGCTCATCCTTACGGTCCCGCTCATGATTATTTTATCGGCCTTTCTCCTCTACGAATACGTCTATGTGCGGATCCAGGAGGATGTTGCCTCGATCAAAGAGGGCGAGGAGATCAAGACCAAGACCCTGGAGAAATACATCTCCCTTATCGCCGAAAAACCCGAGCTTGAGAAACAGCTTGACGCCCTGAAAGAAGAAAGAAAGGCCGAGGAAACGAAGCTCGTTGAAGGCCAGACCCTTTCCCTCGCTGCCGCATCGCTGCAGGAAATGGTGAAAGATACCATCACGAGGAGCGGGGCTGCCATAACTTCAGAACGTGTCCAGAAACCTGAAGACCTCGATGCATTCAAAGTTATTGGGGTAAGTATCGATACGGTTGTCCCTGACACGAGATCGCTGAGTGATATTCTTTACGCTATCGAGACAAGAACTCCCTATCTTACGATTAAAGACCTCGACATAAGAATCAGAAATTACCGGGATCCGCGGGAACAGGTTGTGAAAATCGAAGTGAACGCCCTCACAAGCAGCAGATAATCCCGCTCATGTCCACGGCTGTTATTAATCCTGTATGCCGTAGGATGAAAGCTTGCGGTACAGGGTCTTCGGATCGACGCCGAGAATTTCTGCAGCCTTTCTTTTCTGGTTGTTTACTTCCCGGTATACCTTCAGAATATGCTCCCGTTCAATATCTTCCAGCTTCCTCCCGGAGGTATTCCGTCCCACCAGCATATCAGCAGGGAGTTCATCCTCATCAATGATCTGATTCCTGGAAAGAAACAGAGACCTGTGGACAACATTCTGGAGTTCCCGCACGTTGCCGGGCCAGGAATATCCTGCAAGGACCTTGAGTGCCTTTTTGCTAATGCCCCTGTTTTTGAACATCCCGGTGCCCTTTATGATATATTCGACGAGAATCGGGATATCCTCTTTCCGTTCCCGCAGCGGAGGGATGGTCAAGGCCAGTGAGCTTATCCGGTAATACAGGTCCTGCCGGAAGCGGCCTTCTTCGACTTCCTTGTTGATATCTTTATTGGTAGCCGACACAAATCTGACGT
>JAVHLL010000054.1 GCA_031082155.1 Thermodesulfovibrionales bacterium | reverse complement strand
AGCCTCTCATATCTGGGCATCGACCCCCTTAAACACGATATCAGGTTTGCAGAAGATGACTGGGAGTCCCCTACCCTCGGCGCCTGGGGTCTCGGGTGGGAAGTGTGGCTCGACGGGATGGAAATCACGCAGTTTACCTATTTCCAGCAGGTCGGCGGAATCGACCTGAAACCTGTTTCTCTGGAATTAACCTATGGTCTTGAGCGGATCGCCATGTACCTCCAGGAAGTAGACAATGTCTTCAATCTCGAGTGGTGCAGGGGAATCAGATATGGTGAGATACACCATATCGACGAAGTCGAATTCTCAAAATTCAATTTTGATTATGCGGACACCGAACTTCTTGCAAGGCAGTTTGATGCATACGAAAAGGAATCAATAAGGCTGAACAAACTCGGCCTTGTCCTCCCTTCGTATGAGTTCTGCCTGAAGTGTTCCCATACCTTCAATCTCCTTGATGCCCGGGGAGCTATCTCCGTTACTGAGCGGACCGGATATATCGGACGTGTCAGGAATCTTGCCCGTCTCAGCGCCAGGGCTTATTACAAGCAGCGTGAAGAGATGGGGTTTCCGCTGCTGAACAAAAATTCGTAGCAGTTAAAACCTCATTCTTACCCGGTATGTAAGCGTGACCTCTTTATCCTTCGGGACGGGGATATTAAACTCTGCAGTGAACGCTTCGCTCTTCGAATACTCATGGGACGCGCTGGTCATCTTCCAGTCTCCCGGTATCGGTTCGATGACTTTCACTAGCACATCTTCTTTTTTATGATTTCTGAGAGAAATCTCGAATGCAGCCTCATAGGTATCAGAGGCCAGCTTTCTCCAGTCTGTCTGTTTCCTGCTTCCGACTACATCGAATGCATCACCGAGTTTTATCCGTATCTTTTCGTCTTTTGGTGTATGGTCGATCCTGTCCTCGCCTGCAAACTGCAGACTCCCTTCACTGTCATGCTTATACACCCGGACGATCCCTTTCGGCAATGGCATGCCCAGGTTGTTTTCTTTACGGTTTTCCATCTGGACAAACACACCAACCTTCTGATTCGACATTTGTTCCCCATACCGGTTGTAGTAATAAGAGCGGGTTCCGTAAAAAACAAGCTCTTTCTGCACCGGAATATTTTCAGCGGTTACAAGGCTGATCTGTTTTGTCTGGTTGTCCTTGATCGTAGATTGCCTCTGGAGCGTATAGATATGATACTCGAAAAATTCCTCTTCCTTGAATTGCGGTGCAGGCATTGCCTCTGCCGTGGCTGCACGGAGCATCCTGTCCTTATACTCATAATCATCCCTGACACGGTTGACATCGCCGGCGACAAGTTTAAGTTTTGCATCCCTGTACGCCGCGCCGCTCTTATTATCAATAGTAACCCATCCTGAAAGGTCTGCCCTGTCGTCCTTTGCATTTAATGTCACCACGTAATCAGCCCGCCAGGTGATTCCGTCCGTAAGATACGTTGCTTCGACTTTCTGGGTAGCGAGGGTATTTTCAAGAAGCCATACAAGAGTTGGCTTTGAGATAAGATTTTCCGGCACACCGGGGAATATGATGCGTCCGGGGTGACCAAAGGTTATTTCGTCGCCGATCTGAAAGATCGGACCGCCGTTGTTGGACAGAAGTTTTGCTGTCACCATCTCTTCCCTTTCGGTATACATATTTTTGGAATAGAGTTTCACTTCCTTTCCGACATACTTATCAAGGAGCTTCTGGGGATTCAGCAGGTCATATTCATAATTCTGCTCCAGCACACTGAGACTTCCAGGGTCTGCCAGTGATTTTATCTGGACGCTTGTCGGGATAATCTGAGATGCCACATCCATAAACCTCAATTCTCCCGTCCCTTTCGGAAACGATATTTCCCGCTGGTCTTTGACGAGTCCGACATTTACATTATAGATGGTCACCGCAACGCTGGTCTGGTCATCGAGACCGCTCGAAAGGGCGTCATTTTTCTTCTCGCCCGAAGCAGCAAAAGCCGGGAGATAGAGGGAGAAGATAAACACCAGCAGACTTAGCACTATACGGGAAAGAGGGACACTTCTCTTCTTCATAGAAACACCTCCTTAATCGTGTTCAAAAAAAAGACAAGCATGTTCACTTTGTTCTGCCATCCAATATATCGTCAGAGGGAATATATTCATATGCGACTTCTGATGGAGTATGGATATCAGAATATTGTCGTAAGCCTTTCTGTTGTCTTACGGAGACGGAGCGAGAGGATGCGGATAAACCCTTTCAATAATTTAATCCCGATGGGGGGATACTGTTGCAGGAGCGCATCCAGCGCCTCATGTTTCAGCACAACAAGGGTTGTATCCTCTACCGCTTCGACCGTAGCAGAACGGTAATGCCTGTCAAACATCGAGAGTTCTCCGAAAAGAGCGCCTTTACTCAGCAATGCCACGATTATCTGATTCCCCTTGAATTCTGTCTGTTTCTTGACTTCAAGTTTTCCGGAAACAACGAATCCTACAAAATCACCGGGCTCACCTTCTTTGAATATGACCGTATTGGCCGGGACATGCATGATTTCAAAGAAGGAAGCAATCCTGTCTATTTCTCCGGTATCGAGAAAACAGCAGATCATTTCTTCCTTGATCTCTTCAAGCAGTGCCTTTTTCTGCTCAATTTCCATATTTAATTCCCCTCGCTGTTTTTAGAAAAATAACAAGCCCTGTTCATAATAACTTCCCGGTTTCAATTATACCTGATAGTATTATAGCGATTTGCAGAGATTTTCAGAACAGCAGATTTGAGAGGTTTGGAATTGTCATCGAAAAAATATTCCTCCCAAATTTAACCACGGTAATTTTCTTTGTTTCGAATTACATTACCAGATTCGAGGGCACCATGACTTTATTTGTACGAAAAATGAGGATTATGAGGCATCATAAATTGATGATTTTCATTCGTAAGAGTAGGATAACAGCTTGCACAAAGGCGATATCTGATGAATGCCGCCAACCCCGCGACCGCTCTTGACAGAGGTAAACGGAACATTTTGGTTAACGCCTGCGCCGTTACGCGAGCAGAGTTCAGTGTATTGCTTCTTTAGGCATATTCAACAACAGGAACTGAGCGTTTAACAGCAAATCTTTTTTTGTGCAATTTAATGCGCTCAATTTCATGCAGCGTCTCTGCCTCAAGATAACTTTCGCCGCAGTGTGGGCACGAAACGACAGGGACATTTTCAATGATCAAAATATCCTTGCCCTTGCCGTAAGTCTGTGCAACTCTCCTGATACGAGCACCCGGCTTTCCGCAAAAATCACAAATCATTTGTCCCTCCATTCTCATACGATATTAGACAAAATGGGGACAGCGCCTATTTAATTATTTGTTTTCCGTGGTCTTCCCCATGGAAGTGCTGACAATCTCCTCCCTATTAATCTTTCCAGCTTCAATACAAATTTATCATCTCCGCACGGGCGCCCCGTCTTTGTATTCTTGCGTATCTCTTCAACTGAGGATGCCTCTTCTTTCTCTTTGAGGTACGACGACCAATCTGGTATCCTCTCAACAAGAGGGCAGTCTTCGGACAATACAGTATCTGTCTTTTCTTTGAGGTGTCCTCGGGCGCTTGACCATTGGTATTCCTCCGCCTTCTTTACAAGCTGTGCCCTGACAGGATTGTTTTCCACATACCTTATCCCGGCGTAGAGATGTCTTTTGTCCAACACACATGAATAAAATCGCCCTTGCCAGAGATGCCCGGGTGACTTGTTCCTCATATTGATATATTGGGCATATCTCATATGAAGTGTATTGAAAGATTTCGCAAGAGAATCAGTCTCCAGTGGTACTGCGATAAAGTGTACGTGATTTTGCATAAGACAGTATGCCCATATCTTCAGAGAGTATTTTTTAGTGTATAATTTGAGCCATTCTATGTAGTGAAGATAATCTTCATCTCTTTCAAAAACTGTCTGACGATAATTGCCGCGTTGAGTTATATGATGGGGATACCCAACCGCTACTGCACGAGCTATTCTTGGCATGGATGTAAGAATAAGTTATAAGCGTGTAATTTCTCAATAAAATAGGCGCTGTCCCCATTTTTCC
>JAVHLL010000027.1:5733-39301 GCA_031082155.1 Thermodesulfovibrionales bacterium | reverse complement strand
AATAAGTTATAAGCGTGTAATTTCTCAATAAAATAGGCGCTGTCCCCATTTTTCCATCTAAAATCAAGGTGAGACTCAACAATGTGAAGGTTCATAATCTCGGTTCCGGAGCAGATACTTTCGATATCACGTATTTCATTGTTGCGATCATGATTGTCTTCGTTGCAATTATCGGAGCGCATGGCCTTATCTTCCTTGCGGCTGCCATGCGTTATATGTTCCAGGGCACAAGGATGGGAGGCAGAAGAATATGACCTGGGCGTCTCATATTATCGTTGGTAGCTCCATCGCGAAGGTATTCGGTCTTAACTATATCTTGGTGACATTCGGTGCGATTCTTCCCGATCTTGCAGAGATGGTGATTCCGAAGAATATGCAACACAGGGGAATAACACATTCTGCAGCTCTCTGGATCGCAGCGCTGGCGATATCCTTCATGCTTGGATTTGAACCGCTTCGAGATGTGCTTATCGGCGTGTGTTTCGGTCATCTCCTCATGGACAGCCTGACGGTTATGGGTATACCAATCCTCGATGAGAATTCAAGGAGGCTCACGATATTCGGCGGAAGGCTCAGGACTGCTTCACCGGGGGAGTTCGTTCTTGCCGGGATCGTGGCGTTTCTGGCTTTCGTAGTGCTTGGAGCATCGCAGCTTGATGCCTCAGGTCGAGGGTGGAAAGGGATGTATAATCAGGGCGTGATTGATAAGAGGGAGTATTATGAGAATAGGTTCAGGATACTGTGAGGCAAACATACCCAGCCACTATTCAGCGGAGTAATTTTACATAATATGATAATTTAAGGGCGCTCTTTTTCCTGCAGTTCTTTCCCGATGCTTCTTAATGGATTTAGATCAAGAATAAAACTTCTTGTATCTTCTTTCATGGTCGCCCTTTTTTGAAGACAGCAAGAGGACGTGAATGAAAATAGGAAATTGGAACTTCTATTTCAAAATTGCTTTAACAAAAAATCGTCCCTTAACTCATAAATATAGTCTGCAATTTGCTGATCTATTTATTGCGCGTTCTTATTTTCATAATTCTCCGATTACTATCTATGAACGAGTGGATCGTTTCCGCCGCGTACACACCAGGAGTAGTGAGCCTCGTCCTCACTGGCATACCCTCTATAACCGTACTTGAACTCAACTACGCTTATACCCGCACCGTACGCACTCGGTGACGAAGTCCAGTATTCCACATAAGGGTAGTCTCCCCACCTGAGGTTAACGAAGGGATGCCCATCGGGAAGGGCGGGATCATGTCGAGAAGGATCTACAAGGCTCAGTAACTCCTGCAAAGTCGGCAGCCTCCACCCAGGGCGGCCTGGCAAACCTTGTGCCTTCCGGTACCCCTGTACCTCACAACTTTCTATGCGCGGACTTAAGGCCATCGCCGGTTCGGTAATCCACAAATTCCTCTGCCATACGAGGCCCGTTTCCTTGTCCAGCACCATATCGTCCCAGTCAGTATCAGTCGTCCCATTGTCACAAACCGCAAATCGGGGATTATCTGGCCAGTCAACAAATTCTTTATCGAACATTTTCCATACAGGTTTGTTATATAGTTCATCCAAGGTGTGCATAGTTGGTCCCGGAGGGTCACTTGGCTCCAAGCTGCCCCCAATGCTCAGACACGGCAGGAGCAATGCAACTGCAATAATCGCAAAAATCGATACTGCTAATCTTATGTTTTTCTTTTGACTCATTTCTTTACCTCCTTAAGTCTTTGTTTTCTTTGATAAACTACTTTGTTCCCTGTATTGTGAAAGTGGCTTCTGAAATATCCTCGGCAACCTTATTTCCAGCGGAATCATATCCTATGACTTTCACAAGGCACGTGGTTAAACTCTTCTTAGTTTTCGGTGCTGTCCAGTCAAGGCTTGAGCCTGCAACACCCTTAGAAATAACATTCCATTTCTTCCCTGCATTCGTTGAATACAGCAGATCGTATGAAACCGTTTGGGCAGACGGAGACCATTGAATGGTATAGACCGAACCCGTTGGGATGATTTCACCACCATTAGGGTGAAGCAACGCCAATTCACATGCATCACCAATGCCATCACCATCCGTATCACGCTGGTCAGGATTGGCAGTGTTCAGGCAGTTATCCAGGCAATTTGCTATCCCATCGCTATCTGAGTCAGTATCAGCAATGCCACAGCCACATGTTCCAGGTTGCGTCTTGTTAGGATCGTTTGGACATGAGTCATTGCAATCGGGGGTACCGTCATTGTCAGAATCGTTCTCTGTAACACCGCACCCACACACACCCGGAGCTGTCTTAGCAGGATCAGACATACAACCGTCATTACAGTCTGCTGTGCTGTCACCATCGGAATCTGTGTCAGCTATTCCACAGCCACATATGCCCGGGACTATCTTGTTGAAGTCACTCGGACACTGATCATTACAGTCAAGTGTTCCATCACTGTCTGAGTCGGTGTCCGGAACACCACAGCCGCACACTCCTGGCTCAGTCTTGTTGGGATCATCAGGACAGTTATCGACTATCCCCCTCCATGATGTCTTAACGGGAACGCCATCTGGCGCGAAGTTAATCCAACCGATGTTTTCTCCCCACGCCATTCCGCTGAAGGCGCCTGTTGCTGGATCGATTGTCACCCCTCCGTTACTCGGAGCAAAGTTGATCCAGCCAACATTCTCTCCCCATGCATAGCCAGAGAGATTTCCGGCACCGTCATTGAGAACTCCGCCATTTGAAGGACTCAGATTTATCCAGCCGATGTTCTCCCCCCAGGCGTTACCTGTAACCGCCGAATCGGTCACCGTTACTCCTTCTCCTTGCGATGGTTCAAAATTGATCCATCCCACATTCTCACCCCAGGCATACTGAGAGCCGTCATTGTCCGGGTCAATGTTACCAGCAAAGGCAAGAAGCGGGAATAGAAGGAATATGGTAATAAGAATAATCAAGTATTTTTTGTATTTATACGTCGTCATAATCATCGCTCCTTTCAATCTGATACGTAACTCGATCCTATCCCACCCCGTACACACCATCTCCATAGTTCTATGCTCTTATCAACTGAGCCGTGGCCGCTGTAAGGGGACCAGGCAATTGCCCTATTTGAGTCAAAGAACCATGTAGTTGCTGACCAGAAATTACGATACGCAGACGAGACGTTGTTAAATGGGTGGCCACATGGTAGTCGCTGATCAATCGTTTGGCTGGGGCAATAGTCCTGGAGACTCAATAACTCAGATAGAGTTGGAAGCCGCCATCCGGCACGTCCTCCCCTGTAAACAGAAGAGCATGACCACTGACCCCCATCCCAAGTTAACCAACCATTTTCTAAATTTTCAGGAGATCTTTCCCAAACAAGTCCAGTCTCCTTGTCAAGGACCGCCTGACCATCAAGAACGCACTTGAATCTGCTGGAGTTGCAACCGTCGGCGTCACCATCATCCGCCCTTAGTTTCTGACTCCATGCCGGTGGTATCTCGTCAAGTGTCTTCATTGTGGGTACCGGGTTTCCCAATGGGTCTACAGCAATAGCCGGTGGTTCCAGAGGGCCAGCAATGCTCAGCCACGGCAGAAGGGTAAAGGCCATAATAATTATTCCGGTCATAAATATTTTCTCTTTCGCTTTCATCTCCATACCTCCTTTTTTGGTGTTACAAAATGATCTTTAATCCTTTCTGGCCTCCCATTAGTAACGGGAGGGAATTAAAGGGATTTCTCATACTCCTTCAGTCTGTTATTGAACTCATCATTATATGGCTCCAACTTGAGGGCCTTGTTTTCTGCGTCAATAGCCTCCTTGATCTGGCCATTCATAAAATATGCTCTGGCCAATGTGTCGAGAATCTCTGCATTCTTCTCCTTCGATAGTTCTGCTGCTTTCTTAGCGTGTTCCAATGCCTTAGTCTTGTCGCTGAAAATCTCGTCATTGGAAGAGACATACAGATAGGCAATGTTGTTATGAATGCCTGCATCATTCGGCTTAAGTTCTAATGCTTTTGTGTAATCATTGAGCGCATCTTTATACTTACTCAGCTTTTCACGACAGAGTCCCCGATATACATAAGCCGAAATCATCCTTGGGTCCATGACAATTACCCTGTCAAAATCCATCTCAGCTTCTTTTTCTTGTCCCGATTTGTAAAAGGCAATCCCCCTGTTGTAGTAACTATTGATTTCATAGGGTGACATTTCGATTGCCTTGCTGTAATTGGTTATGACGGCTGGATAATCCTTCTTCTGAAGGGCTGACTGACCTGATTTTATGTGCTGCTGGTAGGACTTATACTTCTCTGCGAACTCATCATCTGCCTGCACGGATGTGCTGCTTATCAGCAACAAAAATAAGAAGAGCGCAATTATATGCAACGAAGATGAAGATAATTTTAAATTGCTCGTGCAGACATGAGTGTAGCCTGAAACGGCGGGTGGTGAATTATTACCCCCCCAAAACCTCAATAAAGAAACTTCTTCCCCCCGGTACTGCACCTTGTCTTCCCCCTTTAGCACGGCAAGGTCAGCATGCCGCACAGAAGACAACTGCTCAAATTAATAGCATATTTTATATCTCATTGCAAGCATTTTTTGCTGTTTTATTGCAGATTTGCTAAAAGTATCTATTCCGTCAAACCGTCTGAATTCCCTCTCACTTCATAATACCTGACAACAGATTACAGATTGGTCACAGATTCGTTTTTTGTCCAGACAGCTATAAGACGCTCAGAAAGTTTGCAAGTATATATAGGACAGAGGCAGACCCTGGAAACCACTCAGATTTATCTCGGCAAGGTCAGCGATTCAGAGGCCATCCATTGGATGGATGTGCTACACAGCAAATAAGAAGCAACAAATCGGGAAAAATTCCAGGGTCTGCACAAATTTGTCAGACATTATGTGTAAAAGTCAGATATCGACCTATCGGACACCACCAGATCAGAGGCTTGATTTACAATTCTTTGCCATTGGCAGGTTGCCCTCGAAGAAGAAATGTCTTGGGATACTTTCCCCTACCGCAGACTTTGAATGAGCCGAAATCTTTATACCAATCACCATCCGGGGCTTCGGGCTCTGATTCCCGCCAGAGTTTCAGTTGGTAGAGATCCTCAGCGGTAATTTGCCGCTCTCGGAGCCGATCAAAGAGATGATCGCGGAGATCGGGAGGAAGGTTTGTCCACTGGATCTTCGGCACTCATTCTCCGAAAGTCATTCGGGCAAGTTGTTCCTTCAATTCCTGTTGTTCTTTTGCGTCTGTTGACTTGTTTAGCCGATCCGCCAATTCGAAGAATCTGCGCTTCTCCTCTTCTTTTGATCGCAATCCGGTTTCAACGAGTTCTACGAGTATCCGATTCGAACTCACTTTTCGATTCTTTGCCAAGGCCTTCACCCGCTTGGCCAGCGGAGAAGGGAGTGAGACGCTCTGTCGAACCGCTTTTTCGGTTGTACCCATAAAAACAATTATACACCATGTTGCATCAGAATGCACCATTTTGAACATGAATTCAGGAAGAAAAGACCTGATCGAACACATCCGAAAGTTCAACAGTGACAACTACATATTCTAAAGGTGAAAATTTGCGATTGAACTGTTCGCCATTTCCCGCGCCCTTGAAACGTGGCTTTGTTTTGGAAATCTTTAAGTATCACTGAGGCCTAAGAATCCACATTTCTATGTGAACAGCGCAGCAGCATCAATGCCCGAAGTGCTGTGGATAACAGGAAGAAATAACAGGGCCGCAAAACATTTTACAGCAGGGGTATTTCCATGAATTCACAAGATTAAAACACTCGTGTATTCGTAATAAGAATAGGCCTCTTTTCCTTGAGAGAACCTGCCCGATCAGGATATATGAATGATATTGCCAAATTCGTTGAAATATGTGATAGTTATGTGTCGAATGGAATCAGAAAAAGTGGCCCGAACTAAATTTTCAGGAGGTAATCCATGATAAAACGTTTGACTGTACTGTCTCTGCTTTTTCTTCTCGTGTTTCCCCTTTCTGCCTATGCAGGCATACCGCTTGATACGGTAAAGGGTCATGTCAACAGCATACTCGATGTGTTACGTGATCCCGCATTCAAGGGGGAATCCGCCAAAAAGATGAAGAAAGAGAAAATTCGTGTGATTTCGGAAAAGATGTTCGATTTCACCGAGCTTTCCCGGAGGACTCTGGGTCAGAACTGGAATAAATTCAATGCAAGCCAGCAGAAAGATTTCATCGAACTGTACAGATCCATTCTTGAGGACGCATATGTAGACAAGATTATTTCGTATACAGACGAAAAGGTGTCATTCAACAAAGAGAATACTCTCACAGAAAAAACAACCGAAGTCCAGACGACAATCATCACAAAAAAAGCGGACATCCCGATTTCCTACAGGGTCATCTCCAGGGGAGACACCTGGCGGGTTTATGACGTCGTGATCGAAGGGGTAAGCCTTATCAGCAACTATCGATCCCAGTTCAAGGAAATTCTCATGAATAAAACACCTGATGCATTGCTCGATACGCTGCGGAAAAAAGTCGGCAAGGCATAAGAAGCGAGACCTTGAAGAACAAGAGAAAAGAGGAGGGACAAAACTTTATGAAACAGACAAACATATATCTGCTGGCCCTTATTACATGTGTGGTTATCCTTGTGCCGTCTCTGTACGCAGATTCCTCTTCGCCGGTTTCCGAGTCGCCTGCTCAGGTGAGCAAGGAGATTTCAGGAACGGCTCAACAGCCAAAGCCGGAGACAATGGCCGTTGAGAAGACATCAGAGACCGAGGCTGAGTCTGAATTCTCCGAAGAAGAGGGGAACGCAATAACGATTGCAGACCCGCTTTATCCCTTGAATAAGGCCATGTACCATTTCAACGACAAACTCTACTTCTGGATTCTCAAACCTGTTGCGAAAGGGTATTCTTCTGTTATGCCGGAAGATATAAGAATAGTTACGCGCAATTTTTTCTCCAACCTGATGACGCCGGTCCGCTTTGTGAGCAGTCTGCTGCAGTTGAGGATAAAGGATGCAGGGAACGAGCTGGTCCGCTTTGTATATAATTCCACCGCAGGCGTACTCGGCCTTGCTGACGCTGCAAAGGCTGATTTCAATATTGTCCGCCGTGACGAAGACGTCGGCCAGGCACTGGGAAGCTACGGCATCGGCCACGGCTTTTATATCGTCTGGCCTTTTATCGGCCCCTCTTCCCTGCGTGACACCGTCGGATTGGCGGGAGACTATTTTCTCGATCCTGTCAGTTATGTAAATCCGACGGAGGCTTCTTTTGGAATCATGGCATACGATGAAGTGAATGAAACTTCATTGCGCATCGGGGATTATGAGGACCTCAAGAAAGCCGCAATCGATCCTTATGTTTCTATCCGGAATGCATATATCCAGCACCGGCAGAAAAAGGTGGACGAATAGAAAATCGCCGGCAGAAAAGGGGCGGCTTATTGTTTCTCGAAAATATATTTACTGATCAGTTCTTCGATATCAACCGCTGATTCAGTCTCGGTGAGTGCTCCATCGGGCTTTATATATTCTTCTGAACCGCCTGGTGAAATCTTGATATATTTATCCCCTATGATCCCCTGTGTCCTGATGCTGGCGATCGAATCGTCCTGTATTTTGATCGAGGGGTTGACGAGCAGTTCCACGACAGCCTGATAATTGTCGAGGTATATCTTTGAAACTTTTCCTACTTTGACCCCTGCAATCTCTACCTCCGATCCCTCCTTAAGACCGGAAATATTTCCGAAACGGGCATTGACCTTATACTCCTTTGTCCCTAACAATTCCACATCACCGAGTTTCACGGCAAGATAGGCAAGACAGAGGAATCCGACAATCATGAAAAGGCCTACCAATGTTTCAACATTAAATTTCTTCACTGATCATCCCTCCATTCGTTCACTTTCATAGATATGTCCCATAGTTTTTTCAACGAATTCCCTGATTACGGGGTTTTCGGATGTTTGAAAGTCTTCAGGGGAAATGCAATCCTGAATGATCCCGTTATAGAGAAGCGCAACATAGTCAGCGAGCTTGAAGATCTTCGGCACATCATGGCTCACTATCACGGATGTATATCCCAATTTGGTCTGGGTTCTGAAAAATACACGGTATATTTCATTGCTCTTTGCGATATCGAGTCCTGTGGTAGGCTCATCGAAGAAGACGATTTTTGGATTCAGGACAAGGGCACGGGCAAGGCCGACCCTCTTTCTCATACCGCCGCTGATCTGCGCAGGATATTTCTCCCCGCTTCCTTCAAGGTCCATCAAGGTGAGCATCTCGGCTACTTTATTCCTGATCTCCTCTGCAGAGGCCTTCGTGCGTTCTCTGAGGGGCAGGGCGACATTTTCAAATACCGTCATCGAATCAAACAACGCAGCATGCTGGAAAAGAACCCCAAAATTGGCCCGGATCTCCTTCAATCCTTTCCTGCTTATTGTATTTATATCTTTACCGTTCACCAGGATTTTGCCGCTGGTCGGTTTCATGAGGCCAAGGATGTGTTTGATGATAAGGCTTTTTCCCTGTCCGCTCTCCCCGACAATAACAGTCGTCTTCCCCTCAAAGATGGACAGATTGATCCCCCTGAGCACCTCCTGTGCCCCGAATCTTTTCCTCACGTCTATCATTTGAATCATCGGCTGGGCGTTCATATGAGCAAAGAGGTGATGATATAATCAAGTACCAGGATAGAAACAGACGACAGCACAACAGCGCTTGTCGTCACCCTGCTGACCCCTTCTGCTCCGAAACCACCTGAACGTTCCATATGCACATAGTATCCTTTCGCGGCACAGATCCAGACGATCAGGAGACCGAAACAGACCGACTTAATGAACCCCATAGAGATATCGGCAAATTCAACATCACGATACATACTCGTAAAGAACGCCCCTTCGTTTGCTCCCATAAGTTTTACGCCAACGATATATCCGCCGAAGATACCGACCACATTAAAAACAGCGGTAAGGAGGGGTACCGATACCAACGCTGCAATGAATTTGGGCGCCATGATATATTTGTGGGGGTCTATCGCCATGCATTCCAGTGCATCAATCTGCTCTGAATTCCTCATGATTCCTATTTCCGCACAGATGGCTGAACCTGCCCTGCCGGTAACCATAAGCGCGGCCAGAACCGGCCCGAGTTCGCGGATCAGACTTAAGGCAACGACAGACCCGATAAGGCCCTCCGAACCGAATTTGCTCAGCGTGTTGAATCCCTGCAGGGCAAGGACCATGCCGGTAAAGGCACCAGTAAAAACAATAACGAATACCGACAATGTTCCGATGATGTATATCTGTTTGATTACGTGGGCAATCTTATAGTAAGGCAATTTGATGATGTGATAAATCACAAAGGCAAGGAATATCCCCATCCTTCCTGCCTGGTTGACATAATAGAGGGTGAGTTCACCGACTGTATTCAGAATCCTGGTCATAAGTAGAAAACCGCTTTCATATTATACAGAGTACCCGGAAAGTTAGCCACTCCAAATCCGGATTTCTTGGTATTCGCCCGGTGAAAGAGGTTTCCTTTTTTCCCCCGGCCCGGACCAGGATAAGAATGTCTCCGGCGATATACATTCTGTGGTATAATTTGTAAGAAATCGGAGAAACGATGAAGTTCATCGGTCTTGACGCAGGTTCTGTGAGTGTAAAGCTTGTGGTACTCGATGAACATGGCACCAGGCTTTACAGTCATTACGAAAGACATAAAGGGCATCCGCTTTCCGTTGCTCTCGCTCTGTTGGGGAAAATAACCAACAACAGTCTTTCAGCGCCTCCTGCCATGCAGACGAAGAGGAAAAACCGGGAGGGAACGACCCGATGGGCGCTCTCTATTACCGGGTCCGCAGGCCGTTTGATTGGCTCCATTCTCGGAATAACCCCGGTGAACGAAATCGTTGCCCAGGCATATGCAACACAATCCCTTTCCCCCCATATCAAGACGATTATTGAAATGGGGGGAGAAGATTCAAAACTCATCCTTCTCAGTGAAGACGGACACTCGATCAGGGACTTTTCCATGAATTCCGTATGTGCCGCCGGAACCGGCTCATTCCTGGACCAGCAGGCAGAGCGACTTAGGTTAACCATCGATGAATTCAGCGAAGTTGCGTTCAGATCGGAGAAACCTCCACGGATTGCGGGCAGGTGCAGTGTCTTCGCGAAGTCCGATATGATCCATCTGCAACAGATTGCAACACCCCTTGAAGACATTGTGGCAGGATTATGTTTTGCGGTTGCCCGGAACTTTAAAGGGTGTATTTCGAGAGGAAGAACTCTTATTCCGCCCGTATCATTTCAGGGGGGTGTGGCGGCAAATAAAGGGATGGGCAGGGCGTTCAGGGAAATTTTTGGTCTCGGAGAGCTGTGCATCCCTGATGATTTTGCCCTTATGGGCGCGATCGGCGCTGTACTGAAAAACAGGGACGGAGGTGTTATCGCAGAATTTGACCTCGCGAAGCTTGAGGAATTCCTTCAGTCAGAAAAAGCATTTGAGGAAGGATACCCTCCTTTAAAGGATGAGCGAGAAATTATGAGTAATGCAATCGAAAGCAATGACTCTTCATCCTTCATCCTTCATCCTTCATCCATTGGGAAAACAAAGGCGTTTCTCGGTATCGATGTCGGCTCCATAAGTACGAATCTTGCCGTTCTTGATGAACAGGGCAATCTCCTGGCCAAACGGTACCTTATGACAGCAGGCAGACCGATTGAGGCCGTAAACCAGGGGCTATCGGAAATCGGTGAAGAAATCGGGGATACTGTTCAAATAAGAAGAGTCGGGACAACCGGTTCAGGCAGATACATGATCGCCGATTATGTCGGTGCGGATATTGTCAAAAATGAGATCACTGCACAGGCAACTGCAGCTGCGTTTATTGACAAAAATGTCGACACAATCTTCGAAATCGGTGGCCAGGACTCAAAGTTCATCTCCCTTCAAAACGGCATTATCGTCGATTTTGAGATGAATAAAGCATGTGCTGCGGGGACAGGTTCTTTTCTGGAAGAACAGGCGGAAAAACTGAACATCTCTATCAAGGGAGAATTCGAACGCGCTGCACTCTCTGCAAGTAACCCCTGCAGGCTCGGTGAACGGTGTACCGTTTTTATGGAAAATTCCCTGATGGCGAACCTCCAGAAAGGCGCAGACAGGAACGATCTCCTTGCGGGGCTCTCATACTCGATTGTTCAGAATTATATCAACCGGGTTGTCGCAGGGAAAAAGATCGGGGGAAACATTTTCTTTCAGGGCGGCGTAGCGTTTAATAAGGCGGTGGTTGCCGCATTCCGGAAATACCTTGGAAAAAAGATCACCGTGCCTCCCCATCACGATGTAACCGGTGCGATCGGCATGGCGCTGATCGCTATGAGGCATATGCACGCTCAGAAGCCGGAAAATCAAAACACTGTATCAACGTTCAAAGGATTCGAATTATCGAAAAAACCCTATGAAATATCGTCTTTTGAATGTAAAGGGTGTCCGAATGTCTGTGAAATCAACAGGGTAAAGATTGCAGGTGAGAAAGGGTATCTTTTCTACGGTGGGAGATGTGAAAAATACGATATAAGAAAGAAAAAGAACACAGGTATCCCTGATCTCTTCGCGTTCAGGGAAGAGATGCTCTGGAATGAACACCTGAAACGGTCCTCACTGGCTAATGGCACCCAAACTCCTGCATCTTCCCATGCTCCTTCCCTTAAAGAGGGAAGCAGGCGGGGGAGAATCGGGATCCCTTATGTATTTTATTTCCAAGATTACCTTCCCTTCTGGTCAACACTTCTGTGGGAGCTTGGCTTCGATGTCGAAGTTTCCCCGAAGACAAACAGGCAGATTGTGAGCCTCGGTCTTGAACGAGTGCTCGCAGAGGCATGTTTCCCTGTCAAGGTCACCCACGGGCATATAAAATATCTCATAGACAAGGAGGTAGATGTCATCTTCCTTCCAAGCTTTATTAATCTGAACAAGCCCGAAGACGGTTACCACAGAGTGGTTGCATGCCCTCATACCCAGACGATTCCTTACGTTTCGAAAGTCGCGTTTCACGGCGTCAAAATGCTCTCACCAGTGGTAAATCTGCAGCGGGGCAGACAGTTTCTCGCTGATGAGCTGAAACGGACATTCAGGGGATACAGGATCCGGAAGTCACATATTCTGAAGGCAATAGCTCTGGCCGAGGAAGCACAGGATTCTTTCACCCGTTCGATCAAGCAGAAAGGAGAAGAAATTCTCGCGACCATACAAGAGAATGCTATTGTGATCATTGGAAGGGCTTATAATGCTTTTGACAGCGGGGTCAACCTCGATATACCCAAAAAGCTGGCAGAACTCGGGGTTCTCTCGATTCCCTTTGATTTCCTCTCCTTCGAACAGTATTCGATACAGAATGAATGGCCTAATATGTACTGGAGGTCGGGACAGCAGATATTAAAGGCCGCCAGATTTGTAAGAGACAATCCCCAGCTCCATGCGCTCTATATCGGCAATTTTCTCTGCGGTCCGGATTCCTTTATCCTGAAATTCTTCAAGAAAGACATGGGGGAGAAACCGTTTCTCCAGATCGAGATCGATGAACATAGTGCTGACGCCGGAGCCATAACCCGGTGTGAGGCGTTTCTTGACAGCATCACGAATCAGAAGATTAGAGAAGGAAATTTTCTGCCCTCATCAACTCTCCCTCTTCCTCCATCTTCCGTTTTCCGTTCTTCACCGCCTGTCATAGGCACTTCACCCCGCATTGTCTTTATCCCTCACATGGCTGACCATGCGTTCGCTCTTGCCGCCGCATTCAATGCCTGCGGGGTCGACGCCGAGGTGCTTCACGAGTCTGACAAAACGACTACGGATATCGGGAAAAAATATGTATCGGGGAAAGAATGCTATCCATGTACGGTAACAACCGGAGATATGGTGAAAAAGACCATGGAGCCCGGGTTTCAGCCTGAGAAGAGCGCTTTTTTCATGCCTTCCGGCACAGGGCCCTGCCGTTTCGGGCAATATAATGTGTTCCACAGAATGGTTCTTGACGGTCTCGGATATCATAACGTCCCGATCTTTTCACCTACCCAGGATACGACGTTTTACCGGGACCTCGGAATCCTCGGGAAAAACTTCACCATGCATGCATGGAAAGGCATTATCGCATTCGAACTCCTGAACAAATCTCTCCATGAAACCCGCCCGTACGAAAACATGAAGGGATCCTCAGAAGCCCTGTATCAAGAACACCGGGAAAAACTTTACCGTACATTAAAAGGGAACGGGACGAATATTGAGACGATATTAAGCGCGATCAGAAGGGACTTCGAAAATCTACCGGTGTCCGGGGAGAGGAAACCTCTCGTCGGCGTTATTGGTGAAATTTTCGTGCGGTCACACAAATTCTCGAACGAGAACCTTGTGAAGAAGATTGAGGCGCTTGGCGGCGAGGTATGGCTTGCCCCGATGGAGGAGTGGATCTATTATGTAAACCTGATGGGGTTAAGAAAGGCGTTGTTAAAAAAGGAGAAGTCTGTTATTATTAATTTTCTTTTGAAAAAATATTTCCAGAAGAAGATCGAACACAGGTTCGCCCATTATTTTGAGGGCTTTCTGAGAACACTGAAGGAGCCGGACACAAAAAATATACTTGTAAAGGCTTCCCCATATATACATGATTCATTCGAGGGGGAGGCTATTCTGAGTATCGGGAAATGCATTGACCTCCTTGAACGAGGAGCCTCCGGCATCATCAATGCTATGCCGTTCGGCTGTATGCCAGGCACGATTGTTACCGCACTCCTGAGGGGTGTGAACAGGGACTATGGTGTCCCCTGTTTGAGTATCCCTTATGATGGTACTGAGTCGCCTACTATTGCAATACAACTTGAAGCATTTATGGATCAGGCAAGAGAGTATAAACCTAAGTTAAGAGTTAAGAGTTAAGAGTTAAAAATATCATTACTTTAACTTTTCACTTTTAACTTTTTACTGTCAACTGTCAAAGGAGGTGGATGAGTGGGAAACGTTAAAAAGTGGCGCAAGCAAAAAATGAGCAAACACAAACACAAAAAGCTCAGGAAAAAGACAAAATTCCAGAGGAGAAAAAATAAATAGATTGTTTCTGTTTCACTCAGGGGCTAAGACCTCCTCCTGTGTATCCGTTTTGTGGTGAACAGGAGGAGACTTATCTCATCTGAGAGGGCCGGAGAAGAAATTCCGTAGAGCATCCTACCAATCATCTACCGATTCCCTCCTTCTCTTGACTTAAGAACTCTGATTTAGAGTATCATCTTAAGATGATACTTCCTTTCGCAACAACAGGCATCGGCAGTCTTCCTCATGACAATCCCAATGAGGCATGCAAGCTTGTGCTCGGCTCCTGTGAGATCCCGTTCTGGCCGCAACTTCCGGCGCTCTCCTTCCGCGAATTCATGATACCTCAGTTTTCCGAGGGAATGCCCTTTCTGAAAATCGACGACAAGAGAGAAACCGTTTTGATGGAGAGGGATAACAGCGATTCCCTGATGAGGTTTTATGAAACCTGCTCGGAGGATCTGAAGATTTCTGTCTCTGAAGGGTATGCAAGGGGATTGTACGCATTTCTCAGAACGATAAAAGACAGGCGTTACCCTGCGCTGAAAGGACAGGTTACAGGCCCGCTGACCTTCACCCTCGGGCTGAAAGATACCAGCGGGAGGCCTGTGTATTTTGATGAAGAACTGAGAGAGGTCTCTCTCCTCCTCCTGAAGGCAAAGATTCGCTGGCAGGCAGACCTGCTCCGGCAGTCTGCAGATCAGGTGATTCTGTTTCTCGATGAACCGATCCTCTCGGCGCTTGGCACATCAGCATATCTTGGCGTCAGTATGGAAGAGGCGCTAAGGCTCCTGAAAGAGACTTCCGATACTATTCTTCATGCTGGGGGGATTCCGGGAATCCACTGTTGCAGCAAGGCGGACTGGCCTCTTGTTATTCAGAGCGGCGTCAGGATTATCAGTTTCGACGCATATGATTATCTCGAATCGGTCTCCCTTTACCCCGGCGAGTTTATAGAATTCCTGAAAAACGGCGGATACCTTGCATGGGGAATCGTACCGACCACTGACCAAATCCGAACAGAGACCCCCGGTTCTCTGAAAGAGCGCTTCGATGCCGGGATAGCATTGTTATCGAAGCATATCCCTGTGGCACTCCTCAGCTCCCGGATACTCCTTACTCCGTCCTGTGGAACCGGTTCACGGAGTGTTGAAGAAGCAGAAACAGTGTTTAGGGTTCTGCAGGAATTGAAGCAACTTCTGAGAGAATCATCATGAAAAAAGGCTTCTTCCTCTCTTTTGAGGGTATTGAAGGAACAGGGAAATCAACTCAGGCAAGTCTTCTTTTTGAGCGCCTGAGGGAGAAGGGGTTCGATGTAGTCCTGACTGAAGAGCCGGGCGGAACAAAGATCGGCCGTAAAATAAGAGAAATCCTTCTCTCGCCGGATCATCAGGAGATAACGCCGCTTACTGAACTTTTCCTCTACTTTGCATCCCGAACTCAACACCTTGCACAGGTCATCATTCCCGCTGTCAACCGGGGAGCTGTCGTTATTACAGACCGTTTTACCGATTCCACAATCGCTTATCAGGGCTATGGAAGAGGCATCGCCCTGCACCTTCTCCATTCGCTTGACAACATCGCTACAAAGGGAATGCAGCCTGACATCACCCTGTTGCTCGATCTTGACGTGGAAACCGGGCTGCGCAGAAACAAGGGGATCAACAAGACTGACAGGATTGAACTTGAGGATATCGGTTTTCATAAACGGGTGAGGAACGGATTTCTGGAACTTGCGGCACAGCAACCGGAGAGAATAAGATTAATCGATGCTTCTCTGGAGAAGGAGGAAGTCCGCAAGAGAGTACTGAATATGGTGCTGGATATGGTTTCGTCATGATATAGGTGTGCTTTTTACTGAAGAACTGATATGGCATTAAGGGATGTTATCGGACAGGACAGGGCTGTAACCATTCTGCTCAAGACAATTGAGAGGGAAAGGATCCCCTCGTCCTATCTTTTTACCGGTGATTCGGGTATTGGGAAAAAATTTACCGCACTCAATCTTGCCAAAACACTAAATTGCCTTACCCCCTCTTCTCCCCACCTTACCAAGGGGGGGAATGAGCAGGGGTATCCTAAAAAAAGAGAAGGATACACAGGCGCTCTCGATGCCTGTGATGAATGTCCTTCATGCAAAAAGATCACGGCCGGCATTCATCCGGATTTTCTGCTCATATCCCCTGAAGGCGGTCAGATCAGGATAGAAGAAATCAGGGCGATTGACGACGTTCTCGCCCTGAAAGCATTCGAAGGGAGGAAAAAAGTTGTCATTGTGGACGATGCAGAAGCCATGAACCCCTTTGCTGCGAATGCTTTTCTCAAAACTCTCGAGGAACCTCCACAGGACAGCCTTATTATTCTTATCTCATCGAGTCCTGACCTTCTCCCCGATACCATACGTTCACGCTGTTCAACGATACGATTTGCGCCCCTTTCTGACGGTGCATGCGAAGAGGTCCTGAAAAAAATCATGGTCCGTCATCTGCGGGGAAAAGAAAAAAAATCCGGGAAAACTGTAACATCACCTCACGGGAGAGAGAAATATCTTCCGGAAGATGATCTGCAGCTCTCTGACCTTATCAGGCTTTCCATGGGTCGTCCGGGAAATGCAATGCCCGGCGATATAATCGAAGAGAGGTCGGCATTCGTACAACTTATCGAGGAAATGCTGCGTGCTGAAAAAGACGGCTGGGCTTCAAAAGAAGAGATGGAACGATGGTTTGAATTCATCCTGATCTTCCTCAGGGACATGGCAGCATGGCATGTAAGCGGCGAAGCAGCGGTCATTATCAACAGAGATCTGAAGACAGATATCGAAAAACTGAGCAGGGAAACAGACCTGCAGGGTATAATAAAAATTCACCGGACTCTGAATTCCATCAGAGGGCATTTCCGGTTTCATTTAAATAAAGCGCTGACATGGAACTATACCGGTTCCCTGTTAAGAAAGACCTTCGGAGTTCACTATGTCTGAAATAGTCGGGATACGATTCAAACAATGCGGGAAAATATATGATTTCGAAGTTGACGGAGCAGAAGTGGAGAAAGGCGACCTTGTCGTCGTTGAGTCTGAACTCGGGCTGAACATCGGAACCGTTATTGAAGGACGGCATAGAGAGGAAGACCCGGGGAATAAACGGAAAAAAATCATCCGGAAGGCAACTGAAGAAGATCTCCTCCAGAGAGAAGAGAACAAAAAACTCGAAGCAGAAGCAAAAACTTTCTGTCTTGAAAGGATCATGGCCCGGGGGCTTCCCATGAAGCTGATCTGCACCGAAGCCACACTGGACAGGAAGCGCATTATTTTCTATTTCACTGCTGATAAGAGAATAGACTTCAGAGAGCTGGTAAAAGATCTTGCGTCCCGCTTCAAGACGAGGATCGAAATGCGGCAGATAGGGGTCAGGGACGGCGCACGGATGATAGGCAGCCTCGGCATCTGCGGAAGGGAAGTCTGCTGCAAACGGTTCCTGATAACTTTTGAACCAGTCTCGATCAAGATGGCAAAGAAACAGGAACTTGTGCTCAATACGGGGAAACTGTCCGGGGTATGCGGACGTCTTATGTGCTGTCTCGGATATGAATATTCTGAGACACTACAGAAAGATACCATGCTTCTGGAAGAAGAATCCCTATCAGTGCCCGATGAGAGAGAAGAAGAAATAGCAGTGGTCTCAAATAACGCACTTTTGCCCACTGAGGAACCCCCTGCGCAATCGCAACTGGGAAAACGTCCTGCTGCAGAAGCGGGGCAGACTGCCCTGCAACCGGAGAAGCAGGAGGAGAAGAAAGAAAAACGGAAGAAATGGCGTCCGAAGAGACGGAGGAAGAAATTTCCTCCAAAGACGGTGCCCGGCAAATGAAACGTACCTTCTATGTAACTACCCCGATTTATTATGTGAATGATGTACCGCATATCGGTCATGCATACACCACCGTGGCAGCGGATATTCTTGCCCGCTACAACAGACTGAAGGGGAATGAAGTTTTTTTTCTGACAGGAACTGACGAACACGGCCAGAAGGTAGAGAAGGCGGCACAGGAAAAAGGCAATACTCCGCTGGAACACGCTGACGCCATGGTCGGAAACTTCAAGGTCCTCTGGAAAAAACTCACCATAAAAAACGATGCCTTTATCCGTACTACGGATCAGGAACACAGGAAGATCGTCCAGGATATTCTCCAGGAACTCTTCACGAGAGGGGAAATCGAAAAGAGACTCTACTCCGGCTGGTACTGTCTCCCTGACGAGCGCTTCTGGACAGAAAAAGAAGTTGAAGACGGAAAGTGTCCTGACTGCAAGAGACCCGTAGAATATATCACCGAAGAGAATTATTTCTTCCTTATGTCGAAATATCAGGGCAGGCTCATACAGCATATCAGGGAAAATCCTACATACGTCCTGCCTGAGACCAGGAAAAATGAGGTAGTAGGGTTTCTCACAAACAACCAGCTTGGTGATCTCTGCATATCAAGACCGAAGCAGCGGCTCTCATGGGGAATTCCACTTCCGTTTGATGATAAATTCGTAACATATGTATGGTTTGACGCACTCCTTAATTATTATTCCGCAACAAAATACCTTGTGCCATCTTTCTCTGACAATACCCCTCCGAAAGGGGACGGAGGGAGTAAGTGGTGGCCACCTGACCATCATCTGATCGGGAAAGACATCCTTACCACACACGCCATTTACTGGTCGACGATGCTCATGGCGCTCGGGTTGCCCCTCCCAAAAAATATCTTCGCACACGGGTGGTGGACTATCGAAGGGAAAAAAATGTCCAAATCTTTCGGCAATGTGGTAGACCCTCATAAAATAGCCGATAAGTTCGGCGCTGACGCTTTCAGATATTTCCTTTTCAGAGAAGTCCCTTTCGGTCTCGATGGTGATTTTTCCGAACATGCACTGATCAGCAGGTTCAACACCGACCTCGCGAATGATTTGGGCAATCTGGTGAGCCGGTCTCTCACGATGATAGAAAAATACAGGGATGGTATCGTCCCGGAGCCCGTGCCGAAGAAAGACCGGGACGAATTCGAGAAAAAAGTAAAGGCATGGATATCTGATCCTGACACCAGTCTTTTCAGAAAATACGACAGCAGTCTCGGCAAACTCGAATTCAATGCGGCCCTGATCCAGCTTTGGTCGTTCATCAACGAGATCAATGAATATATCCAGCATTCGGCTCCATGGAAGGAAACAGACCTGGATATGCTTTCGAACATCCTTTACACACTTGCGGAGTCCCTTCGCCACATAGCGCTCTTCCTCTACCCTTTCATGCCCGCCACCGCAGAGAAAATATGGGATCAGCTGAATCTCCCGGGAGATTTTTCATCGCTGGACCTTGCATTCGAAGTCCAATGGGGCAGAACAGAGCATGGGAGAAAGTTGAACAAGGGTTTGCCCCTTTTCCCAAGAATAGACATAAAAAAACAGGACAAACAGGACGCTTGACTTCCCGTTCTCCTCTCGGATAAGATTAAGATATTTTGTGTTCGAAATTCTAGAATGAAGATCGCTATTGGCTGTGACCACGCCGGGGTTGAACTGAAAAAAGAGGTTATTTCCCTTCTGAATAATCTCCAGATCGAGGCCATTGACTTCGGGACTGACCGCTCTGAATCGGTAGATTACCCGGACTTTGGTGAAAAGGTCTCCCTGGCTGTTTCAAAAGGAGAAATCGAAAGGGGCATCCTGATTTGCGGCACCGGTATCGGGATGTCTATTGTTGCCAATAAATTCCCGGGCATTCGTGCTTCTCTCTGTAATGAACTCTTCACAGCGAGAATGAGCAGACTCCATAACGACGCCAATATACTCGTCCTCGGTGGACGTATCGTAGGGAGGGATCTCGCGAGAGAGATCGTACAGACCTGGGTCTCGACACCTTTCGAGGGGGAGAGACACTGCAGGCGACTCGAAAAAATTACGAAAATTGAGGAAAACTTAAAGAAATGAACTTCGAGAATCTGAAGAATACCGACCCGGAAGTATACCAGGCGATACAGGATGAGATCGAGCGGGAGCAGATGAATATAGTCCTCATTGCATCCGAGAATTACACAAGTCCGGCTGTCCTCGAAGTGCAGGGCTCTGTGTTCACCAATAAATACGCAGAGGGATATCCCGGCAAACGTTATTACGGCGGGTGTGAATACGCGGATGTTGTTGAGAACCTCGCAACCGAACGCGCCAGAAAATTATTCGGCGCTGAACATGTGAATATTCAACCGCATTCGGGCTCTCAGGCCAATATGGCAGTTTTCTTTTCGGTCCTGAAACCCGGCGATACCATACTCAGCATGAGTCTCAGCCACGGAGGCCATCTCTCGCACGGGTCATCGGTGAACTTTTCCGGAGTTTTCTATAAAGTTGTCTCTTACGGAGTAAACAGAGATTCAGGATATATAGATTATGAGGAAGTGAGGCGCCTCGCCCTTGCAGAGAAACCGAAATTGATTCTCGTTGGGGCAAGCGCATATTCACGGAGCATCGATTTCAAGGTATTCGCTGACATCGCGAGAGAAACCGGCGCTTATCTCATGGCTGATATCGCCCATATTGCGGGACTCGTTGCCGCCGGGCTTCATCCTTCACCGCTCCCTCACGCTGATTTTGTCACGACAACTACCCACAAAACCCTGAGAGGCCCGAGGGGCGGCATGATCATGTGCAGAGCGGAATTCGCAAAAGCCATCGACAAGACGATTTTTCCGGGCATACAAGGTGGTCCCCTCGTCCACGTCATTGCGGCTAAAGCAGTCGCTCTGAAGGAAGCCCTGAGTCCGGGATTTAAGGATTACCAGGCAAAAGTCATACAGAACGCAAAGAAACTCGCTGAAGAATTGCTGGGAAGAGGCTTTAAGATCATATCCGGCGGGACTGACAACCATATGATGCTCGTGGACCTCACGAATAAGAATATTACGGGCAAAGACGCGGAAAGCGTCCTTGGACAAGCGAGAATAACCGTGAATAAAAATGTTATTCCCTATGATGAGAGGTCACCGGCCATAACAAGCGGAATCAGGCTCGGCACTCCCTGCGTTACCACAAGGGGCATGGGAAGCGCGGAGATGACCAAAATCGCCGATATGATTTCATCGATAATAGAGAACAACAACGACCCGGAGACAATTGCGAGGCTGATGCAAAATGCCCAATCGCTCTGCGTGAAATTTCCCATATACTGAAAAACAAATCTCAAGCACGAAATCCTAAACACCTTGCGACAGAGACCACTGGGCATCTGAAAATTGAATTGTTGTTTTCAGTGTCATTCCCGCTTGTCGGGAATCTTTCCAAACTCTTGTAGCCGTATGGGATCGCAAGAAAGATTCTGGACAAGCCAGAATGACAGAAATATGAAACTGCGCCAGAAACCGGGAGTCTTATATCCATGAAATGTCCTTTCTGCGGAAACCTCGAAGACAAGGTCATTGATTCACGGACCAGCCGTGAAGGCAATGCGATACGCCGGAGACGTGAGTGCCTCAAGTGCGCGAAGCGTTTTACCTCATACGAACGGGTCGAAGATATCATTCCCATGGTCATCAAGAAAGACGGGAGACGGGAACCCTATGAACGGTCCAAGGTCGTGACCGGACTGAAAAAAGCCTGTGAAAAAAGACCGATAGGCATGGAGACACTCGAAGATATCACTGACTCAATCGAAAAGAAACTTATCGGCCTGAATGTGAAGGAAATTCCGAGCACCTGGGTCGGCGAAGAAGTGATGTCATCGCTGAGAGAACTCGATAAAGTCGCATATGTACGGTTTGCCTCGGTCTACCGGCAATTCAAAGACATCAATGAACTGATGAATGAGGTCAAAACCCTGTTTGAGCACAAGTAAGATGCACGGTGAACCCGAACACCGAGATTCGATATCACTTCAGGCTTAGGCAAGTGCAAGGAGTTACAGGTTATCAATCACCTTTTTCAATTTCGCCTGTACTTCTATGGCAATGCTCCCCAATTTAGGATTCTGAATTGCCTGCATAGACGCAATAGGGTCTATCGCCGCAACCTCTACTTTTCCCTCAGCAATTTCCTGTACGATCACATTGCATGGGAGCATCGTGCCGATCTTGTCCTCAGCCAGCAGCGCCTGATAGGCATAGGGCGGGCTGCATGCGCCGAGGATCCGGTATTTCCTGAAATCTGCATCGAGTTTCTTCTTGAGCGTTGCCTGGACGTCGATATCGGTAAGTATTCCGAACCCTCCGTCTTTCAGTTCTTCAGTTACCCTTGCAACAGCTTCATCAAATGACATCTGCAAGATTTTACTGAAATAGTAAGCCATTTATCCCTCCTCGTGTTTGGAATTGTCATTCCTATTCAATGACATTCTTGATATGCATTTCTAAAGTTTTGCCCTCCTCAGCCTCAGGGCATTTCCGATAACCGACACCGAGCTGAAACTCATTGCAGCAGCCGCTATCATCGGACTCAGCAGGATGCCGAAGAACGGATATAACACGCCTGCAGCAATCGGCACCCCGATAGAATTATAGACAAAAGCCCAGAACAGGTTCTGTTTGATGTTCCGCATGGTGAGCCTGCTCAGTATACGTGCCCGTACAATCCCTCTGAGATCTCCTTTCACAAGGGTCACGCCGGAGCTCTCCATTGCAACGTCAGTCCCTGTGCCCATGGCAATGCCGACATGGGCCTGGGCAAGCGCAGGGGCATCGTTTATCCCGTCACCGGCCATCGCAACAATCCTCCCTGCTTCCTGGAAACGGCGGACCTGCTCTGCTTTCTGATCAGGCAACACTTCCGCTACAACTTCATCAATATCCAGCTTCTTTGCAACGGCTTCGGCAGTGGTGCGGTTGTCTCCAGTGAGCATCACGATTTTTATATTCTCTCCGTGCAATTGTTTGATCGCCTCGGGTGTTGTCTTTTTTATCGGGTCTGCAACTCCGATAAGCCCTGCAATCTTCTTATCCACGACAAGGAACATTACCGTCTGTCCTTCGGAACGCATTTGTTCGGCCTTCCGGACAAGATCAGAGGATTTGATCCCGAGGTCTTCGAGGAGTTTTGCATTTCCGAGCGCGACATCACGACGCTCTACCTGACCCGTCACCCCCTTGCCGGTTACGGACTGAAAAGACTCCACATTTTTTACCTCAACTTTCTTCTCAAGCGCTTCTGATACTATTGCAGCAGCCAGGGGGTGTTCGCTCCCCCTCTCGATACTTGCTGCATAGAGAAGCATTGAGGTATCATCCCATCCTTCAGCCGGAAGGATTTCAACAACCTTCGGTTTTCCGATAGTGAGCGTCCCTGTTTTATCCACAACAAGGGTATTTATTTTCTTCATCACTTCAATTGCCTCAGCGTTCCTGAAGAGTACTCCTGAGGAAGCGCCCCTTCCGGTTGCCACCATAATAGACATTGGTGTTGCCAGACCAAGGGCACAGGGGCAGGCGATAATAAGGACCGCAACCATATTGATAAGCGCATAGGCAAAACGGGGCTCTGGTCCGATCCAGATCCAGATAACAAAGGTTGCAATTGCCGCAGCTACGACTATCTGAACAAAATATGCAGCAACAATATCTACCAGTTTCTGGATTGGGGCCCTGCTCCGCTGCGCCTCAGCCACCATCTGAACAATCTGTGCAAGGAGCGTCCCGGCGCCTACTTTTTCCGCTTTCATAACCAGTGTCCCCGTGCCGTTCACCGTTGCTCCTATGATACGGTCCCCTGTTTGCTTCTGAACAGGAATCGGCTCTCCGGAGATCATGGATTCGTCTACAGAACTTAAACCTTCCGTTACAATTCCATCGACAGGGACTTTCTCTCCCGGCCTGATCCTGAGCAGGTCACCCGGAGCAACATGCTCAAGCGGTATATCTTCCTCTGAACCATCGGCTTTTACGCGGCGTGCTGTTTTGGGTGCGAGACCAAGCAGGGTCCTGATTGCTGCACCTGTCTGCCCCCGTGCTCTCAGTTCCAGGACCTGTCCCAGGAGTACCAGGGTAATAATAACTGCCGCAGCCTCGAAATACACTCCGACCTTCCCCCCCTCTCCCCTGAAAGACGCAGGGAATATTTTCGGGAAAAAGGTTGCAACTACACTATATACATAGGCAACAGTAACCCCCAACCCGATGAGGGTGAACATATTGGGATTCCGGTTCACAACCGATTGCCATCCCCGCACAAAGAAAGGCCAGCCAGCCCAGAGGACAACAGGTGTCGTGAGAACAAACTCAAGCATTCTCAGCCACCAGGGATTTATATAGGTGTCGAGAAAAAATCCGGGGATCATATGGTGCATTGCAAGAAAGACAACCGGGACGCTGAGTACCGCGCTTATTTTAAAACGGCGTGTCATATCAAGTAACTCAGGATTTTCCTCTTCCAGTGTTACGGTCCTTGGCTCAAGCGCCATCCCGCAGATCGGGCAACTCCCAGGTTCGTCTTTCACAATCTCCGGATGCATCGGACACGTCCATTCAGTTTTCGTTACCATTGAGGGCATAAGCGGTTCAAGTGCCATGCCGCATTTCGGGCATGACCCCGGGCCTTCCTGCTTCACTTCGGGGTCCATTGGACAGGTGTAAATAGTCCCCTGAGGGGCCGGTACTTCAAGGTCCCGGCGCACTTCTCCCAGGAGTATTTTCGCCGGATTTTTCCTGAACTTTTCCAGACAGTGCCTGCTGCAGAAAAAATACTGTTCTCCCTTATATTCATATTTTAGATCGGTTTTCTCCGGATCAACATCCATTCCGCAGACAGGGTCTTTCACTGTTTGGAAAACAGCCTTTCCTTTTTCCTCTTTTTTCCGAGAAAGCATCATCAATTTTGGCGCGGGCATATCCTCTTTGATATACACTTCAGGGTCTTTGTCAAACTCCACCTTGCACTGTTCTGCACAAAAATAATATTTCGTTCCTTTGTATGTTGCAGTAGCAACTGCTTTTGTATCTTCAATCGACATTTTACAAACAGGGTCTGTGACTTTCATCTATTCCTCTCCACTGCTTTCTTCCTCTCTCTCCCATGATAACCTGAAAGTACATTTGAACAATGCATATGTCCTGCATGATTTGTGTTCAATAATCATTTCTTAACAATGCAAATGATTTGTCTATAAATGCAAAACTACCTGAAAATAAAAAATGGATGATTTTGCAGCGAACCCCACCCTAAACCAGGGAGGGGCCGCTTTGTAGAAAGCTCCTTTACTTTTTCTTTCCCCACCCGGACATCGTCTTCTGCATTTTTTGCATTGACTCGTTCAACTTCTTCATCTCCTGCTCCGTAGCCTTGCCTTTTTCCATAATCGCAGACATCTCTGTCATCTGCTTCGACATGTCCTTCATAAGGCCCGACATACCTTTCATCCTCTCGGGAGTCATGTTCTTCATCATTCCCGACATATCACCCATCATCCCGGACATTGAGCCCGTCATATTCATCATGCCGCCCATCATCTGATTCTGCTCCATCATTCCTTTCTGTTGCATCATCCCTTGCTGCTGCATCATCTGTCCTTTGCCAGCTTCAGCCTTCTGTCCACCCATCATGCCACCGCCCATCTGGGTATATCCAGATGAGGCGAGGAATGTTACTACTACTGCCGCGAAAAATATTGTTCTCATTGTTTTTTCCTCCCTCTAAATTTGAAAACATTTCAGGCGCAACATAACTTCCTGCATTATTCTTGCAAGATGGCCCCTCTTTCCTCCGTAAATAGTATATCTCTGTGTCACCTCCTTCTTGCTGCCTTTTCTTAACTGAGAGTTGCAGCGCCTCTCATAGGTGAAACACAAGGAGAAAACATAGAATATGAAATACAAAAACATCATTCTCTTCGTCTTTTTCATCTTCCGTGCATCCAAACTGTATACCCCCAGATTGCTCCTTATCCTATATGTAACAAGAACAGTGCCAGAGCGTAATATTTTGATTCTATTATATTTTCACAATTCTCTCATTTTCTCATCCGGACATTTTGGGATGCGGCACGGGCAAAATGCCCTAATTCTATGGGATATGAGTGGAAGGAAAGCAGCAGAATCAACAGCTTGCAGAAAGGCATGGAATTTGATATACAGTGAATAAAACAACCAGGATGAAAGGAGGTGAACGTATGAAAAGAGCTATTGTCCTGACAGGTTTTTTAGTAGTGCTTCTCGTCGCCGTTCTTGCATATGCCCAGGGACCGGGAATGATGGGTGGCGGGCAAGGTTGGAATTACTGTCCCTATTGCGGCCAAAATTTAGGACAGGGTGGTGGCTACGGCATGATGGGACCGGGGATGATGGGCGGTGGTTACGGTATGGGTCCAGGCATGATGGGACGCGGCATGATGGGCGGCGGCTATGGCCATGATGGGTCCGGGCTATTCTCAGCAGAACGAAGCCTGCCAGAAATTCTTTGACGATACTGCCGGAATGAGGAAAGAGTTGCATACCAAGAGATACGAATATTTTGAAATGATTCGTAATCCCAAAACCACGCCTGAAACTGTTACGAAACTTGAAAAAGACATCCGTGAACTCCAGGAAAAGATACATGAAAAGGCTCCTCAGGGGTGCTGGTAGCGCAAATTGTCTTTTGCATCAGGCAGCCGGAGGGTATCCGGCTGCCTCTCTCTTTTTTTCAACGTAATATACAGACTGCAGGAATTTTGCCTAAATGATAATGCTGGGAGATAATTTTATATGACGAAAAACATGGGAATTGCCGACCGTATTATTCGAACGATCATTGCTGTCATTCTTGGGATACTGATTCTTACAGGGAACATATCCGGCACATGGGGTATTATTTTGGGGACTTTTGCAATAATTCTGCTTCTGACGAGTGCAATAGGTTGGTGCCCGCTATATAAACCATTGGGTATTTCAACGAAACGAACAAAATAATCTTCTATTGAAAGAATGAAACGATAATTTTTCAAAGAGTATATCACTTGCAAAAGGAGGTGCTTATTCATGCAAGATATTGTAAAGCTGATAGCAAATTACACCGCAATAGTAGCAGAAGCTATCGCGGTAGTTTTTATTATTATCGGTATGCTTGGAGCCTTGGTAATCTACATGAGAAAAACATTTCTTTTCCGTCAAGAGTATAAAGCAATGACGGAAAGTAGAACACATCTCGGACATATATTGTCAGTGGCGCTTGAGTTCTTAATAGCTGCCGATATTTTGAAAACAGCTATCTCACCAACATGGGAAGACCTTGGACAACTTGCAGCTATAGTAGGCATACGAACAGTTTTGAACTACTTTTTATCCAAAGAGCTAAAGGAGATAGAAGCAACCTCAAGAACTTGACCTTTGTAGGAGGTGCTCTCAGGAGATTCTGCCCTATGACAATGACCGGCGTATCCTCACCCCACTACTTTTTACATACCATTGCATTCTTTCTGAACAACACACCTCTTTGCCCCCTGATAACGATTTGGCGTGACATAGGAAATCACCTCCCTGCAAAGTTTTTGAATATTCTTCATAATTATTACACCCAGCGGTCTCTGCCGCAGGTTTCTTCACGAAAAGCCCTCACCATCGAAGTTTGCTATAATGATATTGGTTTCAAAGAAGAATTAAACGGGATGGTTTTTCATAAGATGTCTATTCATAACAGGAAAGAAGTAGAGGAACAAAAATGTTAACGGAAATTGCCTATTATAAAATTCTTGGCGTCTCCTTAATAACATATTTAGGTCTTCTTGCCTTCATTCTTTTTTGTGCAACTGCATTAGTGGCTGTTCTTAAGAAAAAAGGTAGTCGATTATACTTTAAGTGGCATCATAGCTTCGCTGCTGTTTCAATAATTCTTGCATTGACCCACGGGCTATTAGGATTACTGGGAGAAGATAAGATTGGATACAACTTGGCAGGATTAGTTCAAGGTGAAGAATCACAACAGTCTTCATTACCATCCGCCGGAGCTGATATATTTAATGCTCATTGTCGGGCTTGTCACCAAAATGGTGGTAACATAGTCAACCCTGCTAAACCAATAAAAGGTTCCCCTAAATTAACAGATTATCAGACTTTTCTTGCCTTTATTCGCAATCCAACCGCACCTATGCCCCCATTTTCTCAAGGAACAATAATGGATAAACAGGCTAAAGAATTATACGCATACATAACCTCTGAACAAGGTTTGAACCTGATGCAACCAAAGTAGCCTGAAGTAAGGATCCATCTTTGATGGAGCAAGCTGATAAAAGGAGGTGGACATTATGAGACGTTTTTCCGTAATAACGATATTAATAGCTGCTATGGTATTTCTCTGCGTATCTTTGATTCCGGAAGATTCAAATGCGATCCCGGCCTTTGCAAGAAAGTATCAGATGAACTGTGGTAGTTGTCACTTGGCATGGCCCCAGTTGAATCAGGTGGGGAGGACTTTTAAGGAAAATGGCTATAAGTTCCCCGGCAATGAACAAACTGAGGTAATTTCCGATTTCCTGCAATGGGACAGACATATCCCCCTTACTGCGGTTATCGTATCCCGACCATATGATGAGAAAAAGAGCGATGTCAGGAAAGTAAGAGCATTACATGAAGTGGAGCTAATGGTAGCGGGGCTGTTGTATAAGAATGTGTCGGGTTTCCTTGAGATAGAAGCAGAGGATGAGAATGATTTTGAGCCTGAAATCAGCATCGGTGTTCTTGGATATCATCCGATGAAAGCATTTAACATCCAATTGTCTTACTCGCCGGTATTATGGGCGGACCCTTATGATACATTGTCAGAAAAAAGAAAATTGACAAGAGGCGCCTATTCGGTTATCGACAATCCATTCGGCGGAGCTGATAACGAAGGAACCCTCAGTGCTGCCCGTCAGACTATTGCATTATACGGCAGGTCACTCGAAAAATTATTCTATAGTGTTGGTTTTAGTGGTGTTGCCGATGATGCTGAGGGGAAGAATGCAAATAATTTTCATGGTCGGCTTGCAGTGGATGTCATCCCTGAATTAACCTTAGGTACATTTGGTATCTCTGGCAAGTGGGATGAAGACGATATAGAGAGGGATTTCAGCCGGTATGGGTTCGATCTTCAGGTAGATTATTCCAATGTTAGATTAACTGGCGCATATCTTCATGCAAAGGACGACCGGGAGACATCGGGGAGTGAGGACAATAATGCATGGTATACCCAGGCATTTTATGTCTGGAAAAAAGACACACGACCCCTTATAGTTCCTCTTATTCGGTTTGACAGCTATGAGGAAAATGACGGAAACGATAAATATAAAGAGTTGACTCTGAACGTGGGATATTATTTCACGGAGAATATAAAAGGTTTTGTAGAATACTGGACACAGACAGACAAACCGGATGATGTTATGCGGGATAACAGATTTACCATTCAAATAGTAGCTGCTTTCTAACGATCTTTTTACGAAGCCCCGACAATTGTATCGGCAGTCTGTTTTTCTATGGGCTGCCGTTATTTTTCCAGGTCCCTTTTCTTTTCCTCAAACTCCTCTTTGCTTATTTCACCTGTCGCATACCGTTTCCTGAGTATTTCCATTGCTGAATCCTCTGTCTTCGCCTGGTTCCCTCCCTGCCGGGATGAAGCGGCGAGCCACTTGATGAGGTAAATAACGCCGACGATAACAGCCACCCAGAAAATTATATTCACGATTCCCATGAACCAGCCCATGCCATATCCCCAGTTCATCATGCCCGGGCTCATACCCTGGCCGTAGCCGCCCCACTGAACTGAAATGCTGTCCTGAAAAATTGCCGCGTACATATTTTATATTGCCTCCTTTATCTGTTGCCTTTCCATAATTGTGGTAGCAACATTTTCACAAGGTTCGCCATCCCTGCCTCCATGTGAGAGAGGTTATGGCAGGCGATAAATGGTTCTCCTGTTCCTGAATCTACCCTACTAAACGTAGCGGTCAGTGTCTTTTCCTTTACCGGTTCAGCATACACATTGTGAAACAATATTCCTGCGTTGGACTTGGCAGGGCCTGCCCGTGTTAACCTTCTTCTTGCTTTCTATACTTCTCCGGCTCCTTTTCAAATTTCTCTTTGCAGATTTTCGCGCAAAAATAATATGTTTCTCCTTTATACACACTCGTTGCGGCAGCCTTTTTTTCATCAACGTCCATGTTGCAAACCGGATCTTTTGCCACGAGATTCACCTCCTTTGGTCTTATTCCAGCATTGTGTGATCCTGTCTTGTTCCCTGCAGAGACAGGCCTCATAAATGAAACGTTACCAAAAAAGTGTTGGATCGTCAAACGTACTGACAAACGATTACAGTGAGAGTTTTTTGAGAGCTTCTTTCGCGGCGGAGATTTCTGCTTCTTTCTTGCTTTTGCCGATACCTGTCCCGTATTGTTCCCCGGCTATATGCACTTCTATGGTAAATATTTTCTTGTGTTCTTCCCCTTCCTGCTTGATGATTTTGTAGGTCGGTATCGAACCGAAGAGCATCTGGGTCTTTTCCTGCAACTCTGTTTTGAAATCGTGAAATTCACCGGAACTGATGATGGAATCAATTTTTTCTTTCAAAAATCTTAGGATTAGGCTTCGTGCCTCCCCTAATCCGCCATCTAGGTAAAGCGCACCCAATATAGCTTCGATAGCGTCTGCGAGCAGGGACCTTTTTGTTCTTCCCCCTGTCGTATCTTCTCCTTTCCCGAGACGGAGGTACTTGCCAAGCGATATGCGTGAAGCCAGATCGGAGAGCACCGCCTCCTTGACGATATAGGACTTTGTCTTGGCCATTACCGATTCCGGAAGCTTGCTTTCCAGAGAATAGAGATACTCAACGATTACAAACCCGAGGACTGAATCACCGAGGAATTCAAGCCTTTCATTGTACGCATATGCCTGATCGGGATGCTCGTGATAAAAAGACCGGTGTGTCAATGCTTCTATAAGAAGCTGTCTGTCCCGGAAAGAATATCCGAGAGACTGTTCTAATGCGATAAATTCATTATTCTGCATTGTGAAAAAAACGGGCTAGCTTTCAAATTTTTCGAACAGGAGACAGGCGTTTGTTCCACCGAATCCGAACGAATTGGTCAAGGCATACCGGACATCGGATCTTCTCGCGAGATGAGGAACATAGTCGAGATCACATTCGGGATCGGGATTATCAAGATTGATCGTTGGAGGAATCAGGTCATGGTAAATGCTAAGGGCTGTAAAAATAGCCTCAACACCACCGGCTGCGCCAAGGAGATGTCCTGTCATGGACTTCGTTGAACTAACAGGGATTCTGTATGCATCCTCTTGAAATACCGTTTTAATGGCCTGCGTCTCAAGTTCGTCGCCATGTTTCGTTGAGGTCCCATGGGCGTTGATGTAACTCACCTCTGATGGCTGCACATTTCCATCCCGCAAAGCCATAGCCATGCATCGTGCGGCTCCTTCGCCATGAGGGGACGGAGACGTAATATGATATGCATCTGCGGTCATGCCGTATCCCACGAGTTCTGCATAAATTTTAGCCCCTCTGTTCAAAGCGCTCTCAATACTTTCAAGTATGAGTATCCCCGACCCTTCTCCCATGATAAATCCGTCTCGGTCTCTGTCAAAAGGCCTGCTCGCCTTCTCAGGCTCTTCGTTCCTTGTGGAAAGCGCCTTCATTGCGTTAAACCCTCCGATGCCGAGAGGGGTGATGACTGCCTCTGTTCCCCCGGCGATCATTATATCAGCATCGCCTCTCTGAATAATCTTGAAGGCATCGCCGATTGCGTGGCTGCCGGTAGCGCATGCAGTCGCAACCGCTGAGTTTGGCCCTTTTGCCCCAAACTTCATCGATATCTGTCCTGATGCAAGGTTCACTATAAGCATTGGAATAAAAAATGGGGTTATCCTTTTTGGCCCTTTCTCAAGCAATACGGAATGATAGTGCTCAATCGCATGGAGTCCGCCTATGCCCGAACCAACGATTACCCCTGTTCTCTCTGCCGTTTCCTCCGTGATTTTCAGGCCGGCGTCATCAAGGGCCATACCTGCCGCAGCAAGCGCAAAGTGGATAAACCGGTCCATCTTTTTAATCTCTTTGAGCTCGATATAGTCCTCGGCATTGAAGCTTTTGACCTCGCCGGCGATCCGGGTAGGGAATCCTGACGTATCAAACTGGGTAATTCTGACAATACCTGACCTTCCCCCGACAATGCCGTCCCAGCTTGCTTGTAAACCGATACCGAGTGGGGTAATGAGTCCCAGCCCGGTAACGACAACCTTCTTTTTTTCCATTAGGGTATTCTTGTCCCGCTAGGCAGTTTTCTTTTTATTGATATATTCGATAGCGTCCTGGACTTTGGCAATCTTCTCCGCATCTTCATCAGGTATCTCGATTCCGAAAGCTTCTTCAAACGCCATGACAAGTTCGACCGTATCCAGTGAATCAGCGCCGAGGTCTTCAACGAACGATGCATCGGGGACAACCTCTGCAGCGCTCACTCCGAGCTGTTTTGCTATTATTTCTTTCACTTTTTCTTCGATCATTTACACACCTCCATAATAGTTCTTAGTTCATGGTTCATAGTTGCCAGTTACTCGATATGAAATGCAGGAAACACGAATACCGGCGCTGATAGTTTTGTCACATATACATCCCGCCGTTCACATGGATTACCTGTCCGGTTATATATCCTGAATCAGGTGCAGCGAGAAAGAGAACCGCATGGGCAATGTCCCCGACTGAACCGAACCTCCCCAGAGGAATAAGCTTTTTCATCTCCTCCCTGATCTTTTCAGAAAGGACATCAGTCATGGCAGTCTCTATAAACCCGGGGGCTACCGCATTCGCTGTGACCCCCCTGCCTGCATATTCTCTTGCAACTGTTTTGGTAAACCCAACGATACCGGCCTTGGATGCACTGTAATTCGCCTGTCCGGGATTTCCCATGAAACCGGCAACCGAGGTGATGTTGACAATCCTCCCGTACCGCTGCCTGGCCATGTCCTTAATCGCCTCCTTCGTACAGAGGAAAGCTCCCTTCAGGTTAATATCCATTACGGAATCCCATGCCTCTTCGCTCATGCGCATCAGGAGTCCGTCTTTTGTGATGCCGGCATTATTCACCAGAATATCTATCCTGCCGAGCTCCTTCCGAATTTCTTCAAAGACTCTCTCGACCTCTTCCGCTCTCGAGACATCGAGTTTCATCCCAAGCACCTTGACTCCTCGATCGGAAAGGGCAGAAGCCACCTCGTGTGCGTCCTGTTCACTTCTGCTTGCAACAGCGAGATTTACGCCCTTCCCTGCCAAAGTCTCGGCAATGGCCTTTCCGATGCCGCGCGTCCCTCCGGTGATAACCGCAACCTGTTCCTTAAAATCCATCCGTTCACCTCAAATTGGCTTTAATTTTAACAGAGAGTCTCTCTCTTTTCCAGTGTTTATTTCCCGGACCGGGAATCATACCAGACAGATTTATCGGATATGTTATTGTAATTCATAATAAAATTATGGGATAATATGAGTTGTGAAGCTCAAGGTAAGGTTAAGATAATCTTGCGATAAA